>CAYFFW010000001.1:0-108314 GCA_964342745.1 uncultured Gammaproteobacteria bacterium
TGATACCTTTCCGAACTCAGAAGTGAAACCTCTTAGCGCCGATGGTAGTATGGTTGCGACCATGTGAGAGTAGGACATTGTCAGACTTTTATTAAGAAAGCCCCGTTAGTTTTTTAACTATCGGGGTTTTTTTCGGCAACTAACATTGCTCCTAAAGCAGAAGCATATTCAGCATTTTCTGGGAAGTGAGGTGTAAAATTAGTTAATCTAGCAGCATCCTCTAAAGATTTTCTTAAAGATGTAAAAGTTGGAGTTCTTCCAACTACAATAATATCTTTTACTTCAAGACCTTGAGCTAATGAAGTAGCTATCCTCGCTATTGTTTCACCTACTAAATTTACAATACCAGCAGCTAAATCTTCTCTTGAAGCTTTCGTATTATATTTTGCTACTTTACCGAAATTTACTGCAGTGGTATCAGAAGGCAGAAAGCCTATTGGGCCTGATACTACATCTTTTAAAATTAGATCAGTACCTTTGGCAAGACCTTTGTTAGCCAACTCTTGAATTTCTTTTGGATCAGAAGTATTTAAGAGTAGTTTACTTAAACCTAAAACAGTCCCTCCCCCAACACCAGTTCCACTACAATGGGTAAATATTCCATCTTTTGCCAAGATGCAGGCAGTTCCAGAACCTGAACTTACTATAATTGCGGGTTTAGAAGGATCTAGTTTAGTTAAAGCCAGGCCCCCTTCACCAATGGCTTCTACTTCATTAACATGAATTACTGGAGTTTTGTTAATAGAGTCACCAATCAATTTGTGGTGACCACCTGTTAAACCTATACAGCTTACTTTATTTTCAAAATCTATATCTTTAAATAAAGAAAGAATTAGATCTTCAGAGACTTTATTAGTAGAAGGAAGCATTTGATGAGTAATCTTCCCATCATCATCCTTTAAAAGTGTGTCTGTTATGGTTATGCCAAAGTCTAATGAAATAAGCATAAATTAATAAAAATTTAAGAATTAACCTAAGTATAGTTCTTTATTTAAACCTTAGGTATAAGAATCATTATAAAATGAGTCTTTTAATTAATTAATAAGAAAATAATTTATGAGAATTAGGCAATTAGTTTTAGTTTCTGAAGAAAGAGAACCTGTCGTTAGAGATTTATGTGATGTTTTTGATTTAGAGGTAGCATTCTATGATCCCGGCATCATCCATTTTGGTTTAGAAAATGCCGTAATACCTGTAGGGGATACTTTTTTAGAAGTTGTTAGCCCTGTGCAAGATAAGACAACAGCAGGGAGGTATTTAGAAAGACGCAACGGAAATGGTGGTTATATGGTTATAGTTCAAACTGATGATTTAGAAAGAGAGAAGAGTAGGGTTGAATCAGAGGGTATAGGTATAGTTTGGAATGCTGACAGAGAAGAAGAAGGTATTCATGCAAAGGCCATACATTTACATCCTAGAGATGTTGGAGGGGCAATTTTATCAATAGATTCAATGGAACCTTCAGAAGCATGGTTATGGGCAAGCCCAACCTGGGAAGAAAATGTAAGAACAGAGACAAGTAACTATTTAAATGGGGTACACATACAGTCTAAAGACCCTGAATCTATGATGAAAAGTTGGGAAACAGCTCTGGGATTACAGGCAGTCTTTAAAGATAATGAATTCCAGATTATATTAGAGGAAACTAGGGTTGTTTTTGTAGAAGATAAAGATGGAAGAGGAGAAGGAATTCAATCCTTTGAAATAAATGTTAAGGATCAGCATAAAGTCTTAAAGAAGGCCAAAGATAAAGGACTCTTACAAGAAGATAATATAGTTATTGGAGGTGTAAAATTTTTATTAAATTAACAAAGCGATACAGTTTATTTTTTTTAATTTTTATACTCGCTGCTTGTGGAGGTGGAGGAGGTGGTGGATCCTCGTCTCCAATCCCTCCAATGGGGTCTTCTTCAGGTTCTTCTTCCAGTTCTTCTGGCTCTTCTAGTTCCAGCAGCTCTTCTAGCTCAGGAAACTCAAATACCCAATCTTTTGATGAGTTAAAGACAGAATTTGAGAGTTTTTCTGAATATCAAGATCAATATGGTTTAGCTATGGTTAAAGCTTCTTCAGCTTACGCAAGAGGCTCAACTGGAGAGGGTATTGTTATAGGAGTGACTGATTCAGGCCTAGATACAACTCACGAAGAAATAGGTTTTTTTAAACTAGCTTCTGGGAGTCAACTAAATTATTCAAATTACACACCAAATACAAGGCAAAAAAGACATGGGACTATGGTTGCTGGAATTGCTGCAGGAAGAAGAAATGGTCAAACTTACGATTATTCTCACGGAGTTGCTTTTGACGCCGAGGTATTCTTCATTGCTATACAGTTAGCAGAACCAGATGAAAACTATGACCCAATAGATTTGGGTGATTCATCGGGTGATAGCGCACCAGACTATTCTGGAATAGACAATTTCTTTGATCAACTTTTTGAAGTCTTTAAATCTAATGATGTGGATGTTATTAATAATAGTTATGGTTTTTCAGGAAATATTAATGATTATACAGAGGTACAAGTAAGGAATGCTTTCCCAAAGACAATCGCTGCTATGGCTCAAGAGGGAGTTCCTGACTATGATAAAACTATATTTGTCTGGTCAGCTGGAAATGCTGGTTCTTATGCAGATCAAGGTGCAGATTTTTCAAGTCCGGAAGTCATGTCAGGAATGGCATATTTTATTTCTGAGCTTCAAGGAAACGTAGTTGCTGTTGCTGCAGTTGATGAAAATGGATTTATTTCTGATTTTTCAAATAGATGTGGAGTTTCTGAAGATTTTTGTATTGCAGCTCCAGGGGGCGGAATTACTGTAGCCTATCCCACTTCTACAGCTGATCCAGGTATTTATGAATCTACTGACAACTGTGTCCAAACTAATTCATGTTATGCAGTTGCAGGAGGAACCTCTTTTGCAGCTCCACATGTTGCTGGAGGTTTAGCTCTTCTCTCTCAGCATTTTGATGGTCAATTAGGTAACACAGAAATTCTGGATAGACTTTTTCAAACAGCAGACAAATCAGGCAGATATGCTGATTCTCATATTTATGGTCAAGGGCTGATGGATCTAGATGCGGCAACCATGCCGGTAGGGCAAACGTCTATTGCTACTATTAACTCTTTAACTACTATGGTGTTTCCTACTTCTTCCACTTCTGTAGGTTTTGTCGGTAGTCTTGTTGGTGATGGTTTGTCAGGAAGTTTGAATAAGAACTTCATTATTTTGGATGAATTGGGAGCACCCTTTTATAGAAATTTAAAGACCACATCTATAAATGCTTTGCCTTCTTTGGAGTCCTTAAGTTATCACTACACTAATCCATCTTTAAAAGTTCAGCAAGTAAACAGAGAATTAGCTGACAATGCATTCCTAACTCTTGGCTTAAATCAGCTTAATTATGGTGAATATGAACTAGCCCCGTCACTTTGGGCTAAGGAAAAAGAGAAAGTAAACTACTTTGCCTTTAAAAAGTATTTGAGCAACGAAAGCTTTTACTTTCTGGGCCAAGGAATTAATCCCTCCATTTTCCTTGGATTTGACCAGGACAGAAAACTTCTCAACCAATTCTTTGGGAATGAAGAAAATGCATCCCCTTTCTTAAACTTTGCTAAAGAAGGTTCATTCCTTGGAGCTGGAAGATCTCTTACCAACAGATCATCAATTTCAGGAGCCTTTTTCTCAGGAAAACATCCTGACTTAGTATATTTTCCAAATCATAACAAAAAGAGTTCAGGTTTAGTTTTTGAGTACCAAACTTTACTAAATAAACAAGAATTATCATTTCAATCAGGGGTTCTATCTGAATCTTCAGCTATGTTAGGAAGTTCTTTTAAAGGAGCCTACGGAAGGTTAGATGACACACTGACGTATTTTTCAGGATTAAATTCTTCATTTATTTTCTCAAACTTTAGACTTATGGGCTCTTATTTTTACGGAATGTCTAAACCTAATTTAGATCAGGTAGGTATGGTAAAGGATATTAGTACATTGACCTCTTCTTCATTTAACCTAACTTTTTATAAGACCGGTCTTTTTGGGGATACAGATTCTTTTGGTTTCAGCATATCTCAGCCGTTAAAACTTGAAAGCGGAGAAATTAATTTTTCTTTGCCTTATAGAAGAACGGTTAAAAAAGAAATTCTTTTTAACGAATTTACAACTTCAATGAGAGCATCAGGAAGACAGGTTGATATGGAGTTTATTTACAGTACCCCTCTAAGAAACGGATATCTTAAGAGCAGAATTGGTCTTTCAAAAGATCAAGGGCACATTTCAAGCGATGAACTCCAACCATTCTTTGAAACCAGCTGGGAATTTATGACTTTTTAAATAGTGATTAACTTGAATTCTTATTTAACTGCTATTTCAGAATAGTTTCTTAATGTCGGGTTTAACCACTTTTCCCATAGCATTTTTAGGGAGTTCTTCAAGGATTTTTAGATTTCTAGGTATTTTATAATCTGAAAGAAAATCTAAAGACCAAGATTGAATTGCTTCTAGTGTTAAATTCTCACTAGAACATAAAGCCACAGCTACTATTTCCCCCCACTTTTGATCAGCTATACCTACTGCAGCACATTCCTTAATGGCGGGGTGTCTAAGCAATACGTCTTCAATTTCTAATGCAGATATTTTGTATCCTCCTGATTTGATAATATCAACAGAATCTCGTCCTAATATCTTGTAATAGCCATCTACCAGCTCAGCGATATCCCCAGTCTTAAACCATCCTTCAAAGAATGAGTCTTCTGTCGTTCTTTCTTGATTCCAATACTCTAAAAAAACCTGGGGTCCTTTTATCATTATTTCCCCAGGTATATTCTCTTCAGTTATAACCCTCTTATCTTCCATGAGACATACTTCTACTTCTGGAAGGGCTTGACCTACTGACCCAGGACGTTTTTCTCCATTTAATGGGTTAGATAAAGCCATACCGATTTCTGTCATCCCATACCTCTCTAACAAGGATTGCTCAGTAAGATTACTCCATTTTTTGTGTATCTCCGGAGCCAGTGCAGCAGAACCTGACATCATTAACCTCATAGCTTTAAACTTTTCTTTTGTAAGACCTAGTTCCTTTTCATCCATACCCTCTAACTTATTAATTAAAGAGAAATATATTGTTGGAACCGCAGTGAAGACAGTGTAATCATTCTCACATAAAGCTTTTACAACTTTCTCTACTTCAAAAGCTCCTAGGATATCTATCTTTGCACCAATAAAGAGAGGGCAAGAAAGAGAATTAATGATTCCGTGTATGTGATGTAGGGGTAAAAAAAGAGGAATGTGATCGTTTTCATTCCATTCCCAAGCTTTAATTAATGAACTTATTTGAGCACCTATATTGCCATGAGTAGAGACCACTCCCTTAGGTTTGTTAGTGGTACCGCTGGTGTAAAGAATCATGGCCCTTCTTTCTTCTCCGATTTTAGGTAGTTCAACATCCTCTTTACCTAGTAAGTTATCTGAAGTCACTAGAGGTATCTGTAGGTCTAAAGATAATTTTTTTAATTTATTTGAACCATCCTTATCTGAAATTAAAATACTAACTTTAGAGTCCTCTAAGTAATGTAAGAGTTCTGATTCAGTTGCAGAGAGACTAAGAGGAATTCCTACTCCCCCTGCTTTCCAAATCCCCCATAGAGTAGATATATATTCAAAACTTGGAGGTATGAGAAATCCAATCCTTTTTTCCTTCAGGTCAGATTCGCCTGCCAACAAAGCTGAAGCTACGTTATGAGAAGCTGTGTTTAGATCATTGTATGTGTAAGAACCATTATCATCTTTCAATGCTATTCTGCTTGAATACTTCTCAGAATTCTTAAAGATACTTAACATAAGCAGATTTTAACCACAGAATTAAAGAAAGTGATAAATTAAAGGTATAAAAAACAAGGAATATAAATATGACTTTACCTTACAAGATTTTAGGTGCACCTGGTTCTCCTTATAGCAGGAAATTAAGATCAGTTCTTAGATATAGAAGAATTCCTTTTACTTGGGCTAACAGGAATAGTAAGGAGGATTTTAATACTCCTCCTGTACCAGTTAACTTATTACCAGTAATAGTTTTACCTGGAGAAAATGGTAATTATGATGAAGCCAAAGTAGACTCCACTCCCATTATTAGATTTTTAGAATCTAAGCACTTAGGTAGATCTGTTATCCCCACAGATCCAATCATGGCCTTCATAGATTATTTAATAGAGGATTATGCAGATGAGTGGCTAACTAAAGCTATGTTTCATTTCAGGTGGGCTCACCAAAAAAATGTAGATTTTGCTGGATCAGTTTTACCAAGATGGACTATGAATCACTTAAGTGATGAAGAAATTAAGCCTTTATCCAAACACATAAGTGAAAGGCAGATAGATAGATTACGTTATGTAGGTTCAAATGAAACAACTGGAGACTTTATCGAAGAAAGCTATAAGAAATTCATTGAACTACTATCTGAACATTTAATAGGCAGGCGTTTTTTGCTAGGTGATCGACCAGGATCTTCCGATTTTGGTATTTTTGGACAATTGACCCAATTGGCCCAAACAGATCCGACTTGCAGAGATTTAACTTTAGAAGTTGCTCCTAGGGTTTTTGCTTGGTGTGACAATGTTGAAGATTTAAGTGGATTAAAAGCAGAAGAAGAAGACTGGATGAAGAAGGAAGATATACCAGATTCCTTAACTTCTATTCTTAAAGAAGTAGGAAGAACGTATGCACCCTTTTTAATAGCGAATGCTGAGGCAGTATCCGAAGGAAAAAAAGAATGGGAAGCTGAGATTGACGGTAAGTTATGGAAACAAATGCCATTTGTGTACCAAGCAAGATGTCTCGCCTGGATTAGAAAGGAATTTGAAAAACTAGAACAAGATCAAAAAGCCAAGGTTCTTCAGCTTATTGAAGGCTCTGGATGTGAAGTTCTAATGAACTAGTGACGCTGTAGCTTCTTCCATTATTTTTTGAGAAGCCTTTAGTTCTTGGTCAGATTGTTTATCAATTTCCTTTGAACTTTCAAGTGGCTTATTCATCACTGCCCAGTCCACTTCAAAATCGCTATCTGCATCTGCAAAACCTAGTAAACCTAGTTTTTCATAAAGAGGAAGAACCTTATCAGTTAATAGACCTATCTTTTTAAGGTTGGGCATAACGCGGTTAAACAGAAGGTTATTGAAAATATCTTGGGTTTCATTATTTAATACTGTTTCAAGTATTTCTTCTTCTGAAATTCCAAACCACTTTGCTGGAAGCTCTGTATTAATTATTCTGTTTCGCATAACAACGCAGGCTTCGTAAGCAAATTGGGCTCTATCTTCAAGCTCTTCTTCTGTAAGAGTCTGTAAGAACTCTGTTAAGTAATTAATTCCAAAAGTTACATGCCTTGCCTCATCTCTAATCACGTAATGAACTAGTTGTCTGAGCAGGGGGCAATTGGAAGTTTCTTTAGTAGTTTGAAAGGCTGCTAAAGCAAGGCCTTCAATCACTATTTGCATTCCAATAAACTTAAGGTCCCAACGGGGATCAGTAAGAGTTTTATCTAATAAGGCCTTGAGGTTCTTGTTACAAGGATATTCCAAGCCATGAATTCTTTGCAAATACCTAGCAAAAACTTCAACATGTCTGGCTTCATCAAAAGTTTGTGAAGCGGCGTAGAGTTTTGCTTGGTAAGTAGGAGCACAAGATACTAGCTGTGAAGCAACTAAGAGGGCTCCTTGTTCGCCATGCAGGAATTGACTAAGTGCCCATGCCTGATCATGACGCATATATTCCAGTCTATCTTTTTCATCTAACATTGAAAGAGGGCCTTCAAGCCTAGCAAGCATTTCAGCTTTTATAGGATATTCATCTTTGCTTATTCCTTTAGACCAATCTAGATCTATGGAGCCATCCCAGTTGAGCTCTTTCCCCAATTCATAAAGTTTTTTAATCCTGGTGTCAGCATCTGTGTAGTCCCAGTTATAGTGACCAGTCATAGGAGTTTGAAAAATTTCAGCTATATCCTCTATATTTTTAGGAGAAAAATCTTCCGGTAAATCAAATTCTCTTGGGTCTACGGGCTGAGTATCTACTAATTTTATTTTCATAATTATTTTCCTTAACTTTTAAGCAGTTTTGTAGGCGTATTCAAGTGGTCTCGTCATCTCGTCCCAGTCCGTGACTGTAGCATCATCTAGGTCTTTAAACTCAAGTATACCCATTTCATCATACTTTTCTGAGACTTCATCGTTCAGTAGGCCAATCTTTTTTAGGTTTGGCATAATTTTAGAGAAAAGTAGGTTATTAAATAACCTGCCTGCCTCCGAACCTATTTGAGCTTGAGCAGCAGCTTCTGCATCCCACCCATAGTGATTAATTACATTTGTAGAACCAAATCTACTTCTCATTACAACACAAGCCTCGTAAGCAAACTGAGCTCTGTCATTTCGTTCTTCTTCCGACAGAGTTCCAACAAATTCTTCTAAATAGTTAACCCCAAAGGTAACGTGCCTAGCTTCATCCCTTATAACTAAATAGAAAATATCTTTAAGAAGAGGGTCCATAACAGTAGCCCTTTGTCTTTCAAAAGCCGCTAGTGCTAGACCTTCAATAATAATTTGCATACCAATAAATTTAAGATCCCATCTAGGATCAGTGAGAATTCTGTCTAGCAAGAGTTTTAGGCCTGGCATAATCGGGTAATTCCAGCCTATTCTTTCTTGTAAGTATTTGTTGTAAACCTCTACATGACGAGCTTCATCAAATGTCTGAGAAGCAGCATAAAGCTTAGCATTATAGGTTGGGGCACAAGTAGCTAATTGAGAGGCTACCAGCAGCGCTCCTTGTTCTCCATGAACAATATTACTTAGACCGCTGGCCAAAACGTGCCAAGAGCATTCAATCTTTTCTTCTTCTGATAATTTTTCGTAGGGTTCAAAGCCTTTAAAAGCTTGGAACTCAGGATCTGAAGCCCATTCAGTAAGTGGATAAGGGTCTCTACTCCAATCCAGATCAAGTGTGGCATTCCAATTTAGCTTTTTTCCTAAGGCATAAAGCTTTTTTAGTCTGTTATCTGCTTCTGTATAGTCCCAATTATAGCTACCAGTTAAAGGGGTCTTAAAGATTTCTACAATGTCTTCTATATGCTCAGCTTTAAGTTTGCTCTCTAGATCATCATCATCAAAGTAACGTAGACCTTTTGGACATTCATCAAGATACTTTAGTTTCATATGTTTAACCCTATTCTTTTCCTAATTTTGTGTCAATTTTACTCGATTTTAAACAACTCTGTTAGTTGATCTAACATCGCACCACCTAATTCTTCAGCTCTGTGTATTGTTACTGCTTTTTGATAATACCTAGTAACATCATGACCTATTCCAATAGCAATAAGATTAATAGGAGATTTAGTCTCTATTGAATGTATAACTTGTCTTAAATGTAAATCTAGGTAGTTATTTGGGTTGGTAGAAAGAGTGCTGTCATCAACTGGAGCCCCATCAGAAATCACCATAAGAATTTTTCTTTGTTCTTGTCTTCTGACAAGCCTATCATGAGCCCATATCAATGCTTCACCATCTACATTCTCCTTTAACAACCCTTCTCTCAGCATTAAACCAAAGTTCTTTTGACCTCTTCTCCAAGAAGTATCAGCTGACTTAAAAATAATATGTCTTATGTCATTTAATCTTCCTGGGTTTTCAGGCTTTCCATCTTCAACCCATCTTTTTCTACTTTCTCCACCTTTCCATTGTTTAGTTGTAAAACCTAAAACTTCTGTTTTGACGTTACATCTTTCTAAAGTAGTACTGATAATGTCAGCACAAATAGCAGCAACTGTCATTGACCTGCCCCTCATAGACCCTGAGCTATCAACCAGTATAGATACTACGGTATCTCTAAAGTCGGTCTCTTTTTCTACCTTATAGCTTAAAGGTGTAATTGGATCTAAGATAATTTTATGCAACTTAGAGGAATCAAGTAGTCCCTCCTCTTTGTTAAACTCCCAAGATCTGTTTTGCTGAGCCATTAAGAATCTTTGTAATCTATGTGCTAATTTAGAAATTGTTGATTTACTAGGTCCCATTAATTGATCCAGGTGCCTTCTAAGTCTTTGCAATTCCTCTGAACTGCACATTTCTTCAGCCAAGATTTCTTCATCATATTCTCTAGAAAAAACTTTGTATTCAAAATTTAAGGTCTGCTCTACAAGCCTTTCCAACCAGGAATCATTCGAAATAACTTCTTGGTTTTCATCCACAATAGCATCTTCATCAATATCTCCAATTTCCATATCCTCTTCCATCATTTCTGGCGATTCCATTTCTTGAGACATTTCATTATCTAATTCCATTTCTTCTTCAGTATTTTGTGAATTATTCTCTTCACTATCTGAGTCTTCTGAATCAGAGGATTCTTGATCCTGTTCTTCATTAGGATCAGATTTATCAATCTCAAGTGCATGAAGAAGTTTTCTAGACGTTTCTGCAAATTGTACTTGGTCTTCTAAAGCCTCAAGGAGTTCCTTTTTAAACGAGGACCCTTTATCGTTTAATAGGTGCTTCCATGGCTTAAGGACGTTTACTTGAGATTTAGATAATTTATCTTTTAAAAGGATTTGCCTAAGCCAAGACTCTAAGGCTGGTTCAAGTAGATCATCTTTTTCTTCAATAGCTGCAAATGCTTTACACTTATCTTCGAATCTTGCGTTTAAATTATTTGCTACACCGTCGTATTTTTTAGAACCTAAAATTTCCACTCTGATATCTTCTAATTTTGAAAGAAGTAAATTTAACTTCGCTGAACCCGTATCAACTGAAACTTCTTTACTACTAAATCTTTTAGAGCATGCCAAAGCATCAGCTCTGCCTCTAAAAGAAGCTAGCTCAGATCTTTTTGAAGGCGGATTGGAGAGCACTAGTTTTGATCCTGAAGTAGAAATTCCTCCAAAAATTATTTCAAGCTCTGGATCTTGTGCTAAAGCTCTTGTAGCTGCTGAAACTGCTTCTTTAAGATTTTCGTTTGAAGATGATTCAGAAGACATGTGGAATTTACATTATTCCTCATCTAAAGATTCAGAAGCAGAATCCTCTAAATCTTCGTTAAAACACCTTTGATAATACTCAGCAATAATAGATCTCTCAGTTTCATCACATTTGTTAAGGAAGGTTACCTCAAAAGCTTTATTTCTATCATTAAAAATAGCAGTGTTTTCAGCCCAACTAATTATAGTTCTTGGAGACATGAGTGTACTGATATCGCCGCTAGCAAAGCCTTGTCTAGTTAAGTTTCCAGTAGAAATCATATTAATTACTTCTTCTCTGCCTTGTTTGGTATCGAAACTTGGAACTTTTGCTAAAACAACACTTAGTTCTAGATCTGGCTCAAGGTAGTTCAATGTGGACACAACATGCCATCTATCCATCTGACCTTGGTTTATTTGTTGAGTTCCATGATAAAGGCCAGTTGTATCACCTAAACCAACCGTATTGGCAGTTGAAAAAAGTCTAAAAGAGGGGTGGGGAGTAATAACTTTATTTTGATCTAGTAAAGTTAACTTACCTTCAACTTCAAGAACTCTTTGTATAACGAACATCACATCTGGTCTTCCGGCATCATATTCATCAAAAACTAGAGCAGTAGGAGTTTGTAGTGCCCATGGCAAGATGCCTTCTTTAAATTCAGTAATTTGTTTACCCTCTTTAAGAACAATTGCGTCCTTTCCAAGTAAATCAATTCTGCTGATGTGACTATCCAGATTCACTCGAACACAAGGCCAGTTTAATCTTGCAGCTACTTGTTCTATGTGAGTTGATTTTCCAGAACCATGATAGCCCTGAATCATTACTCTTCTGTTATGAGCAAATCCAGCTAGAATTGCGAGTGTAGTCTGTTCATCAAATTTGTAAGCCTCATCAATGGTTGGAACATACTCATTGGCATTACTAAATCCAGGTACTTTTAGATCAATATCTAAATCAAAAGTTTGACGAACATCCAGTTCTATATCGGGCATTACATCCGATTGATCGGTAATTTCATTACTCATTTCTTATAATATTTTTAAAAGGGGAGCCTATTATCCTTATTTGTTTCATTTCAGCAAGAACCCTCTCTAGAGTACAATTAGGCTCCTTTTCTAATTAAGTAAGGAAAATTTAATGGACGCTAATGAAGTTTGGCAATCAATAAGAGAAGAAACTAAGAAAAGAGCTGAAGCGGAACCAGTTTTAGCAAGTTTTTTTCATACTATGGTTTTGGAGCATGACTCCTTTTCTTCTACTTTGGCAAATCAATTAGCTAATGATCTTTCAAATGTATCAGTTCAACCCATGATGCTAAGAAGCGTTATAAAAGAAGCTGTTAACTCTAAAGAAGAAATGATCAGGGACATAGCTTTTGACTTAGTAGCCACAAAAGAAAGAGATCCAGCTTGCAAGTATGTCTCAGCTCCTCTTTTATTCTATAAAGGCTTTAAATCCCTGCAAGCTCATAAGGTTTCAAATTGGTTATGGGAAAATGATAGGCATACTTTAGCTTTATTTATGCAAAGCAGATGTTCAGAAGTCTACGGAGTTGATATTCACCCAGCTGCAAAAATTGGTAAAGGTGTCATGATTGATCACGGTACAGGAGTGGTTATAGGGGAGACAAGTGTGGTTGAAGACAACGTGTCAATTTTTCAAGGAGTTACCTTGGGTGGAACCGGCAAGGAATCAGGAGACAGGCACCCTAAAGTTAGAGAAGGAGTTCTTTTAAGTGCGGCAGTAACTATTTTGGGCAATGTAGAAATAGGTAAAAATGCCAAGGTTGCTGCAGGCAGTGTCGTTTTATCTGATGTAAAGGAATCAACAACAGTTGCAGGAGTACCCGCAGAAGAAGTTGGAAAATCAGGAAAAACAAGTCCTGCTTATGAAGTAGATCATAATATATACAGAAATTTATGAGGAAATTTTATGAAATTTGAATGCATTCTTTATGAAGTAAAAAATAAGGTTTTAACTATTACTTTAAATAGACCAGATCGGCTTAATGCTTACACGGGTCAAATGCAGGCTGATTTAATCGAAGCTTTTGATAAAGCAGGAAAGGATGATGATATAAGGGTTATTATCGTTACGGGGGCTGGTAGAGGATTTTGTGCAGGTGCTGACCTAGGAGCTGGAGGAAATACTTTCAATAGGGAAGTTAGAAATAATAAAGGGGAAACTGAAGGAATAAAAGATGACCCAGAGTGGATGCGAGATGGTGGAGGAAGAACAACTTTGGCTATATTTAATTGTCCTAAACCTATTATTGCTGCTTTTAACGGTCCTGCTGTAGGTGTGGGGGTTACGATGACTTTACCTATGGATATAAGATTAGCTAGTGAAGAAGCTAAATTTGGTTTTGTGTTTGCACGAAGGGGGTTGGTTCCTGAGGCTGCATCTAGCTGGTTTTTACCTAGAATAGTAGGAATTAATAAAGCTTTGGAGTGGACATTTTCTGGCAGGGTATTTTCTGCCGAAGAAGCGAAAGAAGGTGGTTTAGTGAGATCAGTACATCCAGCTGATGGACTTCTAGATGAAGCTAATAAAATTGCCCAAGAAATAGTCGAGAATACAGCAGCAGTTTCTGTTGCTATGACCAGACAGATGTTATGGAAATTGTTGGGTGCAGATCACCCAATGGAAGCTCATAAGATAGATTCGAGGGCTATTTATGAAATGGGTAAAGGAGAGGATGCTAAAGAGGGGGTTGAATCTTTCCTTGAGAAGAGATCACCCGAGTTCCCTAATAAGGTTTCTAAAGATATGCCAGAGTTTTACCCTTGGTGGGAAGAGAGAAAATTTAAATAAAGAATGAAAAGAAAAGCTTTAGACAAACTCATAAAACTTCTAGATTTAGAGCAGTTAGAAGATAATTTGTTCAGAGGACAGAGTGAAAATATAGGAGGCCCTAGAGTTTTTGGAGGGCAAGTTTTAGGCCAAGCTTTAACAGCAGCAGCTAGAACAGTAGATAAAAAACGTTCTGTACATTCTTTGCATGCCTACTTTCTAAGACCAGGAGATATGAAACATCCCATTGTTTATGACGTAGATAAGATAAGAGATGGGGGGTCTTTTACTACAAGAAGGGTGGTTGCGATTCAAAAAGGGGAACCCATATTTAACATGAGTTCCTCGTTCCATAAAAAAGAAAGTGGTCCTACACATCAAATTGATATGCCAGATATTCCAGGACCCGAAAAATGTATGAGTGATCTTGAGCAGAGAAAACAAATGATAGATAAGGTTCCGGAAAGGTTTAGAGAGTTTTTTACTAGAGAAAGACCTATAGAGATTAGAAACTTACCTGGTGAAGGTATGTTTGAAGAACCTAAAAAACAAGCCCCTTATAAGCATGTTTGGATGAAAGCAGTTGCGAAGCTACCTGACGATGAAATTTGCCATCAAGCAATATTGGCTTATGCCTCCGACATGGGTTTATTAAGTACTTCTTTAAATCCACATAGACTTAGTTTTGCTAAGGGGAATGTGCAAAGCGCAAGTTTAGATCATGGTATGTGGTTTCATAGGCCCTTTAGAGCAGATGAGTGGATGCTTTATTCAACTGACAGTCCAAGTGCTAGCAATGCAAGAGGTTTTAACAGAGGTAGCGTCTATACCAGGGATGGCAAGTTGATTGCTTCTGCAGTTCAAGAAGGTTTAATGAGGGTGGTAAAAGGTTAGCCTGAAAGATAAATATTAATTTCTTTCGCAGCTGCTCTTCCTTCATTAATAGCCCAAACCACTAAAGATTGTCCTCTTCTGCAATCCCCAGCAGCAAATATTTTTGGATTGCTGGTTACGTGGATATTATGCTCAGCTTTATAGTTGCTCCTTTCATCAAGGTCTACTTTTAAGCTTTCTACAACATAGTCTTCAGGGCCCAAGAATCCCATAGCAAGAAGTATTAAATCAGCTTTCCACTCTTTCTCAGTCCCAGATACTTCTTTAAAATTACTGTCAACTTCAGTAGTTAAGATACCAGTTAAATTGCCTTGGTTATCCTTGAGGAATTCTTTGCCTGAAATGGAAAAGACTCTTGGGTCTTTCCCAAATAATTTTGCTGATTCTTCATGACCATAGTCAACTTTGTAAGTTCTAGGGAATAAGGGCCAAGGGTTATTCTCCGCTCTTTCAGTGGGCGGTTGTGCAAGAATTTCAAAATTAGTTAAAGATTTGCATCCATGACGCAGGGACGTCCCTATGCAATCAGTTCCTGTATCACCACCTCCTATGACTATGACATCTTTATCTTTTGCGTTTATATATTTTTGATCTTCATGATTGCTATCTAATAGGCTCTTAGTATTGGCTCTTAGAAAATCCATAGCAAAGTGAATTCCATTTGCTTCTCGATTAGGTATAGACAGATCTCTTGGTCTAGTTGCCCCTGTAGCTAGCAAAACCACATCATTCTCTTCTGAAAGCTTTTTTAAACTAATAGAGTTACTTTTATTTCTTCCAACATCTGTATTTGGAAAAAAATTAATTCCTTCTTGTTTCATTAAATCAATTCTCATTTCTAAGATTGATTTCTCAAGTTTCATATTAGGAATTCCATACATCATTAGGCCACCTATACGATCATCTCTTTCATAGACGCTAATCTTATGGCCAGAGTAATTTAATTCTTGAGCAGCTGATAATCCAGCTGGCCCAGAACCCACAATCGCAACTTTTTTCCCCGTTCTATTTTCAGGGGGCTCAGCTTTAAACCAACCATTCTCTAGGCCTTTATCTGAAATAGCACACTCTAGGTTTTTTATAGCAACCGGTGTTTCTGTAATACCTAATACACAAGCTCCTTCACATACTGCTGGACACACTCTCCCAGTAATTTCAGGGAAGTTATTAGTTTTCATTAGCCTTTCAAAGGCTTCTTCCCACCTATTTTGATAAACAAGATCATTCCACTCTGGAATTAAGTTGTAAACCGGACAACCTTCATTCGACTGACAGAAAGGAACCCCACAATCCATGCACCTTGAAGCCTGAGTGTTTAGACTACTTTCATCATGATTAGTATAGATTTCCTTAAAATCTAAGATTCTTTCCTTAGAGGGTCTATAAGGTTCAACCACCCTCTTAAACTCCTTAAATCCAGTTACTTTACCCATCTATCCAGCCTTTTTTTCCTTCTTATCTGTTTCTTGAAGTACTCTTTTATAATCAGTGGGCATAACTTTCTTAAATAGGATTATTTCTTCCTTCCAATTAGATAAAATTTTCTTAGCTACTTCAGATTTCGTGTATTTTGAATGGTTCTCTATAAGAAGTTTTAATTCTTGTATATCCTCCTTGATTTCTAAATTTTCCAATTCAAAAGTATCTAAATTACATAGTTCTTTAAAGTTATTTTGTGGGTCGTAAACATAAGCTATACCTCCGCTCATACCTGCCCCAAAGTTTCTACCGGTTGGACCTAGAATTACTGCTCTACCACCAGTCATGTATTCACAACCATGGTCACCAATGCCTTCAATTACAACTTTAGCCCCGCTATTCCTTACACAGAATCTTTCAGCTGCAATTCCTCGAAAGTAGGCTTCTCCACCAGTGGCTCCATATAAGGCTACATTACCTATTAAGATATTTTCTTCTGATCTGAAGGGACTTTCTTTTGGAGGATAGATAATCAATTTACCTCCAGATAAACCTTTTCCAACATAATCATTTGCATCACCTTCTAATGTAATTGTTATACCTTTAGTCAGCCAAGAAGCTAAACTCTGGCCAGCAGAGCCAGTTAATTTAATATTTATTGTGTCCTCAGGTAGTCCTTTATCCTCCCATACCTTTGAAACCTCATTAGATAAAATAGTACCTACAACTCTATTAGTATTTTTTATTGGAAGCTCAATGTTTACCTTTTCTCCTTTATTAATAGCTTCTTTACTTTGTTTAATTAATTCAAAGTCTAAGGCTTCATTTAAACCATGGTCTTGGTTTTGAGTGTGGTAGACCTCAGTATTATCAAAGATTATTTCTGCAGGATGAAGAATACTAGAAAAATCTAGGCCATCTCTTTTCCAGTGATTAATAGCATCATCAACTTCTAAATAATCTACTCTACCTATCATTTCATTTACGGTTACAAATCCAAGCTTGGCCATGATCATTCTTAATTCTTTAGCTACCATAAAAAGGTAATTGATCACATGTTCTGGTTCTCCTTTAAATTTTTTCCTCAACTCTTTATCTTGAGTAGCAATTCCTACGGGGCAGGTATTCAAATGGCATTTCCTCATCATTATGCACCCAAGAGTTACTAAAGGCGCAGTGGCAAAACCAAACTCTTCAGCACCCAGTAATGCTGCTATAGCAACGTCTCTCCCAGTTTTAATTTGACCATCAGTTTGTAGTACGACTCGGGAACGTAAGTTATTCATTACTAGAGTTTGATGAGTCTCAGCTATCCCTAATTCCCATGGTAGTCCAGCATGTTTAATAGATGTTAAAGGGGAAGCTCCTGTTCCTCCATCGTGACCAGCTATAACTAGATGGTCTGTTTTAGCTTTGACAACACCCGCAGCTATGGTTCCAACTCCTATTTCAGAAACTAGCTTTACACTTATCCTTGCTTTTCTATTAGCATTTTTCAGATCGTGTATGAGTTGTGCAATATCTTCAATTGAGTAAATGTCATGATGAGGAGGAGGACTGATTAATCCTACCCCGGGAGTTGAGTGTCTAATCTTAGCTATGTAATCATCAACCTTTCTTCCGGGTAATTCACCTCCTTCACCAGGTTTTGCTCCTTGAGCAATCTTTATTTGAAGTTCATCTGAATTAGTTAAGTACCACATAGTTACCCCAAACCTTCCTGAGGCTACTTGTTTAATAGCAGAACGCTTAGAAAGACCATCTTTTTGGGGTTTGTACCTAATAGGGTCCTCTCCACCTTCACCGGTATTTGATTTGCCACCTAATTTATTCATTGCTATAGCAAGAGATTCATGAGCTTCTGTAGATATCGAACCCAAACTCATAGCTCCAGTAGCAAAACGTTTAACGATTTCTTTTTCAGATTCCACTTTACTCAAATCCAAAGCTTTCTTAGCATACTTAAATTTTAATAATCCTCTTAAAGTACTATCTTTGGTTGTCTGTTGGTTTGCGTAATTCGAGAACTTCCAATACGAATCTTCATCATTACTTCTTGCTGCTTGCTGCAGATCAGAAATAGATTCTGGGTCCCACATATGTGAATCTCCACCTTGTCTCCAATGAAAGTCTCCTGGGTTAGGAAGAACTTCAATATTCTTTGAATTATTCAAAGGAAAACCTAGTTCATGTCTTCTTTCCATTTCATTGACTAGGATATCGAAATTAACACCTTGAACGCGACTTGCCGTCCCAGGAAAACATTTTTTAATGATTTCATCAGCTAGTCCAACAGCCTCAAATATTTGGGCTCCTTTATAAGATTGCAGAGTAGAAATACCCATTTTAGCCATAACCTTAAGGATACCTTTAGCAACACCCTTCTTATAGGCATTAACCATTTCATAAAATGAAATCTTATCCAAGAGACCATCTTGTCTGGCTTGCCATAAAGATTCAAATGCCATGTACGGGTTGATAGCATCAGCTCCATAACCAATTAACAAGCAATGATGGTGAACTTCCCTAGCTTCTCCTGTTTCTATAATAATGCCAATTCTAGTTCTCTTTTCTTCATTGATTAAATGGTGATGAACTGTAGAGCATGCCAACAAAGAACTAAGTGCAATTCTCTCAGGGCCTAATTTTCTATCCGATAAAACAATAAACGAATACCCTTGATTGATAGCTTCTTCTGATTCTTTACAAATTCTATCCAAAGCTGAAAGCATTTTTTCTTTATTACCATTCTCTTTTTTATAAGTAATATCTATAGTTCTAGTTTTCCATCCGTGAGTTTTTAGACTTTCTATACTGGTTAGCTCACTATCAGAAATTATTGGATTCTTAAGTTTTAATCGATGAGCATTTTCAGGAACACATGAAAGAAGGTTTCCTTCAGGCCCAATTAGACATTCTAGAGACATAATCACTTCTTCTCTTATGGAATCTATCGCTGGGTTTGTTACTTGCGCAAATAGTTGTTTGAAGTAATCAAAAATGAGTCTCGGTTTATCAGATAAACAAGCTAATGCTGCGTCATTACCCATTGATCCTAAAGGGTCTCTTAGTTCTTTCACTAATGGTAAAAGCATAAACTGCATAGTTTCAACTGTGTAACCAAAGGCTTTCATTCTTGAAATTAAGTCTTTAGATAGTTCAGGACTAGAGGCTTCTTTATTTGTTATTTCTTCAAGGGATACTACTTGATCTTCTATCCACTTTTTAAATGGATTAGCTTTGTATATTTTTGCTTTTATTTCTTCATCAGGAATCATCTTGCCTTCTTCAAAATCTATAAGAAACATTTTTCCAGGCTGGAGCCTGCCTTTCATCAATACATTTTTAGGCTCAACAGGAAGAACACCAACTTCGGAAGCCATTATTACCTTGTCATCCTTAGTTACATAATATCTACTTGGCCTAAGACCATTTCTATCTAGAACTGCTCCTATATAATTTCCGTCAGTAAATACTATTGATGCAGGACCATCCCATGGCTCCATTAGAGAAGAAGAATACTCATAGAAAGCTCTTTTTTCTTTGTCCATAAGATGATTTGATTGCCAGGCTTCTGGAATCATCATCATTACTGATTCCTGTAAAGTTCTTCCAGTTAACATTAGAAATTCAAGGATGTTATCAAAATTTCCAGAATCAGAACTATCAGGTTCAGCTACTGGAAATAAGTTCTTAAGCTTATCTCCAAATAGACTGCTTTTGGCTACGCCTTGTCTAGCACTGATAAGATTTACATTGCCTTTTAAGGTATTTATCTCACCGTTATGGCACATGTATCTATTGGGTTGAGCTCTATCCCAAGATGGAAAAGTGTTAGTACTAAACCTTGAGTGAACCATTGCCAAGTGAGTTTCAAAACTCTTTTGTTCTAAATCAGGATAAAAAGGAAAAAGTTGTGAGGGGGTGAGCATGCCTTTATAGACAATAACTTTAGAAGAAAGACTGCAGGCAAAAAGTAAGTTAGCTTGGGAAAGGTCTTTATTTGATCTCAGATTACGACTGAACTGCTTTCTTATTAAGTAAAGTTTCCTTTCGAACTCTTCTTGGTCAATACCATCAGAAGATTCTATAAACACTTGTTCTATTGTAGGTTGAGAGAGTCTTGCAGCTGGTCCTACATCAGCTTTGTCAGGATCGACTGGGACTTGTCTCCATCCCAATAAAATTTGATTCTCTAGATCTATTACCTTTTGAATTTCTTTTTTACATATTTCTTGTTCTTTCTTATTTTGAGGTAGAAATATATTACCAACCGCATAAGAACCTTTTTTTGGTAAATTTATCCCAATGTCATTAGATATTTTTTGGAAGAAGTTATCTGGTAAGGCTACCAGAATTCCCGCACCATCTCCTGTGTTTTCTTCAAATCCACAACCGCCCCTGTGATCCATTCTGGAATTAACTAAATAGGCATCTTCCATTATCTCCCTGGAAGGCTTGCCTTTAATATTCGCTACCATTCCAACACCACAAGAATCCTTCTCATAGGCAGGATCATAAAGTCCTGTTTTCTTAGGAAATGTTAGTAATTCTTTAGTTTCCATTTTCCAACAATCTTTTTAAAGGGCGATAGATTCTACAGCAAAAAAATGCTTAAAATTTACCAATTTCTGGTTAAAACGCGAGGCAGACACTTAATTTTACCTTCTTAACTGATTTTAAGGAAATTAAGCTTACGATAGGCTTGATTTAATGGCTTCTAAGACGATTTCTTTACTCAGGCCTTTTATCTTTTTTGCACTCCCAATTTTATCTAAAACAATGAAATTTAATTCATTTCCCTCCTTTTTTTTATCAGATTGCATGGCAGAATAAAGGTCTTCTGGATCTATCTTAGATAAAGGGGATGTAATAATTCCAGCTGTGCTAAAAATTGATTTAATTCTTCTAGAGTCTTTAGTAGGTAAGTTTGTCGAAAATTCAGAAAGTTTTGCTGCACATAAAATTCCTAAAGCCACAGCTTCTCCATGGTTATATTGTTCATAACCACCTATTAACTCAAGGCCATGTCCAAAAGTATGACCAAAATTTAATATTGCTCTTATGCCTGACTCTTTTTCATCTTGTGAAACAATATTAGATTTAATTTCAATAGAAGTTTTTATAGCTTCATTTATTAAGTTTTCTTTTAAACCTGCAATTCCATCAATATTTTCTTCTAGCCAAGTAAAATAGTTCTCATTTTCGATTATTCCGTGTTTTATCATCTCAACCATTCCTGATTTTATCTCCCTTGTTGACAGGGTTGAGAGAAAGCTTGTATCTATTATTACTTTAGAGGGTTGATGGAAAGATCCAATCATATTCTTTCCCATAGGATGATTGATTGCAGTTTTACCTCCCACAGATGCATCAACTTGGGCTAATAAGGTTGTTGGGACGAGCAAGAAATCAACCCCCCGTTGGTATGTAGCGGCAGCAAATCCACATAAATCGCAAACAATGCCTCCACCCAAACCAATTAATAAGCATTTTCTACTAAATCCCTTATCTAATAAGAGGTTGTGGATTGCATCTACTGACTTTTGTGATTTATTTTCTTCAGAAGCTTCCACGCCAATAGAGATGTAATCACTTGCTAATGGTTTTATTAGGTTCTCTAGCTTCTCTAGAAGGTGGTTAGCATTTTGGTCATATACCAGAAGAACTTCTCTTGTTTCCTCAAAAAGGCATAACGAATCTTCCAAAAATATATTATGACCTATTTCAATGGAGTATGAATTCTCACTTAATGATACTTCGACTGTTTCTAAACGCATTTTTAACTTATAGTTTTTCTATTATTTCATTAATTATCTGTTTTCTGTTTTTTTGTTTTTGTAGATCTATAGTTATGTCAGCTACTTCTTCATATAGAGGACTTCTTATTTTCATCAAAGATCTTAAGGTTTCTTCTTTATCCCCTGTAGTCAGTAGAGGTCTTTTTTTATCTTTTGAAGTTCTCTTTATTTGAAGACTCAATGGTATATTTAAATAAACTACTTTTCCTTTTTTAGTCATTAAGCTCCTATTCAATTTCTTAATGATTATTCCACCACCAGTAGAAATAACTACATTTTCCATTTCTATAGATTCTTTAAGGGAAGAGCTTTCTCTTTCTCTAAATCCTTCCTCTCCTTCCACCTCAAATATCCAGGATATTTCTGCTCCTGCTTTCCTTTCAACCTCTTTATCAGTATCAATAAAATCTAAGTTGAGTTTTTCGGCTAGCCTTTTTCCTAAAGTTGACTTGCCTGAAGCCATGGGACCCACTATAAATATACGCATGAGTTTATTATATCTTTACCATAGTCGAGTCGAATACAATTGATGATGTTTGATGAAAGTATTTATAAATAATTTTTATTTACGATCCGGGCTGCTAATTATTGCTTTGGGTTTAGCTTTTATTAGCAGCTTAAGTATATATGTTTCAGAAAAGCTTCCAGAAGCCCAAGAGATTAGAGATATTGAATTACAGATTCCTTTAAAAATATTTACTTCAGATCAAAAGCTTATAGGCGAGTTTGGAGAAAAGAGAAGGTCAGCAGTTAATTTCAATGATATACCTCCTTATTTTGTCAGAGCTGTTCTAGCAGCTGAAGATGATGAATTCTTTTCCCATTCTGGGGTAAGTTATTCAGGCCTACTAAGATCTTTATTTAGGTTAATAATATCAGGGGAGGTTCAAGGAGGAGGAAGCACTATCACTATGCAGGTTGCAGGAAACTATCTAACTGGCAGAGACATAAATCTATTTAGAAAGATAAAAGATATTTTCCTAGCTTATAGACTAGAAAGCATTTATACCAAAGAAGAAATATTTGAGTTTTATGTAAATAGAATTTTTTTAGGGAATAGAGCATACGGAATAGCTTCCGCTAGTGAGGTTTATTACGGTACTTCTATTGAAAACCTAAATATCGCTCAATGGGCAATGATAGCTGGGTTACCAAAAGCTCCGTCTTCGATGAATCCTCTCGCAAATCCCAGAAGAGCCCTGATCAGGAGGAATTGGATCCTAACAAGAATGCTAGATTTAGGGTATTTGTATGAAGAGCAGTACAAGCTAGCCATAAAAGCTCCTATTTCTGCAACTTATCATGGCTTGGTATCAGAAGTAAATGCACCTTATTTAGCTGAGACGATAAGGAGGTTTATGGTGCGAGAATATGGGTTAGATGCCTATAAGGAGGGCCTAGAGGTTTATACTACTTTGGATTCTAAATTGCAGAATTACGCTGTTTCTTCGTTAAAAAATGGATTAGAAACCTATGATAAAAGGCACGGATTCAGGAAACCTCTCAACCGTAAAGATTTATTTCCCGAAACGTTTTTTGATCAAGATTTAAGAATACGCTTACGCTTAATCAATTCAAGTTCTATATTTCCAGTAGGTATATCGGAAGTTCCTGAAGACGAGCCATTAGAATTTGTTTATAACTTTTTAAATGAAATCACTACGACTGATAATAAATTTCCAGCTTTTGTAATATCATCAAAAGATAAATTAATAGCTCTATCCAGTGATAGGAAGGTTTTTAGATTGGAATGGACTTCAAATTTAAGTTGGGCAAGACCATTCATAACTGAAGATCAAAGAGGACCAAAACCAAAAGCTTATTCAGATATCTTAAAAGAAGGTGATTTAATTTGGTTGGAAAAAAACAAAATTAATTCTAAGATTTCTTTAACACAGATTCCTGAAGTTCAAGGGTCTCTAGTTGCGATAAATCCAGAAAATGGAGGAGTTAAGGCTTTGGTGGGTGGTTATGATTTCTTTCTCAGTAAATACAACAGAGCGACACAATCTTCCCCTTTGCTTGGTTCAAATTATAAGCCCTTTTTATACGCTGCAGCCTTAGATTCTGGTTTGACAGCCTCGACTTTAATAAATGATGCACCAATTGTATTTGAAGATAAGGCTCTTGAAGATAAATGGAGACCTCGTAATGCAAGTGGAAGATTCTATGGTCCTACCAGATTAAGGGAGGGGTTACTGCAGAGTAGGAATCTTGTATCCATCAGGTTATTAAGGGAAGTTGGTATTGAAAGAGTGCAACGTTACTCAGCTAACTTTGGGTTTGTAACAGATTCTTTGCCTTCAGACCTCTCTCTTGCACTGGGCACAGCCACTTTAAGTCCCATAAAAAATGCTGCTGCTTATAGTGTTTTCGCTAATGGAGGAAGATTCAATGAACCTTTTTTTATATCTAGAATTACTGAAAGGTCAGGAAAAGTTATATTCGAACATAAACAGCAGGAATATAAACAAGTTATAGATCCTAGAGTGGCCTTTATCGTTAAGGATATTTTACAAGAAGCTGCCAGAAGAGGAACTGCAAGGAAGGTAGCTGAACTTGGGCGAGGAGACTTGGCTGGAAAAACAGGTACAACCAATGAGGCAGAGAGCACTTGGTTTACAGGATTTAATGAGTCATTAGTTACTAGTGTTTGGGTAGGGTTTGACCAACCTAAAAGCTTAGGGAATAGAGAATTTGGTAGTTCTACTGCCCTTCCTATCTGGATAGATTTTATGAAACCAAACTTAGATCTTTTACCTAAAAATTCGGGCTTTCCGCCTGAAGGCTTAGTCAGTATAAAGATAGATCGTAAGACTGGACTAAAGTCATCTAGTAATTCTAGAAATACCATATTTGAGTATTTCCTAGAGGAGCAACTACCTAGGTGACTATTTAATTAGAGATTGAGTTAGGAAGTTAGCTTGATCAGAGATCCTTTGAGAAGGCTTTACAGTAAAACCAGACCTTACGAACTGTTGAATTTCACCTTCAACAAAAGCTAAAAGCAAGTTCGCACTAGAAGCAGAACTTAGAACTAATTTTTTTTTAGTTTTCTGTTCATATTTTTGAAGATTCTGTTTTATCTGAAGTTCTATTTTCGAAAACATCTGTCCAATCCTATTGTCTAAACTAGCCTCATCTACGGAAAAGGCTTCTCTTGTTAAAAGCCTAGCTAGACCAGGGTTTTTTTCACTAAACGAAACCAAAAGGATCATTATCCTTGTTACTTTAGTTAAAAAATCTTCTTCAGTAGAATTTATGTCCCCTATTAAATCAAATATGCTCTGTTCACAAAAATCAACTAGCCCTTCATAAATTTTTCTTTTACTTGGGAAATGACGATATATAGCCGCTTCGGTAATACCACACTCATTAGCCAATGAAGCAGTTGTTACTTTAACCGGACCCTTAGCTTGCAGCATTTTTGCCAAATTTTGCATTATGTCTAATTGCCTTGGTTTTAATTGTTCCATAATCAAAGATCAGAAGAAATCATTGTTCCTATCCCTTCGTCCGTTAATACTTCTAATAATACAGCATGAGGTAACCTTCCATCGATAATATGACACGATTTAACCCCCGAAGATATTGCTTCTATAGAAGATTCAAGTTTTGGCCTCATTCCACCATCAACTACACCTATAGATACTGCAGAAAGAGCTCTTTTTTTATTCATCCTAGATATCAGTGTTCCCTTTTTATTTTTTATACCCTCAACATCTGTCAGCAGAATTAATTTCTCAGACTTAAGGGAAGATGCAATTTTCCCGGCAACTAAATCTGCATTTATATTAAGGCAAGCACCTTGTCTGTTAAATCCTAGAGGAGAGATAACCGGAATATATCCTTTAGCTATTTTTCTTTTTATCTCCTGGTTTTTTATAGAATCTACTTTACCAACTAAACCTAAGTCCTTTGCTTCTTTTATCTTTAATTTAGAAGCTTTTATTATTTTTTTATTTAATCTAGACATGCTAAATGCAGCTGCACCATTCTTTTTTATTAATTCCACAATCTCGTTATTAATTTCTTTGCCTAAGATATTTTTTACAACTTTCATAGTTTTTGAATCAGTTATTCGAAAACCAGAGATAAAAGAAGTTTTAATTCCTTGTCTACTTAATTCTTTACCAATCTGTGGGCCTCCCCCATGAACTATCACGGGGTTCATTCCAACTAACTTCATCAGAGCGATATCCCTTGCAAATCCCTCTTTCAAAGTTTTTTTAGACATAGCAGCACCACCATATTTAATGACAATGGTTTTGCCAAAGAATCTTTGTATATATGGAAGGCCTTCACTTAATACTGAGGCTATGTTTTGTGCTTGAGCTTTATTTATAGACATAGATTAAAAATTTCTTAAGTTAGGGTTAATTTTTTTGAGCGTTTCTTTAAATAACTTCTTGATAAGATCTAGATTTTTTTGGTTATTAGCTTCAAATCTTAAAACTAAATTTGGACTAGTATTTGAAGCCCTTAATAAACCCCAACCGAACTCAAATTCTATTCTTGCACCATCAATAAGTATAGTTTCTGAATTTTCGTATTTTGCTAAAGATATAAATTCTTCTACAACTTCAAATTTTTCTTCATCTGAGCTTTCAATATTTATCTCAGGAGTTGAAATCAGTTCTGGTAGATTAATAAAGATATCTTCTTCTTTGCTAGTCTCTGAGATAATTTCTAACATTCTTGCTCCAGCATAAATTCCATCATCAAAACCTGGCCATCTATCATTAAAGAAAATATGACCGCTCATCTCACCTCCAAGCAAGGCATTTTCTCTATAAATGCATTCCTTGATATATGAGTGGCCAGTCTTAGACATGATTGGTGTGCCACCTGCTTTTTCAATTGAGTCTGAAAGAAGCTTAGAACATTTCACATCAAACACAATTTTTCCCTTTTGATTATCAAGAATAGAATTAGAAAAAATAATCATCTGCTTATCTGGAAAAATCATTTCTCCTTTCTTTGAAACTACCCCCAGTCTGTCAGCATCACCATCAAAAGCAAGGCCAACTTCCAGGTTGTTGTCTAATACAAGTTTTTTTAAATCCTCAAGGTTTTCTGCTTTAGAGGGATCAGGGTGATGGTTAGGAAAGTTTCCATCAAGCTCAGAAAACAGAGGAAAGACTTCACAACCTAGTCCTTTATAGACTTGCTCTGCTATCACACTAGCTGCTCCATTGCCGCAATCTATTCCTATCCTTATTGGTCTTTTAAGCTTTAAATCCTTAAATATAAATCTCATGTAGTCTGCCTTAATATCAAAGGTACTTTTTGTCCCATTGCCATCTAAAAAATCCTCATCAAGAATCATTTCTTTTATTTTCTGGATTGCTTCCCCAGATAGAGTTTTTTTATTCTCAACAATTTTGAATCCATTGTAGTTACCTGGGTTGTGACTTCCGGTAATCATAATCCCATTAGGGCTAGATAGCTTATGGGTTGCGAAATAGAGAACTGGAGTAGGCGCTATACCTATATCGATAACATTACAGCCTGAAGCCTTAATTCCTTTTGTAATCCACTTAAGGAGGTCAGGACTTGAATTTCTACCATCTCTAGCTACGATCAACGAGTCTTGGCCAGATCTAATTGAATTTGTACCTAATGCTTTTCCTATAAAAGGCACTATTTCCTCTGATAGTTCTTCGTAAGCTATTCCTCTTATGTCATAAGCCCTAAATATATTTTTATTCAAATTCATTTGATAAGGGGACCCTTGATAAGTAGTTATTATATAATTTTGCAGACTTTTAACATGCGATAATAGATTTTTAAGAGATAAATAGAGAATAATGAACTTATCTGAATTAGATGGTCATATCTGGTTTGATGGAAATATAGTCGACTGGAAGGAAGCCAAGACTCATGTCTTAACCTACACCTTACATTACGGTCTAGGTGTTTTTGAGGGGGTAAGGGCTTATTCAACTCCAAATGGTACTAGCATATTCCGTCTTCATGATCATACGGAAAGACTGTTCAGATCAGCAAAAACTATTGGTATGAAAGTACCCTTTAGTCCGCAAGATCTGATAGAGGCTCAAAAGAAAGTGGTTTCCATCAACAACTTAGAGGAATCTTATATAAGGCCTATGTGTTTTTATGGATCCGAAGGCCTAGGTATTAGGTTTGATGCCTTAAGTATTCACACTATTATTGCTGCCTGGGAATGGCCTTCTTACATGGAGCCTGAAGCACAAGAGAAGGGAATAAGCGTCAAGGTTTCCTCCTTTAAAAGACAAGTGAGAAATGAAGTGGCCAATGCAAAGGTTAACGGTAATTATGTTCAATCTACAGTTGCTCTTAATGAAGCTTTAGAGGAGGGTTTTGATGAAACTCTTATGCTTGATACGGAAGGTTTTGTAGCGGAAGGAAGTGGTGAAAACTTTTTTATGGTTAAAGACGGAAAATTATACAGTCCAGATTTAGAAGCTTGTTTAGATGGTATAACTAGAAAAACTATAATTCATCTTGCTGAAGAAATGGGCATTGAATTTGAAGAAAAAAAGATTCAATTAGAAGAAGTATTAGAAGCAGATGAGGCATTCTTTACAGGAACTGCTGTTGAGTTAGTGCCCATCAATTCAATTGACAAAAAGAGTATAGCTGATGGCTTGAGAGGACCTGTTACTGAGAAATTACAAAAGACATTCTTAGATCAAGTCAGGGGAAAGCGGTCAGAAAATCAAAACTGGCTTACACCTATAGAAAGTTAAAAGTTTTTAGAATGAAGATATTGATTATAGGGCCTTCTTGGGTCGGAGATGCTGTCATATCACAAAGCCTTCTCAAAGTAATACATTCCATAAGAAATGAAGCTGAAATAGACATCCTATCGCCAGAATGGACTACAAAAGTGTTCAAAAGAATGGACGAAGTGTCTGAAGTAATTACTCTTCCTTTCATCCACGGACAAATTAAACTCAAAGAAAGATATGAATTTGGAAAATCTTTAGTAAGCAGAAATTACGATCAAATTATAGTTTTACCGAACTCTTTAAAATCTTCATTAATTCCTTACTTTTCAAAAGCTTCTATTAGGACTGGTTGGAGAGGAGAGATGAGATACTTTTTAATCAACGACTTAAGGGTCCTTGATAAGAAAGCATACCCCAGGATGGTGGATAGATTTGTAGCTTTAGCTTTAGATAAAGGATCAAGTCTTCCTTCAGACATTCCTTTACCAGAACTCAGAGTAGATGAAGAAAATTTATTACAGCTAATTAAAAAATATTCTATAAAAATTGATACACCATTGATTTGTCTATGCCCTGGTGCAGAATTCGGACCTGCTAAAAGGTGGCCAGCTAGTAACTTCGCGCAAGTTGCAAATGCTTATTTAAAGAAAGATTGGCAAGTTATTCTTCTAGGTTCAGAGAACGATGTATCAGTTGGAAAAGAAATAACAGAATCAGTTAATAAGAATTTAAATTTCTTTAATCTAATAGGAAAAACAAAGCTCGAAGATGTGGTTGATCTACTTGCTAGCTCACAACTTGTTTTGACCAACGACTCAGGCTTAATGCATATTGCTGCTTCTGTTCAAGTTCCTTTACTTGCACTTTTTGGACCCACTTCACCCAATTTCACTCCACCCTTAAGCCCGAAAGCTAAAATAATTAGAAAAGCTAAAGGTTATACAAAGATTAGGCAGGGAAGTTTAGAAGGAGGATATCATCAAAGCTTAATTGATATTAAGCCACCTGAAGTCTTAGAGGCTCTTCTAGAATCTGAATCTTAATTTCTCTTAACGAGTAAAAGCGGATTAACTTCTTAATAAAAGCTAAAATTAAATTTTTTAGAGGTATTTTGTTGAAAGAAAATATTTTTCTGAGCGAGGAAGTAAAAGGTCTGTTCTCTTCAGGAGACGTTTTTTCTATTGCCGAAGATATCGAGGGTAAAGTTTTTAGACAAACTGCCAATCGAATAACTAAAGAGTTTGTCTTTGAAGGGAATAGATATTTCATAAAACTTCATTACGGAGTTGGTTGGAAAGAAATAATTAAGAATATTTTAAAGTTGAGATCTCCAACTTTGGGGGCATATCCAGAATGGAAGGCTTTAAATAAATTAAAGTCTTTAGGAATTGATTGCCCAGAGCCAGTTGGGTATTTCAGTGTTGGTATCAATCCTGCAAACATGAGATCTTTTTTAATAACTAAAGCATTAATCGATACTATTTCACTTGAAGATGCTTTAAAAAAGAAAAGTTTTCAAAAATTAGACTTCACAATAAAAAAGCGATTTATAGAAAAGGTAGCTTTAATTTCACGGAATTTACACAACAGCGGAATAAATCATAGGGATTTTTACCTTTGCCACTTCCATGTTGATAAAGATATGGATGCTGAAAAAAAGATTTACTTAATTGACCTACACAGGGCTCAATTAAGATCTATTGTACCTTTAAGATGGGCTTCTAAAGATATAGGAGGTCTGATCCATTCAGCATTGGGTTATGGTCTAAATGAAAATGATTTTTATAGATTTATGATCACTTATCTTAATTGTTCTCTAAAAGAGGTTTTGACTGTTCGTTCTGATTTCTTAAATAGTTGCAGAAACAGAGCTTTTAAAATGTTTATGAAGCCAATTTTAAAAGAAATAGATATTTCTCTGCCTCAAGAACAGAAACTAGATACAGAATATTCTAGGGGTAGTAAAGACCAAGTTAGATGGATAGTTAGGATTAAGGAAATGCCAGAGCATTATGAAGAACTAGTAAATGGAATAGATTCTTTTATGAAATCGGGCGACATAATAAAGGATGAAGTAGGTCATAAAATAGTCAGTGTTAATTTCAAGGATAAAGCTTTTATTATTAAAAAATATCAAACGAAAGGATGGCTGCATAATTTGAGGAAATTATTTAGTCAGACAAGAGCTCTTACAGCATGGAAGGCTTCTCATTGGTATAACGCAGCAGGAATAAATACATTAAATATTGTGTGTGTAATAGAAAAATTTAATGTTTTTGGTACAACCGAGTCTTACTTGATCTCTTCTGTCATACAGGGTGAAAGACTGGACAAGCACGGGATAGAAACACAGAATATATTTCTTATTCCAAACAGACTAGTTTCGTTTTTCAAAAGATTGAAATGGATAGGTTTTAATCATGGGGATGCAAAAAGTTCTAACTTCTTTATAAACCAAGGAAGGTTAATTGTTTTAGATTTGGATATAGCAAAGAGAAGTTTTTTTAGGTACCAAAATCACAATAGACTTATAAAGGACCAAAAAAGAATTCAAACAAGTCTTAAAACCTACTCAAATATTACTAGCTCCTTAAAAAGGCGACTTAATTAGTTTAAATGAAAATAGGACTTTTGAGTTATCGCAGTAACCCATTCTCTGGAGGTCAGGGAATTTACATCAAACATCTTAGTTATTCTTTAGTCAAATTGGGACATGATGTTGATGTAATTTCAGGTCCTCCATACCCAGAAGTAAACGCAAGCGTTAACCTAATCAAAATACCCAGCCTAGATCTATTTGAACTAGAAGATAATTTAAGGCTAAGGTCTTTTAAGCTTAGATTCTTGTCAAATAAAACCGATCTGATTGAGTGGCTTGGTGTACTTTCTGGTGGATTTCCAGAGCCCTATACCTTTGGAAAAAGAGTTAGTAATTACCTTAAAACCACTTCAACTAAATATGATCTTATTCATGATAATCAGTCACTTAGCTATGGATTATTAGATATTCAACATAAATCACCTCTAGTCACAACGATTCATCACCCGATAACCCGAGACCATCAGTTAGAGTTGGAAGCGGCAACCAATTGGAAAGAAAAGCTTTCTACAAATAGATGGCATTCCTTTTTAAGAATGCAGAAAAAAGTAGCACCTAAACTCAATAAGATTATCTGTCCTTCAGATCAGTCAAAAAAAGATGTCATTGAAGAATTTAAAGTAAAGGAAGAAAACGTAGATGTAGTTTTGAACGGAATAGATCTAGAAACATTTAGTCGAAATGAAGCTGAAGAAGTTAAGCCTTTTCGAATTATAACTACTGCAAGTGCTGATGTGCCTTTGAAAGGCCTAAGGTTCCTCATTGAAGCCATGCCTGAAATAATTAAAGAAGTACCCAAAGCTCATTTAGTTGTTCTAGGTAAAGCCAAAAAAGAAGGGGAAATATTAAGTTTAGTTTCTGAATTGAATATGCAAGACAGAATCTCCTTCTATTCAGGTCTAACGCAATCTGAAGTTGTAAATCTTTACTCTTCTTCTCAGATAAGCGTCATTCCCTCTTTGTATGAAGGCTTTGGTTTTGGCGCCGGTGAAGCCATGGCCTGCGGTCTACCTCTTGTATCCACTGAGTCTGGAGGCTTAAAAGAAGTTATCGGAAAAGAAGCTGTTATCATCAAACCTGCGTCTTCTAAGTCAATTGAAAATGCAGTAATTAATCTTTTTTCTGATAAAGATAAGCAACTAACCTTATCTAAGTCTGGAAGAAAAAGGATGGAGGAAGAGTTCAGCTGGTTAAGGGCTGCTGAAGGCTATGAAGTTATATACTCTAAAGCTATAAGTGAGTTCAAGAATTAAACATCATGCAAACCATCAATTTTGATCAATTAAATATCCAACCAAACGCTAGGGTTTTGGATATAGGCTGTGGAGAGGGGCGTCACAGCTTAGGACTTTACATAGATAGAGAAATAAATGTGATTGGTATGGATTTATCCATAAAGGATATGAAAACCGCCAAAAATCGCATTAAAGATTTTTCAATTTCTGAATGCAATCAAGCTTCCTGTAATTTTGGAGCTGGAAATATCCACCAATTACCGTTTGAAGATAATAGTTTCGATGCTGTTATCTGTTCTGAAGTTCTGGAGCATTTAGATACTCTGGAGTCAGCTGTCACAGAGATTGTACGCGTCCTCAAACCTGGAGGGGTATTGGCGGTTAGTGTACCTAGATTTTTGCCGGAGCTAATTTGTTGGAAACTGAGCCCAAGTTATTCTAAAACCCCTGGTGGTCATGTAAGGATATTTAGACATAAGCAATTAAGGCAATTGATTCTTCAAGAGTCAGTTAGTTATCAGTCTTTCCATTGGGCTCACGCTCTCCACTCACCATACTGGTGGTTAAAGTGTTTATTTTGGGACAGAGAGGAAGAACATTGGGTGGTAAAAAAATATCATGAATTCTTGGTTTGGGATTTAATGAAAAATCCTTTTATTACTAGGCTTTTAGAGTTTCTGTTAAAGCCTTTTATAGGAAAAAGTTTAGTAATGTATTTTATTAAGGATTAATGAAAGAGATAGAGGATATTAAATACTACAAAGATTCCATTAACTTTATTTTGGAAATCCAATCTAAAGATGGAGCTATTTGTTGGGAAAAAAACGCAAAACTTGACCCTTGGGATCATGTTGAAAGCGCCATGGCTCTTACAGTTGCTGGCGAAGAGAGCGCTGCACGTATGGCTTATAGATGGATGCAACGAAATCAAGTAAAAGAAGGAGGATGGTACTCCGAGTATAAATCCGGTGTACCAACCAAGAAAAGAATCGAAACAAATTTTGCTGCTTATCTTGCTGTGGGTCTTTGGCATTATTATTTGATTACTCAAGATAAGGAATTCCTAGAAGAGCTGTTTCCCGTTCTTAATAAAGCAATGCTGTTTGTAGAGTCCATGCAAACTGAACATGGCGACGTTCTTTGGGCTTTGAATGAAGAGGGGTCGAAATTGGACGACTCTCTGGTTACTGGTTGCAGTTCAATTTACAAAAGTTTTGATTGCTTTTACTCAATAAAGAGTCTACTAAATAAAGATCCATCAAATTTGAAAGAGATTATGAATTCTTTGAAGCAGGCTTTAATTAAAAAACCTGAGCGGTTTGATAGGGGTTGGAAAAGTAAAGATAGGTACAGCATGGATTGGTATTATCCAATTCTTTGTAGAGTTTTTACCGGAAAACCTGCAGAAGAAAGATTTGAGAATCGAGAAAAAGAGTTTATTGTTGACGGGATGGGTTGTAAGTGTGTGGTAGAAGAACCTTGGGTAACTATAGCTGAGAGTTCAGAACTGGTAATGGCTTTAGCCGCTATGGGTAAGCTAGATAGAGCGAAAGAAATATTCTCTTGGCTACACCAATGGAAGGACTCCAAGGATAATCTTTATTGGACGGGGTATGTTTATCCAGATAAAGCCTTTTGGCCAATCGAGAAACCCACTTGGACTGCAGCAGCAGTATTGCTAGCAGCCGATACTTTGTATAAATTCACGGATGGAAGTGAATTATTTATAAGAGATTGGAGCGAATAATGGAAAAACTAGAAAGACCTAAAAATATTCATCACCAAGCCTTTCTTTGCCGAGATGCAGAGCAGACTAGGTGGTTTTATGAAGATGTGATGGGTTTTAAGCTCGTAGCAGCTTTAGATTTTGAATCTTCTCCAGGTTCAGGAGAGCCCTTGGAATACATGCACTTATTTTTTGAAATGGGGAACGGAGATCACGTCGCTTTCTTTGACATTCCAGACGAAGCCAATGAAGAAAAATTTAAATATACAAATGGTTTTGATCAACATATTGCTTTTGAAGTTGATACTCTAGAAGAATTGGATGCTTGGAAACAACATTTAAATAAAAAAATAGGGTGGGCCTCAGACCCAATAAACCATGAGTTTGTCCATTCAATCTACTTTTTTGATCCTAATGGTTTAGCTTTGGAAATAACCTGCCGAGATAAAGATTACGATCAAATTATGGAGAAAGACAACAGAGAAGCTCATGAAAATATTAAACGATGGACAAAGAAAACTAGACAAAAGAAAGAAGCAAAAGTTGGAGCAGAAAAGCTTGATGAGAGAAGTCTTGATACTATGGAACTAATGAAGCGATTAAAGATGTCAGGTGCTATATGACGGAACTTGGGAGTTATGAAAGGAAGCCCATTGCAATAGTTTATGAAGAAAAATCAGCCTATAAGGACACTTATGCAGGAGCTGAAGATCTTGTTTTTTTAGAAGCACATCACCTAATTCCTGAGAAGCCAGCAACCGATTCGGTAATCTTGTTTATGCACCCGGCAGGCGCTGGGGGAGCTTATTTACCTATGCCAACAGCTTTGGCCCGAAGTGGCATACCTGTGATTTATTGCAATAGCAGGTATCGCGGTGTTGATAGTGGACTCATCATGGAGAAAGTCGTAATGGACTTGGGAGCTTGTGTTAGGGAAGCCAAAGAAAGATTAGGGTATAAGAAAGTCATCCTTGGAGGCTGGAGCGGAGGAGGATCACTGTCCTTGTTTTATCAGTCCCAAGCAGAAAAACCTACTTTAAAGCACACCCCAGCTGGCGATCCCCCTGACTTAACTACAGCTGATTTATTGCCGTGTGATGCGGTGATGTTGTTGGCCTCGCATTGCAGTAGAGCCACTACCTTAACTGAATGGCTGGACCCTTCCATTTTAGATGAAGAAAATCCTGAGCTAAGGGATAAGGAATTAAATCTTTACGATCCTGAAAACCCCAACCAACCTCCATATACCAAAGAGTTTTTAGAGCGATTTAGAAAAAAACAAATTGAACGGAATAATAAGATAACCGAATGGGTTAAAGAAAAGTTGGAAAGCTTTAAAGGAGATCCAACCAAAGAGTATGGATTTGTTGTTCATGGCACGATGGCAGATCCAAGATGGTTAGACTCTACTATAGAACCTAATGACAGAAAACCAGGTTGGTGTTATTTAGGAGACCCTAAAGTCGTTAATGACAGTCCCATAGGCATTGCTAGATTTACTAGTGTAAGAAGTTGGCTTTCCCAATGGTCCTATGAACTGAGTGAAGCCGATGGTGAGAAGTGCGCAGCTAAAATAAGTAAACCTATTTTAGTTCTAGGTAATTCAGCCGATGACGCCTGTCCCCCTAGTCACAACAAAAGACTTTTTGATTCGATTTCTCATGAAAATAAGAAAATACATATTGTTAAAGGAGCTAATCATTATTACTTTGGTCAAAAGAGTCACTTAGAAGAGGCAACTAAGTTATGTTTTCATTGGCTAAGGCACAATAAACTTTTGTAGAAAAATGAATAAGGAGAAACACAGTTCATCTAATTCAGTCGCTGATGAAGTTGAAAGAAGTGTTAATGAAAAATCAAAAAAAGCCCAAGATTTCATTAAAGGAGCTCTAGATAGTTTCGAAGATCTTATTTATCAACTCATATCAATTAGACCTAAGGAATACAAGCCTAAAGACTTCACGCCAACAAGGGACTTCACTCCAACCAGAGATTTCACCCCAACCAGAGACTTTACTCCAACCAGAGATTTCACCCCAACCAGAGACTTTACTCCAACTCAAGGTTCAGGTTCGCATATCTTTTCTAAAAAAAGGAAGATAAAGATGGGTAGTAATAAAAATTAGGGTGAAGGTCTAAGTTGAAGTTCAAACTTGAAGAATCCGATGCCCCTTTTGAAATCATCTGGGATAATTTGGGAATACCGCATGTATTTGCTTCTACAGTTTCGGATGCTTATCGAGGAATGGGCTATGCCGCAGGTTACGAAAGACTTTGGCAGATTCATTTAAGTTGTGCTTATGCAAATGGTGAGGCAGCAGCTTTATTAGGTGAAAGGTTTGTAATTCAAGATGCTTTTCAAAGAGCATTCAATGTACACGGAGGTCACAATGATCTCCCTAAAAGTGAAGGGGATTGGATTGCAGATGCTTATCTAGAAGGGCTTAATAGTTATGTAAGATCTTTAGAAGAAATTCCTCCTGAGTTTAAGCATGCTCAAGCAGAGCCTAGAGAATTTAAAAGATCTGACATAGCTGCTAGATATCGCTTTACTTCCTGGTTCCAGCATAAGAGCTGGACTGAAAAGATGGTGTTAGGGCGTTTAATGGCTACCCATGGTGTGGATTATTTTTCTGATCACGTCTTACATTTCTCTGATGAAGACAGGACTTTGATTGAAGAATTAAAAGAACCTTTACAGACACTTGACCCTTCAATGATTAACCTGGCTTATCCCATACTAAATATTCCTTCCTTTTCTGGAAGTAATAACTGGGCTGTTACAGGTGAATTATCCGAGTCGGGTAAACCCATACTGGCCACCGACCCTCATCAACCATTTACGATCCCAAATACCTTTTTCTACGTTCATTTAAACGCAGGTTCTTGGAATGCTTTTGGGGCAGCATTTCCAGGCGTGCCTTACTTTATGATGGGTTACACAAACGATATAGCTTGGGGGCTCACTACAGGTTTTGTGGACTGTTATGATTTGTTTATTGAAGAGATTAAAGATAATGAGAGCAGAACTCATACCGGTTTCACGCCTTTAATCAATGAAATTGAGACCATTAAAGTTAAGGGTCAATCTAGCAAAGAAGTGCATATAAAAAAGACCGACCACGGTGTTCTTTTAGAACCTTTTTTAGAAGAAATGGGTATGTCTAAAGGAATAGAAAGTAAATATCAAACCAGCCTGTATTGGTCCTTGATGGATAAGCCAACTTCAGCCGGTGCTTTGGCCTTATTGCCGACTGCTAGATCAGCTCACGAATTCGGTGACCTTTTATTTGAAAATGAAATATGCCCACTAGTGAACAACATAATATGTGTAGATAAGGAGGATCAATTAGAAAGATATATTGCGACCACAACTCCAAATAGAAAAGGTGTAACAGGTAGTGTCCCTTTATCGGGTTGGGAAGAAAAATATAAATTTCCACTAGCTAAACCTCAACAGTTAAAAGTAGAAAAAAATCCAGCTTCTGGTTTTACGCTAACTGCTAATAACGACACTATGGGAGAAAATGGAGAATTTTACGTGCATAATTTTCCAACCCATAGTGCTAGGGCAGATCGAATAACCGAGCTACTTGAGCAGAAAGAAAAATTTACCATTAAAGACTTTTGTGAGATGCAGTTAGATTTATTGGATAAGAGAGCACAGAAAATTCTTCCTGACTTACTTGCGATATTAGATGAGAGTGAAGATGAAGATATCAAATTGGCATCAATATTACTTAGGGAATGGGATTATCGTGCTGATAAAGAAGCTATTGGAGCATGTATTTACTACCCTTTCGTGGACTCTTTCTGGCAACGCAAATATATGAGAGAAATATTAAATGATGAATTCTTTAAGGTTTTACCTTTGGGAGCTCCTGGACTCAATCTTTTTGACATTGGTTCTTTTAGAAATTCAAATTCACCTTGGAAACAACACGAAAGGGAATTAAAGGATTTAATTTATGAAGAAATGAAATCTATTATGAACAGAGTCAGGTTATCTTTAGGAGATGATCCAACTAAGTGGCGTTGGGGTGATTTACATAAGATTGAGTTTTGGCACAGTCTTCGTAAACACCCGGAATGGAAAAAATTAACTCTAGGACCAGATGAAATTGGTGGTAGCCCAACAACTCTGGGAATGGCCATGCATCTTGGCAAGGGGCCGGGGAGAGTAGACAAAGATAAAATTCCTTATAGAGTTTTTCACGGTCCAGCTTATCGACTGGTTGTAGATCTTGCTGATCCATTAAATGCAAAATTTGTTATTGCTGGAGGTAATGGAGGAAGAGCTGATAGTGATTTTTTAACCAATCAATATGAGAGTTGGTTAAAAGGTAAATTCTTCACTTTATCATTAAAAAGAGAGGAGATTGATGTGCACTCAATCTGGCAATTCAGTGATTGATGAAGAAAATATTAAGCCACTTGAATCGGAAGCCCCTCTGATTATTTATATTGATTTCAAAAGTCCATACGCCTACTTATCAGTAGCCCCCACCCGAGAGATGCTTTCTAAATTGAATGTTATAGCAGATTGGCGCCCTTTTGTTTTGGACATCCCTAGTTATCTGGGTTCAGCTAAATTAGATGAAGGAGGCAAAAGAGTTTCAAAACAGAATAGAACGGAAGAGCAATGGTCAGGAGTAAAGTATGCCTATTTTGACTGTCGTCGATATGCTAATTTAAGTGGCATGACTGTCAGAGGAACAATAAAAATCTGGAACACTGACTTACCTTCAATAGGAATGTTGTGGGTGAAAAGATTCTCAGACCTAGTAGATCAATGCCAAGCCGGGAGTCTCCTTGAGCGATACATTGACTCCATTTACGACCCCTTTTGGAAAAGAGAGTTGGACGTTGAAGATCCATCTGCAATCCTAAACGTTCTTGAGGGGATAGGAGCTCCCACAGAAGGTTTCTTAGATTACATTAAAGGAAAAGGGTTCTCTCTTAACGAGAAGCTTCAAAAATTAGCATTTGATGCAGGAGTATATGGAGTTCCAACTTATATTTTACCCAATGAATCAGTTAACGATCCAAAGCATGAAAAATTTTTTGGTCGCGAACATCTTCCTCGTATCACTTGGTTATTGAGCGAACGCAATGGTGAAGCTCCTACCACAGCATACAATTTGCCCAGACAATTAGATGAACAGGTTTTATCAAAGTCTGCTACTGATCAACTTGAAGAAACCAGATTGCGATCTGGTACTCCTGAGTTAATAACTTTTTTTGATTTTAATAGTGCCCATAGTTACGTTGCTTTAGAGTCCATAAAAGCTGTCAAAAAAGAGGGAATTTCCATCAACTGGAAACCGTTTTCCAGTAAACTACTAAAAGCCCCAGATAAAGAATCTTCAAAAGAAGATAGAGGAACTAAACACAGAAGAATCCGGGGTGAATACATTGCCAATGATATTCAAAGATATGCACCGCATCATCTAAGAGATATTTACATTGAGAGGGATTGTAAGTTTGCTGACATGGGCTTGTTGTGGCTTCAAAAAAAATTTAAAGCCGGAAGTGATTCTGTTGACTCCTATGTAACTAGGGTTTTTCATCATATATGGAAAGACTCAGGTTCCATAGCTACTTCTAATGATATTGAAGAGATAATAATTGAACAGGGATTATCTATTGAAGGGTGGAAGGAATATTCGGAAGGCCTTGGCCTTCAGCACTTAGAAGAAGTGCGCAATGATATAGATTCTAAGGCTGTGAATGTTACTCCTGTCTTCTATATTGGAACCGAACCTTTTCAAGGGCATAGCCAGTTACCTCTAGTAATTACAAGACTTAAATTAGGAATATAAAAACTTAATTTATCTTCAGTTTTAAATAAAGAGCAGGGTGGTCACTTAAAGGCCCTTTTTCTGTTAGAAACTTTATATCTTGACCTTTTTTTATTACATCAAATGAAGTTTTTTCGCTATTACGATAAAGAATGTAGTCAATGATGGACCAGCCTGATTCAACTTGGACTCCATTAATTGGATCTAAGAGTCCTAAGTTGCTTTTAAAATTTTCTAGCAACAGCCTATCTTGGTCATCATTCCAATTGAGGTTTAGATCACCAGCCAGAATAAGTGCTTCCCCGCTTAATTCTTGTTTCACTTTAGTCAATATCTGATTGAGTTGGCTCTCTCTAGCTTTCCTGTCTGAATTATCTCTTCCAGCATCTAAATGAGTGTTTATGATGAAGAATTCTTTCCCAGCTGGAGACTTTACACTTATCAATTGAAAGCCTTTTGAAGCAAAGCAGTCATTTAACTTACCCAACCAACCAGAACAGGTATTGAAAGCTTCGTTGTAAAATTTTAATTCCCAATCTTTTCCTAAATTAGAAATGGTGGTTAACCCAGACCCAGAACAGAAGAGGCAAAAATTAGATTGGTTTTTATTTCCTCTTATAGCAATAGCTCCATCTTCTAGACCGTTTAGTAAAACTTCGTGATGAGCAAAATCTTCTTGAAGAAGAGAAATTTGATATCGATTGATTTGTTTTGCAATCAAAGGAAAACGTTTATCTGGGTCATCACCAGAAAATATTGCTGGCAATCCATGTGTGTTGTAGGTGAGTAGTTTTATTTCTTCCGAAGCTAAAAAACTTGGAAGCATTATGAAATAAAAAATAAGAAGTAGAGAGAAATTAAACTTTGGGAACATATTTCTACAGTTTTTCTAATAAAGCTAAAGATTTGATCATCTTTAATTCTTTAAATAAACCACTTTCTAATGCTTTTGTATAAATGTTAAACGGGGGTCTCCCACCATCTTTTGGATTTGGGAACACATCGTGAATAGCCAATAACCCTCCTTGCATTAAATGAGGACTCCAGACATCATAATCATTGTTAGCAGCTTTTTCAGAGTGACCTCCGTCAATGAATATCATAGCAAGAGGTTCGGACCAAACTTCACTCGCTTCAACAGAAGTTGATATGATTGGAATTACAATATTATTCAGCCCTGCCTTATCTATTGTGTCTAAAAAGAACGGCAAGGTATTTATGCTTTGTTTAGACTCATCTAAAAGTTCTGGATCAAAGAACTCTTCACCTGGCTGTTGTTCCTCTGAACCCTTATGATGGTCTATAGAAAAAAGCTTTTGTTTACTTCCTTTGACCGCAGCTCCTATATAAATAGCTGATTTTCCACAATAACTCCCTACTTCCAAACAATTACCCTTTTGGGAATAAAGTTTTGCATACTCATATAAGGATTTTCCTTCTTCTTTATCAAGGAATCCTTTAACTTGATCTGGTTCTATTCCTAATTTCATTAGTCAATTAAGGGAAATGCTACCAAAAATATGAGAGGATGCGATGTCATTTATGATTCGTAGTGTATTAACAAACAATTCTGGTGAAGAATTTTCTTACATTTCCTCACGCCCATTGGAAGTGGCAGCCCCAACTTTTATCTTTTTTCATGCTACAGGTTTTAACGGACAAACTTACTGGCAGCTAATAGAGGGTTTGGATCAAAGATTTCAAAGTTCCATGAACTTTATATCCCTAGATCAAAGAGGACACGGACTCTCGACAGCAAAAGCTGAACCCGAAAAGCTAACTGATTGGTCACTTTATTTGAGAGATGCTTTAGAGATTACTGATAAATTAGAAGGACCTTTGTTTTGTGCTGGACACAGCATGGGATCCATTATTGCTGCTAAATTATCTAGCTTAAGACAACAAAAAGTTAAAAAGTTAATTATGTTAGAGCCAGTGCTGTATGGTCCTTTTGAATGTTTCAAATACCGCTTCATGCGATCTATTGGCCAAAGGAATAAAGTTGAGCTAGTAGAACTAGCTGCCAAACGAAGATCAATCTTTGAAAGCCAACAAGAGATGGTCGATTCTTATTATGGGAGAGGTGTTTTTTCTACTTGGGATAGATCTTTAATTCAGGATTATGTTGAAGGTGGTACCAGACCAATTAATGAGACTGAAGTTGAGCTAAGTTGTTCACCTCTTTGGGAAAGCAGAACTTTCATGGCTTCTGATATGGATTCCTGGCCTTATCTGAAGGAATTAAACTTACCTGGTTATATTTTGTGTGGTGATGTTCGCTCGACCTTTACCCCCAGTGCCAGAAAAGCTATAGAAAAACTTAAAGGAGATTGGAATATAGACATTTTCCCTGAAGCCACTCACTCTTTACCCATGGAAGAAGGAGGCGAGTTAATTGACCGTATCCACCATTTCATGAGTAAATAATTTAATTATGGATCTTCAACAACTAAAAAGAGGAAAAATATTGATTTTGGGTGACATCATCCTGGATGAGTATGTAAAGGGAACGGTTGATCGTGTTTCTCCAGAAGCCCCGGTACCTGTCTTAAAACCCGAAAGAAGAGAATTAAGACTGGGAGGAGCCTCAAATGTGGCTTCCAATGTTAAATCCTTAGGTTCGAAAGTTGAACTTATGGGGGTAATTGGTAGAGATGATTCTGGAAAAGAGGTTAGAAACTTACTCAAACAGCATGACATAAGATCTTCTTTAGTTGTATCTGACAAAACAACAGTGAATAAGCTTCGCTTATCAGCTGGCCAACAACAACTTCTTCGTATTGATCGAGAAGAAAACTTTAATAAAGAAGAATGGTCTTCCATCAAAGTAAATTTCTCTAAGAAACTCAGCAAGGTGAATGCAGTAATACTTTCAGATTATGGTAAGGGTACTTTATTGGATGTTCCTATGTTAATAAAGATGGCTAAAAGAAAGAAAATAAATGTTTTTATTGATCCGAAAGGAGACGACTTCAATAAATACAAAGGAGCCTATGCCATTACACCTAACTTCATAGAGTTTTCTAATGTTGTGGGGAAAGTAGACAATGAAAAAGATTTAAATAACAAAGCGAATGAATTAATTAAGAAACTTAGTCTCAATGTGCTTCTAATCACTCGCGGCCAAGAAGGGATGACTCTGTTTGAAAAAAACAGAGGGAAAGCAGTCAGGACTGATTTCCCCACAGAGGCAAAAGATGTTTTCGATGTCTCTGGAGCAGGTGATACAGTAATTGCGAGCTTAGCTTCGGGTCTTGCAAGTGGTTTAGCGCTTGGAGATTCTGTTAGATTAGCAAACGTTGCTGCTGGTATTGTGGTGGGGAAATCTGGAACGGCTTCTCCTTCTCTAGCTGAATTAAGTGTCAGTCTAAATTCTAAAGATTCAGTTCTGTCCAAAAGCGAAGTGAAAGGTTTGGTTAAAGAAGCAAGAAAGGATTCGAAAACAATTGTATTTACTAATGGTTGTTTTGATTTGCTTCATGTTGGTCACATCAGTTACCTTGAAGAAGCTAAAAAGTTAGGTGATCGATTAGTTGTTGCTTTAAATTCAGATAAATCCGTAAAGAAATTAAAAGGAGCTAAAAGACCTATAAATAAATTAAATGATAGAGCGAAACAGATAGCTGCTCTTGATTCAGTGGATTGGGTGACTTCATTTACTGAAGATACCCCATTGAAGCTAATTAAAGAATTAGAGCCAGATGTCTTGGTGAAAGGTAAGGACTATAAAGTGAAAGATATTGCTGGTTCTAGACAAGTTCTTTCCAAGGGCGGACAGGTAAAAACTATTAAATTGGTTAAAGGAGTTTCGACCACTGACTTAATAAAAAAGATTAAGAATTTAGACTAGATTACAGTTTCTTCAAAAAGATTATCAGTTAATCTGATAAAATCAGGAAAGGGGGATAACTATGAAAAAATTACTACCAGTTTTACTTTTAATAACTTCTTTTTCAGTGTTTTCTGCTCACCATGAGGAAGCAGAGACTACAAAAACTGAACACACTTACGGCTTTGCCTATAATTCAACTTTCTCTATTCCAGCAGGATCTCAGCCTCAGAGAGTAGAGAAGCAAGTTTTAGATAATCTTGCAACTTTAGAAGAGAATGGCTATTACAATTGTGGTCTTTTAAGGCACCAATTTGGAGGAGAAAGGGCATATTACTCTTATTGTTATTTTGATTCTTGGGAGCACTTTGCAGAAATTAATGATTCCAATTCTGCCGCTGCTCGAGAGCCAGTACAACTTTATGGTGATCACACAGATCATCTAGTTGCCATTCTGGAAAGAAATACAACTAAAAGAACACCTTATGTTTTAAGGGCTGCCTATACTTTTGGACCTTTTCTTACGGCCAATGAAATGCGTGATCGAGCTAGGATTCTATTTGATGCTTATAACAGAGCCTTTGAAGGTTGTGTTTTAGCTGAACATGCTTGGGGTCCTGAATTAGCTTGGTATTTTTATTGTGGATACGATAGTTATGCTGATTTTGCTAAGAAAGTTAGAACTCTAGAAGAGATTCATGAGTCTGAATTAGCTGATACAAAAACTGATATTAGAAACCATTCGGATGATTTGATGGTCAGAGTAAAATAAAGTATTTTGCTTTAAAAAAAGGAGAAATTTTTTTCTCCTTTTTTTTGTCAGAAACTAAACTTTTTTATTTCTTTCCCCAGCCCTTTTTTCTTCTCTTTTTTTCCAATACGGGTAAAAGTTTTCTTCTCCTTGAGGTCTATTTTTAAATCTTCTGTGCATCCAGAAATATTGGGTAGGAGTTTTTAAAATTGCCTCCTCATACGTTTTGTTCATTAGAGTTAAGAAATCTTCTTCATTTGATTTAAATCCCAAATCCTGCAAAGTAACTTCATAACTAGAGCCTTGTCTAACAACGTTAAGGAAGAAAACTCTAAAACCTTTATTAAACAGGTCTGATGGTAGGGTAACCGTAGCTGCTGCTACTCCAAAAAAGGGGACGAATTTTGCGCCTTTAGTACCGTAATCCTGATCAGCTGCGTACATGAACTTCAATCCTTTATTAAGAAACTTCAATCCTCTTCTGGTTTGTCGGTTGGTGAAAGTTCCTAATAAGTATTTATTTCTGGCTTTAATCATTAGGTAATTCATAACCTTATTAGTCTGGTCTTTATACATACCACCTGCTTTTATTATTGTTGAAGTCATACGAATATCTAATTCTGCATGAGTTGAATGTTTCAGAAGAATAATGCAGCCTTGATCAACTCCATCAAGGATTTCAAAGTTTATTTTTTTGGTTATGAGTCTATCTATGGCTTGATCAGATCGCCACCATGCTATGCCTGTTTCCAGCAATCCCTTGCCCATATCAATAAATACTTCCCTCGCCATCTCCTTTCTTTGCTCATAAGTCTTGTCTGGAAAGCAAAGCTTGAGGTTTACTTCTACAATCTTCTTTCTATGTATACCAACAGAATATAGTGTTAGTCCGAGTAGCTTGCCAAGATATAGTTGAAAATTAATTGGGCATAAGCTGATTGCATAAAGAAGCCCCATGCCTATCCAAGTTAATAGATATCTTGGACTCAGCATCGAAGCTTCAAAGTTCACTTCATTGTTGAAGAATTCTTTATTACTGTCGTTCATTTTTAGGCCAATTATCCAGTTTCTCTAAATACCTCTTCACGCCTGACTGCACATCCAGAAAATCTTCCTGATAACCAGCTTCTCTTAATTTACTTATATCAGCTTCAGTAAAGCTTTGATAAGCACCTATTAATTGTTCTGGGAAAGGAATGTATTTAATTGAACCTTTGGAATTATGATTAATTACTGCTGTTGCTACTTCATTGAAAGTCTGACTCTTCCCTGTGCCTACATTAAAAATTCCAGATATACCTGAGTTTTTCATGAACCATATGTTTACTTTCACAACATCATCTACATAAATAAAGTCGCGTCTCTGTTCTCCGTTTTCATAACCATCTGAACCTTCAAATAACTTAACTTCATTCCCTGATTGTAATTGTTGATGCAGATGATATGCCACGCTTGCCATATGTTCTTTGTGAGATTCATTGGGACCGTAAACATTAAAGTATCTTAGCCCAACAATCTGTATTTTATTGTCTTTAATCTTTTGTCTTATAAGCTGGTCAAAAAGGTATTTTGAAAAAGCGTATAAATTTATTGGATTTTCATTTTCTCTCTTCTCTTCAAAGTCTTTACCGTTTCCATAGACTGATGCTGAAGAAGCATAAATAAAGGAAATAGAATGATCTTCTGCAATTTCTAAAAGGTTCTTAGAAAATGAATAGTTATTCTTCATCATGTATTCAGTATCCCTTTCCATGGTGTCTGAACAAGCACCTTGATGAAAGATGTGGGTTACTTCTTCTGGTTTTTTCTTGTTTAGAAAGTAATCTGTTTCAAATTCTTTGATATCAATTAGCTCATGAATCTCACAGTGAGCAATATTTACTAGATTTTCTTTTTTAGAGAGGTCATCGACACCAATAATATCTTTAATACCCAATTTATTTAGTTTCACAACTAAATTGGAGCCGATAAAGCCGTTGCAACCAGTTACTATGATCATGGGATGGGTCTTTTGCTCAAGATTTGATATGTTAGCATAGACTGATGCTGAGACTTATCTATACAGCAATCTTTTATTTAGCCCTGCCAATTTACTTCGTTAGGCTAATTATTAGAGGTATTCGCAATCCGGACTATCTGAAAAGGTGGAGGGAGAGGTTAGGTTACGGTACCAACTTACCAACCGAGGGCAAGAAATTGCTTTGGATTCATGCTGTCTCTGTTGGAGAAGTCAATGCTTCCATCCCTTTAATAAGAAGCCTTTTAGATAAGTACTCTAATACGGAAATACTGGTTACTACGAGCACTCCAACTGGTTCACAAATACTTTTAGATAAGATAGGAACAAGAGTAAAACATCAATATGTACCCTTGGACTTGCCGTTCTGCTTGAATCAATTCTTAGATCGATGGAAGCCGAAAGCCTGTATCGTTTTAGAAACAGAGATTTGGCCAAATATGCTTGCAAAGTGTAAAGAAAGAAAAATTTTTACTGCTTTGGTCAACGCCAGGCTATCTGAAGAATCAAAAGAAAAATATAAGACTATTAAAAATTTAGCTTCAGAAACACTCAATAACTTAGATTTACTAATTGCTCAATACGAATCTGATGCCAGTAGATTTAAAGAGTTAAATAATACTTTAAAGATTGAAGTTTATGGCAATTTAAAATTTGACCAAGAGATTCCTAATGAAATGCAATCCATATCATCTTCAATAAGAGAGTCATGGTCTGATGGAGAGCACAGGCCAACTTTAATTGCTGCCAGCACACATGAGACTGAAGAAGAGTTTGTCTTAGAAGCCTTTCTAAAAATACTGTCTGAGGTTAAAGAGGCATTATTGATTATAGTTCCAAGGCATCCTGAGAGATTTACAAAGGTCCACGACTATATCTTAGATAAGAAACTGTCTGTTGCTAGGCGCTCACTTAAAGAAGAGGTTAGCCACAGTACTGAAGTCCTCCTAGGCGATACCATGGGAGAGCTTAATTTCCTTTATTCAGTTTCTGATGTTGCTTTTGTCGGTGGCAGTCTAATTGATCATGGTGGGCAGAACTTACTAGAGCCTGCTTCTTTAGGTTTGCCAATATGTTCAGGAGAAAGTTTGAGAAATTTTAAAGAGATAGCTGAAGAGTTAGAAAAAAATAAAGCACTTAAACTAATCAAAGAGAAGGAAGATCTTTCTGCTTATTTCTTAGAAATGATCTCTAATGTTAAGAAGAGAGATAATATAGGAAAGGCCTCTACCAAAGTATTTGAAAACAATAGGGGTGTCTTATTAAAAATTAACACTTCGCTGGATAAGCATTTATCAAAAATTCTAGCTTAGACAAAAGCTCCTGCATTAAGTTGGTGCAAACAATTTTCTATCGCACTACCTGGGCACAATATATCTTCTAAATAAGCCTTTTATGCCATATATATATTGGCACAAATATTGCATATAAATATATGTAGAAATACATTTATTACTAAGTAACAATAAAGGAAGTTTCTTGTAATTTTAAAGGAGGTTTTTATGAAATTAATAACTGCAATAATTAAACCCTATAAATTGGATGAAGTGCGAGAAGCACTATCTGAGGTTGGGGTCACTGGTTTAACCATAACTGATGTCAAAGGATTTGGAAGACAAAAGGGTCATACTGAATTGTATAGAGGCTCTGAGTATGTTGTGGACTTTCTACCTAAAACAAAGATTGAGATAGCTGTGAGCGATGAAAATTCTGAAGCGGTCATAGATGCTATTTCTAAAGTTTCAAATACCGGAAAGATAGGTGACGGTAAAATCTTTGTTTCTAACCTTGATCAGGTATTAAGGATTAGAACCGGTGAACTTAATGAAGATGCACTATAGGTTAAATCTTAAGAGGTAATTATGTTTAAAAAATTATTATTAATAACTCTGGGTCTTTTTTCGTTATCTGCTTCGGCTGAAGGTCTGGATACTGGTGACACAGCATGGATGTTGACTTCGACTGCTCTAGTACTTTTTATGACTCTGCCAGGATTGGCATTGTTTTATGCTGGTTTAGTTAGGAGTAAGAATGCTGTTTCGGTCTTAATGCAATGTTTTGCAATTGCTTGTATTGCATCAATTATTTGGGTTCTTTATGGCTATAGTTTAGCTTTCAGAGGAGATGGAGCATTTATTGGTGATCTAAGTGCAGCTTTTCTTTCAGGTATCGGAAGAGATACTCTCTCGGGAAGCATTCCTGAAACAGTCTTTGTTATGTTTCAAATGACTTTCGCCATTATTACACCTGCTTTAGTGGTAGGAGCTTTTGCGGAAAGGATGAAGTTTTCAGCCATGTGTCTTTTCTCAGCACTGTGGTTAACTGTAGTTTATTTACCAGCTTGCCATATGGTTTGGGGTGGAGGACTACTAGCACAGTGGGGAGTAATAGACTTCGCTGGCGGTTTGGTAGTTCACTTAACTTGCGGTATGGGAGCTTTAGTTGCTGCTGTTGTCTTAGGTAAAAGAAAAGGTTTTCCAGGTTCGGCCATGCCGCCCCACAATAGGAGTTTGGTGGTTATGGGAGCAGCCATGCTTTGGGTAGGCTGGTTTGGATTCAATGCAGGTAGTGCTGTTGCAGCAAGTGAAGATGCCGGTATGGCGATGCTAGTAACCCATATTAGTGCTGCTCTTGGAGCATTTACTTGGATGGCTATTGAATGGGTAAAGCAAGGCAAGCCAACCGTAGTCGGTATTGCAACAGGAATGGTAGCTGGTTTAGCTACTATAACTCCTGCTGCAGGTACGGTAGGGCCCGAAGGAGCACTACTTATCGGTTTACTGGCAGGTGCTGTTTGTTATTACGCAACACAAGCTATTAAAGGAGTCTTTGGGATTGATGATTCTTTAGATGTCTTTCCAGTTCATGGAGTTGGAGGAATGTTAGGAATCATAATGTTATGCTTTGTTGGCACTCCAGGTGGATTCTTAGGTTCAGGAGCTAGTGGTATAGCTGAGGGAGGCCCAATGGTTCAATTGGTAATTCAACTTAAAGGAATTTTAGTGATAGGTCTTTGGACAGCTGTAGCTTCTTGGATCATCCTAAAACTTGTCGGTTTAGTTACTGATTTAAGGGTTTCTGAAGAGTCTGAAAACGAAGGATTGGATGTAACTGAGCATGAAGAAAGAAGTTACGATTTAAGTTAATTTCACCCAACCAAGTTAACCGACTGCAAATAAGTAATTTGTGGTCGGTTTTCTTTTTGTAGTAACGTTCAGTATTAAAGGTTAATAAATTCTATGGAAACACTACCTATAATTACAATTATGGGGCCAACAGGGGTCGGTAAGACTGAATTGGTTATTCATTTATCTAAAGAAGTAAACCTGGATATCATCAGTGTTGATTCAGTCCAAATTTATAAAGGAATGCATATTGGTAGTGGGAAACCAAGCAGAGAGGTATTAAAGAACTATCCTCATAAGTTACTTGGTTTTATAGATCCTTGGAAAACTTATTCAACAGCTCTTTTTGTTAATGATGCAAGAAAAGAAATTGATTATTCAAGTCAATCAAAAAAAGTACCGGTTTTAGTTGGTGGAACTATGCTTTATTTCAGATCTTTATTAGGTGGTATTTCGAGAATGCCTAAGGCTGATCAAAATATTCGGGATGAGATATCAAGAGAAGCAGAAAAAACTAGTTGGGCTTCTTTACATAAGAAACTTTCATCTATAGACCCTGATTCAGCTAAAAGGATCCATCCCAATGATAAGCAACGGATTCAAAGAGCGTTGGAAGTTTTTATGCTGAGTTCTAGGACAATGACTGAGTGGCGCAAAAGAGATAAAGGAGATGAGCTCCTAAAATCAAGACAAGTTCTGCAGTTTGCAGTTGCTCCAGAGAATAGAGAATCTTTAAGAAAAGGTGTAAAAAAAAGATTCTTATCGATGTTAGAAGCTGGACTAGTTGAGGAGGTAGAAGGCTTACTTAAATTAGATCAAATGGATAGCAAAAGAATTTCTATGAAAAGTGTAGGATATAAACAAGTATGCCAATATTTAGAAGGAGAGATAAGTTACGAAGAGATGATAGATAAAGCAGTAAATGCCACTAGGCAATTAGCTAAACGTCAAATGACATGGTTAAAGAAATGGAAAGATTTAGAGTGGTTAAGTCAAGATATGAATGAATCAGTTAAGCGGATCAGAACTATATTGAGGAAAAAAGTGAATGTTTGATCTTGATTCTCAAAGAGCAGTAATAGTTCAAGTGGAGTTTCCTAAAACAAAAGGAAGTTTATGTTCCTTGAGAACATTTGATGAATTTAAAGATCTGGCAATTTCTTCAGGAGCAGAAATAGTACATGAAGATTTTTCAAAGCAATCTAGACCAGTTTCTGGGTTGTTTGTAACCAAAGGTAAAACTGAAAGAATAAGAAAACTTGTAGAAGAAACAGAATCAGAGTTGGTTATTTTTAATCACGATCTATCTCCTTCTCAAGAACGAAATCTTGAAAATATCTTCAAGGCAAGGGTGCTTGATAGAACAGGTCTGATACTCGATATATTTGCTGATAGAGCGTCCAGTCACATAGGGAAACTTCAGGTGGAGCTTGCTCAACTATCACATCTATCTACTAGGCTTGTGAGGGGGTGGAGTCACTTGGAGAGACAAAAAGGGGGTATAGGTTTGAGAGGTCCTGGTGAAACCCAGTTAGAGACTGATAGGAGATTGATAGGGCAGAGAATAAAAAATATAAAGAACAAACTAGATAAATCACACAAACAGAGAGAAGTTAATCGGTATTCAAGAAATAAGAGTAATCAAACGCTAGTAGCTTTAGTGGGTTATACCAATGCAGGAAAAACAACTTTGTTTAATTTACTTACTGAAAGCGAGCTTTATGCTGCAGATAAGCTCTTTGCAACTCTTGATTCAGTAACAAGAAAAAACACAACTTCCGGACTAGAAGACATACTATTTTCAGATACTGTTGGATTTATCTCAGATTTGCCCACTGAATTAATTGAATCCTTTAAGGCCACACTAGACGAATTAAAGGCAGCAGATATTTTGATTCATGTGGTTGATATATCTGACCCAGATTTTATTTATAAAACTGAGCAAGTTTCAAGGATTTTAAAAGAATTAGGAGTTTCGGACTTACCTTGCATTAGAGTTAATAACAAATTCGACAAAGTGGATTCTAAGATTAATGGTAAAAGTGTTCCAATAATCGAAAATCAAGTATGGATTTCTGCTTTAAATAATGAAGGTATAAAAGACTTAGTGGATTCCATTCAAAAAAATAGAAAAAAATCTATGGTTAAACAATGGGTTGAATTACAACCTAGCTTAGGAAAAATTAGAGCTAAACTTTATTCTCTTGGGAAGGTCTTAGAAGAGACAACAAGTGATAGAGGTCTGATACAATTGCAATTAGAAATAGATGAAAAGGAGCTTGGCAGTCTAATTTCGAAAAAAGGAATTAAATTAATTAAAAAAATTAAGGAAACAATCTAATGTCTTGGAATGGAAATGATAACAAAGACCCTTGGGGAAGAAATGATGGACCTCCTGATATTGATGAGGCCATTAATAAGTTCAAAGAAAAATTGAACAGCATCTTGGGCGGTGGTTCTTCAGAAGGACCAGGATTTTCTAAAAAGAATATCTTTTCTGGTTTCGTGCTGGTTGTTCTTATCTGGGTTGGCATGGGTATATATCAGGTAGAACAAGCTGAGAGGTCGGTGGTCTTAAGGCTTGGTGAATACATGGAGACTAAAGGGCCAGGTCTAAGATGGAACCCTCCGATTATTGATAGTTGGACCATAGTGGATGTGGTTAGAGTAAGGCCTCACAGACATGATGCTCTAATGTTAACAAAAGACGAAAATATTGTTGCTGTAACGATTTCCGTTCAATATCAGATCAATGATCCTGAAAAATATGTATTAGAAATAAGAGAGCCTGACAACAGTTTAGCCCAAGCAACTGAAAGCGCTTTAAGACATGTTGTAGGAAGCTCCATCATGGATGATGCTTTGACTACTGGTAGGGAACAGATCGCTCAACTAACCAAGGTGAGATTACAGGAATATTTAGATAGATATGAAACAGGATTACAAGTAGTTATTGTCAATATTGAGGATTCTGCTCCCCCAGATCAAGTACAAGCAGCCTTTGATGATGTGATTAAAGCTAGAGAGGACGAAGTCAGGGTGAGAAATGAAGCTGAAACTTATGCCAATGGACTTGTTCCTGAAGCCAGAGGGCAAGCACAAAGAATGATACAAGATGCTGAAGCTTATCGAGCTCAAGTAGTTGCTGAAGCTCAAGGTGATGCCTCAAGGTTTGATTTATTATTGTCTGAGTATCAAAAGGCTCCAGATGTTACAAGAAACAGGCTCTATTTAGAAGCTGTCCAAAATGTGATGTCAAACAGTACTAAAGTCATGATAGATGTTGAGGGAGGGAATAATATTCTCTATTTACCATTAGATAAAATTGCACGACAAGTTGAAGAAAGTGTTTCTGTCCAACCGTCTGGAACTGTTCCAGACAATAGGACTTCAATTAGAGAATTGACTGATCGAGTAATTGAAGAGATTAGAAAAAGAAATAGGCAATAAAGGAGATTATAAGATGAAAAGATCTAGTATTTTTATTTCGGCTTTAGGTTTCGTTACAGTGATTTTTCTATCACAATCTCTTTTTGTAGTTAGTGAGATTGAAAGAGCTGTCAAATTAAGATTTGGAGAAATTGTTCAATTTGATGTTGAACCTGGGCTGCACTTTAAATGGCCTATTATTAATACTGTTCGGTACTTTGATGGCAGGATACTGACCTTGGATGCTCAACCTCAGAGATATTTAACTTCAGAGAAGAAAGCTCTAATGGTTGATTCTTTTATCAAATGGAGAGTTAAAGATGTAGCAAAATATTTCACTACAACAGGAGGAGATGAAGAAAGAGCCAAGCGCCTTCTTAGTCAAAGGGTCGATACTGGGTTAAGAAATGAATTTGGTGTAAGGACAGTAAATGAAGTTGTATCTGGTGAAAGAGATGAGCTCATGAACTCACTGACCAATATGCTAGATAGGATTGCTCAAAATGAACTAGGAGTCGAGGTTATAGACCTTAGGGTAAAGAAAATAGATTTACCTTCAGAAGTGAGTGATTCTGTATACAACAGAATGCGCACAGAAAGAGAAAGGCTTGCCAGAGAGTTAAGAGCACAAGGAAATGAGGTTGCTGAAAAAATTAGAGCAACTGCTGATAAAGATAAAACTGTTATCTTAGCTGACGCTTATAGAGAGGCTGAAAAAATTAAAGGAAATGGAGATGCTGAAGCAACCGCAACCTATGCATCAGCCTATTCTAAAGACCCAGAATTTTATGATTTCACACGAAGCCTGAAGGCATACCAATCTACTTTTGAAACTAAAGGAGATATATTGCTGATAGATCCTGATAGTGATTTCTTTAAATATCTAGATAGATCGAAGATAGATTAAAAGTCTAATAAAATTAGATGACCTCAAAAATTCCTTGGATTCTTCCTGAAGGAGTTGAAGAAATTCTTCCTCCTAGGGCTTTGAAGGTTGAAACACTTAGAAGAAAGTTAATAGATCTTTATCTAGACGCAGGTTATGAATTCATCATTCCTCCTTTACTGGAGCTAAGTGAAACTCTTGGGGGGGAAGCTCATGACGAAATAGCTTCCCATGCATTTACTTTTATGGACGAACTTTCAAAAAAAAATGTGTCTATTAGGCCTGATATGTCAGAGCAAGCAGCAAGAATAGATGCTTACAGACTAAAATCTTCTGGAATAACCAGATTATGTTACGCCGGACAAGTTCTAAAAAAAGATATCTCATCTATATCTAGGTCTAGGATGACCTTTCAGGTAGGCTCAGAAATTTTTGGAGATGCATCTTTAGAGTCAGATGTTGAGAGCATTAACTTGATGGTAGAAAGTTTTAAAACCGTTGGAGTTAATAATTTAACTCTGGGAATTGGTGAAGCCAGTTTGGTTAACTTGATTCTAGATAGTTTTAATGAGGTCCCAATAAAACGTAAAAAATTAGAATCTATCTTAGCTAAGAAATCTCAATCAGATATTAAAGAGCTCAAAAATAAAGGGTTATCAAAAGAAAAAGTAGATTTATTGTTAAGTATTAGCAAAATGTATGGTGATGAAACTATTCTTAATCAAGCTGAAGAGACACTAAAGCCTTTAGGAAATAGGGTTCTTGAGAAGCTAGAGTATTTAAAAAAACTTTCATCCAAATTAGAATTTGGTCAAGGCATAAAAATACAAATTGATTTAGGTGAGGTTCCCGGTTTTAAGTACCATACAGGAGTCGTTTTCTCTGCTTTTACTAAAGAAGTGGGCTATTGCTTAAGTAAGGGAGGTAGATATGATGGCTTAACTAAGGAAGATGACATTTCCAGACCAGCAGTGGGTTTTGATTTAGATTTATTAGCTGTTTCTGAGATACCTTCCGTGGACTATAAGAATGAATAACTCCATTTCACTTTTGGGCCTTCAATGGGGTGATGAAGGCAAAGGAAAGGTAGTTGATGTACTTTCTAAAGACATAGATGCTGCTGTTAGATACCAGGGTGGTCATAACGCAGGGCATACCTTAATAGTTGATGGAAAAAAAGTTGTTTTTCATCTATTGCCTTCGTCGATATGTCATAAAAATATTAAATGTTTTTTAGGTAGAGGAGTAGTGATAAGCCTGGATGCTCTATTTTCAGAAATCAAAGACGCTTTTGAATTCATAGGGGACTTAAGAAACAGGCTTGTAGTGAGTAATGCTGCTTGCCTAATTCAGCCTTATCACATAAAAATTGATCAACTTAGAGAAAGGTCCAGAAGCGGAACAAAAATTGGAACAACTGGTAGAGGTATTGGTCCAGCTTATGAGGATAGGGTGGGACGGAGATCGATAAGAGTCGCTGATCTATATGAACCTAAAGTATTAAAAATAAAATTAGAAGAGGCTTTGGATATCTATAATTTTCTAATCAAAAGGCATGATAAATCTCAGGTAGAAGATTTGAATAAGCTTTTAGATATGAATTTAGAACAAGCAGAAAAACTTAAACCTTTTGTTGGGAACGTCATCTCTGAATTGAAGGAGTTACAAAAAAATAACAAAACTACACTTTTTGAAGGGGCCCAAGGGGCATTATTAGATTATAGTTTAGGTACTTATCCATTTGTTACCTCGAGTAATTCCTCTTTAGGAGGTATTGCTTCTGGAGCAGGAGTTAGTGCAACCAATATCGACTATTCCTTAGGTATAAGTAAAGCATATGCCACCCGAGTAGGAGAGGGACCTTTCCCAACAGAATTAAAGGATGAAACTGGTACTTATATAGCTGAGCAGGGTGGAGAAGTAGGTGCTACTACGGGAAGACCGAGAAGGTGTGGTTGGTTAGATGCAGTTCTTTTATCTCATTCAGTTTATTTAAATGGTATTAATGGTATATGTCTAACAAAGATAGATGTTCTTGATGGTCTAGAAAGCATAAAAATATGTACTGAATACTCAAGTATAGTTAGTAGAGAAGAGATTTTAGAATCTATGAAGCTAAACGATGTTGAAGCTAAATATATAGAGATGGAAGGTTGGAAAAGGCCTACTTCCGGGGTAAGAGAGTACGGAGATTTGGACCCTAAAGCTATGCAATTTATTGAAAAAATAGAAGAGCTTTCTGGTGCTCCAGTGGTCATGGTTTCCACTGGTCCTAGACGAGAAGATATAATTATCAGAGAATACCCTTTAGGAAGATGAAATATATTCTAGGCTTAATTTTTATAGTATTTTCTTTAGCTTTTTTAGCTTCTGAGAAACTTACTTTTGAAGTAGGAAATGAACTGCAGTTGAAAAGAGATAATATGGTTGTTTTATATCACTACAAAGCTGATGCTATAGAAGTCAACTTAACTAGAGATTTTATAGACTATCCATCGGTTATTGATGTTCGAGATATGTATAAGATTAAAAAGGGAGAGAAGATTAAATTATTAGAGAGCTACAGGAAAGGAAAAATCTTCAAAGTAGAACTTCTAAAGGAAAGAGCAAAAAGGGATCATTACTTCCTTGAAAAGGAAAGTCTAAGACACTATCAATTAGTTGATTCAAAACTAACCAGCAGTTAGGTTTTAAATGTTAAAAAAAATAAGGAAGTGGCTACTTTATGCTACCGCTTCTATCTTAATACTAATTCTTTTTTTACTTTCAGGAATATTTTTTAACTGGTTTGGTGTTTATCAGGGTCCGGGTAAAGTTTTAGAATTTACCAATACAAGTCCTCTTTATGAGGAATTAAGCAAAGAAAGAAAAAACGAAGTAAAGAAAATCCTATTCGGAGATTTACACGTCCATACTACTTACTCTTGGGATGCTTATATGCTGAATTTACCAATAGCTCAAGGTGAAGGAGCACATCCAGTGTCTGATGCATGTAACTTCGCAAGAATTTGCTCCAATTTAGATTTTTTTGCAGTGACTGATCATGCTGAATGGCTTACTAAGAGGGAATGGAAAGATAGTTTAAAGTCCATTCAAGAATGTAAAAAAGTTACAGATGATTTAGATGAGCCTCCTATAGTTCCTTTCTTAGGTTGGGAATGGACACAAACTTCTCTTGATAAAGACACTCATTTTGGTCATAAAAATATAATTCTTAAAAGTACTATAACGGAAGATATTCCACCTCGACCAATTGCTGCTGTAACAAAAGCATTTGATGGAGGAGTTAACTCTAACACTTTGATTACTAGCGCAGCTGTTGCTTTAGATTTCCCTAATAGAAAACAATATTTCAATTGGCGTTATAGATCTTTGATTGCAAGATCTTATGAAGATTGTGATATGGAAAAGGAAATTAGTCATTCTGCTAATTGTTATGAAAAAGCGGAAACAGCTTCTGACCTGTTTAAAAAACTTGAGAAATTTGATTCTGATTTATTAGTTATTCCTCATGGAAGTGCTTGGGGTGTAACTTCACCTCCTTTTTCTTCTTGGGATGTTCAGTTGAACCCAGACTCTCATAATGCAAATTTTAATAAACTCCTTGAGATTTATTCGGGTCACGGAAATTCAGAAGAATATAGATCTTGGACACCAATGCAAAAAAATAATAATGAAACTCTTTCATGTAGCCAGCCCAGTCAAGATTACTTACCTGACTGCTTTCAGGCTGGTGAAATAATTAAAGAGAGGTGCAGAGTATCTGCAGGATCAAATGAAGAGTGCAACCAAAGAGCAGAAAAAGCCAGGAAACTCTTTATAGAATCTGATCCTTTTGGATTATTAACTATTCCTGGTTATGATCCTATGGAATGGAAAGATTCTGGTCAGTGTAAAGATTGCTTTTTACCTGCATTTGATTATCGACCTAAAATGTCAGCACAGTATGCACTAGCTTTAACAGATTTTTCTACAGGTACACCAATTAGGTTTCGATATGGATTCATAGGGTCAAGTGATAATCATCAAGCAAGACCAGGTACAGGCTATAAAGAAAATCTAAGAAAATTAAATACTGAGTCTCGTGCTGATCTAGATAATGAAATAGGTAGATACTTACTCAACCCTAGACTTCTTGACCCAAAATTACCTTTATCGCAGGAAATAGATACAGAAAGAGATAAAGTTTTTATGAATTCCATGCCGCTTCAATCTGAAAGAGGCTCTTCTTTTCTTTATAGTGGAGGTTTGGTTGCAGTCCATGCAGCGTTAAGAAATAGAGAAGAAATTTGGAGTGCGCTGTCTAATAGAGAGGTTTACGCAACCAGCGGGGAGAGAATTTTATTATGGTTCAACTTAATCAATCACCCACAGTCTGAACCAGTACCAATGGGGACAGAAACTGAAATGTCTTTCTCTCCAAAATTTGTAGTAAAAGCTATTGGGGCCCAGAAACAATTACCAGGATGTAGTTCTTTAGATAGTGAAGAAATAAGTTCAGAAGCATTAGAGAGGCTTTGTCGAGGTGAATGTTTTAATCCTTCTAATGAAAGAAAACTAATATCTAGAATAGAGGTTGTGAGAATAAGACCTCAAGTCTATAAAGATGAACCCATAGATGGACTTATACAAGATCCATGGAAAACTTTTGAGTGTAAAAATTCTCAGGAAGGTTGTGAGATAGAGTTTATGGATGAGCAGTTCGAAGGAGGAAACAGAGAAATTATTTATTACGTTAGGGCAGTTCAGGAACCTTCAGAAGCTATAAATGCGAGTGGTTTAGATTGCAATAGAGATGAAAATGGAAAGTGCTTAAAGATTAATCTTTGTGGAGATCCAAAAGGGAAGGGTAAAGGTGATTGTTTGAGTTTAACTGAAGAACGAGCTTGGTCATCACCTATTTTTGTTAAATTTAAATCTAATTCTCCTTAATTAATTTATCCAAAATAGCATTAATAAATTTATAACCTTCAGTTGAACCATATTTTTTTGTCATTCTTATTGATTCGTTGATGATAATAGCGGGCTCTAAGTCTTTATTTTTTAGTTCATAAAGAGCAATTCTTAAAGCATTTTTTTCGATTACATCAAGCTGGTTTATTGGACGATCAATTCTTTTCTGTATATTAGTGTCAATTGCTTCAAGATTCATAACGACTCCTTGAAGAAGATCATTATAAAAAACATTTGATTTCTCAGACTCATGATTTTTTAGAACTTCCTTTATGTCTTCTCCCCCCATCTCTAATTCATAGAGCGTTTGGAGAACCTTATCTCTAGATCGCGTAGGAGAACTAGATTTCTTTGATTTGGTCATAAAGATGCGAGTTGTTCAAGTAACTCCATAGCACTTTGAGCTACTTCTGCACCTTTATTTCCTCTATTGGGATCAGCTCTTTCTATTGCCTGTTCTTCGGTTTCGGTAGTAAGAACTCCAAATAACACTGGTTTATTTGCATCTAAAGAAACCCTTGTTAATCCATTAGCGCAGCTGCTAGAAACAAAATCAAAATGAGGAGTCTCGCCTTTTATTACTGCACCTAAGGCTATTACCGCATCTATGTTCTTATCTAGCATTCTTTTTGCTGCTAAAGGTAATTCGTATGAACCAGGTACTTCAATTTTAATTATATTATTTGGTTCTACACCTTGAGAGGTTAGCTCTTTTTCTGCATTTTCAAGCATTACGTCAACAACAAATTTATTCCATTGCGTAGACAACAATCCGTATCTTGCTTTTTTTGATATTTTTGAAGCTTTAAAAGCCTTTTTTCCTTTTGGACTCATAATTTCCTTAATTTATAAATTCAGTTATTTCCAAGTCAAATCCTGATAATGGGTATTTTACTTCTGAGCCTAAGACTTTCATCTTTTTTACACCCAAATCTCTTAGAATTTGTGAACCTATCCCTACGATTCTATTATCAACAGCCTCTGATCTAGTATGTTTTCTTTCACCTTTAAGAAATTTTAAATTTTTTAAAATCTCTTCAGGTGTTTCTCTTGAAGATAATAGAAGAACTATGCCAGTTTCTTCATCTTGAATCTTCTTTAAAGATTGGGAAAAAGATATCCTGCTTCCAAATTCATTTATTCGCATAACATCTTGAAGTGTATTGAGGGTTAGAACTCTGACCAAAGTTTCTTTATCAGAAGATATTTTCCCTTTCACCATAGCTAAATGAACCTGATTGAAGATCATGTCTTGATAGGCAACTACTAAAAATTCACCATACTCATTATTTATTTTTGTTGACTCTAATTTTTCTACACTCTTTTCATTAATATTCCTGTAGTGAATTAAATCTGCAATAGTTCCTATCTTAAGATTGTGTTTTTTTGCAAATAGTTCTAAATCTTTTCTTCTAGCCATACTTCCATCTTCATTCATTATTTCAACTATGACAGCAGCTTCCTCAAGACCGGCTAATTTAGTTAAATCCAGTCCAGCCTCCGTATGACCAGCTCTAGTAAGGACACCTCCATTGGCAGCTCTAAGTGGAAACACGTGCCCTGGTTGAACAATATCTTTTGGAGAAGCATTCTTTTTTACTGCAGCTAATATAGTTGTAGCTCTGTCTGCAGCAGAAATGCCTGTTGTGACTCCTTTAGCAGCTTCAATTGAAACAGTGAAAGCAGTACCTTGCTGGGTTCCATTATCTTTTACCATAGGAGCTAGATTGAGTTGTTCACATTTATCTTCGTTTAAAGCTAAACAAATTAGACCCCTAGCATGGGTAGCCATAAAATTTATACCTTCTGCTGTTACTTTTTCTGCTGCAAGAATGAGATCTCCTTCATTCTCTCTATCTTCATCATCCATTAAGATGATCATCTTTCCTTCTGAGATATCAGATATTAACTCTTGGATGTTATTAAGTTCCATCTTTATAAATAAATTGGTTTAGTTATAAGCTTTGTATCAGGCCCTATGTCACTTTTCTCTATTTGTTCTAACCGAATTGTACCTATGTTTGAAAAAGAACTTTCAATTTCTGTAAAATTTATTTTATTTTCTCCAAGTTTTATAGGAGCAACATAAAATATGAGTTCATCGATCAAACTAGCTTTGATAAAACTAGTATTTATCTTTTGGCCTGCTTCTATCATTAGTGAATTACACTTTAGTCTATTCAAGTGATGCATTACTTGATCTAAAGATACTCTTCCATCTTCTCCGGGTGCTTCTAAAATATTTACTGGAGGTTGGTCATAGTCAACCTTTCTTAATTTATTGCAAAAGATAGTTGTTTCAAGGCCATCATTGAGAAGGTGCTCATCTCCTTTTAATTTAAGTTTGCTATCCAAGACATATCTTTTTGGATGAATCTGATTACCTTTATCTTCAAATCCTTTATTTCTAACTGTAAATTTTGGATTATCTGCTAACACAGTTCCTATACCGGTTAATATTGAATCAGAAGTCGCTCTTAACCTATGGACATCCTCTCTAGATCTTTTCGATGTAATCCATTTCTCACCAGCAGTTTTAAGTCCTATGCCACCATCCATAGAACATGCAATCTTGCATGTTACAAAAGGTCTCTTCCTATTAACTCTGGAGAAAAAACCTCTATTCATTTCGAGCGCTTCTTTTTTTAGTAGGCCTGATTGGACTGTTATTCCCGCTTCAGTTAAAGCTGATATCCCATTTTGCAATGGGTCTTCTGCAGCAAAATAGACTTCTGATATACCTTCTTTAATTATAGCTTCGGTACAAGCTGGTGTTCTTCCTGAACTACTGCAAGGTTCTAAAGTTACATAGAGAGTACTTCCATAAAGAAGCTCTTTAGCTTTACTTTGATGATCTTTATAAACATTTTTAATCGCATCTATTTCAGCGTGATCTTTTCCAGGTTTGTGAGTAAAGCCTTTGCCTATTACTTTACCGTCTTTAACAATTACAGCCCCTACCATTGGGTTGGGAGGTGACAGATATCTAGCATTTTCTGCAATGGATAGAGCACTTAACATCTGCTCACGATGAAAATCTTTCACTAATCTTTAGCTAATTTTTCTACTTCTTCGCTGAATTCAGTGATATCTTCGAATCTTCTGTATACAGAAGCAAACCTTATGAATGCAACTTCATCTACTCTCCTGAGACGCTTCATTATGACTTCTCCAATAAGTCTGGACCTTACTTCTCTTTCTCCGTAGGACCTGATGTCTTTTTTTATATCTTCTATTAGTGTTTCAATCTCTTCCTCACCAACTGGTCTTTTCTCTAGGGCTCTAAAAAGGCCTTCTCTTAGTTTTTGTTCATTAAAGGGTTCTCTTAAATCATCTCTAGATTTAATTACTTTTGGCATTAATAGTTCAGCTGATTCAAAAGTGGTAAACCTTTCTCCACATTCTGGGCACTCTCTCCTTCTTCGAGTTTGCGACCCCTCAGCAATAAGACGTGAATCTATAACTTTAGTATCAGAATGGGTACAAAAAGGGCAGTGCATATCTAACTTTTGGTTGAGTAAACTGGAAATTGTTCACAGAGAATTTTAACTTCAGATTTCACTCTATTAATCTCATTTTCATCATCTAGGTCTTCTAAGATATCACAAACCCAAGAAGCTACTGTTGACGATTCTTTTTCTTTAAAGCCTCTAGTAGTTATAGCTGGCGTTCCAATTCTTAAACCACTTGTTATAAAAGGGGATTCGGGGTCATTTGGTACTGCATTTTTATTCACAGTTATATTTGATCTTCCTATAGCAGAATCTGCATCCTTTCCAGTTATTCCTTTTTTAATTAGATCAACTAGGAACATGTGATTCTCAGTTCCTTTAGAAACTATGTCGACATCGCGTTTCATAAAAGTCTCTGTCATAGTTTTAGCGTTCTTTTTAATTTGTTCTTGATACTCTTTAAATTCAGGTTCTAAAGCTTCCTTAAAACACACAGCTTTCGCAGCTATAACGTGCATTAAAGGACCCCCTTGAGAGCCAGGGAAAACAGCTGAATTTATCTTTTTTTGAACCTCTTCATTTTCTTTTCCTAGTATTAATCCTCCTCTAGGGCCTCTTAGTGTTTTATGAGTAGTTGTTGTAACTAAGTCAGCATGCGGCACTGGATTAGGATATAGACCTGCAGCAACTAAGCCTGCAACATGAGCCATATCCACTAATAAATAAGCTCCAACTTCATCAGCAACCTGTCTAAATTTTTCCCAATGGACAATTCCAGAATAAGCCGAGAATCCAGCTACAATAAGTTTAGGCTTATGTTCTTTAGCTAATTTTTCAACTTGATCATAGTCTATTTCACCATTTTCGGGATTTATTCCGTACTGATAGGACTCAAAATTCTTACCAGAAAAATTTGCTTTAGCTCCATGAGTTAAGTGTCCTCCATGATCTAAACTCATACCTAATATTGAATCTCCTGGTTGGCAAAGAGCAAGGTAGACAGCTGCGTTAGCGCTTGTACCTGAATGTGGTTGAACGTTGGCAAAATTTGCTGAAAACAGTTGTTTAGCCCTGTCTATAGCTAGATTTTCTGCTATATCAACATATTCACACCCACCGTAATATCTTTTTCCAGAATAACCTTCAGCATATTTATTAGTTAGTACTGATCCTTGAGCTTCAAGAACTCTAGGTGAGGTATAATTTTCTGAAGCAATAAGTTCTATATGATCTTCTTGTCGATCCATTTCGCCCTTTAAGGAGTTCCAGAGATCAGGATCATAGTCTTTGATAGTTAATTTATTTGAGAACATGATTTTTTAGATATCTAATTATACCTAACGACAGAAAACATCTCAGTGCTTAATTTATGGTTTGTTTGCTTTAATTGGTTTCTTTCTATTGGGGTTTATCTTAGAACAGAGATGACAAGAAAGCCCATAACAACTTCTGGCAGTACAAAATTCTCTACCATACATAATTATTTGTATATGTAATCTATTCCAATCTTTCTCAGGGAAAAGTCTTTTTAGATCTTTTTCAGTCTCTTTTACATTATTACCTTTAGTTAAGCCCCACCTCTGAGCCAATCTATGTACATGAGTATCTACAGGAAAAGCATAATGACCAAAACCTTGACTCATAACCACAGAAGCTGTTTTGTGTCCTACCCCTGGTAATGATTCAAGGTCCTTAAAGGATTCAGGAACCTTTCCATTAAATCTTTCAATTATAATCTTAGATAGTCCATATAAAGACTTAGATTTTTGAGGTGAAAGACCACAGGGTTTGATGATTTTTCTTATCTCATTAACACCAAGCCCCATCATTTTTTTAGGATTATTAGCTTTCTTGAATAATTTATGAGTAACTAAGTTAACTCTTACATCTGTGCATTGAGCTGAAAGAACTACTGCTACCAATAAAGTAAAAATTGAATTGTGGTTTAAAGGAATAGGGGGGTTTGGGTAAAACTCATTTAGTGTCTTCGAGATAAATTTAACTTTTTCTGACTTATTCATTTATAGAACTGTTAGAGATAATTAGTTATTCTACAAGATAGAAAAAGAAATTAATTAGTCATAAGCATTATTAAACTCAAGTGTTAAAAATGGATAAACCTCAATATTTATTAGAAAGATCTATGGTCTTACTTGCTGTAATTGTTTTTGCTTTTTATCTTTTATACGATTTGAATCTACTTAATTTAATATTTGAGTCAGACAGAAGTAAGATCTCAGTTTTAATTTTAAGTATTTATTTACTAGCAACCTTTCATTGGATTTATATTGCTCGAATGTTGGATTCAGAGATTAAAGGCAAAGGCAAAGTATCTAGTTTTTTAGAGAAGATATCTTCAAGCGATCCTTTAGAAAAACAAAACCTTCTTAAGATACTTGAAGATGATCTCTCAAACAAACATGCTCTTGGTCATATGACTTCAGATGTTCTTCTTAAGCTTGGTTTAACGGGAACAGTTGTAGGGTTCATTTTTATGCTCTTACCTATAGGTGAAATGAAGGATTTTGATGCTGAAAAGATTCAGCCTTTACTTGCTTCTATGAGTGGGGGAATGGCAGTAGCCCTCTACACCACTCTTTCTGGTTTGATTACAAGTACAGTTCTCAAATTTCAATACTTCTTACTTGACTCCTCGCTAAGCAAATTAATAAATGGTTTGACTTCAGGAGGTCTGAAATAAAACCTTCTTATGAAGAATAGAATCCTAAACAACGGGGAAGGTCAGGATGCATTTACTGATTTACTTTTTAATTCCCTTTTAGGTTTTGCATTTATGTTTGCGATTGCTTTTATGTTGATCTCTGATCCTAGTGAAGGGGGTAAGGTTGACTCAAAAGCAGAAATCTTAATATCTGTGAGATGGCCTGATGAACATCCTGATGATGTAGATGCAATAGTTGAAAGCCCTAAGGGTGGATTAGTCTGGTATCACAACAGAGATACTGGCTTGATGCATCTAGATCGGGATGATAGAGGTTTATTTGCTGATAAGATGAATGTCAATGGTGCTATGGTTTCTAATCCTATTAATCAAGAAACTGTCTCGATTAGAGCTCTTTTATCAGGAGAATACGTTGTTAATGTTCTTCATTATCAGGCTAACTATGATGCACCTTTAAAGGTGGATGTTAAAGTAGAAAAACTTAATCCAGAAGTAGAGCTTGTTTATTACGGAAGCCATGAACTCAAGGGTGTAGGAGATGAACAAACCGCTGTTAGATTTTCGGTTGATTCTAAAAAAAATATTTTTAACGTAAATCAGATTCCTAAAAGATTATTAACTAAAGCTTTGGGCAGGTATCCATTAATAGATAATAAAAGTGATTGAAGAAAGACTCTTACTGGTTTTGGCTTATGTAGCTATAACAGCTTTGCTTCTTACTTTTTTTATTTATTCTAATTTTTCTAATAAAGTTAAGGCAATAGTCATAGTGTTTATGTCTTGTTTCTACGTTATTACCTGGATCGGTTATAAAGAAATATTAGGCTGGCCTTCGACAGAAGGAATACCTGATGAATTTAGGCTTTTATGGGTTTCCATAGATGAACCGGATAAATTTAACAAGAAAGAAGGAAATATTTATTTCTGGTTAAGGCATATAGATGAAGCGAAAATACCTTACGGAAAACCTAAAGCTTATAGTTTGTTTTGGAATGAAGAAAATCACAAAATAGCCCAAGAGGCCCTGTTACAATTAAAAGAAGGAACGCAACTTAATGGAACAAAGACTTATGGCGTTTTAGATGCTAATAAGTTTGACAATAAAGCAAATCTGTATGAAGAGCCAGGATCAGACAACACTAAAGAGGGGAATCCTTCTTTTGAATTTAAGGAGGTAGCCCCTCCAAGCTTACCTCCTAAAACTAAATTTGAAATTTAGTAACTTATTGTTCCTCGTCTCCGTACCAGGTAAATTGAGGTGCTTCCATATTGCCTAAGGCTACCTCCCTGTCTTCATGTGCCCTTGCTCTTACATAGTGATGGATGTTTGTAACATCTACTTCAGACAGTACATCAGAGAAACCAGCCATACCGTTACTCCCTAAAATACCTTCGAGAACAATCTTATTAAATAAATCATGGGTTCCAGGTGTCATCTTCCTTAAATCAGGTAATCCGCCAGCAGATTTGACTACAAAACCATGACATACAGCACAATATTGATTGTAGTTGCTCTCTCCATTTCTTATTTGAGTTACAGTGACATCTGCTAGTTTCTGTTCAGGAATAGTAGTATCTCTTACGTCAGGAATGGGAAGCTTCTCTTTACCGCCGAGTTTAAACACTAACAATCTCCCAAAATTATTGTAAGTAAGAGAGGCTTGTATTTCTATTGGAGGTAAGGGTTCTCCCCCAAACAAATCTCCTCCACCGGAACCAGTTAATATTGAAACGTACTGTTCACCATCGATTTCAAAAGAGATTGGAGGTGCAAGCATTGAGGTGTAGGTATTGAATTCCCACAATCTCTCACCTGTTTCTTTGTCATAAGCCGAGAACATGCCTAGAGCGTCTCCCTGAAAAACTAAACCTCCGGCAGTCCCAAGAACTCCTCCATTCCAGTAGTGTGGAATAGGTACAGACCATTTAGTTTCCCCAGTTAAGGGGTCAAACGCTTTAAGAAAACCTCCAGGTTCAGGCATTGATTCTAGGTTAGCAAGTACATTTTGAGCTAAAGAGCTCATTTCTATACCCATATTCCATCTACCTGGATTCCTTTTAAATATACCTGTTTTTTTGTAGTTTTCATCAATTGCATAAAAGAAAGCATTTTCTTGAGTAGGTATGTAGACAAGACCAGAACCTAAATCCACTGACATTGCTTGCCAGTTATGAGCACCTAGAGGTCCAGGAAGAACAAAGGAACCATTTTCTGAATAATCTACCTCAGGATTTTCAACTGGTCTTCCAGTTTCTAAGTCTACATGTGTAGCCCAAGTAACAGCAGCAAAGGGATGTGCTCTCAGAACTTTTCCATTTGTTCTGTCTATCACATAAAAGAATCCATTTTTTGGTGCTTGAAGTAATACCTTCTTTTTTTCACCATCAATTTCCATATCCGCCAAAGCCATGTCTTGTACTGCAGTGTAATCCCAATTATCTTCAGGAGTGGTCTGATAATGCCATTTGTATTTACCGGTATCTGCATCAACTGCAACTATGGAAGCAAGAAATAAGTTATCTCCTCCACCGGGCGATCTTATTTCTCTGGTCCAAGGAGACCCGTTGCCCACTCCTAGGTAGACATTATTGAAATCTGGATCATAAACAATAGAATTCCAGACCGTTCCTCCGCCACCAAATTCCCACCAATTACTTCCTTTCCAAGTCTTGGCAGCCATTTCCATGGCAGGATCTTCGAACCCTAATGATGGGTTCCCCGGTACTGTAAAAAATCGCCATACTTGGTCACCTGTATTACTATCATAAGCTGTGACATAACCTCTTACACCATATTCTGCACCACCATTACCAATATAAACTTTATCTTTAGCAACTCTTGGTGCCCCAGTAATTGTATAGGCTCTTGTCCTGTCAATTACAGTATCTACTTCCCATATCTTTTCTCCTGTTTCAGCGTTAAGAGAAAATAATCTTCCATCTAGGCTTGCAAAGAAAACTTTCCCCTTATATACAGCCACACCCCTGTTAACTATGTCGCAACAAGCTTTTCTAGCCCACTCACCAGGGACCTTTGGATCAAATTTCCATATTGTCTTTCCCGTTTTAGCTTCCACTGCATAGACTCTGCTCCAAGTACTAGTAAAAAACATAATTCCATCAACAACTATTGGTGTTGCTTCTAGGGCCCTGTTGGTTCCCATGTCCTTGTACCAAGCTAGTCCTAATTCTGAGACGCTCTCTTTGTTTATATCTTGTAAAGGGGAAAATCTCTGTTCTTCATAGGTTCTACCATGTGCTATCCAGTTTCCGGGTTCACTTTCAGCATTTATTATTCTCTGGTCATCAATCAATCCTATTGAAGGTTGGGTAATTTCTGGAGAGCTAATTTCTTCCTTACTAATATTCTCAACTAATGGTTGATCTTCATCTGCAAAAAAGTAATAGAGTACTAATATTATTATTGCCCCCACAGTAAATATCGGGAAAGATTTATTCATTTTTTTACCCCTAAATTTTTTTTCTAATTTCTATTAGACTTTGTTAGTATCTAATGAATATTTATAAAAAACAAGGAACTACTTATTCATTAAGGGAATGTTAAAAAAAAATATTAAAAAGGCTTTAGTTTCTTTAAAAATTACTTTGGAGCAAGAATCAGAAAGTACTAAAGAAATGCTAAAAACCTATTATTCTTTCTCTCAAGGTAATGTTGAAGAAGAAGAGCTTAAACAAGCAAATAAACAACTTAAAACATTGTTGAAAGATTTAGGATTTGGTTTCCTAGCTATTTTACCTTTTGCCCCTATAACTATTCCTCTTTTGGTAAAACTTACAAGAAGATATGAGATTGATATCATTCCAGATTGGTTTAAAGATTCTTTAAAGAAGTAAGTTTAAAGAAGCCATTATATTTGCTTGCCAATTTCTTAACTCTAACCTAACATCTCTCGCCCTAATTAAATAAAAAAATTTTTAAGGAGATATTATGGCTGAAGCAGTAATAGTTGATAGTGTTAGAACTGGTCTAGCAAAATCATTTAGAGGTGGCTTTAATCAAACAAGAGCGGATAACATGACGGCCCATCTAGTTGATTCATTAATGGATAGAAATCCTGAAGTGGAACCTTCCGCAGTTGAGGACATGATATTAGGTTGCGGTGCGCCAGAAGGTGCTCAAGGTCATAATATTGCTAGGAATGTAGCAGTATTATCAAAGCTTCCTATAGAAGTTGGAGGCACTACTGTAAATAGGTATTGCTCTTCAGGTCTGCAGACTGTAGCTATGGCAGCTACTCAAGTACAAAGCGGGTTTTCGGATTGTATTATTGCGGGAGGAGTAGAATCAATAAGTACTACACAAGGTAAAAGCAATACACATATGTATGTCAATGAAAAATTGGCAGAAGAAGCTCCAGGAATTTATCACGCAATGGGAACTACTGCTGAAACTGTAGCAAAAAGATATGGAGTAACTAGAGAATCTCAGGATGAGTATGCATTATCTAGTCAAGAAAGGTGCGCTAAAGCTCAAGACCAAGGTCTCTTTGATGATGAGATCATCCCCATGGAAACTAAGATGCTTTTGGTTAATAAGGAAACAGGCGCTGAAAAGGAAGTAGATACTGTCGTCGACAGAGATAATTGCAATAGACCGGAAACTACTTTGGAAGGTTTATCTAGTCTTAATCCAGTTTTTGATCCAGAGGAAGGATCAGTAACTGCAGGTAATTCTTCGCAACTTTCAGATGGAGCATCTGTAACTATGGTTATGAGTGAAGATAAGGCAAATGAACTTGGAATTAAGCCTTTAGCATATTTTCGAGGATTTACAGTTGTAGGCTGCCAACCTGATGAAATGGGAATAGGGCCTGTATATTCCATTCCTAAGTTATTGAAATCTGCTAATTTAAGTGTAGGTGATATTGATCTTTGGGAACTTAACGAAGCTTTTGCATCTCAAGTAGTTTATATCAGGGATCAACTCGGTTTACCTTCTGAAAAGCTAAATGTTAATGGTGGTTCTATTGCAATAGGTCATCCTTTTGGCATGACTGGTTCTAGACAAGTAGGACATTTGACTAGAGAGCTTAGAAGAAGAGGTGGAAAGTACGGGATAGTAACTATGTGTGTTGGCGGAGGCATGGGAGCTACCGGTTTATTTGAATCAATACCTGAGTAATTTACATTTGGTTAAAGGTCTCGATACTTTAAACGAGCACCAACTAATTAAGGAATACTTTTCTGATGTCGGCTCCGCTTATTTAGCGCAGCATGACATCAGTGTTCCTGTTGGTGATGATGCAGCCGTTTTTAATTCTCCGATAGGTAAGGAAACAGTTATTTCTGTAGACACCTCAATTGAGGATGTTCATTTTTTTAAGTCTATGCATGCCTCTGATATAGCTTATAGGTCTGTTTCAATTGCTTTAAGTGATCTAGCGGCTTGTGGAGCACTACCATCTTGGTTTACGTTAGCCATTTCATTAAATCAGATTGATAAAAATTGGTTATCAGATTTTAAAGTTGGTTTAGAGGATATCTCTAATGAACTGGAGATACCTTTGATAGGAGGGGACACCACTAAAGGAAATACTTCAATCACAGTTCAAGTTGGTGGTTATATTGATAAAGGCAAAGCAATAAAAAGAACTGGAGCTAAAGTAGGTGATTCAATATATGTTACTGGATCTATAGGAGAAGCTTCATCGGCTCTTGATGATTTTAAAAAAAATTCTATTGAAACTAAGGTAAATACAAGATATTCAAGACCAAAAATTAGATTTACTTTAGCTTCTAAGTTAATTGGAATAGCTTCTTCAGCTATAGATGTATCAGACGGCCTATTTCAAGACCTAGACCATATATGTCAAGCAAGCAAAGTTGGAGCAATGGTAGAATTAAAGAAAATTCCAACTTTCTTAAATCAAGCTCTTTCTATTCAAGATATTAATAGAGGCGATGACTATGAAATTCTTTTTACTTCAAATAAATCGAATAAAGGTAAGATTCTTAAAATTTCTAAAGAAGAAAACATTCCTATAACTGAAATAGGCCTGGTAACTAAGGGGAATGAGCTCAAAATAAAAACTGGTGAAGGGGAACTAGTAAAAAGTTCTTCAGGTTATCAGCACTTTTAAGCCTTAAATGAGATCAGAAAATTTAAACTTTAAAAACCCGCTTACCTGGTTTGCTATTGGATTTGGTGCTGGTCTTTTTCCAATAGCTCAAGGGACTATAGGAAGCCTAGTTGCATGTTTATTCTTTTATTTCTTTATTGTCCCTTTCCTTAAACCTTTTGCTTTTATTTTTATCATTTTAATTTATTGTCTTTTGCTTATTTCTAGTTTCTTTTTTGGTTTATATATTTACAAGAGAACAATGGGAGAAGAAAAAGATGCAAAAACTTTTGTGTGGGATGAGTTTTTAGGAATATGGATCACTTGTTTTCCTTTGTTCTTCTTTGATTTTACGTGGATCTGGATTCTATTGTCTTTTGTACTATTTCGTGTTTTTGACGTCTGGAAACCTAGGCCAATTAAGTACTTTGATAAAATGGATAATTCCTTTGGGGTCATGATGGATGATGTCGTAGCTGGATTTATTTCAGCTTCAATTATTTTTATAGCAGTTGAAGTCTTTTATTAATCTTTTCGGTTATTTCTTCTTTACTTAAACCTGAACTTACTTTTTGATGGTCTTGACTGCCATGCTCTACAAATTCATCAGAAATTCCGAAATTTAAAAGAGAAATATTTAGATTATTTTCTGCTAGATATTCAGCTACAGCTGATCCAGCTCCTCCTTTAACAGCATTTTCTTCAATAGTTATTAAAATTTGATACCTTTCAGATAATTCATTTATTCTTTTATTATCAAGGGGCTTTACAAAATTCATATCTATTAGGGAGGCATTAAAGTCTTTTGATAATTCTGTTGCTAAATCTAGAGTGCTACCAAAGTTTAAAAAAGCAATCTTCTGTTCTTTGGATTCTTTTATGAGAGTGCTCTTACCAAGTTCCATAGTTAAATTATTTTTTTCTACCTTAGCTCCAGGGCCAGTACCTCTAGGGTATCGTATTGAAACAGGACCTTTGTAATCAAAACCTGTATTTAGCATCCTCCAGGTAAGATTCTCATCAGATGGAGTCATAATTATCATGTTAGGAATACACCTAAGATAAGAGATATCAAAAGCTCCTTGATGAGTAGGCCCATCTGAACCAACTAAACCAGCCCTATCAATTGCGAACATAACATTTAGGTTTTGTAATGCTACATCGTGAATTAATTGGTCATAAGCTCTTTGTAGAAAAGTACTGTAAATAGCCACTATAGGCTTTAACCCTTCACAGGCCATTCCGGCTGCAAGTGAAACACTGTGTTGTTCAGCAATAGCCACATCGAAGTACCTGTCAGGGTGTTCTTTAGAGAACCTAACTAAGCCAGACCCTTCTCTCATTGCAGGAGTTATAGCAGTGAGTAAATCATCTTGCTCAGCTTTGAAACATAACCAATCTCCAAATACTTGAGAGTAAGTGGGCATATCCTTTACTTGCTCTTTTTGTTTTTTTAGAGGTTTTATTTTATTAATTGCATGATACCCAATAGGGTCATTTTCAGCTGGAGAAAAACCCTTTCCCTTTTGAGTTATTACATGAAGAAGTTTAGGTCCATCCATATTCTTTAAATCATTTAAGATATTTACCATTGCAACAGTGTCATGGCCATTAATCGGACCTACATATGTAAGGCCTAATTCTTCAAATAAAGTTCCTGGAGTAAGTAGACCTTTTGCTTGAATTTCAGCTTTTCTAGCTATCCTGCTTGCAGCAGGTATAAAGCGAAGTACAGTTTTACCACTTTTTCTAATCTGATTATAAAGAGGGCTTGCCCAAATCTTAGCTAGATAATTTTTAAGCCCACCTACATTTTCCGAAATAGACATTTGATTATCATTTAAAACTACTAAGATATTCTCATCTATAGAGCCCGCATGCGATAAGGCTTCATAAGCCATACCGGCTGTCATAGCTCCATCACCAATTACAGCCACTATCTCTTTATCTTCTCCTTTCAATTTTGTTGCTGCAGCCATCCCTAGAGCTGAGCTAATAGAAGTACTGGAATGTCCTACTCCGAAACTATCGTATTCACTTTCAGATCTAGATGGGAAAGGGGCTAGACCATTAGTTTGTCTAATTGTATCCATAGCTTCTTTTCTACCGGTAATTAGTTTATGAGGATAGGCTTGATGACCTACATCCCAAATAATTTTATCTTTAGGGGTTTCAAATACATAATGGAGAGCAGTCGTAAGTTCCACCACTCCTAAACCAGCTCCAAAATGCCCGCCAGTTTGACCTACACTGTAAAGAAGATATTCTCTTAACTCATCTGAGAATCTTGGAAGATCTTTTTTATCTAACCTTCTTAGGTCTTTGGGTAAATGAATAGATTCTAATAATTCTCCGTTAGGCCTTTTTATAGGTATTTCTTCGAAGATCTTCAAAACTAATAATTCCTTTTAGATATAAAACTAGAAAGCTTTACTAATTTATCAGTATTTCCAGATAAGTTAATTGCTATCTCTTTTGCCTCTAGACACAATTCTTTGGCCCTAATCTTTGAATTTTCCATTCCAATCAATTGAGGATAAGTCATCTTGTGTTGTTCGAGGTCTGAACCTTGAGTTTTTCCACTAATCTCAGTAGGTGATTCAATATCAATGATGTCATCACGAATTTGAAAAGCAAGACCTATTTTTTTACCATAACTTGAAAGAAGGTCAATTTCATTAGCGGCTAATTTAGACAACAAGCCTCCCATCTCTAAGCAAGCTTGTATTAAGCTTCCAGTTTTTTTACTATGCATTAAATCTAATTCTTCTATCGAAGAAGAATTTTCATTAGTTAAGTCTAGAATTTGACCTCTTACCATTCCTTCTTGACCACATGCATTGGCCAATAAAGATATCAACTTAACCTTTATTTTGTCTTCTATATCCCTACAACTAGTCAAGGAATTATAGGCTAATGGTTGTATTGCATCTCCAGCTAAAATAGCTACGGCTTCTCCATATTTTTTATGACAAGTTGGAAGCCCTCTCCTTAAAGAGTCATCATCCATTGAAGGCAGGTCATCATGAATTAGAGAATAACAGTGTATTAATTCTACCGCGCAACTGACTGAATCTTGCGCTACTTCAGATGAAGTTCCTAATTCAGAAGATAAATAAACTAATAAAGGCCTTAATCTCTTTCCCCCATTTAAAACAGAATAACGTATTGCTTCGCTAAGAATACTTTTATCCTTTGGTAGCAATGATTCTAGAGAAGAATTTATCCTTATCTCGTAAGGTTTTATCCAACTATTCGAATTAGTCATTTTTTAGAGGCTTGGTTTTTAGCTCTCCATCTTCTTCAACTAGTTTTTGGACCTTAAGCTCAGCTTTTTTTAGTTCTTCTTGGCACTGGCGAGTTAGATTAATCCCTTTTTCAAATGTTTTTAAGGATTGCTCTAAACTAAGATCACCAGACTCAAGGTCTTCGACAACCTTTTCAAGGTCTTTTATTGCCTTTTCAAAATTTAATGTACTCTTCTTTTCAGCCATAAGGGTTAGAGTTTATCTAATTTTCTAATAAATTTTTACGTTTATTTTAAAAGATGTATTCTAAGCCAAAGTAAATTTGCCTTGGCAAACCAGGAAAATATCTATCACCTCCAAAGGCATTAAAATCTGCACGCTCTGCATAATCTTTATTTAATAAGTTATGAATTCTTAAAAAATGTAAAAGATTATTCTTGTATGAATAAACAATTCTTGAGTGAATTAAAGTATGTCCTTCATATTTGTGAACATTAGCTGCATCAGTGTGGTAAGAACCCATTCTTTCAATCTCAAATTCATATTTTATATCGTTTGTTAACAGATTAAGCCATCTAAGGTTAAAAAATACCTTGGGTGATGTGTCAACATAATTACCAGAACTAATCTTTTCCCTCATTGACGTTTCAGAAATAAAATCATACTTATGTCTTTGGAAGGTTCCTGAAAAGGATAAAGAATTCTTTTCATTAAGTCTTAAATTAGAAAACAGTTCTAGTCCTTTATGAAGAGTTGATCCATTGTCTTGGATAAAGTTCTCTGCATCTCTAAAGATAGAGTTTCTTTTTTTCCCAGAATAAAAGCTTAAAGAGGCTTGTAAATTCTCAACTTCAAACCTTCCCCCGACTTCAAACATGGTAAGTTTTTCTGAGTCGATATCACCTACAGACTGTTTTTTTTGTAGCCTATATAGTTCGGTCATCTGAGGGGGTCGGAAACCAAGACTGATTTGACCAAATAATGTGATAAAACTAAAATTTCTATCTAGCCCTAGTCTAAGACTTGTCTCGTCGAAATTATCTTCTCTATCCGCTGGTCTAGAGTAATAACACCCTCCGAAACTGCAAAGAGTTCCATCATCCCTGGTGTTCCCATTCAATATTTTATTATCATAAGAGTAGCCGTTATGTTCTAACCTTAAATCACCAAAGAGAGAAAAACCTTGCGATAAAGGTAGGCCCTTGAAGCCTGAAAAAATAGAAATGGATCTTGAATCCACTTCGTAGTCATAGTGAAAACCTTGAGGTCTTACCGCATTATTAAATGCAGAGCTTGTGGTTAAGGGGAGCTCTTGAAATTCCTCTAATCTAACCTTAGCAAATTCCATCTGTATTCCTGTAGTCCACTCAGAATTAATCATAGAGGTTGAATATAAAGATATGAAGCCTAAACTTTTATGAGAATTACTCTCCACTGGAGTTCCAGGAAGATAATGCTGCATAAATTCCATATGAGTTTTTCTGAAATAAGGTATAAAAGAAATAGTTCTATCATTTGAATCCCATAATAACTTTAAGTTTGATTTGAGTGATTGAGCATCTCTATAGGCCTCTGGGTTAAAGTTCTTCTTAGCTGATGAACTATCTTTATAGATATCTTTTCCAGAAATATAACCGGCAGTTTCTTGATTAAGATTTGTTATTCTTAAGTTAAAAGTTGTGTCTGAGTTAAATAAATTAAATTTATTCTTTAGATGGAATTTTTGTTGATCATAACCAGATTCTTCTCTGAAACCATTATCACTAGAAAATAAATAATTTATTCTCCAACTTTCTGAGTCTCCAAAGGAAGACTTTAAATTTTTGTAGTTGTTAGGTCCTATGTTTGATGAAATAGTATTTATGTCATTTACATCTTTAGAAACTATATTTATGACACCATGCATAGCATTACTTCCATGCCTAGAGCTTGCCGGACCTCTAATTACCTCTAAGTTAGATGCTAATTCTGATTGGGTTTCAAACAATCCATTTACATTACAAAAACCACTGGGTCTTATAGGAATTCCATCCTCTAAAATTAAGAAAGATCCACACGCCCCTGGACCAGTTAGAACTGGAGACCTAATTGAAGTTAGGTGCTCTTGACCAGAACCTCTGCTAATCCAGATTCCAGGAATTCTTCCAAATATCTGTTTTGGATGCTGGGCATCAATTAAAATTATTTCATCTGAATTTAGACTGTTAGAGGAAACCTCATCTTTCCAGTCTGAAATGCTATCTATTTTTTTAACTTCAATAACTATCTCTTCCTCCGCCTCAGAGAAAAGTAAAATAGAAAAAAAGAAAATGCTTAGAAAAGAGATCTTCCTCATCCTTCCCATCATAGATTTCAACTCCAAATAAAGGTAACTAGTTTATTAAATTAATTTAAATATAGTTTAGCTTTGTGTAGATTCTTTGCTAAAAACTTTTCTTTCTGCTTTATTTAAGAAAATTTTAATTTTGCTATAAATATTTTTAAATGCCTGAGGTACTACTAAAGCACATGGTGTGACGACTAAAGTAAGTACTGTACCCACAGCTAATCCAACAGCTAGAGCTCCAGCCATTTGTTCCCAGTAACTTGAAATAAAAGAACCTGCTTTAAGAGTTCTGTCTATAAGATCAACACTATATCCCAAGGCAATGGGAAGTAGCCCAGCTATGGTAGTAAAAGAGGTTAGAAAAACAGGTCTTAATCTTAAAACTGCAGTTCTAAGAGCAATGTCTTTAATATCAATTTCTGGATTATTTCTTTTAAGGACATTAAAAGTATCAACTAAAACAATATTGTTATTAACAATAATCCCAGTTAAAGCGATGAAAGCAATTCCAGTTTGCATAGTACTTATAGGTCTACTAAAGATTAATAAAGAAAGAAACACTCCTCCAAATGAAAGTACAATTGCAGAAAGTATGACAATTGCTTGATAAAAGCTATTAAATTGGGCCACCATCATTATTAACATTAAGAATAAAGTTAATATGAAAGCATTTACTAAATAGTTAGTTGCTTCTGCGTTATATTTTTCAAATCCCCCATATTCAATTGAGATACCTCTACCCAGGTCAGTCGTTGACATCCACTCTTTTATTTGACGCATCTTCTCGGAAACGATAACTCCCTTTTCTTTTTCAGCACTAATTTTATAAACCCTTTTCCCGTTCAATCTCTGGATTGTAGTGGTCTCTGGTACAGCCGTTGAGTCTAGGAAACTACTTACAGGAACTAGGCCTGAATTTGTCATAACATTAAGTCTTTCTAACTGATCAATATTTCTCTCAGATTTTGGAAATCTTACTCTGATATCTAATTCTCTATCCGCATCTAAAGGTCTATATTCACCAACTTTTATTCCACCTGTTACCATTTGAACTGCAGCACTTACATCATTTGTATTTGCACTTAATTGGGCAGCTTTTGTTTTATCTATATCAAGTTTCCATTCCAGTCCTCTTTTTGGGAGGTCGTTTTCAACATCTATAAGTCCTTCAATCTCATTTTCTATGAATTGGGTAATTTTTTGAGTTGCTCTCACAAGAGATCTAGGATTTTCTCCAAGAACACTAATATCTATAGCTCGTCCTATTGGAGGACCATGTTTCTCAGATTCTACTTGAACCAAAATTCCTGAATGACCTTTAGTAAGCTCTCTAACTTCATCTAAGATAGCGTACCCATCTTTACCTGATACCCTTTTATCTTGATCATAATAGTCAGTGGTAATGCTAGCTATACGGTCTGGAGATGAACCCCTTCCGAATCTACTCCGGCCAGAACCTGTTCGGGTGTATGAAGTTTCAATTTCCTCAACTTGTAGAACATCTTTTTCTACTTCAAGGGCTAAAGCTAAGACTTCATCAACAGCAAAATTTCCTCTAGCAGAGATGTTAATGTTGCTGTATTGCGGTGCTACATCAGGGAAATAAACTGTTCCTTTACCGTGATCAGGCCAGATCTTAAAGATAATTAAAAAAATCGATAGAATAATTAAAAATATTATTTGAATAGGATGTTTTAGGTAATTAGAGACTCTTCTTGCATAAAATCCTGTAAAACCTTTCAGAGAAGTTGGTTCATCAGTTTCTAATTTTCTTACCTGCTCAATTTGTTCTTCAGAACCTCTACCTTTTGCTAGTCCACCAAAGAGGGCACCTAGCACTGGTGCAAAAAATAGAGCATAAAGAAGCGAACCGCTAAGAACAAAGAAAACTGTTGTAGGCATTTCACGAATAAATGAGCCCATACCACCCCAGAACATCAATGGTGTAAAGGCTACCAAAGTGGTGGCAGTTGAAGTAACAACAGGCCAAAACATCCTTTCAACTGCACTGGTATAAGCTTTAATCCTATCCATGCCTTCAGCCATTTTTCTATCAGCGTATTCTGTAACAACAATAGAACCATCTATTGTCATCCCCATAGAAATAAGCATTCCAAACATGACCATGAAATTAAATTCTTTACCCAATATAGACATAATCATTAATGCAAATAGGTAGCTAAATGGAATGGCCATTCCAACCAACATTGAAGTCCTAAATCCTAGAGCAGCTAAAACAACTATCATGACAATAACTACTGCAGTTAAGACATTACCTTCCGTTTCAGAAATCATATCTAAAGCCCAATCGGCATTGTCTCTTGAATAAATAATCTCAACTCCAGGAGGAAAGTTTCTTTGTTCTATGGCAATAAGCTTTTTAATCTTTTTATTAGTATCTATGACATTTGTGCCACTTCTTTTCTTAATATTTATTGAAACGGCAGGCTTTCCATTAATCCTTGCGTAACCCTGTCTGTCTTTGAAAGTTCGTCTTATCTCTGCTACATCAGTTAAAGTTACTACAGAGTTCCCAGATACTTTTATAGGTAATTTATTAATATCTTCTAAACTATCAAATACACTTGGAACATTAACTTGAAATCTACCTTTACCAGTGTCTTGAGATCCAGCAGGTATAACTCGATTTGCATTTGAAATAGCTGAGTAGAGTTGACTCATAGAAATGCCATAAGATTCAAGGTCAGATTTTCTAACCAAAGCTTCAAGCATCTCTTCAGGAACACCCTGCAGGTCTGCTTCTAATACTTCAGGAATAGTCTCAATCTCATCTTGTAGATTTTCAGCGAGCTTTCTTAATACCCTTTCAGAGATTGAATCACTGATTAGGCCTACAGTTAATATAGGTTCATCTCTAGTAGAAAATTCTAGAACATTTGGCTCTCTAGTATCTGCGGGTAGTAATGGTCTAATCTCATCTACTTTTACCCTGACATCGTACAGAGCTTTGTCCATATCCCAGTCTTGGTCAAATAAGACTGTCATGAAAGTATAACCAGTGGTTGCAGTTGCTCTAACTTCTTCAACACCTTCTATGGTTCTTAAACCAGTTTCAAGTGGTTTAGCAAGAAGTCTTTCTGAATCTTGGGGGGAAACACCCTCGTAAACCACTGAAACTCCGACCCCAGGGAACTGAACATCAGGTTCTGTCGCTTTAGGTAAGCTCCCTAAGGCATATATGCCCCATAAACTCAGTAATATGAATACACTTACTGAGGCCTTGTTTTTGTTAATAGCTGCTTGAACAATTTTCTTCATGCTTCTGGAGATTCCGATATTTCCTTAACATTGACAGTTTGTCCTTGAAATACATATTCCTGGCCAATAGTAATAATTCTTATATTACTGGGAAGGCCTGCTATCCAAATTCCTTCCATACTATCTTCTAATATCTCTATTTGTTTGAACTCTACTTGGTTCTCTTCATTAACAGTTCTAATTCCCAATTCACCCGCTTCTCCTAACATTAGGATAGAAGGTGATATTCTATGAACAAGGAGGGATTCACCTTTAATCTCTATTTGGGCAGATACACCATCCCTTATTGATCTATCAGAGTTTTCAACCTCTATCTCTACCCTAAATGTTCTCGTTCCTTTGTTTGCCGATGAACTTACAAAGGAAACAACTCCTTCTACTTTTTTTCCAGAAATTAATTCAGCACCGGCTTTAGCCCCAACCTTTACAAAACTAATTTCTTTCTCAGAAACTTCACCAATTAACCTCATAGGGTTAGGGTCAATAATAGTCGCACAGACAGCACCAGTATTCAGATAGTCACCTTCTTTGACTGAAAAGGTTTCTAAATAACCATCAAATGGAGCTTTAACTTTCGGATAAGAGGACCTGCTAGCATTGTATAACTGGCAAACTAATTGATCTTTTTTTACAAACTGACCTTGTTTTACAGGTCTCGATACTACTGTTCCACTAGCTTCTGCCCTTATTTTTATTAATTTATCAGCTTCTGTCGTTCCGCTTACTTTAATTTTTCTAGACTTTTCTACGGCACTACTTTTTAAAACCGTTACAGAAGAAATTGTTTCAAGCTTAGAATTAGATTTCACTTCAAAATCTTTGTCAGCAAGTAACCCAGACAACATCCAGCAGAAAGCTAAAACTAAAGTTGCAAAAGAAGTTATATAAGTTTGTCTAATTTTCATAATGTTTTAGGTGTTATACCTTACTATAACACCAAACTACTAACAATTAAACTAGATTGAATGTTTTTTCTTTAGTTCCTCTAATTTAGATTTGATTTCTTTTTTAGAATTTAAATTTATATTTTCAGCAGGTTCTTTAGTCTTTAATTCCCAGTTAGATTCTATTCTTTGATCTAAGTCATTTACCGAGTTAGATTGATTGAAACCTTTTTGTTTTTGCCATTGAAATTTTACATGTTGAATAAATTTACTATTCCAAGAATTATGGGCTTGCCCAGTTTCTTTCCAGTAAAGTATAAATTCGCCTAAAACTGAATCAGCAAAAGATCTATCTATGTCCGTTAGAGACAAGACATGATAGAAATCTTGGCTAGGTTTCCAGTCAGTAGGAATAGGTTCAGGAAGTTCAGAATTATTAACTAAATGTTGAGTCTTAGCCCATTGTCTTCTAACTTGAGCTATGAATTTACTGTTCCATGCATCTGATTCGTTTCCTTTTTCACTCCAATAGAGAATGAATTCAGGTATTTCATTTTCTATAAATTCTTTGCTAATTCCTGTTCTGTATAAAATCTCTAAAGCCTCTTCGTCTGGTAACCAGGCTTGCTCTATAGGTTTTCTTTTTAATTTTTTAAAATCTGAAATTTCTTGTGCACGCCAATTCTTTATAACAAACCTAAGGAATTTAATCCCCCAAGAATAGCTAGTATCACTTTTTTCCCTATGAAGATGAATGAAGTCATCCACCTGAGAAAGAACGAAAGATTTTGAAATACCATATTCACTAGCTTGATCAATCATAGTTGCATCAGGTTTCCAGCTTTTTTGAATTAAAGATTCCTTTCTCTCGGTAAAAGTTTGATGGTTCTTTTCAGACTCCTTAACTCTGCTTATGCTAGAAACCAAGGACACTGATTTATTACTCTTATCATGGATGACTAGACCTCTGAGTTGTAATCTTGATATTAAATTTAAAACCTTTTTCTCTTTCCAAAAAGTAGTTTCTTTTAATAAATAAGCTAAATCTATAGACTCTTTATTATTGGTTTTTAAAGAGTTTTTTATTGTTTCTAGCATCACAGCTTCAGATACACCAAGTGTCTTAGCTGCTTCTTTTGAAAACTTGAGAAAGTTATCCGTCATATTTTTATTTTGGATAACCGAGGTTAGATTATCTGAGGTCTATTAACAAGAAGTAGTTTGATTTTTATTTTTGTTTTCTTTTTTGAATGGCTTCGGACAGAGTTTCCAAACAAATTTCAGTGTCTTGCCAACTTAAACAAGCATCAGTGATACTTTTACCATAAACTAGTTCGCCTTTCTTTCCTATAGATTGGTTGCCCTCAATCAAATGACTTTCTATCATTACACCTGTAATCCTTTTCTCACCTGAGCTCAGTTGAGAGCAAATATTTTTGCAGACATCTAACTGTTTTTTGTGTTGTTTGGAGCTGTTGCCATGACTCATGTCAACCATAAGAGAAGCTCTGAGGTCAGATTTACCTAAAAGATTAGAGGTCTTTTCAATATGTTCTGACTCATAGTTAGGTTCTTTACCACCCCTAAGAATTACATGACAATCTTTATTTCCGGAAGAAGAGAAAACCGCTGAACGCCCTTCTTTAGTTACTGATAGGAATATATGAGGATTTTGGGCAGACTTAAGAGCATCAACAGCAACTTTAATATCCCCTTCAGTGCTATTCTTGAAGCCTATTGGGCAAGACATACCTGAAGCTAGCTCTCTGTGCACTTGGCTTTCAGTTGTTCTAGCCCCTATAGCACCCCAAGCAACTAAATCTGCAATATATTGTGGAGTTATTACATCTAAAAACTCTGTACCTGCACAAACACCTAGATCATTTAGATCCATAAGAAGCTGTCTGGCAATGGATATGCCTTTATTAATTTTAAAAGAATTATCTAAATCTGGATCATTGATTAACCCCTTCCAACCAACTGTAGTTCTAGGTTTTTCAAAATATACTCTCATGACAATTTGAAGAGAGTCTTCAAAGGTTTTTGAGGCCTCTAGGAGTTTGTTGCCGTATTCTATAGCTGCCTGTGGATCATGGATAGAGCACGGGCCTACAACCACCACCAATCTATCGTCTTTTAAATTAATTATTTCAGAAATTTTATTTCTTGATTCAAAAACTAATTTAGAAGAAGATTCTGATATAGGCAGTTCTTCCATAAGTTTATCTGGAGGTAAAACCTCCTGCATTCCAGAGATTCTTGTATCATCAGTTTGGTATCTCATATGTTCTTCCACAAAAAGGGTTGTGCATTTTACCTAGATAATTAATAGTTTGAAGTATTAGAATACAATAAGTTTGTTAAATAAAAGTTTACATTACTATTTTTTCTTTATTATTAGGTAATTTAACTAATCTTTATGAGTTTTAATGAAAATTAGTATTATTCAAGAAAACCCTATAGTTGGAGATGTTAAGGGAAATCTAAATTTGGCTCTGGAAGCAATTGAAGCGATAAAAAAAGACAAGCCAGATTTAATAATTTTTTCTGAAATGTTCTTAACTGGATACCCCCCAGAAGACCTGCTTTTAAGGGAAGATTTATATATTTCCGTAGAAGATGCCTTAAGTACATTAGCAAGTCATCATCCAAAAACCAATTTATTGATTGGTTATCCAAGAAAAAAGAAAAAGCAAATCTACAATGCGGCAGGTTTAATTTCAAAAGGGGAATTAAAACAGGAATATTTCAAGCAAGAATTACCAAATTACAAGGTCTTTGATGAGAAAAGGTATTTTTCTCCTGGCAAAGGCCCATGTCTTATAGAAGTTAAGGGAAGATTGCTAGGAGTAACTATCTGCGAAGATATTTGGTACACCAAGGCAATTCGACAAGCCACAAGAAGAGGTGCTGAAATGATTCTCAATTTAAATGCTTCTCCTTTTCACAAGAATAAACTTCAGGAAAGAAAATCTCTTTTGATAAAGCACTCAGAAAAATTTAAGGTACCTATAATTTATGTTAATCAAGTTGGCGGTCAGGACGAACTTGTTTTTGATGGATCATCCTTAGTTGTCTCTCCTTCATCAGGAGTAGATCACCAATTACCAAGCTTCAAGTCTGCAAAAGAGACTTTAGAATTTAAACAAAAAAATGGAAGTTTTTCTCTTATGAGTAAACAAAGAGTTAAAGAATCTTCTGAATTAAAGAATTTATATGAAGCTATAGTTTTAGGAACTAGAGATTACATCGAAAAGAATGGGTTTAATGGAGCAATCATTGGCTCCTCAGGTGGGGTTGACTCAGCTTTAACTGCTGCTATAGCAGCAGATGCATTGGGGCCTGATAGAGTTAAAACAGTTATGATGCCTTTTAAATATACTTCAAGCATGAGTGTTCAGGATGCAGAGAAACTTGCAAAAAATTTAAGAATTAATCATGAAGTTATTGAAATTGAAGAAATATATGATTCTTTCGAAAAATCTTTAGCAAAGGTTTTTAATGGAAAGAAAAAAGATAAAACTGAGGAGAATTTACAATCTAGAAGCAGAGGTGTATTGCTCATGGCTTTATCTAACAAATCAGGTTATTTAGTTCTAACTACAGGTAATAAAAGTGAAACAGCTGTTGGTTATTCAACTTTATACGGAGATACTGCAGGAGGTTTTGCAGTTCTAAAAGATGTTCCAAAGACATGGGTTTATGATTTAGCTAATTATAGGAATTCCATATCTAAAGTTATTCCTAAGAGAGTAATAGAAAGACCACCATCAGCAGAGTTGGCCCCAAATCAGAAAGATTCAGATAGCCTACCAGATTACAAGATACTAGATGAGATTATTGAACTGTATGTTGAGAAAGACTTAGGAATAATTGATATAACTAAGAGAGGGTTTGACAAAAAAACTGTATTAAAAATAGTTAGATTAATCGATAAAAGTGAATACAAAAGAAGACAGGCTCCCCCGGGAGTTCGAATAACTGATAGAGGTTTTGGTAAGGACAGAAGATATCCAATAACTAATAAATATCTTCAATAATCCATTTTTATTGGTAAATCCCTTACCTGAGCTATAATTACCATCCAATACGATTGTATTGGAATATGACTGAAACCAAATTACCTCTTCAGAAGGAAATAGTATTAGCTACTGTTCAGGGCAAGGAAGTAACTTCCTTGCCTGAAGATTTATATGTACCCCCAAATTCTTTAAAAATCTTTCTAGATACATTTGCTGGTCCTTTAGATCTTTTACTGTATCTAATAAGAAAGCAAAACTTAGATATATTAGATATAGATGTTGCAAAAATAACTGAGCAATACATTTCTTATATAGAGCTGATGGAAGCTTTCCAAATTGAGCTAGCAGGGGATTATCTTGTTATGGCTGCATATCTAGCAGAGTTAAAATCAAAAATGCTGTTACCAAGACTACAAGAAGAAGATGAGGAAGAAGATCCGAGAGCTGAATTAATGAGAAGATTGCAGGAGTACCAAAGATTCAAACAAGCAGCTGATAAAATAGATTCTTTGCCTAGGTTAAATAGAGATTTCTTTTTAGCTGGGGCAAAATTACCTGAATTTGAAGCCCTTGTAACCAAGGCCGACATACCAATGGAGGATCTAACCTTTGCTTTAGCAGAGGTCATGAGGAGGGTAGACCAATCTCAAGCCCATTTAATTAATTTTGAACAACTCTCAACAAGAGAAAGAATGACAGAGATTCTTGAGAGGATGAGAAATGAATCTTTCATAGAATTTTCTAGCTTATTTAATGTAAAAGAAGGCAGAATGGGAGTTGTGGTCACATTTCTAGCTGTTTTAGAATTATTGAAGGACTCTTTAGCAGAGATTGTTCAATCAGAAGAATATGGACCAATACATATCAGGGGAATTGAGGAGGTACATTAATGGAAAATAAACTAATACAAATTATAGAAGCTGCTCTTTTATCAGCCTCTAGACCTCTAACAGTAGAAGAAATTCAAGACCTTTTTTCTGAAGACAAAATTCCTTCTAAAGATGAGATTAAAGAAGTATTAAATGAAATTGAAAGTCTCTGTACAGAAAGAGGTGTAGAGTTAAGAAAGGTCTCTTCTGGATACAGAATGCAAGTAAAGCAATCCTTATCTCCTTATATTGCAAAACTTTGGGAAGAAAAACCCCAAAGATATTCAAAAGCCACTTTAGAAACTTTAGCCTTGATAGCTTACAGGCAACCTATAACTCGAGGAGAAATAGAGGAAATAAGAGGAGTTACTATTGGCACCCAGATGATTAGAGCTCTTTTAGAAAGAGGCTGGATAAAAACAGTGGGACAAAGAGATGTGCCCGGAAGACCTTCTTTGTATGCAACGACTAAGGAATTTTTAGATTATTTCGATCTTCAACATCTAAGGGAATTACCAGAGCTACCTGAGCTACCAGATATAGATTCTTTAGATATGGAATTACCTCTTGAGGATAAAGAGGAAGAATCTAAATCTGAATTATCTTCTCATAATTAATATTAAATACATGAAAGAAAGGATTCATAAGATCCTTGCCAGAGAAGGTTTATTTTCTCGTAGAAAAATAGAAGGTCTCATAAGAGAGGGGAGAATAAGGGTTAATGATCAGGAAGCAGTTCTTGGCATGTTGATATCAAACAAAGACTCTGTAGAGGTAGATGGTAAAAAAATAGACATTTCTGCAGGCAGCCAAAAACTTAAAGTCCTAATGTACAATAAGAAAGTTGGTCAAGTCTCTTCTACGAATGATCAAGAGGGAAGGCCCACAGTCTTCCAATCATTACCAAAGATAAGAAAAGGCAAGTGGGTTTCAGTAGGAAGATTGGATATAAACACCTCTGGTTTAATGCTATTCACTAATGATGGATATCTAGCTAATAAAATAATGCATCCTAGTTCAAATATAGAAAGAGAATATGTAGCAAGGATCCATGGAAATGTAAAAAACGAACATATTAAGAAATTTACTGAGGGGGTAGAGCTAGAAGATGGAAAGGCTAGATTTACTGATGTTCAGCCAGGAAGAAAAGGGAAAACAAATCAATGGTTTGCAATGGTTATTATGGAAGGTAAAACAAGAGAAGTAAGGAGAATATGGGAGAGTCAAGGTTTTGAAGTTTCTAGGTTAAAGAGAGTGAGAATTGGAAATTTATTTTTACCAGCAAGTCTTAAGCAAGGGAACTATAGAGAGCTAAATGAAAAAGAGATAAATCTTATTGGACCTCAATTGAATTCCCATTAAGCGCTAAACTATCTTTCCCCATTAAAAATAGATAAGCATTCATAATTTCTTCAGGACTCTTAAGAGTTTTAGGATCCTCAGCTGGATAAGCTTGTGATCTCATTTTAGTTCTAACAGGGCCAGGATTTATAGCATTTACCCTAATACCTGAAGTTTTATCCATCTCTTCACTAAGAATTTGCACGAGTCCTTCCGTTGCAAATTTAGAAATTGCATATGCTCCCCAATAAGCTCTCCCTTTTTTTCCTACGCCAGAAGAAGTAAATATAATTGAAGAGCTCGTTGGTATTTGAAGCGCAGGTAAGAGTGATTTAGTTAATAGTAACGCGGATTCAAAATTAATCTTTGAAACACGCCTCCATTCATCAAAGTTGTAATTCTGAATGGAGGTTTTAGTACCTAAAATGCCAGCATTATTTAATAAACCATCTAACCTTCCAAATTCATTAATAATTTCTTCAGAGATTTTTATGTAGTCTTTTTCATTTGCTGTTTCTAGGTTTATAACCTGCAAAAGAGGTTTTTTTAATCTTTTCTTCTCAAACAAGTTATAAGTTTCTTCTAGATTAGATTTGTTTCTTCCTAATAAAATAACCTCAGCTCCAAAAGAAGCAAAAGATAGACCTGCTTGCCTGCCTATACCTGAACTACCACCACTAATTAAGATAATCTTATCTTTTAATAAATTCTTTGGAGCTTGATAATTAATAGCTTCCTTCATTTCATTAAGGGTATATATTCTTTTATTTGTTGTGGTGATTCAGCTATGTAATCAGCTTTCCAATCAATACAATTTTGTCCCTTAGGAATGTACCCATATGCTGCAGCTACAGTTTTAATATTTGCTCTTTTTCCTGCTTCAATATCTATTGAGTGATCTCCTATATATATAGAGTTCTTCGGTTCTAAACCTACTATTTGGCATGCTTTTAGCAGACCCTCAGGGTTTGGTTTTCTTTCTCCTGTATCTTCTGGACTTATTTCACAGGAAGGATGATAAGAAGAAAAAAAGTGGTTGATAATTTTATCTGCGAATTTCTTGGGTTTATTAGTAACTATGCCCCATTTTAGTCCTGTATGATTGATTTGTTCTAAGAGCTCCAAAATACCTTCAAAAGGAGCGGTTTTCTCTAGGCAACAGGATTCATAGATCTTTAGAAGCTCTTGTCTATGGAACTCAATTTCCTCTTCATTAGTTAAATTTAGACTATATTTAGCTAAGCTCACAGCTCCCTCTGAAACCCTAGCTCTAATTTCATTGAATTCACACGGTTCAAGATTATAGTTCGATCTAAGTTTATTGACTGCTAAATAAAAGTCTTTAGCTGTGTCCAATAAAGTGCCATCTAAATCAAAGGCAATAAATTTAATCGATCCCATTTTCTTTTTTGATATGCATCATGTAATTAACTGCTACATCTTTTCCAAGCCAATAAGTTTCAGTTATAGGGTTATAACTAAGTCCTATTGTTTCTTTAAGAACTAAGTTGTTATCTCTTATCCATCTTGATATTTCTGAAGGTTTAATAAATTTTGAATAATCATGTGTTCCTTTAGGCAATAGTTTAAGGAGGTACTCCGCTCCAATTACAGCAAATAAGTACGAACGAGGATTTCTATTAATAGTTGAAATAAACAGGTCTCCATTTGGAGAAAGTAGAGATGAAAACTCTTTGATTGTTTGTAATGGATCTGGAACATGTTCGAGCATTTCTAGGCATGTTATTAGGTCAAATTTAGGAATACTCTTTTCTTTTAATAGATCTTCGGTGGTTATATTTTTATATATAACATTACTATCTATTTTTCTTGCATGGGCTTTGGCAATCTTTATTGTTTTATCAGAGGCGTCAACGGCCGTTACTTCTGCTCCTAATTCTGACAATGATTCTGATAAGATTCCTCCTCCGCATCCAACATCTAGAACTTTTTTACCTATCAAATTAACTCTTTTATTAATGAAGTTAACTCTTAGCGGGTTTATTTGGTGCAGAGGTTTAAAGTCTCCTTCCTTATCCCACCAGTTATCTGCGAGATCATTAAATTTCTTAATTTCTTCTGAGTCTATATTTTGTTTTTTTGTCATAAAAGAGTAAGGCGAGTTTCTTTATATTGTGTTAAATTAAAAAAGGCTCCCAACATTAAATAACAGTTCATAAAAGTGCAAATATTTTTTCCTAAAGAAAAGGATTTAGAGACAAGGGTAAGCATTCTTCCTGAGACTGTAAAAAACCTTACAGACCTAGGAATTGATGTAGTTATTGAAGCTAGTTTTGGTGAAAAACTTCATATATCAGATGATTTGTACTCTTCGTCTGGTGCATCATTAACTAAAGAAAGAAATTCTTGTATGTCTTCATCAGATATTATTTGCAGAATTAATAAACCTGAAATAGAAGAAATACAATTTTTAAAAAAGAATTCTATTCATATAAGTTTTTTAGATCCCTTTAATGAGATGGAATTGGTCAAGGAGTTTGCCAGTTCAAATATAAGTGCTATCAGTATGGAATTAATCCCACGAATAACTAGAGCTCAAAAGATGGATGCTTTAAGTTCTCAAGCTAATTTAGGTGGATATGCAGCAGTTATAGAGGCCTCTTCAATTTTATCTAAGTCTTTTCCAATGATGATGACTGCGGCAGGAACAATATCTCCTAGCAAGGTCTTTGTTATTGGAGTAGGAGTTGCAGGGTTACAAGCTATAGCTACTGCAAAGAGATTAGGCGCTAGGGTGGAAGCTTTTGATACCAGGCCTGTTGTAGAAGAACAAGTTAAATCATTAGGTGCAAGGTTTGTTCAAATTGATATTGGAGAAACCGAAGAAACTGAACAAGGGTATGCAAAAGAGCTTTCAAAAGAACAAATTAAAATGCAACAAGAAGGCATGAAAAAAATCTGTTCTCAGTCAGATGTTGTTATTACCACAGCCCAAGTTTTTGGGCGACCAGCTCCAAGGATAGTCTCAAAGGAAATGATAGAAGCAATGAAACCCGGGAGTGTCGTTGTTGATATGGCTGTAAGCTCAGGAGGCAATGTAGAGGGTTCAAAATCAGAAACAAATGTTATTCAGAATGGTGTAACCATTGTAGGTCTATCTAATCTACCAGGAGAAGTTGCGCATGATGCCTCTTTGGTTTACGGCAATAACTTATTTAATCTAATAGAAGAATACTGGAATACAGAAAGTAAGGAATTTACTTTTGATATTAAAGATGAAATTTTGTCAGGATGCGTTGTAACCCATGATGGAGATATAGTTAATAAAATACTTAAGGAAAGGGATTAATTTATGGAGACACAAATAACTTTATTATTTTTTGTTTTAGTCTTAAGCATTTTCTTGGGGTTTGAGCTTATTTCAAAAGTACCTTCTACTCTGCATACTCCCTTGATGTCAGGGGCAAATGCTATTTCAGGTATCACATTAGTAGGAGCTTTACTAGCTTCAGGTTCGGGTTTTGTCTCACAACCCTTGACAGTTTTATTAGGTACTGCTGCTGTAACTTTCGCGACCATTAACGTTGTGGGAGGATATTTAGTTACTAATAGAATGCTATCTATGTTTAAAAAGAAAGAAACAGAATGAATCTTTTTGAGCAATTGAACTCTGAAATAGTTGTAAATTTATCTTATATTTTTGCTGCTATGCTTTTCATCTTTGGTTTGAAGATGTTGGGTTCTCCAGAAACAGCGAGAAGAGGAAACCTAGTTTCTTCTTCTGGAATGTTGTTGGCAGTAGTAGTAACCCTGTTAGACCAAAGTATAGTTGATTTTTCATTCATTCTTATAGGTGTTTGTATAGGTTCATTAATTGGATTTATAGCTGCCACTAAGGTAAAGATGACTTCGATGCCAGAAATGGTTGCGCTCTTTAACGGTTTTGGGGGTATAGCTAGTCTATTAGTGGGTTCAGCAGAATATCTCGTGGGATTTGATCCTAATTCGGCTTTTTTGATTGCCATTTATTTAACTATTTTAATAGGAGGAGTGACCTTTTCAGGAAGTTTAATTGCTTGGGGAAAGCTTTCAGAAACTATTAGCGGTAAACCTCTTTTATACAAAGGGCAACAAATAGTAAATGGCCTTATTTTAGGTGTTATTGTTCTAGCTGGTTTAGAGATGGTTTTCTTTCAGGGTCTATTTACAGATAATCAATTTCAAATACTAGCAATAATCTGTTTTCTTGCTTTTACCTTAGGAGTTTTATTTGTAATACCTATTGGTGGAGCTGATATGCCTGTTGTTATAGCTCTTCTAAACAGTTTTTCGGGCTTGGCTGCTTGTGCTGCTGGATTCGTAATACTAAATAATGTCCTTATAGTTTCTGGAGCTTTAGTAGGTGCTAGTGGATTAATCCTTACAAATATCATGTGTAAGGCAATGAATAGGTCTTTAGCCAATGTTTTGTTTAGTGGTTTTGGAGCTGTTACTGATACTTCCTCTACAGAAAAAGTAGATCAAGGTGAAGTGAGGCCAGTTAATACAGCTGATGCCTATTTAATCCTAGAGGCAGCAACCTCAGTTCTAATAGTTCCTGGTTACGGCATGGCGGTTGCACAAGCCCAACATTCAGTTAGGGAGCTGGGAGAACTTCTGGAAGCAAATGGGACTGAAGTAAAATATGCTATTCATCCTGTAGCTGGTCGTATGCCCGGACACATGAACGTACTTCTAGCAGAAGCTAATGTTTCTTATGATGTTTTAGTAGAACCGGATGATGTCAATCCAATAATGGAAACAGTAGATGTTTGTATGGTAATTGGTGCAAACGATGTAGTTAATCCTGATGCCAAAGAAAATGAAGGGAGCCCTATCTATGGAATGCCTATCATTGAAGTTGATAGAGCTAAAACAGTTTTTGTTTTAAAGAGGTCAATGGCTTCTGGATTTGCAGGGATACAGAATCCACTTTTTTTCAAGTCAAATACTAGAATGTTATTTGGAGATGCTAAAGAATCTGTTTCTTCTTTAGTAACTGAATTTAAGAGTTAGAGTCTTTAAAAATTGCCTAATTTTGAGTCCATTTAACTATTAAAATATGTTAAAATTCTAGTCCAAGTTGACACTTCTAAAAATACCAAGAGAATCTTTGTTTATAAGCTTTTTTAGCTTATTTCCTAATAGATTTTCTGTTTAAAAAAGAGGAAATATGGGTGAAATAGCAGCAAAAGAAATAGTTCCTATTAATCTAGAAGAAGAGCTCAAAGAATCTTATCTAAATTATGCGATGCATGTAATTGTAGGTAGGGCACTGCCTGATGCTAGAGACGGACTAAAACCAGTACACAGAAGAATACTTTATGCAATGCATGTTATGAACAATGACTGGAATAAGCCTCCAAAGAAATCTATGAGAATAGTGGGAGATGTAACTGGAAAATACCATCCTCATGGAGATACAGCAGCTTATGAGACTATTGTGAGAATGGGTCAATGGTGGAGCTTAAGGTATATGTTGGTTGATAAACAAGGAAATTTTGGATCTATGGATGGTGATCCACCAGCTGCAGCAAGATATACAGAAGCCAGGATGTCTAGATTAGCACATGAGTTATTGGAAGACTTAGATAAAGAGACTGTTAAGTTCATAGAAAATTATGATGGGCAAGAAACTATGCCTGATGTTTTACCTACTAGAATCCCAAATCTTCTAATCAATGGATCCTCAGGAATTGCTGTGGGCATGGCTACTAATATGGCTCCTCATAATCTAGATGAATCCATTTCAGCTTGCCTTGCATTTATAGAGAATCCAGATATCAACATAGATGAACTTTTAAAACTTGTCCCAGGTCCAGATTTTCCTACTGGAGGAATAATTAATGGCAAGTCAGGTATTCGTCAAGCTTATGAGACAGGAAAAGGTAAAGTTAAAGTAAGAGCTAAGACTAGAATTGAAGGAGAAGAGGAAGGTAAGCCAAAAATAATAGTTTCAGAAATACCGTATATGGTAAATAAAGCAAGACTTGTTGAGAATATTGCTCATTTAATGAGAGATAAGAAAATAGAAGGAATTAAAGAAATACGAGATGAATCTGACAAGGATGACCCAGTAAGGATTGTTATTGAGTTACGAGCAGGAGCCATTGCTGATGTTGTTTTAAATAATCTTTTTAAACAAACTCAGATGCAGACCGTATTTGGAATTAACAATGTAGCCCTCGTAGGCACTGAACCAAAACTTCTAAACTTAAAACAAATATTAAGTATATTTTTTGATTTTAGAAAAGAGGTTGTATCCAAGAGGACTATATACGAACTAAGAAAAGCAAGAGAAAGAGGTCATATTTTAGAGGGTCTTACTATTGCTTTAACCAACATAGATCAGATGATTAATTTAATTAAAAAATCAAAAGACGGAAATGAAGCTAAGGTAAAACTTCTTAATAAGAAGTGGAAGGCTGGGAAAGTAAGCAAAATGTTAAAGAAAGCCGGTGCAGAAGCTTGCCGACCAGAAGATCTTGATAAAGGCGTGGGATTAAAAGGAAGTTCTTATCAATTATCAGAAAATCAAGCTCAAGCTATTTTAGATATGAGGTTACAGAGATTAACTGGATTAGAGCAAGATAGATTGATTAAGGAATATGAGGAGATTGTTGACTTGATAACTTCCTTGATTGAAATACTTTCAGATAACAAAAGATTAGTGGAAGTTGTTTGCGAGGAGTTAAGAGAAATTCAGACCCAATATAAAGATGAAAGAAGGACCGAAATCCAAGAAGCCGTAGGAGACCTTAATGCTGAAGACTTAATAACTCCTGAAGACAGAGTAGTTACGATTTCTCATGAAGGATACGCAAAAACACAACCTTTAGACGAGTATAGATCGCAGAGAAGGGGTGGTACAGGAAAAACAGCTGCCTCAGTTAAAGAGGAAGATTTTGTTGAACAGCTTTTAGTTGCAAATACACATACAACGCTCTTATGTTTTTCAAATCTAGGTCAAGTTTATTGGCTCAAAGTTTATGATATTCCTTCTGCAGGAAGGTCCGCGAAAGGACGTCCTTTGGTTAATTTAATTCAATTAAAGGAAGGTGAGCGAATAACAAGTATGGTTCCTGTAGATAAGTTTAAGGAAGGCAGTTTTGTTTTGATGGCCACCAAAACTGGAACTGTCAAAAAAACCCCTTTATCTGAATTTTCAAACCAAAGAAAAGGAGGAAAAAGAGCTATAACTCTAGTAGGAGAAGATGAGCTTGTTGGAAGTACAGTAACTAATGGCAAGAAATTCGTAATGTTGGTTTCAAATGCTGGAAAGGCTGCACATTTTTCAGAGTCTGAAGTTAGGTCTATGGGAAGAAGTGCTCAAGGAGTAAGAGGGATAAAACTAGATAAAGATCAGGAAGTTATATCTCTAATTATTCCTGAAGAAGAAGCAACTATCTTTACAGTTAGTGAAAACGGATTTGGAAAAAGATCTATATCTAGTGATTTTAGGAAAACTAGAAGAGGAGCAAAGGGAGTAATAGCTATGCAAACCTCTGAGAGGAACGGTCAATTAATTGGAGCAGCTCAAGTTTCTGATGAGGACCAAGTAATGCTCATTACTAATAAAGGAATGTTGGTTAGAACTAAGGTCTCTGAGATAAATGTAATCGGTAGGAACACACAAGGTGTAACTGTAATTAAATTAAAAGAAGGTGAAAAGTTAGTTAGTTTAGCTCCTATAAGTGAAGAATTTATAGATAATGCTTAACACTAGAAAATATAACTTTGGAGCAGGTCCTGCAGCTATTCCTACTAGTGTTTTAGAAGAAGTAAAAGAAGAGTTGCTGGATTGGAAAGGAAAAGGGATTTCGGTAATGGAAATCAGCCATAGGAGTGAAGAGTATAAAGAAATAGCATATGAAGCAGAAAAAGATTTTAGAGATTTACTGAATCTAACTAGTGCTTACTCAGTGTTGTTTACTCATGGGGGTGCAACTTTACAAAACTCAGCTATACCTTTAAATCTGTCTAGCCCAAAAGAAGAAGTTAGTTATGTAAACTCAGGTCATTGGGCAAATAGATCTATTAAGGAAGCTAGAAAATACACAAAAGTAAATATTGCAGCAAGTTCAGAAGATTCTAATTATTCTTTTTTTCCTCCTCAATCAACATGGAAGTTATCAGACAAGCATAGGTATGTTCATATAACTCCAAATGAGACAATTGGAGGGATTGCATTACGAAGTGTACAAAAAGAGGAAATACCTGTTGTTGCCGACTTTTCTTCAAGTATTCTGTCTGAACATATTAATCTTGAGTCTTTTGATCTTTTATACGGTGGTGCTCAAAAAAATATAGGCCCAGCTGGTTTAGGGTTTGTGATAATTAAAAAGGAATTATTAGGTTCCGCACAAGACATAGTACCCTCTCCAATGAATTATCATGTATTAGACGAAAGTTCTTCGATGTACAACACTCCTCCTACTTTCTCTTGGTATGTAGCTGGAAAGGTTTTCAAGTGGCTTAAAAGCAAAGGAGGAGTTAAAGCCATTGGTCAAATTAATCAGAAAAAGGCAAAAAAATTATACGAATTTATAGATAGGTCCAGTTTATATTCAAATGAGATTGAAAAATCCTCTAGATCAATTATGAACATTCCCTTCTTATTAGAAAAAGAAGAATTAAATTCAAAATTTTTATTAGATTCTTCAAATGAAGGATTATTGGCTTTAAAAGGGCACAGATCAGTAGGAGGTATGAGAGCTAGCATTTACAATGCGATGCCTGAAGAAGGAGTGAATGCTCTTATAGATTTTATGACACTCTTTGAACGAGACAACCTATAGTGTTATGTCTAAAAAAAATGAATTAGAAAAGATCAGAAAGAAGATTGATGAAATAGATGCAGAAATTCTGCAATTACTTAATCAAAGATCTTCTATGGCAATTGAAGCTGGAAAAAATAAAGAATCAGAATTAATTTATAAGCCTGAAAGAGAAGCCTTAATTATTAAAAGGTTAAAAGGTATTAATAAAGGTCCATTGAGCAATAAACAAGTTCTTAATATATATAGAGAAATTATCTCGAGCTGTAGGGCACAAGAAAAATTATTGGATATAGCCTTTCTCGGACCAGAAGGGACTTTTTCAGAGTCAGCTGTAAAGGAGAAGTTTGGAAGTTCAGTTAACAAGATTTCGTCTAAGAGCATTGAGGAGGTCTTTTTATCGGTGAGTGAAAGAAAAAGTGATTACGGAATAGTTCCTATAGAAAATTCCACCGAAGGTACTGTCAATATAACTTTGGATTGTTTAGCAAACTTTGATGTAAAAATATGCGGAGAGTTAGAAATGTTAATTCACCACAGTTTAATGGGACTAGACCAAGCTCTCCCAAAGAAAGGCTTTGCAATTCATGCACATCAGCAGACTTTTGCTCAATGTAAAAAATGGTTAGATTCGTATTGCCCAGAAGTAGAGAGGGTTGTTGTATCAAGTAATGCCAAAGCAGCAGAAAACGCAAAAAAAGATTCTAAGATTCTAGCAATTGCTGGTTCTTTAGCAGCCGACCAATATGGTTTAGAAATAATCCAAAACAATATTGAAGATTATTCTAAGAATACAACCAGGTTTATATCTATTGGCTTGCAAGAAGTAGCTAGTACTGGCCAAGATAAGACATCATTGATTGTTACTACAAAGAATGAATCAGGGGCACTTTATAACCTTTTGAAACCAATAAAAAGAAATGGATTGAATCTCACTCACATCACTTACAGACCTTCAAGAAAAGATAACTGGAATTACTCCTTCTTTTTTGATTTTGAAGGTCATAAGGACAATCAAGAAGTTGAGAGGCTGCTTGAAGAGCTTTCCAAAACGGAAGCTGAGATTAAGGTATTAGGTTCCTATCCAAAAGCAGAGAGTTAAAGTGAACCAAGGTATTGAAGATCTAATCAATTCTGGAATAAGAGGACTTACTCCATATGAACCTGGAAAACCGATTGAAGAATTAGAAAGAGAATATGGGATTAAAAACGCAGTTAAGCTTGCAAGCAATGAGAGCCCTCTTGGACCTAGTCCAACAGTTTTTAAAGCACTGAAGGAAGTTATTTCTGGAGTAAATCGTTATCCTGATGGAAATGGATTTAGTTTAAAAGGGGCTTTATGCAAAAAATTTTCTTTGGATAAAGACTGTATAACTTTAGGTAATGGGTCGAATGATATTATAGAGTTTGTTGCAAGGTGTTTTCTTTCTCCTGATGATAACGCAATATATTCTAAGCATGCTTTTGCTGTTTATCCGCTTGTAATTCAGTCTCTTGGTGCAGAAGGCATTGAGGTGCCAGCTAATGATTGGGGTCACGATCTAGGGGCAATGCTTGAAGCAATCAATAAGAAAAGTAAGATTGTTTTTATAGCAAATCCAAATAATCCAACTGGAACTTTTCTAGAAAAAAAAGAAATTGTAAGATTTTTAGAGAAGGTTCCTGAGAATGTACTTGTATTTTTAGATCAAGCTTATTACGACTATTCTAATTATGAGAAAGAAGATATTTCATTTAATTTAATCGAAGAATTTCCAAATTTAGTTATTTCTAGAACTTTCTCAAAAGCATATGGGTTGGCAGGATTAAGAGTTGGTTTCTCTGTTAGCAGTAATTTAGTTGCAAATTATTTAAATAGAATAAGACAACCCTTTAATGTTAACTCTTTTGCCTTACTTGCAGCTGAGGTAGCTTTAAAAGACGATGATCACCTAAAACAAACTTTAAGAATTAATAAACAAGAAAAGGAAAGGTTATATAGTTTTTTTAACTCAAATAACATAGATTTTATTAATTCACTTACTAATTTCATTTGTTTTGATTGCGAAGCAGAATCAAATAAAGTTTTTAATAATCTTTTGCCGCTTGGTGTTATAGCAAGATCTATGGAAGTATATAAGATGCCAAAACACTTAAGGGTAACTATTGGCTTACCTGATGAGAACAAAGTTTTTATGGAAAGTCTGTCTTTATTAAGAAAAAAAAGAAATGAAAGCAGCTTTTAAAAATATCTGTGTAGTAGGTTTAGGTTTAATAGGCGGTTCTATAATAAAAAAAATTAATCTCTTAGATTCTGCTACTCAAGTCTATGGTTTAGATATAAATGATAAGGTAACTAAAGAGGCTCATGCTCAAGGGTTAATTAAGAATAGTGAAAATAACTTAAAGACTTTACCAGATAACTCTTTAGTTGTTTTGTCTGTACCAAGCTTAAGTCCAGAATCTGCTTTCGAAATAGTTAAAGGCAGTATTCAAGATAAAGATGTTATCTTTACCGACACTTTCAGTTCAAAGTCACAATTAATCAATTTTTTAGAAAAGAATGAAGGTCTAAAAAAAGATTTTATTATGTCTCACCCAATAGCGGGTTCAGAGAAAAGCGGATTGTCTAACTCTATAAGTTCCTTATTTGAAAATAAGTTGGTTGTTTTATCTTCAATGGACGCTTCACCCAAAATAAATAGAGTAAAAGTTTTTTGGGAAGAATTAGGCTCAAGAGTTATTGTAATGGACCCTCTTGAACATGATGAAATTTTTTCAAAAACAAGTCACTTACCTCATGTTATAGCCTTTGCCTTAATGAGTTATCTAAAAAAAGAATTTGGAGAAAATGTATTTAATTATTCAGGAGGAAGTCTTGAAGGGTATACAAGAATAGCTTCAAGTGATCCAACTATGTGGAAAGATATTGTAATTTCAAATAAAAAGGAAATTTTGCTTTCACTTAAGGGATTTAAGTCATCCTTAAGAGAGATAACTGATCTAATTGAGGTTTCTGATGAAGATTCTTTACTAGATTTTCTTATGAGAATTAAAGACTCTAGAGATGATTTAGTAGAGGAGGATAAATAGTATTGGATTTAATAATAGAACCACATTCTTCTATTAGAGGAGAGATAAGAGTACCTGGAGATAAGTCTATTTCACATAGAGCTGTAATGTGCGCATCTTTGGCCTCAGGAACCTCAAAAATTAAGGGGTTTTTAGAAAGTGAAGACTGTTTAGCTACTATAGAGGCATTTAAGTGCTTAGGTATAAAAATACGAAAAGAAAATGATGTCTTAGAGATTAAAGGGAACGGAATTATTGGATTGCAAAAATATAATAGACCTATAAATCTAAAAAATTCTGGTACTTCAATGAGGTTAATATCAGGAATTCTAGCAGGACAAAATTTCTCATCAGTCTTAATAGGTGATAAGTCATTAAATCTTCGTCCCATGAAAAGAATTATCTCTCCACTGAACAAGATGGGATTTTCTATAACTGCTAGCGATGAAGGAACACCACCACTAAGGATTTATCCGGTGGAAAAGGCTAGAGCAATTGAATATGTCCTACCCATAGCAAGTGCTCAAATTAAATCCTGTTTAATGTTTGCCTCTCTTTTTGCTGAAGGAGAAACTAAGCTTACAGAGAACTTTATAACTAGGGATCATACAGAAAGAATGTTTAAAAGATTTGGTATTTCATTGCATGTAAAGAAAACAAATTTAAAGAAAACTATTGTAGTTAAACCACCAATTAAACTTGATCCATGTAATATAGAGATAAGTGGAGATTTTTCTTCCGCTTCATTCTTTATTTTAGCTGCCTTGATATCCCCCAATTCAGATCTTTTAATTAAATCTGTTGGAATAAATCCTACTAGAACTGCTTTATTGGTAGCTTTAAAAGAAATGGGAGCTAACATATCGATTGAAAACCATTCTAATGCTTACGAACCTACTGCAGATATTCGAATAAAATATTCAAGACTAAAAGGTATACAATTAAATCCTGCTGTTGTCCCAAACCTTATTGATGAATTACCTGTTCTTTTCATTGCAGCTGCAATAGCACAAGGAAAGACAAAAATAAGAGGGGCAGAAGAACTAAGACATAAGGAAAGTGACAGATTGGAAGCTATGGCAAAATCTTTGAACTCCTTTGGAGTTAAATTCAAACTCTTTAAAGATGGAATAGATATTGAAGGTTTTGGTCAAGACAACGAAAATCCCTTTAAATCAGCTGAGATAGATAGTTACGGAGACCATAGAATTGCCATGGCTTCTATCATCGGATCTCTTAGATCTAAAGGGGCCTGTACAGTTAAAAATTGTACAAATATATCTACTTCATTTCCGGGGTTTGTTGAATTGTCTAATAAACTAGGTATGGGTATAACAAAAGTTTAATTATGAAAAGGATACCAGTTATAACTATTGATGGTTTAAGCGGGTCTGGAAAAGGAACAATTTCTAAGATGCTTTGTAATGATCTTAATTGGAATATATTAGATAGCGGTGCTTTATACAGGACTTTAACTTTTTTAATTGAAAAAAAGGGAGTAAAAATTAAAGAATTTAGCAAAGTAAAAGATGAACTTAATCAAGAATTTGAAGTTACTTTTGGAATAGGGTCTCTTGGAGAGCCTGTTAATATATTTTTACGGGGAAAAGATATTACTAATCTTGTACGAACCGAAGAGATAGCTTTAAAAACTTCTTATCTTTCTTCTCTAAAAGAAATTAGAGACTTTATAAGACCCTGTCAGAGATCTTTTAAAAAAGAACCAGGCCTAATAGCAGATGGCAGGGATATGGGTACAGTAATATTCCCTGAAGCAGATTTGAAGATTTATTTGACTGCATCTCTAGAAGAAAGGGCTAAAAGAAGAGCAAGTCAGTTGAAAACGCATGGATCCGAGGTTAACATGCGCATCCTTTTAGAAGAATTAGAGGCAAGAGATAAGAAAGATATTGAGAGAGAACTTTCTCCCCTTAAACCTGCTGAAGATTCTTTTTTAATTGATACAACAGGGCTAGGTCCTGAAGAAGTTTTAAAAAGTGTAAAAAATCTATGGTTGAATTTGGTCTAGAGAAATATGTCTGTAAATTTTGAAGAGTTATTAGAAAAAAACTTAAGTACTGTAACAATGAAGCCAGGAAGCTTATTAACTGGCATCGTCATAGATATATTAGAAACTCATGCAATTGTTCATGTAGGTTTAAAATCTGAAGCATCTATTCAAATCCAAGAGTTTGCGAATGAAAAAGGGGAAATAGATTTAAAAAAGGGAGATGAAGTTCAGCTTTATCTAGAGGCAATTGAAGATGGGCATGGAAATACAAGAGTTTCTAGAGAGAAAGCTATAAAACAAGAGGTATGGAAAAGAATTGAGGAATGTCTCAATGGAGAAACTACCGTTAATGGACTTATTACTGGCCAAGTTAAAGGCGGCATGACAGTAGACATTCAAGGAGTTAAAGCTTTTTTACCTGGTTCTTTAGCTGAAGCTATGCCTACTAAAGATTTAGATCACCTTGAAGGAAACTATGAAGAATTCAAGGTTATCAAGTTAGATAAAGATAAGAACAATGTTGTTTTATCCAGAAAAGCTGTATTGGAAGAGGTTAACTCAGAAGAAAGAGAAAAACTTTTATCAACTCTGGAAGAAGGTCAGGTTGTAGAAGGGGTAGTTAAAAATTTAACTGATTATGGTGCCTTTGTTGATCTTGGTGGAGTAGATGGGCTTTTACATATAACAGATATTTCTTGGAGCAGAATAAATCATCCTTCTAAGGCATTAAATATAGGAGAAAAAATAAAAGTAAAAGTAATAAAGTTTGAGAAGGAAGAGAGGAAGGTCTCTCTAGGAATAAAGCAGCTTCTTGATGACCCCTGGGTAGGGATAGAATCCAAATTCCCTCTTAATACTTCTGTAATGGGAAAGGTTACTAACCTTACTGATTATGGTTTTTTTGCAGAAATAGAAGATGGTGTGGAAGGTTTAGTCCATGTATCTGAAATAGATTGGACAAATAAAAATATGCACCCCTCCAAGGTTGTTCAATTAGGAGATACTTTGGAAGTTATGATCTTAGAGGTAGACGAAGAAAAAAGGAGGATATCTTTAGGAGTCAAGCAATTAACAGAAAATCCTTGGCAAGTTTTTGCTCATAAACATAACGAAGGAGACAAAGTCAGTGGTGAAATTAAATCTATTACAGATTTTGGGGTCTTCATTGGTTTAGAAGGTGGGATTGATGGTTTAGTTCACTTATCTGATGTTTCTTGGGATGAAGATGAGAAGCTTTTAAGGGATTTAGAAAAAGGCGCTCAAATTGAGACTGTTATCTTAACAGTTGATGCTGATAGAGAAAGAATTTCATTAGGTATAAAACAACTCCAAGATGATTCCTTTAATGATTTTATTTCAGTAAATAAAAAGGGAAAAAAAGTAAAAGGAATAGTCAAAAGCTTCTTAGATGAACAAATTGTTCTAAATCTTTCTGAAGATGTTGATGGGATTCTATCTCAGAAAGACTTCGCAAATTCTTCTTTAGATATTCCTTTAGAGGAAGGTTTAGAAATGGAAGTTGTCATTGCTAATGTAAAGAAGAGTGAAAGACAAATTATTTTATCATTAAGGGCATTAGAAAAAGCTGAAGAGAAACAAGCCTTACAAGAAAATATTGAAAAGAATAAGGAAATAGAAGATTCTTCTAAATCTAGCTTAGGAGATATGATTAAAGCTGAGATTGATGAAAAAGAAAGTGAATAAATCAGAATTAATAGAGAGAATTACCAAGGAATCACCATCTTTAAAAAATGCAGATGTTAAAGAAGGAATAGATTCTCTTGTAGATTTTTTGACTTATAGCCTCGTTGTTCGCAATAGGATAGAAGTAAGAGGATTTGGTTCATTCTCATGCAGAAAAAGGCAATCTAGATTAGCCAGAAATCCTAGAGATGGAACTGCTATAGCTGTGGGTTCAAAATTTCACCCTTATTTCAGACCCTCTAAGCTATTAAGACAAGAGCTTAATAGTTAGTAAACTCCAATAAATCTTGTAATATTTCTCTTCAAGGAGCAAATATGGAACAAGATCCTTCTTTAAAAATTAAAAAGTCTATAGAAGAGTCTATAAGAATAAAGAACTTAATTATAAAAAAAGAGACTTATAAAGTTCTTGAAGAGATTAGAGATTTAATGGTTTCTTCGATAAAAGACAGAGGAAAGATAATGCTATGTAGTAATGGTGGAGGAATTTGTTTGCCATTCTTCAACCTTTCTTTTGTAGTGCCTAGTGATAAGACTGCACGCATCCAAGATGCGTATATTATGGGAGGGCATGTATTGATCGAATACATCGAAGCTAAACTAATAAAAGATGGCTTTTTAAATCTAAGTTAAATTATGAGATTAAGAACAATCATTCTTTTACTGATTATTTCACTAATTACTTTTTTTTCTTTCTTACTTTTAAGATTAAATCAGGCCGATATACCTCTAGATGTTTTATTTAAAGAAATAGAAATAAATCTAGGAGTCCTTGTTCTAAGCTCTTTTCTTTCAGGATTTATTGTTTGTCTAGTTTTAGAACTTGCATACTTTTATAAGAGAAAAAAAGATTAAATCAATATTATGACAAGTCCAATAATAGTTGCGTTAGATAGTAATCCTAAGGAAGCACTTAATTTAGCACAAAAACTTGATCCAAAAGATTGTAACTTAAAAGTAGGAAGTCAGCTTTTTACTTTAGCTGGACCGGAAATAATAAAAAATCTAAATGAATTAGGTTTCAATATTTTTTTAGATCTAAAATTTCATGATATTCCAAATACTGTAAGAAAATCTGTAGAAGCTTCGATGGAGCTTGGTGTTTGGATGTTAAATGTTCATGCTTCCGGAGGTACTGATATGCTAAAAGCAGCTTCAGAAGCATTAAAAGGAGCCCAGAATAAACCTATCCTTTTAGGAGTTACTATACTCACAAGCATTGATCAGCAAGTTTTAAACAAAATAGGTTTTAGACATAATTTAGAAGATCAAGTATTTTTATTGGCAGAACAATGTCAGAAAATGGGTTTAGATGGAATTGTGTGCTCTCCAAATGAGTTGCCTGCATTAAGAAAGAGGTTTAATGAAGAGTTTCTTTTAGTTTGTCCAGGAATAAGATCAAACGAAGAAGATAAAGATGATCAGAAAAGAACCTCTACACCTTCTTCTGCTATAAAGATGGGAGCTGATTTTTTGGTTATTGGAAGAGAAATAACAAGAGATAAAAATCCAACTGACAGAGTTAGGAATATCCTACAAAAAGTTTAATGCTTTGCTTAAAAATATTAGAATGGCAGAAGTATTTATGTATAAGGTAATCCTATGAGTGAAGCTGGTTGGAACATAGTTAAAGAAGATGAGAGGTATGTTGTTACAGATAACGATACCTTGAAAAAGTTAATAACAAGTATTACCAAGCTTAATCCTTCTCACAGCACAACTGGTCATAGCCATAAAGGTCAAGAAGAGGTTTATATATTCAGGTCTGGTAAGGGCGAGATGGAAATAAATGAAAAAAGATTCGAAGTTAAGGCTGGAGATATTATATTTATAGAAGATGGTGACTTTCATAGAGTGCACAATACTTCAAAGGAAACGCTGGAGTTTGTTTGTGTTTTTGACGGAGTTCGATCTCATTAAAGTAGGCAATGTCAAAAAAACTTCGTCCAATAATCCTAGCAGGAGGAGTAGGTAAAAGACTTTGGCCTCTTTCTACTGAATCTAACCCTAAGCAATTTATACCCATTTTTAAGGATTTATCGTTATTTGATTTAACCCTGCAAAGAATAAATAACAATCTTTTTAAGAAACCTATAGTAGTTACCTCAGAAAGATATCTTGAACAAACTTCTAAGGCCTTTGAAAGAACAGGTCTCAAGCCTTCATTAATAATTTTAGAGCCAGAAAGCAAGAATACTTTTCCTGCAATACTTTCTGCCGTTCTTTCGTCATCAAATAGTTATATAAATGAACATTTCATAGCAATGCCTTCTGATCACTACATCTCAAATAATAAAAAATTCTATAAAGCTTGCAAGGAAGCACTTAAAGGCAATCAAGAGTGCCTATCCCTTTTTGGAGCAAAGCCTGAGTATCCTTCAACAGAATACGGATATATTAGTTATAAAGAAAAAGAAAATAAAAATATTAAATTCATCGAAAAACCAGATATTAAAAAAGCAAAAGAATTATATTCCAAGAAAAGAGTCTATTGGAATTCAGGTATCTTTGTATTTGAGAAAAGTTGGTTCTTAAAGAAAGCCAATGAATTAGATCCTTATACATTAAAGCAATGTAAAAAAACAGTAGAGAAAGCAAATAAAGATGGAAATATCTCTTACTTAGATAGCACTAATTTTTCGAATATTCAGTCAATCTCTTTTGATTATGGCTTTGTAGAAAAATGTAAAGAAATAAATATGATAGATTTAGATGTTGGCTGGACAGATCTTGGTTCGTGGGCTTCTTTAAGGGCATTTGACACTAACGGATATCAATCATTTTATTCAAAAGATAACTCATTAAGAATAGAAAGGCCCTGGGGATTTTTTCAAGTTTTAATGGAAACTTCGTCTACCAAAGTTAAATTAATAAAAGTGATGCCTAGCCAAAAGTTATCTCTACAAAAACATAGGCATAGATCTGAAACTTGGTATGTGGTCAAAGGTAGAGCAAAAGTTATTAGAGAAAGTGAAAATTTTACTTTAGAGCTTGGTGACTCAATTATTATTAAGAAAAAACAAATACATTCTTTAGAAAATGTTGAATCCTTCCCTTTGGAGATAGTAGAAATTCAAACCGGTGATTATTTAGGCGAAGATGATATTGTTCGTTTAGAAGATAAATATGGAAGAGCTGATTTACATTAGTCTTCTTGTGTAATGCAAAACTCTATTAGTTTTTTTGATAAGAAATTAAAAAATCTAAACCTTTTACCTGAACAACCTGGTGTTTATCAATTCCTTAATAATAAAAAAGAACCTGTTTATATAGGAAAAGCTAAAAACTTAAGAAAACGAGTTAAATCCCATTTTTCTAAACCTTCAACCCAATCAAAAAAAGCAATTAGATTAGTTTCTGAGTCTGCTTATATAGATATAACAATTACAACTTCAGAGCTTGAAGCACTATTGCTTGAACAGCACTTAATAAAAGAAAAGAAACCTAAATTTAATGTTCAATTTAAGGATGATAAAGGTTACCCTTGGATTAAAATTTCAATAAGTAATAAATTCCCTTCGGCCACTTCTTTTCTAGGAAAAAGAGATTTAAAAGATAGGTATTTTGGTCCATTTCCAAGCTCCTTCGCTGTTAGGGATACATTAAAGGTACTCCAAAGAATATTTAAGATAAGAGATTGTAAAGATGCATTCTTTAAAAATAGAAATAGACCGTGTTTACAATATGAGATTGGAAGGTGCTCAGCACCTTGTGTAAATGAAATTAAACAGAAAGATTATTTAGGAGAGGTGCTTCAAGCTATCCAGGTCCTTGAAGGAAAGGCTGACCACCTTATAGAGGCCATGTACTTAGAAATGGATAAGTTGTCTGAGATTAAGTCTTACGAAAAGGCTGCTAACTTTAGAGATAAAATATCCTCTTTAAGAGAAATACAGAGAGATCAAAGTATTGTGGGTTATAAAAAAGATCAAGATGCAATTTATGTCTCTCATACACCTTCTTTAACTAAAGTTGGTGTTACTAGCGTAAGAGGAGGGTGGATTGTTTCACATAAGAACTTTACTCAATCAAATCCTTCATCTAAAGAGACAACTTTAGACTCCTTCTTATCTAGTTATTACACAAAAGATAATTTCTGTCCAAACACTATCCTAGTTTCTGAAACCTTAAATGATAAAAGTACTATTCAGAAGGCCCTAACTGAATTGCATAATAAAGAAATAACTATTACTAATAAAATCTTAAAAAGGAATATTGGATTGATGGAGATATCAAAATCAAATACAAACTTCAATTTGAAAAGAAACAAACAAAGCAGAAAAGATCTCCAAAAAGTTTTTACGTCTCTTAGAGACCTACTTAAATTAGAAGAAGATATAGGTCTGATTGAGTCTTATGATATTAGTCACTTATCTTCTGATAACGTTGTTGCAGGACAAGTAACTTACAATAAGTTAGGTAAACAAAAGGGTCTATATAGAATTTACAATATCTCTAAAGAGAATAGAGGAAATGACATTGCTTCAATGCAAGAAGTTATAAAGAGAAGATTCAAAAATAAAGAAAAAGGAACTTCATTACCTTCTCTTATTATAATTGATGGTGGAACTACCCACATTAAGGCAGTTAGGAAAATATTAAAAAGTTTAAACATAGAGAATATTTGCTTGCTTGGTATATCTAAGGGTGTAAGAAGAAAGTTAGAGATGGATACTATTCATACTGAATTTGGTAAACCCTTGAATTTAACAAAAAACGCTTCAGAATTTCTTCTAATACAAGAAATTAGAGATGAGACACATAGATTTTCCATAGCTAAACAAAGAAATAGGCAATTAAAAAATATTACAAAATCAACTATTGATTCAATCTATTCGGTAGGTGGGATTAAGAAAAAGGCTCTGCTTAGATATTTTGGTAGTTTTGAACAGATACAAAGAGCAACCCATAAGGATTTAATGAAGGTTAAAGGAATTGGAGAGAAAACTGCTAATATTATTTTCAATAATTTTCATTAAGCATTAATATGACTATAGCTTCTTACATTAGTTGTTTAAGAATTCTACTTGTAATTCCAATTATTTACTGCCTTGAACTAGGATTAGGTTCAGGTCCTGGTTTTTATAATTACTTAGCTTTTTCTTTATTTGTTCTGGCCGGTTTAACAGACTACCTTGATGGATACCTAGCTAGAAAAACAAACAGTGAAACTCAAGTTGGCGCACTCATAGATCTAATTGCAGATAAATTATTAGTTTCTCTAGTCATGATTTGGCTAGTTTTAATTGAAGCAGATACTTTAGTTGCAATTCCAGCATTAATAATAGTTGCACGCGAATTAATCATATCTACTTTAAGGCAATATCTTATTGAAAAAAAAGGAAACAAGGAGATAAATGTTTCATTCATCGGGAAAAGTAAAACAACAATCCAGATAATTGCTATAAGCATCTTTATTCTTGCAAGAGAAATAGAGAGTATTGATTTATTAGCATTATTGGCGTTATGGTTTGCTGCAATCTTTTCGTTATATTCTTTATACACATATATTTCTGAATGGTTCGAAGATAATTTAAATTAAATTTGGGTAAATAGTTCAACAAGAATAGAATACGAGCCAAATGGCTGGGTGGCAGAGTGGTTATGCAGAGGATTG
>CAYFFW010000002.1:0-99359 GCA_964342745.1 uncultured Gammaproteobacteria bacterium
AAGGATTTAATTGCCTTATAGACCTATACAAAGCAACAGGATCGGCATTAAATGGAATAGACATTCTTTGGGAACAAACAACCTGCATTATGTCTCCACTTTCTATGTATTTTTTAGCTTTTTCTACCGAAAGTTTAAATTCTTCTTCACCAAAACCGGAAACGAAATCAGCTTCCTCAATACTTTTAACTGGCTTATTAAAATCTTCAAAAGGTAGATTTTCTTTTAATTTATCTTCAAGTTCATCTAAACGGGCGTTAGCCTTCTCTTCATCTTTTTCTGATTCAACTAATACAATTAAATGGAGTTTATTCTTAAGGTTGTCAAAGACTGCTATTTCATCTGAAATCATGAATAAAGCATCTGGGGTGCCAATTTGGTCTGGTGGCTCAGAATCAGCTAATCTATTTTCAATGTATCTAACGCAATCATACCCAAAGTAACCAACCAAACCTCCATTAAAGATAGGTAAATTTTCATTTTGTTTTAATTCGAAGCTCTTCTGTAGTTCATCGATATAACCTAGTGGGTCGTCGCACTCAAAAGATTCAATGATTGTGCCATTTTGTTGAATTTCAATAAAATTCTTTTTAATAAAAATAACTCTTGAAGCCTCTAAACCTATCAAAGAATATCTAGCCCAATTTTCTCCTCCTTCAACTGATTCAAATAAATAACTATATGGACCATTTGCGAGCTTTCTAAATACACTCAACGGTGTTTCCATATCAGCTAGAATCTCTCTAGAAAAAGTTATCTTTGTTTTAATTTTCACTAATCACTAGGACTTAAGAAGGTCTCTCATCTTTTGAATTATTTCAAGGTAATTAGGCTGACCAAAAATAGCGGATCCAGAAACAAAAGTATCTGCTCCAGCATCAGCTACTTCTTTAATATTCTCTAGCTTAATGCCTCCGTCTATTTCTAATCTCACTTTAAGATTTTTTTCATTTATGATTGATCTTATTTTGCAAACTTTTTCTAAAACTGAATCAATGAATTCTTGTCCTCCAAAACCTGGAAAGACAGACATTAATAAAACCATATCCAATCTATCTAAATAACCATCCAAAACATCAATAGAGATATCAGGATTTAAAACAAGTCCTGCTTTGCAGCCACCATCTCTTATTAAACTTATTGATCTATCTACATCATCTGATGCCTCGGGATGAAAAGTAATGTAAGTTGCTCCTGCTTTTGAAAAGCTTTTAATTAATTCATCTACAGGTTCCACCATTAGATGAACGTCAATAGGTGCTGTAATTCCATAATCTCTTAAAGACTTACAAACCATAGGACCTATTGTTAAATTAGGGACATAATGGTTATCCATTACATCGAAATGCACCCAATCTGCACCCGCTTCGAGCACACTATCTACTTCCTCTCCTAAACGAGCAAAATCTGCTGAAAGTATTGAAGGAGCTATAATATTTTCTTGTTTTGCCATCTTCTACCTCTTAAGGGCGGCAAAGTTTACTCTTCCCGAAGATAGGCGTCTAATTTTTTGATATCTTCTATAGAGTTTATATTGATTACGGTACCTGAATAGAGCTCTCCAGTAACTAGTTGTTGATCAGAGGCAGGCAGTAGTATTTCTTCCCATAATTCGAATTTACTCTTCTTTACATTCAAAAATAGTTTTGGATCAATCAAAGCCATACCTGAAAAGGTTAAACACTTCCCTTTTCTCTTAGAATTAACTTTACCCCTGTGCAAAAACATATCTCCATCAGGCTTATCCTTTGGGTTTTCTATCAAGATTAAATGGGCCATATTTCCTTTGTTTAAAGATAGAGTAGATAAATCAAAATCGCTCCAAGTGTCTCCACTTATCATTAAGAATGGGTCTTCACCAATAATATCTAATGCATTGGCAATACCGCCACCTGTTCCTAAAAGTTCCTTTTCATAAGAATATTTAATTCTCATGTCCAGTTCCGAACCATCACCTAGCAAATCTTCTATCTGTTTTCCTTTGTGGAATAAATTAATAATCAAGTCCTTTATCCCAAATAATCTCAATTTATTTATTTGCCAAGTAAGTAGGGGCTTTCCTCCAACATCTAGCAGGCATTTGGGTTTATTCTTAGTAAAAGGTAAAAGTCTGGTGCCTAAGCCTGCTGCTAATATAAAAGCTTTCACAATATATCTTTAAGGAATTTGGTTAACACTGGCGCTATTTTGTTTTGAAAATATTCTGAGACTTCAATTAGTTCTTCGTACTTTTTACAAGTTTGTATTACAAAACTTAGTGTTTTATTAAGGTCAGCCAACCTAAAAGATTTTTTATCTCTTAGATGTAGTCTTGAAAGAGTTCCTAGAATTCTTAATTGCCTTTGAAGACAAGCCATATCAAAAGATTTTTTTATATCTTCTATTTTATTAACTTTATTAAGACCTAATTGAATAGACCTATCTATGTACATCTCTAATAAATCTTCAATTTCTTTTTCAGTCAGTTCCAAGTATAGATCTTTAAAAAGAGCAGCCGGATCAAGACAGATAGGCCCCCAAACAGCATCTTGGAAATCTAAAACTCCAATACCGCCGTCTTTTAGAGCAATAAGATTTCTGCTTTCAAAATCAAAATGACATAAAGTTCTTGGTTGTTCTGCAAGGTCGTGTGAAATGAAGTTATATAAATTTGATAAGGAGTCCTTTTCTTGTTGATTAATTTTGACTTTTAAAAGCTTACTTAAGAACCACTCTTCTAGTAAAAGCATTTGCACCTTAATTTCAACTTCTCCCATAGAAGGTATTTTTTTATTAGAACTACACATTTGAATAGCTATCATCTGGTTAATAGCACAAGAAAAAAGATGCTTAAAATTATTTTTATTTAGCTTAAATTGATATAAATCATCTCCAAAGTCCTCTAAAAGCATAAATCCTTTACTAAGATCGAAGAAATAGACCTCAGGAACTGTTATACCTTGATCTCTTAGAAAACTAGAAAGGAAAACAAACTGCTGATTTATTTCTGACTCTGGTGGAGAAAAGACTCCTATAAAGGAAGACTGTTTTCCCTTAAGCCTGTAATATTTTCTTGAGCTTGCTTCTTGTCTAAGTTCTCTAATTTCAGTTATTTCTGCTGTTTCAGAACCTATTAAAGTTTCTTTAGACCATTCCAATAGATCTTCTTTTATTAAGGACATTTTGTATTACCCGGTATCTTCATTTTACTTCTTGATTATAACTAAGTCTTATTAAGTTAAAGAAATAAGCCCCTGAACCTTTCCTAGTCTTTATAATCTAAGAATATCTATGTTTTTTCAAAGAAAGTATTTATCAGTTTGTCTGACTTTTCTTATTTTTTTATTTAGTGGAGAAATCTTTTCAAGCCCTGAAAATGAGAAAATAAAGATAGAGACAATCAAATCGGACTCAATTTCCAGCGACGGGAAAGGAAATCTTTTTTTAGATGGTAATGTTGTTATAACTTCAGATATTCTTTCTTTTTCTTCTTCAAAAGCAATCTTTAACGAGTTAGAAGGATTACTAGAATTAATAGGAGAAGTAGAAATAATTTCAAAAACTATCAAGGTTAACGCTTCAGATGTAAAAGCAAATCTAAATATCAGAACTTTGTTAACCAAAGAAACTTTAATTAATCATACTAATGTTAATTTCGGCTCTACAGAAAAAATAGTTATAAAGGCTTCAGGGGATGTGGAGTTAATTAACACTTTGCTTACTAGTTGCTCTATAGAAGACCCTTACTGGAGCTTAACAGCTGAAAATATTTCTTATATGAAAGACCCCAGCAATGTGATCATTAAGGGCATAAAATTAAGAATAAGGGATATTCCTATTTTCTATATTCCTTTTGTTAGATCAAATGTGGAGAATGAAAGAAAGACTGGCTTCTTAACGCCAAAATTAACTCAAGCTAAAAATGGTTTAGATGTTTCATTTCCCTATTATTTCAATTTAGCAAAAAATTACGACTTAACTATAGCACCAAGACATATTACTTCGAGAGGGTCTGGAATAGCTTCAAATTTTCGTTATTTAAATAAACAACATAAAGGTGAGATTATTGCTTCTGGTTTATCCAGCGACAAAATATTTAAGCATGAAACCGGGGATGACATTTCTAGATGGAGTGTTTCTTGGAAGAATAAGTCTTCTTTTAGTAAAAAACTTTCCTCTTTAATAGATTTGCAATCTACAAGTGATGAATATTTCTTTAGAGATATACAAGATAATAGGTTTGGAGCTACAAGAACAAGTTATTTGCCCAAAAAATTTTCTTTAATTTGGAAAAATAATTTCCTTAGAGTTGGTATTGATCTAAAGAGATATCAATTATTAAACCCCTACTCCTTTGATGAATATAAATTAAAACCAAGCTTATCAATACAGTCTTATGCAACAAAGAATAATTTAACCTGGTCATTCTTTGCTTCAAAACAAAGATTTGAATTAGATCAACCCAACCCCCTTAGACCGTCTTACCAAAAGATAAACAGGTTGTTAGTTTCTCCCAGTTTATCTTTCAAAAAAGATCTACCGAGCTCAGATCTTTTATTGACTGCAGGGAATACTTATATCAAACATAAACTTGGATCTTCCGAATCAAGTATTAACTCACCATGGCTAGAGATTAAATACAGCTTATATTTAGATAAGATTAATACCTCTTCAGCGTCATCTCTTATACCGATAATGAAGTATGTTTATGTAGAAAAGGGTTATACAGATCATTCAAACCTTATTGATTCAAGAATAATCTCATTAGACTATTCAACCATTTTTGAAAAAGGTAGATTTGTTGGTTTTGATAGAATTACCAAAAACAATAAAATTATTCTTGGACTTGAGCAAGTTACCAAAAATCTAAACAAAGATCTTTATTACTCCTTTTCAATAGGTCAAGCATTTTATATACAAGAAACAAAATACTATCAAGACTCTAATGTATTAAGAAATAGATCTCCACTGGTAGCTGAATTTAAAACTAATGTAAAAGGGAATATATGGTCGAAGGCCATGGTTGAATGGGATAGTAAAACTAAAAATTTAAACTTTGCCAGTTTTGGTTTTTCTTATTTAGGGTCTGACTATAAGAAAATTGAAATAAGATCTGTTTATAGAGAGAAGAATGAAAATATGGTCTATATACCTTGGTCAGATAGAGAATCAAAAACGAATCATACTGAAATAATTTCGCAATGGCCTTTAAATAAATCTTTTAGTTTTTTTGCTAAGTTAGCAAAAAATAATGTTACCTATAAATCAAACGAAATTTTATACGGTTTTGAATATACTAATTGTTGTCTTAAGTGGGGCCTCATGCACAGAAAATGGCTAGAGGAAGATTATTATTCTTGGTTAAATTCAGATTACTCACCTATTCAAGCTTTATCTTTTGGAGTAGACCCTTCTATTGAGAGAAGTAAGACCTATTTTTTCTTTGAATTGAAAAATGTTGGTAGATTTGGGAGGGAATTATCAAAAACATTAACTTCTACAAGACTAGAATAATTGCATACAAGCCTAACTAAGAAGACAATACTTATTATTGAATTTATGAAACAAGCTTTTAACAAAAAATTTATCTTAGTTGCATTCACTGCACTTATTCTAAGTGGCCTTTTCCCGACGGCTATTTATGCCGAAATTAGGCTTATAGATCGTGTGGTGGCAGTGGTAGAAACTGGTGTAATTATGGAATCAGAGCTAAATGAAAGAGTTCAAGACATAATAGGTAGACTGAGGAGTGAGGGCACTGATCTTCCACCCAAAAGCCTTCTTGAAGAGCAAGTTCTTGAGAGATTGATTATTGAAGAGATTCAACTTCAAATTGGTGAAAGAGCAGGAGTTAAGATAAGTGATGCAGAATTAAACAGGGCCCTTTCTATGCTGGCTTCTCAAAATTCTATGTCTCTAGAACAATTTAAGGAATATCTGGACACCAATAATGATTCTTATAGTAGATTGAGAGAGTCTGTAAAGAAAGAACTTATAATTCAGAGGGTTCAAAGAGGTAAAGTAGGAGCAAATATAGATATATCTGAACAAGAAATAGAAAATTTCTTAAATTCTGAAGAAGGTAAATCAAAGCTTGCTGAAGAATATAATGTTCAGCAAATCCTACTGTCTCTTAAAAGTGATGCTTCTGATGAAGAATTAACATCTGTCCAGGAAAAAGGGAGGGATATAGTTAATAGATACATTCAAGGAGAAAGTTTTGAGAAATTAGCCGCCGCCTATTCTTCGGATAGAAATGCTCTAGAAGGAGGAAGTTTGGGTTGGAGAAGAGCATCTGAATTACCTTCTTTGTTCTCTGAAATAGTTGTAAATATGAAAGTTGGTGAAGTTTCAGAATTAATTAGAAGTGGAGCCGGTATTCATATCATCAGGTTAGCTGAAAAAAAAGGTGATACTGTAAAATTTGAAGACCAGACATTAGTGAGACACATTTTGGTACAGCCCTCAGAGATAAGATCAGAGAATCAAACTAAAGATTTAATCTCAGAAATCCATGAGGAATTAAACCAAGGGCAAGACTTCAAGCAATTAGCCCGACAGTATTCGGAAGATCCGGGTTCAAAAATGGAAGGCGGTGAACTTGGATGGAGTTCCCCTGGAACTTTTGATCCTGCTTTTGAGAAGGTTATGAATGAAGCAGAAGTGGGGCAAGTTTCTCAACCTTTTCAATCAAGTTTTGGATGGCACATACTAGAAGTTTTAGATCGAAGAAATGAAGATGTTAGTGAAGAAGTCCGTAAGAATAGAGCTTATTCAATAATATTTAATCGAAAATTTGAACAGGAACTTCAAAGAACTCTAATTGAACTAAGGTCTGAATCATACGTAGACATTAAGCTAAACTCATGATTAAACTGGCCGTCTCGCCAGGAGATCCTGCCGGCATTGGTCCTGATATATGCATTAAAGCTTTTGGGCTTAAAAGAGATCTTGAATTTATTCCAATTATTTTTGGGGATATAAACTTATTTGAATCTAGAGCCAAAGCTTTAGGTATTAATATAGAGATTAAAGAATACAAAGGACAAAAAGGTTTAGACTCGAGTATTTTTTGGATCTTCCCTTATTCACTAAGCAAGCAAGTTATAGCAGGTCAACCTGATACCCATTATGGGAAGCTACTAATTAAAATTCTTCGAGATGCAGTAAATTTAACTAAGAAAAATGAATTTCAGGCTTTAGTAACTGGTCCAATAAATAAAGAGCTAATGAATAAGTCTGGAATTAATTTTTCTGGCCATACCGAAACAATTGCTGAATTTACATCTACACCCAAAGTATTAATGATGTTAGCTAGTGAGAATCTAAAAGTTGCCTTAGCAACAACTCACGTGCCATTGTCTGAGGTGCCTTCTCTCATTACACATGAGCACTTATGTGAATCTTTAACGATATTAAATCAAGAACTTAAAGATAAATGGGGCTGTCAAAAACCTTTAATAAAAGTTTTAGGACTGAATCCCCACGCAGGTGATGGAGGGTATATTGGTCAAGAAGATAAAAAGGTAATAGCACCTGTCATTGAATACCTTAAAGCTAAAGGACTAAATGTTGTTGGACCAGTCGCTGCGGATACAGCTTATTTAAAGAAAAAAGATGAAAAAGTGGATGCCTATTTAGCTATGTATCATGATCAAGGCCTTCCAGTAATAAAGACTTCGGGTTTTGGTAATTCAGTTAATATTACTCTTGGTTTACCCCTTATAAGAACTTCAGTTGATCATGGTACTGCTTATGAAATGGCAGGAAAAAAAGAAGTAGATGAAACTAGCTTACTTGAAGCTTCATATCTGGCCTTCCAATTGGTTAAACAAAATCAGAGTGATTAAAGCAAAAAAAAGTCTGGGTCAGAATTTTTTAACTGACAAATTAGTCCTTAACAGAATAATAGAATCAGTTAGTCCTAAACAAGGCGACCATTTTTTTGAGATTGGAGCAGGGAAAGGAGCTTTAACTGAATTACTAACAGAGCATATTAAACACCTGGACAGCATCGAAATAGACGGATTCCTAGTAAAAAAGTTAAAAGAACTTGAATCTAAGTTTTCTAACTTAAAAATACATAAAGGAAATATTTTACAGACTAAACTTAAAACATTAATTCGAGATAAGTCAAAATTTAGAATAGTTGGTAATTTACCTTATAACATCTCAACTAAAATCTTGTTTTGGACTTTCAACAATATAAAACATATATCAGATATTCATTACATGTTTCAAAGGGAGTTTGGTGAAAGACTTACTTCAACCCCTGGGAATAAGACCTATGGAAGGATTAGTGTTTTAACGCAGTACATGTTCGAGTTTGAAGACTTATTTAAAATTTCACCCCATAGTTTTACACCCAAACCCTCGGTGGAGAGTATATTGATTAGGCTTAAACCTAAACCTGGGAATGATATAAATTCAGCTGAAGCTTTAAAATTACAAGAACTAACCAGAGTAATGTTTACAAAAAGAAGGAAAAAGATTTCTACCTCTTGCAAAAACATATTAAATCAAAAGGAGTTTAATAATTTAGACATTAACCCTGACTTTCGACCTGAATCTTTAGATTTGAAAGATTTTCTAAAAATTACTGGGTTTCTACTAGAAAGAGATCATGGCTAACTACGCTATTGGTGATATACAAGGGTGCTACTTTGAACTAATGGGGCTGCTTGATTTAATAAACTTTGATGAAAGTAAGGATAAGCTTTGGTTTACAGGAGATTTAATTAATAGAGGCCCAGAATCACTAAAGACTTTAGATTTCCTTTTTGGTATTAGAGATAATTGCAATATAGTACTTGGTAACCATGACCTACACTTCCTTGCACTTGCTGAAAAAGTAAGAAAACCTTTTAAAAAAGATACTCTTAACAAACTGCTGCAGTCACCATTTCAGGTTAGATATATAGAGTGGTTAAAATCTTTCAATTTAATGTATTACCAGAATATAGAGTGTGAAAAAGGCAATAAAACTTTTTTAATGACCCATGCTGGTATTCCGCCTCATTGGTCTTTTGAGGATTGTTTAAGTGCTAATCAAGAAATTAAAGAAACTATGTATGACGATAAGCTTTGGAATGAATTCCTAAAGAATATGTATGGAAATTATCCTAACAAGCAAGAAGCTAACTTAACTAAACTTGAGAGAATGAGATTGAATACTAATTATTTTACTAGAATGAGATTTTGTACAATTGATGGTGAATTAGAGCTTGAAGCTAAAGGACCAGCATCAAATAATCCAGACGGATTTAAAGCATGGTTCAAACACCCCCTAAAGATCAAAAAAGAAAATCTATCTTTAATCTTTGGGCATTGGGCTGCACTGGGTGGAATTACTAATGTTCCTGAGATTATTGCAGTTGATACTGGTTGTGTATGGGGTTATAAATTATCTGCATATAGATTAGAAGATGATCAGATCTTCAGTTATGATCAAATAAAAAAATAAAAATAAAAATGGAAATTTTTCTTGTTGGAGGAGCGGTAAGAGATGATCTTCTAGGTCTTGAGGTGGAAGAAAAGGATTGGGTAGTGGTAGGGAGTAATAAACAAGAGATGATCAACTTGGGATATAAACAAGTTGGTTCTGACTTTCCTGTTTTTCTTCACCCAGACACTAAAGAAGAATATGCCTTAGCGAGAACAGAAAGAAAGTCCGGTATCGGTCATAAAGGATTTGAATTCAACAGCAAATCTAGTGTGACACTAGAAGAAGACTTAAAAAGAAGGGACTTAACAATTAATGCTATCGCAAAGTCAGTAGAAGGTAATTTAATTGACCCATTTAAAGGACAAGAAGATCTTAGAAGAAAGACTCTAAGAAAAGTCTCAGGATCTTTTAAAGAAGACCCTTTAAGAGTTCTAAGAGTTGCCAGATTTGCTGCAAAATTAAAACACCTAGAGTTTTTTATAGAGAAAGAAACAATGCTAGAAATGAAAAAAATTTCTGGTTCAGGTGAGCTAAAGACTTTGCCTAAAGAAAGAATCTGGCAGGAAACAAGAAAAGCTCTAGAAGAAAAAAATCCTGAAGAATATTTTAAAGTTTTAATAGAATCTGGTTTCGGGGAGGAAACCAATGATTTATCCAAGATTGATTTTAAATTATTTAAATCTATAAGCTCTGAGGTTCGTCAACACGATCTAAGATGGGTATCTTTAGCAGTAAACCCAGACCTTAATATCAAGAATTTAAATCATGTTTTTGGAGTCCCAAAGAAGATTAAAGATCTAACAAATATATTTTCTAAGCTAATAAAGTTTGATCAAAACCGCCTTATAAGTTTTAAAAGTTCTGAGATTTTAAATCTATTAGTTAACTTGGACGCTTTAAGAAGAAAAGAACGCTTTAACAAAGCCTTAAAGGTCCTGAATGCAAGTAGATTATTTTCTTATAACGAAGAAGTTATACCTTGGCAGAATATAACTAACAGATTAATAAAGGTTAAACCTTCACCTAAAGCTAAAGAAAAAAATGAAATCATTAAGGATATAAAAGAACAAAGCTTGAAAATAATAGAGAGTGAATTGAAAAATCATGGGTAAAAAGAAAGTTGTACTTATTACAGGAGCTAGTAAACGAATTGGCAAGGATATTTCAAAGTACTTCCATAAAAAGGGGTTTGACGTGATTCTACACTTTAATAAATCTTTCAAAGAAGCTGAAAATTTAAAGAAAGAATTACTGTCTATAAGAGAAAGTTCATGTATAACTTTTCAAGCTGACTTCTCTGATAAAACTTCTATTAATTCAGCAATTAAAGAATTGCTAGCCACAACTGATAGGATTGATGTATTAATAAATAATGCTTCTAGCTTTTATGCAACACCTATTGAAACAGCAGAAGAAGATGAGTGGCTAAATCTTCTTGATACAAATGCAACTATACCTTTTTTCCTAATAAAGGCTTTAAAGCCTTTATTAGAAAAATCAGAAGGATGTGTAATTAATATTTCTGATTCTGAGGTAGAAAGAGGAATATCTCAGTTTAGTCTCTATGTTGCAGCAAAAGCTGCACTTGAATCTTTAACTAAGTCGCTAGCAAAAGAGCTTGCTCCACGAATAAGAGTAAATGCCTTAGCTCCAGGTATTATTCTGTGGCCTGATAAAGACGAAATAGATGAAGAGTCTAAAATGGAATTGATAAATAAAACATCTCTTAAAAGAATCGGTGAACCAAAAGATATTTCCTCTGCCGCCTACATGTTGTACGAATCAACCTATATAACAGGACAGGTAATAAAGGTAGATGGAGGTCGATCTATCTAATTGAAAACAAAAAGCTAGTAAAAATTAATTTACTTTCATCTATCTTTTATCTATCTTTCTTATGAAGAATTAATAAACGCTGTATGGACTTTAAAGAGAACCAGAATGTTGGGACGATGGATGTCCTTGAAAGACATCAATTTGATGTAGAGGCTTTAAATGCCTTTATGAAAGAAACTATTGATGGATTTGAAGGACCAATAGAGATTGAAGAGTTCAAGGGAGGACAGTCAAACCCAACTTATCTTATAAAATCAAAAAATCGATCATATGTTCTTAGGAGAAAACCTCCAGGTAAATTATTAAAGTCTGCTCATGCTGTAGATAGGGAATACAGGGTAATAACCGCTCTTAATAATACTGATGTTCCTGTTCCAACTACCTACGCCCTTTGCGAAGACAATGAAATTATTGGAACTGCTTTTTACTTAATGGAATTTATGGATGGAAGAGTGCTTTGGGACCCTTCAATGGAAGATTCCTCTATTGAAGAAGCCTCAGGAGTTTATGCCTCAATGAATAATACTTTGGCGAAACTTCATTCTGTAGATCCTCTTAAAATAAATTTAGAAAGTTTTGGCAAACCAGGCAACTATGTTGGAAGACAAATATCAATTTGGACAAAACAATATACAGACTCTGAAACAGAAGAGATTATAGAAATGAATAAACTAATTGACTGGCTTCCAAAAAATCTTCCTTCTGATAAACCTCTAAGAATAGTTCATGGAGACTTCAGTCTTACTAATTTAATGATGCACAAAGAAAAACCAGAGGTTATAGCTATATTAGACTGGGAGTTATCCACTTTAGGTGACCCTTGTGCTGACTTTAGTTATCACTGTATGCAATATAGACTGAACCCAAATTTATCAGACGAGGAATACTGCAAAAAAACTGGTATACCGACTGAAGAAGAGTACTTATCTATGTATAGTGATAAGACAGGGTATGACCTTAATGAAGAATGGGAGCTATATATGGCTTACAACTTATTTAAATCTGCTGGAATTTTACAAGGAATTTTAGGTAGAGTTAGGGATGGGACCGCGGCAAGTAAGCATGCAAAAGACATGGCTGCTCGTGTTCGGCCTCTAGCTGAAGGAGCTTGGAAACTTATAGAAGAGAACTTTATCTAAAAATACAGATTTTTAGTTTGATTTAAAAAATAAAAAAAGGAGAAATAATGGCAATAAATAAATTTTTAATTGAAGCAAGCCACATAATGATGTTTGCCAGATCAATAGGAGATGATAATCCTGTCTACTATGACGAAGAATACAAGTCAGAATCAGGCTGTGAGGGAATAATTGCTCCTCCAACTTTCGCTCAATCTAGTGCTCAATTTGATCCTAATTACTTTCTAAGACCAAAAACTGGTGGAGAAGGATGGTTTGGATCAGGAAAAGAACCTACAGGCTTAAAACCTTCTTCTGGAGGAAGTGGAGGTGGAGGTGAAGTTGGTGCTTCAGGAGGATTACATGCTGAACAACACTTTGAATACCATTTACCACTTAAAGCTGGAGATGTTTTAACAGCTACAACTAAACCTGGTAATACCTGGGAGAAGGAAAGTAAAAGAGCAGGAAAACTTAAATTTAGCGAATCTGTAACTGAATACAGGAATCAAGATGGAGACCTTGTAATAACTGCTACAGGTGTTGGTGTTCAAACTGAGAGACCTGTAGATAGTTAAGGAGTAAAAAATGTTGAAAGCAAATGAATTAAAAATAGGTGATACTTATTCTGAAGTTTTGGTTGAAGACCTTAAAAGAACACAAATTGTTCAGTATGCAGGGGCGTCTGGAGACTATAACCCACTACATACTGACGAAATATTTACCACAAAAATTGCAGGTTACCCTACTGTTTTTGCCCATGGAATGCTAACTATGGGTATGACAGGCAGAATGGTAACTAATTATGTAGGTGATGGAACCCTGAAGAAATACGGTGTTAGGTTCACAAGCCAAGTTTGGCCAGGAGATACATTGACTAGTGTTGCGACTGTTACGGAAATAAGAGAAGAGAAAGGTGAAAACCTTATAGATCTTGAGATAGTTACAACAAACCAAGATGGGGTTGCTGTGGTAACTGGCACAGCGACGGCAAAAATAGACTCCTAAATAATGAATAAAAACCAAAGTCATCCAGAAATTGGAGGACGATATGCAAAATTTGCCCTAGCTATTTTAGTCGTTGTCTATGTATTTAATTTTATCGATCGCCAAATTCTTTCAATCTTAGCGGAAGAAATTCAAGCCGATCTTGGTATATCAGATAGCGGTATAGGCTTCTTGTACGGAACAGCTTTTGCTGTCTTTTACTCCGTGGTAGGAATTCCTTTAGGCAGACTGGCTGATGTTTGGACTAGAAAAAACCTTATAAGTATAGGTTTAGCTACTTGGAGTTTTTTCACAATTTTATCGGGGACAGCTAAATCTTTCTTTGCTTTGGCATTCTATAGAATTGGTGTAGGTATTGGGGAGTCAAGTGCCAGTCCTTCTGCTTATTCGTTACTTTCAGATTACTTCTCCCCTAAAGTAAGAACAACTGTTTTAGCTATTTATTCTAGTGGAGTTTATATCGGTTCTGGTATAGGTCTATTTTTGGGTGGAGCCATAGTGGAGTATTGGAATACTCTTTTCCCCGATCCCTCCTTGGCACCTTTTGGAATTCGTGGTTGGCAAGCAGCTTTTATAGCTGTAGGTTTTCCAGGCTTATTATTAGCGTTGGTAACCTGGCGAATAAAAGAGCCTAAAAGAGGACTAAGTGATGGAATAGAGACAACTCAGCACCCGCATCCTTTTAGGGAAATGTTTAAAGAAATGATTGGATTAACTCCTTTGTCCTTAATAGGACAAGAAAAGTTATTTAAAAATTTAGTTGTAAATTTTTCATTAGCTATATTTATATTAGTGTTTTGTTCTTTCCTTTCTTCAAAGACAGGTGATATTGAGCAATGGGTTGCTTTTGGGATAGGCTGCTATTTTATAGCTTGCTGGATACAAAGCTTAAGATTAAGGGATCCAGCAGTATTCTCAGTTATATTTAGAAGTAAAGCTCATCTTCTTTGTCTTATTGGATTACCATTTATACCTTTTGTTCAGTACGCTCATGGTGCCTTCCAACCAATATTTTATTTGAGAAATCATGGTGTCGAGCTACTTGAAGTTGGAACTGTTTTGGGATTGTTTACTGCAATTGGGGGTCTATTAGGTATTGTATCTGGTGGTTTGTTGGGTGATAAATTAAGAGAAAAATATCCTAATGGTCGACTATATTTAATTATGTGTATCACTATAATGATTGCGCCGACTTCTCTCCTGTATTTATATGTAGATAATCTATATTTTTCTTACTTTTGGAATTTTGCCTTTAGTTTTATTGCACCTATGTGGCTAGGTCTTGGAGTTTCTACAATAGCTGATTTGGTTTTACCTAGAATGAGAGCAATTGCAGGAGCTTTCTTTATCCTAATGTTAAGTATGCTTGGTATGGCCTTAGGACCATACTTAACTGGTGAAGTTAGTGATATTTTAATTTCACAAGGTGTAAATGATGGGGATTCAATTAGAACTGCGCTTGCTCTATGCACTTGTGTCTTAGTGGTGACAATAAGCTGTCTATTATTGGCATGTAAGTTTCTTCCTGAAGAAGAAAAAAATAAAGTTGAAATAGCTAGGAGTTACGGGGAACCTGTTTAAGTTTTTGATTTAACATTTCACCAAAAGACATATTTAGAACAGGGTGAATTTCTTTTTCGGCAATTTCAGATAAAGGCTTCAGAACGAAGAGATACTTTTCTATGTCTGGGCTTGGAAGGATCATTCCGCCTTCATTTGTAATTAAATCTCCGTACAAAATTAGATCTATGTCTATTAACCTATTATTCATTCCCTTTTGACTGTCATCCCTTCCTATCTTTATCTCTATCTTCTTCAATTTATCAACTAAAGTAATAGAGTCTAAGGGGGTCTCAAAACAAGCAACTAAATTAATAAAATCATGCCCTTCAAATCCTTCAGCTTTTGAGTAGAAGTAGTCCGAAAAAGTACAATTAAACAGAGTACTTAATTCTTCTTTTACTTTAGTAATATTCTTATCAGCGTCTAAGTTACTTCCTATACTGATATATGCCTGAATCATTATGGTCGCTCTATAACTACCCCAACAGACTTTGATCCTCTTAAAGCACCAGGTTTTTCTACTATTACAGTTACTCTTAGAACAGGGAATTCAGAGAGTATAGAATCAGCAATTTTTTGTGCCAAGTTTTCGATCAGCTTACTCTTTGAGGATTCAGTCAACCGAATAACATGTTTAGATATCTTCTTATAATTAAGGGAGTCCTCAATTCTGTCAGACCTTCCCGCTTTCTTTATATCAAAATCCATTTCTAAGTTAATAGATATTAGTTGCCTAACTTCTCTTTCCCAGTCATAAATACCTATTATTGCTTCTACCTCTAGGTCTTTTATAAAAATTTTATCCACTTTAAACCTCTGATAAATTCCATTTAGGTCTTATTTTAATTGAAGATGCGGTCTTTGATTCCTTAAATCTGTAAGATCCAGCAACAGCCACCATTGCACCGTTATCAGTACATCTTTCCAAAGGAGGGAAATATAAATCTACTCCCTTTAATTCTTTTTTGAATGTAGCTCTTAAATATTGATTTGCAGCCACTCCTCCCCCTATTACTAACTGATTTAAATTATTATCTCTTAAAGCTCTTTTACATTTTTTAATTAAAGTTTCGCAAACAGCACGTTGAAAAGAAGAGCTAATATTAGCTACAAATTTTTCTTCTATTCTATTTTGTTTTTTAACTAAATAATAAACCGCAGTTTTTAATCCACTAAAACTAAAATCTAAATGGTCTTGATTTATCATAGGTCTAGGAAGGTCAAATTCCATAGGATTTCCTAATTTGGCCATTTTTTCTATTTCTGGCCCTCCTGGATATTTAAGATCTAATAATTTTGCCACTTTATCAAAAGCCTCCCCCACCGCATCATCTCTTGTCTCTCCTAGTATTTGATACTTACCAACATCAGAAGCTTTTATCAAAAGGCAATGACCTCCTGAAATCAGTAAAGTTAGAAAAGGAAATAATGGCGGAGGTTCCTCCAAAAGATTAATTAGGAGATGAGCTTCCATATGATTAATACCTATACAAGGTTTATCCCAACCTAAACTTAATGAGTGTGCTAAAGCAGCACCAGTTAGTAAAGGACCTCTCAAGCCAGGCCCAGAAGTATAAGCAATTCCGTCTAAATCAGAAGGACTTAAATTTGCTTCTTTTAAACCTAGTGTTATAAGAGGCAATAGCTTAGGTATATGATCTCTAGATGCAAGTTCAGGGACTACTCCGCCGTATTCAGAGTGCTTTGATGCCTGACTGTAAATTTTTTCACTTAAAATTATATTTTTTTTACTATCGTAAATTGCGACTCCCGTTTCATCACAAGATGTCTCTATTCCTAAGATCTTCATTCTTTCAACATTAAAAGAAACTATTTTCGCTGTAAATTAAAAAAAAAGAAAACTTTGCAAAATAATGAGGCTTATATAGAATTGCGCGACTTATTTAGGTTCAATATATGCCATCTATAAAAATTAGAAACAATGAATCATTTGACGTAGGGTTACGTAAATTCAAGCGTGCCTGTGAGAAGGCAGGCATTATTCCTGAAGTCCGAAAAAGAGAATTTTACGAGAAGCCTACTTCCGTAAGAAAAAGAAAGGCTGCAGCTGCTGTTAAGAGAGAGGCCAAGAACCAAAGAAAAAATCGTCTGGGTCGTCCACCTCGTTTCTAATAAAACCCCTTAATGTCTGAAAGTTTAATAAAACCTTTAATTAATGAGGCTATTAAATCATCAATGAAAAGTGGTGATAAAGAAAACACAACCACTTTACGTATGGCTATGTCAGAAATTAAAAAGGAAGAAATAGATAAGAAATCAGAATTAAATGATCAAGAAGTAACAGCAATACTTCAAAAGATGATTAAACAAAGAAAAGATTCTTCTAATCAATTTTCTTCTGCGGGTAGAAAAGAGCTTGCAGAAAAAGAAGACAGGGAAATAAAAAGTCTTTCTGAATTCTTGCCTGAACAACTTTCTGAAGCAGAGATAGAGAAAATAGTTTCCGAAACCATTTCTGATCTAAATGCCCATTCTCCGCAAGACATAGGAAAAGTTATGGGTTCACTCAAACCCAAACTACAAGGTAAAGCTGATATGTCTTTAGTAAGTCAGACGGTTAAACAAAATCTTTCTGAGTAAAACTATTTAGATATATATCTATCTTTTAATCTCATCGACCGGTTTTTTGTAGGCATGAGTTCACCTGAAATATAGACCTCTTCAACAAAAGTTGTTACCTCTAGAGGATCTCCACTCCAAATTACAATATCAGCAACATGACCTGATTTTATAGAACCTCTTTTGGTTAATTTAAAAACATCCGCTACGTTACTAGTCAAACCTTTAAGAGCTTCCTCCCATGGAAGACCATAGGAAACAGCTATTCCTGCACCCTGTCTGCTTAAATAGGAATTATGGGTTTCATGAGAAGCAATTAAAATTTTTACACCTGATTGATGTAATAAATAAGCATTATCCAATCTTGATCCCAGCTCATTAAATGAATTGGGAATGTTGTCTATTGGTCTAAGTATTACGGGAATCTTTGCTTTAGCTAACTGCTTTGCAACCCTCCAACCTTCTTCAGCCCCATTTATTATTAGATTGATGTCCTTTTTTTCAGCTAATTTAATTAAGGTTAATATGTCTGAAGCACTGTTGGCCCTTACTACTAAAGGTATTTCTTTATCCATTACCTTTTTAAGAGCCGCTAAATCTCTAATTGAATAATTAACATCTTCTGGGACAAGGCGGTCAAGGTCCCCCTTAAAAGAAGACGAAACTAATGAAGATAAGTCTAAAGAATCTTCCAATAATTGAATTTTTGCTGCCTTTGAATCCTCGCCTCCACTAATATTTGCTGATAAGGCTATATTTGAGCTTATAAGACTGTCTTCTAAAGAACCTGATAATGAAAAAACTGAGGTGAGACCAGAAAATAAACCTGAACTAGTTGGCGAGGTAAGGCTTAAAGTGATTCCGCCAGTTAAGTTATATGGAATAAGAGTAGACGAGGGGTTAAAAGCTGAATCAATAGTTAAACCTGCTGAATAAATATCTGACCTATCGTCCCTAGTCTCTGGCACCAACTCAATCTCTACTATCCCTAACTGAGATAAGGGAGCTATTAAACCGGGAGAAATAACTTTACCTGTTAGATCTTTGACTTCAGCACTAGATGAATTCAAATTCTTTCCTATTCTAATTATCTTTCCATCTCTAATTAAGATATCAGTATTCTCAACGGTGCCTCTGTCGGAGGCTGTATGTATTTTTGCATTTTTTAAAATTAACTCTTCCGTTAAAGATAACGGAGAGATTATTAAAAAAAGGAAACAGATTATTATTTTATTAAAAATCATATTCTGTCTCCTTCTGAATTAATTATACCTAATTCAAAATCAGTGGCTTTTGGTGTTGAAGGATTATCTTTATCATAAAGGAGAACACCGTCTACAAAAACTTTTTCGGTTTTTGAATAAACACTGAAAGGGTTACCATCCCAAATCACTATATCTGCCATTTTCCCAACTTCTAAAGATCCTGTTTGGTCATCTATACCAAGCCCTTTAGCTGGGTTCAAAGTTATCCATTGAATTGCTCTAGAAGCAGGTATATTTAATCCTGCTCTATTACCAGCAGCCATGGCTTTAGCAGCTTCTTGATTCAATCTTTGTATACCAACAGCAGAATCAGAATGGATAATTGCACATCCAGTTGCAGACTTAGCCTGATCAATAATGGCAGCATTTTCCCAAACCATATCGAAAGCTTCATGCTTAAATCCCCACCAGTCAGCCCACACTGCTGCACAGACTTCATTTTCAGCTAGAATATCTGCAACTTTATAAGCTTCTATTGCATGGTGGAAAGTGGTTACTCTATAGTCAAACTCTTTAGCTACATCTAGCATAACAGCCATCTCTTCACCTCGATAACAATGATTTTGGATTAGAATTTCGCCGTCGAGTACTCCCATAAGAGTTTCAAGTTCTAAATCTCTTGAAGGCGCATTCTCTAATTCTTTATCTTCATCTGATTTAGATTCATATTCTATAATCTTATTTCTATAATCTTGGGCCTTTATCCAAGCTTTACGGTATCCAGCAACATTACCCATCCTTGTAGATGGCTCGGTGCCCCTTCCACCATAAACTCTCTTAGGATTCTCTCCACAAGCCATTTTTAAAGTGTAAGGAGCCCCAGGGAATTTCATACCTTGTACCGTTCTAGACCAAATATTTTTAAGAGTAACCCCTCTTCCGCCAATTAGATTTGCCGATCCTGGTAATACATGAAAAGTAGTAATTCCACCCTTTAGAGCAAGAGGCATTTGCGGGTCCTGCGTCCACACTGAATGTTCAGCCCAAACATGAGCTGTTACTGGACTTGTAGACTCATTCCCATCTGAACTGGATCTCAAATTAGGAGCTGGATAAACTCCCATGTGTGAATGAATATCGATTATGCCTGGAGTTACCCACTTTCCTTTTGCATCAACTACTTCCGCATCAATGGGTTGCATTAAATCCTCACCAATGGCCTTAATCTTATTAGAGGAGATTAAAATATTTCCTTTCAAAATTTCACTTCCTGTACCTGTAAAGATTCTTGCATCTTTAATAAAAATATCTTCACTTTCGCTTGGTTCATATGTTGATTCAAAAGCTATTAACTCTTTTGAAAACAATGGAAAAATAGATAGCAGCCCTATAAATACCAAGATTATTAAATTTCTCATTCTTATCCCCCTTTTCCTTTTATAAGTGCTACTGCACTCTGATCCACTTCTAAATTAAGTTTGGCTCCATTTTCTATAGACAGTAAATTAGTAGAGGTTATTGTTTCAGGTATTAAATAAACTGAAAAACTTTCTTTTCTAACTTTTCCTACTGTCAAACTTACTCCGTTTAAAGCTACATACCCTTTAGGGAAAATATATTCCCCCCATTCCTTGGGTTTCTCAACTGAAATCTCTACTTCTTCCTCTGCTTGTTTTAATTTTGCATTACAAGCACAACATACATGCCCGGATAACAGGTGTCCCCCTACTTCATCACCGAATTTTAGGGATCTCTCGATGTTTACTTCAGAACTTTCATTTAAATCTTTAAGGTTTGTTGATCTTAAAGTTTCCTTTATAACATCAAACAATATTACATTTCTTGTATATTCAGTAACTGTCAAACAAACTCCATTTACAGCAATACTTGCTCCTTTCTTTAAATCCTTATTGAATCCCTCAGGAACTTCAATCTGCAACCCTAAACCTCCAGAAAGAATATCCTTTTTTAATACTAGCCCCTTGGCTTCAACAATTCCTGTAAACATATCTAATCATTTAAAGAGGTATTTAGCTTTTCAGCAATATCATCATATCCTGATTTTTTTAAAAAGATTATGAGGTTAGATAAATTTGAGATTGAAAAAACAGGAAAATTAAATTCATCCATTAATGTCTTACTAACATCCCTTCCTTGATCTTGTTCTTGTCTATCTAAAGCTATTATGGCTCCAGAAATAGTCCCTCCGGCTTCTTGTACTAGCTTAATTGAATTTTTTAAAGCTGTTCCCATTGTAAGAACATCATCAATGATTAGAACTTTCTTATCTTTTACAGATCCCACAAGATTTCCCCCTTCACCATGATCTTTTTCTTCTTTTCTGTCAAAGCAAATAGGGATTTTCTTAGAGCTTTCATTGTTTAGAGTTGTTGCCACTGCAGAAGCTAAAGGGATGCCCTTGTAGGCCGGTCCAAAAATTACATCGTATTCTAAATTTAATTCATTGATCTTTGTGCTGTATATTTCTGCTAATACACCTAAATTACCTGTTTCTAAAAATACAGAAATATTGAAGAAAAAAAGACTCTGCCTACCTGACTTTAGAGTGAAATCTCCAAATAATAATGCTTTAAGATCTATAGCTAATTCCAAAAATCTTTTTTCTATCTCAACCATTATTATTTAAAACTCTAATAAAATAATTTCTTAAGGAAGTATTGTAATTGTTTTCATCCTAGAATAACCTCATTTTAGAAAACATGGCAAAACTTATAGTCATATCAGCTCCCTCAGGTGCAGGAAAGACCAGTCTTATTGAAGCTTTATTATCAAAAATAAGAGATCCTAATTTTATACTGAGCATTTCCTTTACTACTAGACCAAAGAGAGAGAATGAAAAGCACGGAGAGTCATATTTCTTTATAAATAAGCAAGAATTCAAGGAGATGATAGAGAAGAATCAATTCTTAGAGTTTGCCGAGGTTTTTGGGGACTTCAAAGGCACTAGCAAGCCGTGGGTTGAACAAAAACTAAAAGAAAATATGAATGTAATTCTAGAGCTAGACTGGCAAGGAGCAAATCAAGTTAAGAAAATCTATCCTAATGCTAAGACTATCTTTATCTTACCCCCCACATATGCTGAATTAGAGCTCAGATTAAATTCAAGGGGGCTAGATAAAAAAGAGGAAATAAAAAAAAGGTTGGGTGAAGCAAAAAAAGAGATTGAGAATGGTAAAAGTTTTGACCATCTAGTGGTTAATGATGATTTTGGTTCTGCCCTTAGTGACTTAAAGACTATCATAATTAATCAGGCAGAAATGACAGAAAAAAGAAAATCTCTAGTTAAGGTTTCCTTAAAGGCATTATTGGAAGATTGAGAAGATATCCTGTAGAATGCGCGATTCATTTTTTGATTAAGAGACACTATGGCAAGAGTAACCGTTGAGGACTGTTTAGACAAGACACCTACTAGGTATGATTTGATTGTTTTAGCTGCCAAGAGAGCAAGGCAATTAGCTACTGGCGGCAGAAGAGCTACCCTCGAATGGGAAAATGATAAAGCTACTGTTATGGCTTTAAGGGAGATTGAAGCTGGAACTGTTACCCCTGATAACATAAATGAATTAACAGTAGATATTGCAGATTTGGAAGAAGAATTTTCAGAAGAACTTGCAGCAGAAGACCTACCTGAAGAATAATAACTACTTAATTTACTTAATCTTTAAGTCAAATAGGCGTAAAGAACTAAATTTCTATGGAATCAATTGACGTATTATCAGAAAAACTAAGTACTTATTTAGATCCGAGACAAATCGAGCAAGTTAATAAAGCCTATGAATTTGCTAGCGAAGCCCATTCTGGTCAATTTAGAACTAGTGGTGACCCTTTTGTAAGCCACCCCATAGCTGTTGCTAATATCCTTAGTTCTTTTCAGGTGGATGAAGATAGCCTTTCTGCAGCCATGTTGCATGACGTGATAGAGGATTGTGGAATTCCTAAAAAAGTTATTGAAGAGCAGTTTAATAAGAACGTTGCTAATTTAGTTGATGGAGTAAGTAAGCTAGATCAACTTCACATTACCTCTAAAACCAAAGCTAATGCAGAAAACTTTCAAAAAATGATTCTTGCTATGGCAAAGGATATTAGGGTTATTGTTGTTAAATTAGCTGATCGACTGCACAACATGAGAACTATCGAACATCTTGATAAAGAAAAACAAAAACATAAAGCTAGAGAAACACTTGAAATTTATGCACCTATTGCCCACCGAATAGGTATGAATAATGTATACAGAGAACTCGAAGATAGATCTTTTAGAGTTCTTTATCCCACACAGTATAGACAACTAAGAGTTGCAACTAAAAAAAATAGAGGAAGTCAGAAAAGGTTACTTAAAAAAATACAAAGAACCCTAGAAAAGAAGCTGGTAGATCAAGGAATGCCTGCATACATAGAAGGTAGAGAAAAACACTTATATAGCATACATAGAAAGATGAAAGAAAATAATAGATCTTTTGAAGAAATAATGGATATCGTTGCTTTTAAAGTAATTGTTGACAACCCAGGAAACTGTTATAAAACTTTAGGCCTCATACATGGTATCTATAAGCCAATAGAGGGCAGATTTAAAGATTATATTTCAATTCCTAAATCAAACGGATATCAGTCCATTCATACTGGAGTTGTTGGATTGAATGGGCAACCAATTGAATTTCAAATAAAGACAGAAGATATGAACGAAATGGCTGAAAATGGTATAGCTTCTCACTGGATTTATAAGACGGCGGAAGGAACTGAAACTAATCCTCAGCAAAATGCAAGAAGATGGGTAGCAGGATTACTTGAGATGAAAGACAACATAGAGTCTTCTGAAGAATTTATTGAATCGGTTAAAACTGATATCTTCCCTAATGAAATATATGTATTTACTCCTGAGGGCGAAATAATTCAGCTTTCTCAAGGGTCTACTGCCATAGACTTCGCTTATTCTGTACACACGGACATCGGACATCATTGCAGGGCATGCAGAATAAACAGGAAACTAGCCCCTCTAAGCGTTCCTCTGGAGAGTGGACAAACTGTAGAGATACTAAGAGATGAAATACCACAAACATCACCTGCATGGCTAAACTTTGCAGTAACTTCTAGAGCAAGGAATAGCATTAGAAGCTATCTAAGTAATTTAAGAACTTCAGAAGCAAGAAAACTAGGAAAGAAATTATTAGACCAATCTCTTGGTCACTTAAATGTTAAATTACGACACCTTTCTAAAGAAGAGTTGAGATCTGTTTTAAACGGCCTTGGAGTAAGGAGTTTAAATAAATTATTAGAAGAAATAGGTTTGGGTAAAAGGGTTGGGAATTTAGTTGCCCAACAGATGATGAGTTTTCTTAATAAAGAGAATAAAAAAGCGGGTTCACATACTATAGCCCTAGAGATAACTGGAACAGAAGGGTTGGTTGTAAATTACGCCACATGCTGTAAACCTATTCCTGGTGATTCAGTTATAGGTCATTTCACAGCAAATGGTTTAGTTGTTCATCAAGAAAGATGTAAAAATATTCTTTCAGTTCGAGAAAATCCTGCAGAATGCTTCCCTGTCAATTGGCACGAAGAATTAGATAGAGATTTTTCAACTGACCTTAAAATTCTTGCTTCTGATGAACCAGGATTACTAGCCACTATGGCTTCAGAAATCACACACCTATCAGTTAACATTGAATCGATCAACACCCAGGAGCTAGATGTTGGGCATATAGAATTTATTTTAACTGTTCAAGTAAAAGGAAGAGATCAGCTAGCAAATCTTATTAGAAATATTAAAAATCTAAAAAATATTCTCTCAATACAAAGAATACATGACCAGGAAATGAGAGAGGCTAGAACTTTGCATTAATAATAGGAGTTTTTTATGAAAAAAAAGATTGAAACTGATTCAGCCCCAAAAGCTCTTGGTACATACTCTCAAGCTATTGATACTGGCAATACAATTTACCTATCTGGGCAAGTCCCTTTGGACCCAAAAACCATGGAATTAGTTGAAGGAGATGAAAATCAAATAAGACAAGTTTTTAAAAATATAAAAGCGGTATGCGAAGCTTCAGGAGTTTCTTTAGATGAAATAGTTAAGTTGAACGTTTATTTATCAGATCTTTCAGTATTTGCTAAAGTTAATGAAGTTATGAAAGAGCTTTTCTCTGAACCATATCCTGCAAGAGCTGCTGTTCAAGTAGCAAAACTGCCCTTAGACTCCTTAATAGAAGTTGAAGGAATAGTAATTAAGAAATAGCTCTCCTTATACTGTATGCCAGAAGGCAAAGAAACAAATCATCCAATACAAAACATCAGAGGTGTTGGCCCTAAAATAGCTGAAAACTTATCTAATCTAGGCATTTATAAAGTCGAAGATGCTGTTTTTCATTTACCTTATAAATATGAAGATAGAACTAACTTAACTTCTATAGGAGATGCTCCTTATGAAACCCCTCTGTTGATAGAAGGAGAAATAGTTAAATCAACAGTAGTTTTTAGGGGCAGAAGAATGTTAATAACTGAAATATTTGATGGTACAGGAAGATTAACAATGAGAATGTTTCATTTTGCCCTAGCACAACATAAAACTCTAAAAGAAGGCTACAAAATAAGGTGTTTTGGGACTATAAGACATGGCCCTAAAGGTAAAGAAATGATTCACCCCCAGTATCAAGTATTCTCTGAGGATGAAGAAGTAGAAATAGAAGAGAACTTAACTCCTATTTACCCTTCTACTTCAAATCTACAGCAAGGAAGATTGCGTAAATTAATTCAAGAAGCTATTACTTATTGTCAGAAAAATGCTCTATTGAAAGAAAATTGGGAAAATGATGAGAGCAGATTTAAAGATTTATTAAGTGCAATAACTTTTATCCATAATCCTCCTACTGAAACCAGCCTAGAATTACTTTCTTCCGGGCTACATCCAGCACAAAGAAAATTAATCAAAGAAGAACTAGTGGCCCATATTCTATGTTCAGGAATGTTGAAGAGAGAAACAGAACTTAGAGAATCTCCTTTGATGAATCCCTCTTCTAAAGAAGGCTTATTTTTAGATTCTTTGGGCTTTAAGTTAACAAATGCTCAAATAAGAGTATGGAATGAAATAAAACAAGATTTTAAAAAAAGGACTCCTATGAGAAGGTTGCTACAAGGGGATGTAGGTTCCGGAAAAACAGTTATAGCTGCCCTAGCTACCATGCAAGCTTCAGATAATGGTCTCCAGACTGCCTTTATGTGTCCTACAGAAATCCTAGCTGAGCAACACTACGAAAATATGTCTAAGTGGTTTTCTGATTTGGGAATAAAAGTTGATTTACTTTTAGGTTCGACAAAGGCTAAAGATAGAAAGGAAATTCTTTCAGATTTAAAAACTGGAAAAATACAAGTTCTAATAGGTACGCATGCATTGTTTCAAAAAGAAGTTATTTTTAACTCTGTTGGTCTAACTATAATAGACGAACAGCATAGATTTGGAGTTCACCAAAGGTTTACACTACTTGAAAAGGGAGGAGACAAAGAAAAAAGCCCTCATCAACTAATTATGACAGCCACACCCATACCCAGAACTCTTTCCATGACTGTATATGGAGCACTAGACACTTCTGTAATAGACGAGTTACCGCCAGGAAGAAGACCTGTGAAAACTGCTTCTAGACCTAATTCTATGCGCAGTAAAGTTATTAAACGTGTTGAAGAAGTTTGTTTAGAGGGACAAAGAGTCTACTGGGTATGTACCCTTATAGAGGACTCAGATGAACTTGAAGCACAGGCTGCAGAAGAGCTATATACGGAAATAAGTAATGACATACCAAAAGTTAGAACAGGCTTAGTTCATGGTCGTCTAAAGAAAGAAGAAAAGGACAAAGTTATAAATAAATTTAGAAGAGGTGATATTCAGCTTCTAGTTTGCACTACCGTTATTGAAGTAGGAGTAGATGTTCCTGAAGCTACCTTAATGATAATAGAAAATCCAGAGAGACTAGGTCTAGCACAACTTCACCAACTTAGAGGAAGAGTTGGAAGAAAAGCAGATACAAATTCACATTGCCTCCTTCTTTTTAAAGACCCCTTAAGTGATCTAGCTAAAGAGAGAATAAGCACTATGGAAAAAACTAATGATGGATTTTTAATAGCTGAGAAAGATTTAGAGCTTAGGGGTGGAGGAGATATCCATGGATTAAGGCAGTCAGGTTTGATGAATTTGAAAATAGCAAACCCTATAAGAGATTCAGATCTTTTAGACTCGGCTCAACAAGATGCCCTTCATATTGCTAAAACTAATGAAGATCGGGCTCAATTACTTATTGATAGATGGATAGGGTCAAAATTTGACTATTCTGACTCATAATTTTGATAAAACTAAAACTATTCTATTTGGTCTTGGAAGACCCTCTACTGTTTCTGTTAGGTCTTTACTTAATCCGTCCTTTAGAGACCGGAATGGCATCCACTTTGTTGACCTCTGTTCTTTAAAGGTAGTTTCTACTGAAGATCCCATTTTTAATATCTTTAATCCTGAATTAGCAATTAAACCTTTCAAGCCTTGCTTGGTATGAACAAACCAAACATTAGACATATTGGCATAATTATCTTTAGGTATAAGAGTATCTCCATATTTATCAGGAACTATTAAAGTCTCTAGAATTATTTGACCATCATCTTTTAAGTGAGAAGATAATAAATTTAGATGATTTTCAGGATTTCTCTGATGATATAAAACCCCCATACTAAACACTAGATCGAAGCACCTCTCTATAAAGGGAATTTCCTCAATTCTTTTAGGAACCATTCTTATTCTGCTGGAATTAATGAAATGGTTTAATGCCAAAAACTGAGTTAGGTGAGCTACATTGGGTTCAAGACAAATTACAAACTCCGCTCCCTTTCCGAGCATCCTAAACCCGTAATAACCATTTCCAGAACCAACATCTAAGATTCTTTTTTCTTTTAATTCTATATTCAAATCCATAATACGCTCCCACTTCATACTTGATTGCCATTCTGCATCAATATTTATATCTTGAATCGTGAAAGGTCCCTTTCTCCATGGAAGAAGTTTCTTTAAATCTTTCTTTGCTCTTTCTTTGTCTCCTGCTTCCCACTCTCCTTCAACTGCTATTCCGCTTGATAAATCAACTTTAGCTGAATTAAGCGAAGGCAATTTTGATATTATCTCTTTCCAATTGGCTATTCGCTTATCTTTTAATTGTCCATAAGGATCTAGATCTAAATCTCTCAGTAAATCTACCCAACTATTTTTTAATCTGATCATTTTTTTTGAGCTACTAGAGTAAAGAAGTTAAGGTTACTCATAACTTTTTTTATTTCTTTAAAGCCAATTTTATTTAACCTTTCGTAATGATTTTTTTCTGAATCAGTTACCAAGACTCCTTCTAAGGCATCTCTTTTTCTTGAAATCTCCATCTTGGTGTAGCCATTTTTAAGCTTAAAACCATGATGTAGGTTAAAAATAGTTTGGTTTCTATATTTATTATCAAAATGAATCTTTTCAGATAGGATCAATAGTGCATTTTCTTTCATGCCACCGAACACCTTCTTAAGGAGTTCCTCTCTATTGCTTGGATCAATAAACTGTAAAACAAAATTAATGACTACAATGGAGGCGTTCTTAATTTCAATAGTCTCTATATCTTGATAAATAAAATCAATTTTATTTGTATCAATTTGATTATTAAAATTCTTAGTGCACTTTAAGATCATTGCCTCAGAATTATCAATAGCGTAAATTTGTCCTTCTTTTTCTCCTACAGCTTTCAAAAGACTTAAAGCTGAGGCCCCAACTGAACACCCCAAGTCATAACAGGAGCTTTTGCTTTGAAAATAATCTTTACCAAAGCTTTCAATAAGTTTTAAGCTAGATCTGTAACCTGGAACTGATCTATCTATCATGTCTTCAAAAACCTCAGTAACTTCTTTATTGAAAGAAAAAGGTAAGGCGTTAAAATTAGCCGCTTTATAAATGTTATCTTTCTTCATGATTACTAAATTAAGTCAAAAAACTAATATTTTATGAATTACATCATTAAGTCACCAGAAACTAAATCCGAGTGGGAAAGTTATTTTAACTTCAGATGGGAGAAATTAAGAAAACCTCTTGGTTTGTCAAAAGATTCCTTAAAAGATGATAAGGAGAAAGAAAGCCTTCATCTCATTGCTATAGACAATAAAGATGAAGTAATTGGTACGGGTAGATTACATTTCAATAGTAAAAAAGAGGGACAAATAAGATACATGGCGGTAAGTGAGTCTATCCAAAGAAAAGGTGTGGGATCAGATATAGTCTTAGAGTTAGAATCGATGGCTAAAAAAAATGGTACAAAAGAAATAGTTCTGAATGCTAGAGAAAATGCAATAAATTTTTATTTATCGTTAGGCTATAGGGAGATAAAACCATATCTATCAGATACAGGCATACCTCACACTACAATGAGAAAAGAATTAACTTAATTAAAGTAAAGGAGCAATTACAAGGCTAACTATTGCCATTACATTGATTAAGATATTCATAGAAGGACCAGAAGTGTCCTTAAAAGGATCACCCACTGTGTCTCCTACAACAGCCGCTGCATGAGTATCTGTGCCCTTTCCTCCAAGGTTACCTTTTTCAATATATTTCTTAGCATTGTCCCAAGCCCCTCCTGCATTTGCCATAAATAACGCCATTAAAACACAAGCAAGTAAACCTCCTGCTAACATACCTCCTAAGGACTCTGGGCCTAATATAAACCCTACTAAAGGAGGAGCTGATACAGCTATAATTCCTGGTATTAACATCTTCTTTAGTGCTGCAGAAGTAGCTATATCTACACATTTAGCAGTATCTGGCTCTGCATTACCTTCTAGTAGACCTGGTATTTCTTTAAATTGTCTTCTTATCTCATTGATCATTTCAAAAGCTGCATCACCTACTGCAGTCATTGTTATTGAAGCAATAAGAAATGGAATTGCCCCACCAATAAATAATCCAATTAATACCATGGGATTATCCAATAACAACTGAAGATCTTCACCTCTGTTAGCTGAAACTGTGGAAACAAAAGCAGCTATAATTGCCAGAGCAGCTAAGGCCGCTGCACCTATTGCAAAGCCTTTTCCTATTGCAGCAGTAGTATTACCTTGTTCATCTAACTCATCAGTTATTTCTCTTGTTTCTGGGGGCATGCCTGCCATTTCTGCTATACCACCAGCATTATCTGCCACTGGCCCATAAGCATCTATGGCCATTGTTATACCTACAGTAGAAAGCATTCCTACTGCTGCAATTCCAACTCCATATAAACCAGTTAACTTGGTAGACACGAAAATAATAAGTGCTATACAGGCAATTGGAATTACAACCGACTGCATTCCGACAGATAATCCTGTGATCATGACAGTTGCTGGTCCTGTCTGTCCTGATTCTGCTATCTTAATTATGGGTTTCGAGCCTGTGTAGTATTCAGTTATTAATCCAATTATTATTCCTCCAGCTGATCCACAAACAACTGCTAACCAAATATTGCTTGAAGGAACTAAGAAGTTAATGAGGAAATATGCTGCTAATACAAAAATGACCGGTGCTGCAATTGTTCCTATCCTCATAGCTAGAGCAGGAGATAAATTTGAAAAGATTCTTACTACAATAATTCCTAAGATTGACGAAATTAACCCTATTGACGCTAAGGCTAAAGGTAAAAACATCATACCTTCTCTATTTGCTTCCGCTATAACAGCTGAGGTTGAAGCAATCGCTATACATGCAACCATAGAACCACAGTAAGATTCAAAAATATCTGAGCCCATGCCCGCAATATCACCTACATTGTCTCCAACATTATCTGCTATAACCCCAGGGTTCCTGGGATCATCTTCTGGAATTCCAGCTTCTATCTTTCCAACAAGATCAGCTCCTACATCTGCACTCTTGGTATAAATGCCACCACCTACTCTAGAAAATAAGGCAACTATCGAAGCTCCCATTGCAAAACCTTCTATAGAGTGTGCATCTCCGCTAAGAAAATAATAAAGAGAACCTAGTCCAATAAGGCCAAGTGAAGCCACACAAAGCCCCATAATTGAACCCCCATAGAATGCTACTGACAAAGCACTCTCAGCACCAGAATCTGAAGCAGCTGTAGCAGTTCTAACATTAGCTTTTGTTGCTGAATACATTCCAATCCAACCAGCTACAGAAGAAGATAGGGCACCTGCTAAAACGGCTATTGCTGTATCTAGTCCCAAAGAATACCCAACCAAGATTATCACTACTGTCGCAAAAATAGATAAGTAAAGATACTCAGTTTTCATAAATGTCATTGCACCTAAATGAATTTGATCTCCTATTTTCTTAACACTCTCATCGCCTTCAGGAAATCTAGTAACTAAAATGTAAATTCCTAGGGCAACCAAAAGTCCCATTAAGCCTAACAAAGGGGGTATGGCCAGATAATTCTCTATCATTATTTCTCCTTAAATCTAAAACCTTATTGAGAAGTTTTTATAAGCGGCGAAGTCTACAAGATATATTCAACAAATAACAACAACTTTAACTACGAGATTCAAAAGTTGATAAATCTAGTTCATTTTCAGAGTTAGCAACAATACATGAAACAGCTGCATCTCCACATACATTAACTGAGGTTCTGATCATATCAAGTATTCTGTCAACTGCTAGAATTAGGCCTATAGCATCCAAAGGTAAGCCTAAAGACCCTAAAATTAAAGCCAGAGTGACTGTTCCTGCTGAAGGTACTGCTGCGGTACCAATAGAGGTGACTATAGCTAACAGAACTATCTGACCATACTGAATTAACGATAGATCTATACCAACTGTACTGGCTATAAACATGGTTGCTAAGCCCTGCATAATTGCTGTCCCATCCATATTTATTGTTGCTCCTACAGGAACAACAAAAGAAGAGACATCCTTTCTTACCCCCAGGTCATCAGTTACTGTCTTTAATGTAACTGGTATTGTTGCAGCACTTGAAGAAGTGGAAAAAGCAAATAAAGCTACATTTTTCATCTTTCTATAAAAAATTAATGGATTGAGATTAGCTAAAAACTTAAGCAAGAGTGAGTAAGTAAAGAAGGAATGAAAAACTAAAACAAAGATTAATATGAGAACATACTGCGCTAAATCTCCAAAAATATTCAGTCCTTTAGCCATTACGTAACTCCCCATTAAACAAAAAACTCCTATTGGAGCAAAGGCCATTATCAGTAAAACTATCTTCAAAAAGACAATATTTAATCTTTCAAAAGATTTAGAGAGACCACCCGTCAAGTCATCCGTAAGGTTTAAGGCTATTCCAAAGATAATACTTATAAAAACTATACCCAACATATTATTTTCTATAAAAGCTCCAAAAATATTATTTGGGAAAATTCTTAATACAGTCCCATATAAACTTGAATCTCCTGAAGGAGGAGAATAAGAATTTACTGTTCCTTCAAATCCAGAAAGACTAAAAAGCCAACCAAAAAATAAAGCAAGACTTACAGCTATTCCTGTAGTAAGTAAGTAAAGTCCTATTGTTTTTGTTGCTATAGACCCAAGCTTTACCATATTTGATAAAGAAGAAATTCCAGAAACTAAGGAAAAGAAAACTAGAGGAACAACAACAAGCATTAATAGATTCTTAAAAATCTGACCTCCTAGGTTAAATAAATATTTTTCTGTGCCTAAAGAAAAAGCTTCCGGTATAAGGTTTTCAAAGTAATAGAAAAATGACGCAACTAAAACTCCAGCCGCCATTCCAATTAAAACATTTCTTGTTAAGTTTTTAGGAGCTGACAAAGTACTCATATTTCTACCATTTCAAAATCTTCTTTGCTTACCCCACAATCAGGACATACCCAATCCTCAGGTACATTTTCCCAAGTTGTGCCTGGTTCAATTCCATCTTCAGGCCAACCCTCTTCCTCATCATAAATGAGACCGCAAACTATACATTCCCATTTTTTCATTACTTCACTTCTTTGTTCATAAATAAAATCAAACATTCTAACTCAACTTTCTTCGCAACCTAGACTAAAGTACACCTTCCTAGAAATGTTAAAAATAGAAATGACCACTAAGTTAATTGAATTAGGTAAGCTGATGAGGCTGAACAAGCCTATAGGGACTTTCTTACTTCTGTGGCCTACTCTAACTGCTTTTGTAATTTTGAAAGAAGGATCGCCTAATTTAGCCTTAATAGTAATTTTTTGTGTCGGAACTTTTTTAATGCGTTCTGCTGGATGTGTGATTAATGATTTTTTTGATAAGGACTTTGATGGGAGAGTTGAAAGAACCAAAGACAGGCCTTTAGTAACAGGCCTTGTTTCAAGATCAGAAGCACTTATGCTCTTTTTCTTTTTAGTAAGTCTTTCAGCTAGCTTATTATTCTGGACAAATAGATTCACCGTTCTTGTAGCTATTTTAGGCTTAGTGCTTTCAGTTATTTATCCACTAACAAAAAGATTCTTCAAAATTCCTCAACTTTTCTTGGGATTAGTATTTTCTTGGGGGATTCTTATGGTGTCTGCAGCTGAGTTAAATAGCCTGCCGTTATCATCTTTTATAATGTTTTCAGCCTGCTTCTTTTGGATTCTCGCTTACGATACAGCCTATGCTATGAGTGATTTAGAGGGAGATTTGTCAATTGGACTAAATTCTTCAGCTATAACATTTGGGGAGCACTCTGCAAAATTAATTGTCCTATTCCACCTAATATCATTAGCTCTATGGACCGCTTGTGGCATATTACAAAAAATTGGTCTAGTTTATTATTTGGGTATTCTTTTAGTCCTTCTGCAGATTCCCTTTCAATACCAATTAGTAAAAACAAGAAATCCTGAAAATTGCCTTTTAACATTTAAAAGAAATAATTGGATTGGTATCTCTATACTTTTAGGATCATTCCTTTCTTACTTAATAGAAATTTAAATCCTGTATTTAAAAATGAAGATACATTTTTTGGAGTCTATTAAAAATATAGATGAAGGCACTTGGGATGGCTTAGTTAATTCAGATTACCCGTTCATGAAACATTCTTTCTTACTTTGTTTAGAAGAAACTAAGTGTGTTGGAGAGGGAACTGGATGGTATCCCTTCCATATGCTAGTGAAGGATGAAGATAAAACAATTGCTTTAATGCCTATGTATTTAAAAACAGACTCTCATGGAGAATTTATTTTTGACTGGTCATGGGCAGACGCATTTTATAGAAGTGGAATAGATTATTATCCAAAATTAGTGAGTGCCATACCTTTTACTCCAGCATCAGGTCCTAGACTTTGTGTCGTTGATGAAAACAAAAGAATGATTATCTGCGATTTAATAAAAGAGGGTTTAGAAGAAATTTCTGAAAAAATAGGAATTTCTAGCGCACATATTTTGTTACCTAACTCAATTGAATCAAAAGGATTTCAGGAATCTGGATTTAGTAAGAGAACAAGTTACTCTTTCCATTGGTTTAATAATAATTATTTAGACTTTAATAATTTTCTGGCTCAATTAACTTCAAGACAGAGAAAAAATATAAAGAAAGAAAGGCTTAAGATTTTTGATCAAGGTATCGAAATTGAAAGGTTGCGTGGAGACGAAATCAACGAACAAGCTTGGTACAATTTCTTCAAATTCTATCAGACAACTTATCTTAAGAGAGGGATGCAGGGTTACTTAAATCTAGAGTTCTTTCTTGAAATATCTAAAAGACTTCCAGAATCTATTTTACTGGTAATGGCGAAAGATCTTGAATTCAAAAAATATGTTGCAAGCGCCTTAAATTTTCAGGATTCTAAAAATCTTTATGGGAGATATTGGGGTTCTCTAAATGAGTATGATTCTCTTCATTTTGAGTGTTGCTACTATCAAGGAATAGAACACTGTATAAAAAATAATCTATCTAAGTTTGATCCAGGTGTTCAAGGAGAGCATAAAATAAAGAGAGGTTTTTTGCCTATTGAAACCCATTCTTATCATTGGATTAAGGATAAAAGGTTTAAGAGTGCTATTGATGATTTTTTAATAAGGGAAAGAAAGCATGTATTAGAATATAAAGAAAGATGTAAATCGCAACTCCCATTTAAAAATTCAGTTACTGAAGAACTCTTTTCAAATGAATAAAGAGCTTAATGAAAATTCACTAAAAGAAGGTATTAAATACTTATGTCAAGTAGATCTTGATCTAGAATTTCTTTTAAAAAATAAAAGCGAAAAATTAAAGTTATTCAATAGACCTTCAGGGTTTATCGGATTAATTAATCTTATAGTTGAGCAACAACTTTCCGTTACATCAGCTAAAGCTATATTTAAGAGATTAAAGGAATCTATTAAACCTTTTTCTGCTAAGCAAATGCTCAAAACTGATGCTCAAGTTTTAAGAGATGCTGGTCTTAGTAAACAAAAAATTAGCTACTGCTTCGGCATTGCAAAAGCGTGCACTTCAGGAACACTTAACTTCTCTTCTCTTCATAAAAAATCAAATGAAGAAATAACAATAGAACTTATGAGTTTGAAAGGAATAGGCGAGTGGACAGTACAATGTTATTTACTTGGATGTATGTCCAGGATAGATGCTTGGCCCGCTTCAGATTTAGGTTTACAAATAGCAATACAAAGGATTAAGGGATTAAAAGATAGGCCTAAAAAGTTGACAACTGAAGAAATTGCTGAATCTTGGAAGCCCTACAGATCTATAGCTGCGTTAATATTATGGTCGTCTTATGACTAGTAAAAATAACTTAGGAATTACTCTAAGAAAAAAACCTAAGACTAATCTTAAAAGTCTTCTTTTCTTGTATGAAATGAATTTCATAAGAATCAATGAAATAGTCCCTGGTTATGATTACAGTGCGAATTTGTCTTATTATTTACCCGAGGGTAAAGAAAACCTTGAAGTTATTCTTGATTTTCAAAGAGATTCGAAATACACCTCTACCTTACGTATAAATCAATCTGAGTCTTTCAATAAGAGATTAAGACCAATGGAGATATCAGTAGCTATTTATCATGACCTTAAAATGGCTGAAGTAAGAAAGTTTAATGGTAAACAATTATTTTGGGCTCGAAATAAGTACCCAAATACCAATATGTTTCATAAAGATGAGAAATATCAATGGAATAAATTTCTTTCTGAATGGTTAATTTTTTCTAAAAAAGAAGGGTTATCTAAAAAAATATTAATTAATGTTCCATAACAGTGCATTTGTACAAAATTAGTGCAATTATCATTAATTAACTAATAAAACAGCCCTGTACTAGGGCTTTTTTTATGATATTATAAAAATTATTTTTTTAAGTATGGAGTAAATTAAAATGTCAGAAACAACAATCTATGAATATGTATGGCTAGATGGCTTTGAACCAGAGCCTTCTATTAGAAGTAAAATTAAAGCTACTGGAGATGATGTACCTCCAGAGTGGTCGTTCGATGGTTCTTCAACTCAACAAGCTGAAGGAGGAAGTTCAGACTGCTTGTTGTTACCTGTTAACACCTACGACTGCCCTTTATTTTCAGATTACCTTGTTATGTGCCAAGTTCATACTGGGGAACATGAAGTGCATCCTTCAAACACTAGAGATGCAGCTGCAAAAGTGGTATCAGATGAATGGTGGTTTGGTTTTGAACAAGAATATTTCTTCACAAACAAAGATGGAAGTCCGCTAGGTTGGGAAGATGGCACCCCAAGACCACAAGGAGATTATTATTGTGGTGTTGGTTCAAACAATGTACAAGGAAGAGAAATTTCTGAAGCTCATTTAGAGGCCTGTATTGATGCTGGAATTGAACTAACTGGAACTAATGCTGAGGTTGCCTTGGGTCAATGGGAGTATCAATGCCTAGGAAGAGGTGTTAAAGCAGGAGATGATCTTTGGATGAGCAGATACTTGCTTTATAAAATTGCTGAAGACTTTGGGGTTGGCGTGAATATTCACCCCAAACCAAAGACTGGGGATTGGAACGGTTCCGGCATGCATACTAATTTTTCAAATGAACAAATGAGAACTAATGGCTCTGAAGAGCTGTTTAAATCTATGTGTGAAAAGCTAGGAGAGGTTCATGAAGAAGGCATTTCACTTTATGGCTCAGATAATGACATGAGGCTAACTGGGCTTCATGAAACACAAAATATAAATGAGTTCTCTTATGGTGTTAGTGACAGAGGGGCTAGCATTAGAATCCCAGTATATACTCTTGAACATGACTGGAATGGATACCTAGAAGATCGAAGGCCTGCTTCCAATGCAGATCCGTATAAGATAATAGCTCACTTAGTAGGAACTTTATCTTAAGTGTTCTAGATAGTTAGAATTTAAGTTGAATTATTTTTTAACTGAGTAAAGGTGTAAAAACCACACCTTTATTTATAAGGATGGTTCATGGAAAAATCTAGTAAGAATTATCTTGATGAATTAAAAGCTGGCGTACTTTTATTAGATAAATCATTAAAAGTTAAATACTTAAATGCTTCAGCCCAGTCTATTCTAGACATAAGCTTAAAGGCTTCAAAGAATAAGAGTCTGGAAGAATTATTTTTTGAAGAACCTGATAAATCAAAAAAACTTCTAAGTGATCTTAAAAAAAAGCACTCCTTCTCCAAAGTAGACGCTCTTCTAATATTGAAAGGAGGGAAGAAAGTACTTTGTGACTACCATATCCAAACCCTTAAGGAAGGTTTTTTATTAGAAATACTAAGTAAAGACTATTCTTATGAAATTAAAGAAAGGTTAAGGTCTCAAGCTAATCAAGAAATTACTTCGGCCTTTATAAGAGGGCTTGCTCACGAGATTAAAAATCCATTAAGCGGTATAAGAGGGTCAGCTCAGCTATTGAGCCAAAAACTTCCTCAAGACCATTTAACTGAATATACCGACATAATTATCAACCAAACAGACAGATTAACTACTTTAGTTGATGATATTTTGGGTCCTAACAGGAAACCTAATTTTGAACTACAAAATATTCATGCACCTCTTGAGAATGTTATAAGTCTGTTAAATCAAGATTTAACTAAAAATGGCATTGATCTAGTTAAAGATTATGACCCGAGTATTCCAGAAATTTCTATAGATATTTATCTTTTAGAACAAAGCATCTTGAATCTTATCAATAATGCTAAGGAGTCTTTAGTCGAAGGAGAGATTCTATCTCCCGAGATAAAATTAATTACCCGAATAAAACATCAAGAGTTGTTGGGAGAGACTCAGCACAGGACAGTATGCAAAATCTCTGTGATTGATAATGGTCCTGGCATACCTAGAGAGATAAAAGATTCAGTATTTTTCCCTATGATATCTTCAAAAACTAAAGGGTCAGGTCTTGGACTTTCAATTACTCAGGGGATTATTTCTCAACACAATGGAACTGTAAAATATGAAAGTGAACCTGGTAATACTGAATTTAGTATCTTTATACCAATAACAAACTATCAATATAAAGAGGAGTTAAGTAGAGCAAATGCCTAAAAGAAATTTAGTCTGGGTAGTCGATGATGATGAGTCAATAAGATGGGTCTTAGAAAAGGGACTTTCTGAGAAAGGTCTAAAAGTTGAAACATTTGAATCTGCACATCAAGTGGTTAAAAAGTTAGAAGAAGAGAGCCCAGAGGCAATACTAACTGATATAAAAATGCCTGGTACAAGTGGGTTAGTACTATTAGATCAGGTGAAGGAAATTAGGCCTGATATACCTGTAATAATAATGACAGCTCATTCTGATCTTGAAAGTGCTGTTGAATCTTATGAACATGGCGCCTGGGAATACCTACCTAAACCATTTGATATAGATGAAGCTACAAAAATAGTAAAAAGAGCAATAGCCTCTGAAGAAGAGCTTGAAGAAAAGACTGAATATGCTCCAAAAGCAGAAATAATAGGGGAAGCTCCAGCTATGCAAGAGGTTTTTAGAGCTATAGGAAAATTATCGAATTCTAATTCTACTGTTCTGCTTGTGGGACAGTCTGGCACTGGTAAAGAATTAGTAGCTAAGGCTTTATATCAACACAGCCCTAGAAAAAATAAGGCTTTTATAGTTTTGAATATGGCCGATATACCAAAGGAGTTACTAGAAGCTGAACTATTTGGTCATGAAAAGGGAGCTTTTACAGGAGCTGACGAAAGAAGAATAGGAAGATTTGAGCAAGCAAATGAAGGTACATTATTTTTAGATGAAATTGGAGATATGCCCATAGATACTCAAACCAGATTGTTAAGAGTTCTTTCTAATGGAGAGTTTTATAGAGTTGGTGGCAGGAAACCAATAAAAGTTAATGTAAGGATAATAGCGGCTACACACCAAAGCCTAGAAGAGCAAGTTGAAAAAGGAGTTTTTAGAGAAGACCTTTTTCATCGTTTAAATGTAATTAAAATATCTCTTCCAAAACTTAATGAAAGAAGAGAAGACATATCTTCTTTAAGTAAACACTTTCTTAAAATGAGCGCCCTTGAACTTGATGAAGAAACAAAATTTCTTTCTGAAGAGGTAGAAAATTATCTCTTCAAACTTCCTTGGCCTGGAAATGTAAGGCAACTAGAAAATGCTTGCAGATGGTTAACTGTCATGTCGCCTGCAAGACAAATAAGGTTGGAAGATTTACCAGTTGATCTTAAGAATGAAAGCACCGAATCGAAGACCGAATGGACAGGTACATTAAAGTCTTGGGCTGAAGACTCTTTAGCTAAAGGAGAAACAGAATTACTAGATCTAGCTTTACCAGAATTTGAGAAAACAATGATAGAGGCAGCTCTTGGGAAAACTATGGGTAAAAAAAATGAAGCGGCTAAATTATTAGGATGGGGCAGAAATACTCTTACCAGAAAAATTAAAGATTTAGGTATGAACTAACTTTCCTATTTTGATAACGGCATTCCACTGCCTTCCCAAGTCATCATTCCACCTCCAATTACATTTATATCAATATAACCTTCTTTTATAAGCGTCAATCCAAGTTTTTTTGAATTCATCCCTGTTCTGCACACAAGAACAACCGGTTTTTCTTTAGGGTGTTTATTAGCATTCAAATATTGATCTAGTCTATCTTCTTGAACATTTATAGACCCAGCAATATGACCTGAAGAGAATTCTTGAGAAGGTCTAACATCTATTAAAAGCGCTTCTTCTTTATTTATCTTTCTGGTGGCCTCGCTAGGACTTAATTTTGTACCGCCCTTTCTGCTCTCATAAAGTATTAAAGCCACAATACTTAAGATCAAAAGCATAAATGCAATGAAATTCTGAGAGATGAAAAGAAAGAATGTGTCCATTTTGGAACGTGATTATATAGCTTAGTACGTTAGAATGGTCTCTTTCAAAGAATTTAATTTAAGATTAACCAAAAACAAATGTCATCGCTAGTTCTTGTAAGACACGGTCAGAGTAAATGGAATGAAAAGAATCTTTTCACTGGCTGGAAGGACCCTGACTTAACTAATAAGGGAGAAGAAGAAGCAACAAATGCAGGTTTACTTTTAAAAAAACATGGTTACAAATTTGATGTAATGTTTACTTCTGTTCTGTTAAGAGCTCAAAGAACCGGTCAGATTATTCTAGAGAAAATGGGTCAAGAAGATTTAAGGATTTTGGAAGATAAGGCCTTAAATGAAAGAAACTATGGAGACCTTGCTGGGTTAAATAAAGATGATGCCAAAAAAAAATGGGGTGAAGATCAGGTTCATAAATGGAGAAGATCATTTGATATCCCTCCTCCTGGAGGAGAGAGCCTAAAAATGACAGCCGAAAGAGTCCTTCCTTACTACGAATTAAATATACTTCCTTTACTAAAACAAAATCTTGAAATCATTGTAACAGCTCATGGAAACTCTCTTCGTTCGCTTGTAATGCATTTGGAGAAATTAACTCCTAATGAAATTGTAAAACTTGAAATACCCACTGGTATGCCTATGTGTTATGAGATTAACCGAGAAGGAAAGGTTATTAATAAAGTTTTAATGACCTAACTAAAGAATGCGTACTGGAATTCCTGCCGATAACAATTTATTTTTGACAGCTTTAATTGAAAACTCAGAATAATGAAAAATACTAGCCGCTAAAACGGCTTCGACTCCACCTTTTAAAATTCCATCAATTAAATCTTTAGGGGAACCAGCACCGCCAGAGGCTATAACAGGAATAGAAGAATTTTGTGTTGCTTCTAGGTTTAAAAGGTTATCAAACCCCTGCTTAGTTCCATCTCTATCCATACTAGTCAGTAAAATCTCACCTGCTCCTAATTCTTCCACTTTCTTTATCCAATTAATTACATCTATACCAGTTTTTTTTCTTCCACCAAATGTGACTACTTCCCATTGAATAGGAGTATCTATTATTTTCTTTGCATCAATAGCCGCAACAATACACTGAGACCCAAACCTATTAGCTGCATCTTCGATTAAGTTTGGATTTTGCACCGCAGAAGTATTTATACTTACCTTGTCAGCTCCAGAACGAAGTAATTTATTTATATCCTCTATTTCTCTTATTCCTCCGCCAACTGTAAGTGGAATAAAAACTTCACTAGCTATCTGTTCTATGGTTCTATAGGTTATATGCCTTGATTCATGACTAGCTGAAATATCTAGAATAACTAATTCATCTGCACCTTCTTGATCGTACCGCTTAGCAACTTCTATAGGGTCTCCCGCATCGGTTAGATTTGTAAAATTAATACCCTTTACTACTCGACCTTTATCTATATCTAAACAAGGAATTATTCTTTTGGTTAAAGTCATTAATCATGCCCTGCGGTTTCAATTGCTTCTTTCAAAGTAAAAGCACCCTCATAAAGAGATCTTCCACAAATTACTCCTGAAATGCTTACTTGATTTGATACTTCAGAAAGACTTTTTATTTGCTCTAAGCTAGATACGCCCCCTGAAGCTATCACAGGAAACTTACTATCAGAGGCGAAATCAAACGTTGCTTCTATATTTACTCCACTCATCATTCCATCTCTTGAAATATCAGTGTAAACAACTGCAGCAAAAGGGTAATGGTTATATCTCCTTAAAAGATCTTTCGGTTTAATAGCTGTTTCTTCAACCCATCCTTGAGTTTTTACATACCCATCCAATACATCAACTGCTAAGACAACTCTTTCAGGAAACTCAGAACAAATCTTTGATACTAAATTAGGATCAGTTACAGCTTTAGTACCAATAACTATTCTTTCAACCCCAGACTCTAAATAAATCTTTGCTTCTTCGTAACTTCTAATACCACCTCCTAATTGGACTGATTTACCAGGCAAAGTCTTGATTATAGAAAGAAGCATTTTTTTGTTAGTCGGCTTTCCTTTAATTGCTCCGTCTAAGTCGACTATATGTATAAATTCAGCTCCCTCTTCAAACCATTTAATAGCAACAGAAGAGGGGTCATCTGAAAAAATAGTTTCTTCAGACATTCTGCCCTCTCTAAGGCGTACGCATTTCCCTTCCTTTATATCTATAGCCGGTATTACTATCATTCAACCGCTCCATTCCACTCGATAAAATTCTTATATAGTTGGAGCCCAATAGACTGACTTTTTTCTGGGTGAAATTGAACAGCAAATATAAAATCCTTAGCTATAGCTGATACAAACTCTATTCCATGTTTTGTCTTTCCAACTGCCTGATTAGAATCTTTACAACAGTAGCTATGAACAAAATAAAAGTAACTTGAATCAGGAATGTTCTTCCACATAGGATGATCTGAAGTCTGCTTAACTAAGTTCCAGCCCATGTGAGGAACTTTTATTTCTGATTTTTGGGGTAAACGTTCAATATGTCCATCAAATAGTCCCAAACATTCAGTGCCACCACTCTCTTCACTAGATTCGAGAAATAGTTGCATACCTACACAAATTGCTAAAGTAGGCTTACTTAATACATTTTCCTTTACTACTTTATCAAGCCCAACTTTATCGAGAGCTTTCTTACAGTCCCCTATAGCTCCAACACCAGGGATAACTATTTTTTCAGCTTCATTAATTTCACTCTTATTAGAAGTTATTAAAATAGAATATCTATCAGTTACCTTTTCTAAAGCCTTACTTACAGAATGTAAATTTCCCATACCGTAATCTATTACGGCAATTTTATTCATTTTAAAGCGAACCTTTTGTGGAAGGGATTTTTTTGCCAGATTTACTATCTAATTCAATGGCCATTCTTAGTGCTCTACCGAAGGCCTTAAAAATAGTTTCTATCTGATGGTGAGTATTATCTCCACTAAAATTTTCTATGTGCAAAGTGACAAAAGAATGATTACAAAAGGATTGAAAGAAATGTTCAAATAAGTCTACTTCCATGTCGCCAACAGTATCCTTTGCAAAGTCAACTCTCATAAAAAGGCCAGGTCTCCCAGAAAAGTCCAAAACTACCCTGGAAAGGGCTTCATCCAAAGGAATATAAGAATGACCATATCGTCTAATACCCGCCTTATCACCAACTGCCTTAGCAAGTGCCATTCCTAAAGTTATCCCTATATCTTCAACAGTGTGATGATTATCAACATGTAAATCTCCCTTGGCTTTTATTTCTAGATCAATTAGTCCATGACGCCCAATTTGATCCAACATATGATCTAAAAAAGGCAATCCAGTAGAAAAAGATGTTTCTCCTGTTCCATCTAAATTAAGTTTCAAGGAAATCTTAGTTTCAGAAGTATTTCTTTCTATCTCTGCTTTTCTCATTAAGATCCTCTTAATAAATGGGTCGCGCATTATAGCGGATAAGACTGACCTAATCATCAACCTCATATAAAATCAGGTTTAATGAAGAGATTTAGTACCAGGTTAATAAGTTGGCACAAGACTAATGGAAGAAAAGACTTTCCTTGGCAAAAAAATAAAACTCCTTACAAAGTTTGGGTTTCTGAAATTATGCTACAACAAACTCAAGTTCAAACTGTCATTCCTTATTACAAAAAATTCTTGAAGGAATTCCCAAATTTAAAAAGACTTTCTGAGGCAAATCTTGACCAAGTTCTGGGAATTTGGGCTGGTTTAGGTTTTTACACCAGAGCTAGAAACCTACATAAAGCTGCTAAAACTATCTGTTTACTTCACAGTGGAAAAATTCCAGATAGTATTGATAAGTTAATTGAACTTCCAGGAATTGGAAGATCAACTGCTGGCGCAATACTATCTTTAGGCTTCCAAAAGAAAGCCCCCATTTTGGATGGAAATGTAAAAAGAGTCTTAGCAAGACACCGTAAAATTAGAGGAGACCTTTTAACTTCTAAAAAAATAAAAGAGATGTGGAAGATTTCTTCAGAATTACTTCCTAATAATCAAATTGATATTTATACACAAGCCATAATGGATCTGGGAGCTACTATTTGTACAAAATCAAATGCTAAGTGTGAATCTTGTCCAGTTAATATTGACTGTCTGGCCTTAAAAGAAGGTTTAGTTGAGTGTCTTCCAACAAAAATCAAAAAGAAATCAAAAATAACAAAAAAAGTTTTATGGCTTTTACCTCAAGGCCCATCTGGAGAAATATTATTAGAAAAAAGAGAAACAAAAGGAATATGGGGGGGTCTTTGGACTTTTATAGAAACTAAAGATAAAAAGAGTTTAAAGTTAGTTATGTCTAATAAGTTTATGATGGACGGCCCTGAAGTAAAAAAAATGAATAAGATAAAGCACAGTTTTAGTCATTACAACCTAGAAGCAACGCCTTACTTAATAAAGCTTGATAATAAAAAGAAGTTTAAAAACTCTGTTTGGGTTAATAACAAGAATGTAGAATCTTTAGGGATACCAGCTCCTGTTAAAAGAACAATAAATAAAATAACAATGTTATGACTAGAATTGTAAACTGCAGAAAATATAAAAAAGAATTAAATGGTTTAGAAAACCCTCCTTATCCAGGCCCTAAAGGACAAGATATATATGAAAATGTCTCTGAGAAAGCATGGAATGAATGGCTTAACCACCAAAAAATGCTTATTAATGAAGGTCAAATTAATCTTACTAATAAGGAATCTAGAAAGTGGTTAAATGAACAAATGGATTTATTTCTTAGTGGAGAGGAGTACGCAAAACCAGAAGGATATACTCCTCCTAACCAATAACACCTTCTTTAAGGCAAATTATTTGTATACAATCCGCAGCACATTTTGCCCAGATAGCTCAGTTGGTAGAGCAAAGGACTGAAAATCCTTGTGTCGGTGGTTCGATTCCACCTCTGGGCACCATTTCTAGGATTTCTTCAGTTTAAGCTTTAAATCGTAATCAGATCTACCTTTACTTTTACTTACAAAATGCTGCGTAGATAGTTGACCAATACGATGCAGACTCAAGATAAAAAAGCTGCATTTCTCTAAGTTCATTCTCTGCTTCAGAATCTCCGTCTCTGCCAGCACCCTCTGAAAGGCCCCTCATACTTTCACTAGCCCCTATAAGTTGACCAACTCCTGCTTCTATTCTGTTACACCCTGGTTTATCCCACTTAGCAGCTGAAGAAACGGTTAAAGAAGTAATTAGAATTAATGTAAAAAAAATGTATTTCATAAATTTCTCCCAGATAATTAATAATACTACTCTAGAATAAAGAAATATGAGAGTAGTAAAGGCTGACGATTATCAAACCTGGTTTATACAGGAGGATGGCTTTTCTTTGTTGGTCGATCCTTGGCTAGATAAAAAACTTAACCCTCATTCTTCTTTTTTTTTACAAAGAAGTAGGGACAAGCCTTCTAGCTTGGGTCAAGAGGATTTAGATAATATAAATGCAATAATTATTACTGCACCATTTATTGATCATTTACATTTTCCTAGCCTAAATAAATTTAATAAAGATATTCATATATACACATCCAGAAAAATAAAAAAAAGACTAACTAAAAAAGGATTTTGTAATGTTATAAGTTGTATTAATGAAAACCCTATTGAAATTGGCCCATTTATATTAACCACTTATCCTGCTGGCTTTCCTTACAATTGGTCTTCTTTTTGTTTCTTTCTTGAAAATAAAGGAGGTAAAAGGCTTTTCCATGAGAGCCATATTGCCAATCTGGCCCTCCTAGAAAAACTTAATCAAAAGAGTGACATTGCTCTTTTAACAGTGGATTCTGTTAAATTTCTAGGTCTTTTAAAACTCTCAATGGGATTAGATCAAGCCTTAAAAACGCTTTCATTACTGGAAGCAAATAAAATAATGGCCACAGGCACAAATCCAAATGAATTAAAGGGACTAATTAAAAAGGTTCTAATGATTCAAGAAAAAGAGCAAAACCACATGGCTAGAAAAGAAATTCAACTTTTTTATAAAAGAGGAGATGAAGTTATTATCTAATTTTTATTAATAAAAGATAAGGTTAAGAAGAAAGATAAATAAATTCGTACGTCTATATACTAATTAACCTGTTCATAAGCTAGAGTATGACTTAAAAATAATAAAAAAGGAGCGAAATAGTGACTGCAATTAATGAAGTAACGAATTTAGAAATCAGATCTGATATAGCTGTATTAACTTTAAATTCACCACCAGTAAATGCTCTGTCAGCAAATGTAAGAGAAGGATTACATCTGGGGGTTAAAAAGGCCATAGAAGACGAAAAAACTAAGGCTATTGTAATTATATGTGAAGGAAGAACATTTATTGCTGGAGCAGACATTACTGAATTTGGACAAGCCCCAAAAGGACCGTCTCTTTACGAAGTTCAAGATATGATTGAAGAGTCTCCTAAACCCGTTATCTCTGCAATTCACGGAACAGCCTTGGGTGGCGGATTGGAAGTCGCATTAACCTGTCATTATCGAATTGCAGTTCCTAGTGCAAAATGTGGTCTACCTGAAGTCAACCTTGGATTACTTCCTGGTGCTGGAGGTACTCAACGACTTCCTAGGATTGTAGGAGCAAAAAAAGCTCTTGAGATGGTTACCTCTGGACAACACGTTCCTGCAAAGCAATGTCTTGAAATGGGCTTAATAGATGAGGTTGCAGAGGAAAATGATCTTTTGAACGATGCTATTAAATTTGCTTCTACAATAGTTGAAGAAAATAGGCCTCTAGTTAAAGTTAAGGATAATGAAGAAAATATAAAAGATGACAAGGGAAATGATTCACTTTTTACAGAATTTAGAAAAACCATTGCTAGAAAGACAAGAGGGTTTTTAGCACCTGAATACAACATTCAATGTATTGAAGCTGCCGTTAATAAGTCCTTTGAAGAAGGAATAAAAGTAGAAAGAGATCTTTTTACTAAGCTTATGACAGGTACCCAATCAGCAGCACAAAGATATGTCTTCTTTGCTGAAAGACAAGTTAATAAAATACCTGACATACCAAAAGAAACTGAGGCAATCGATATAGAGTCAGTTGGTGTAATTGGAGCAGGCACTATGGGCGGCGGTATATCTATGAACTTTGCTAATGTTGGTATTCCTGTAACCATAGTTGAACAAAATCAGGAGCGCTTAGATAAAGGCTTAGCAGTTATAAGGAAAAATTATGAGAATACTGCAAAAAAAGGAAGAATCTCTGAGGAAGATGTTGAAACTAGAATGGCATTAATCTCTGGTGAACTATCTATAGAATCACTAAATACCCAAGATCTCATAATTGAGGCTGTCTTTGAGAACATGAACCTTAAGAAAGAGATTTTCAAGAGCCTAGATGGAATTGTTAAACAAGGGGCCATTCTGGCTTCCAATACTTCTGCACTCGATGTAAATGAAATAGCTGCTGAAACCAACAGACCTGAAGATGTTATAGGCCTTCACTTTTTTAGCCCCGCTAATGTGATGAGATTATTAGAAATAGTAAGGGGTAAAAAAACTTCTAATTCAGTTATTACTAGCTCCATGTCTATAGCTAAGAAAATTGGAAAGATTGCTGCCGTAGTTGGTGTCTGCCCCGGTTTTGTTGGAAATAGGATTCTTGCTCAAAGACAAAGAGAAGCAAATAAGTTGATTCTAGAAGGTGCACTTCCTTGGGATATAGATGATGCTTTGTATGAATTTGGCTTTCCAATGGGACCTTTTGCAATGTCAGATCTAGCAGGACTTGATATAGGTTGGAATAAAGAAAGCTCAAAAGGAGAAACATTAAGAGATGTTCTATGTGAAGCAGGACGTCTAGGTCAAAAATCTGGAAAAGGCTTTTATTTGTATGATGAAAATAGAAACAAATCTCCTGATCCTGAGGTTGAATCTATTATCCGAGAATTTGCAGAAGCTAGACAGATCCGTTTAAGAGAAATAAACAAAGAAGAAATTCTAGAAAGGTGCTTATACCCGATGGTTAATGAAGGCTTTAAAATTCTGGATGAGGGTATGGCGATTAGAGCCAGTGACATAGATATAGTCTGGATAAATGGTTATGGGTGGCCAATATACGAAGGCGGTCCTATGTTTTACGGTAGTCTTGTTGGGTTTGAAAAAATTCTAGATTGGTTAAAAAAAATGGAGAAAGATCTTGGCCCTGAATTTGCTCCCTCTCCGTATTTAGAAAAAGTAGTTAAAGAGAATATTAATATTTTTGCTTAACCTAAGACTGAACCTTGTGTTCTCTGTAATTATTCATAATACCTCTGTAGTTTAGATACAACCATAGAGGTGTAACGGCTAATATCCACCATAACTCAGTTACTACTAATAAATATACAGCTGGAATATTTACTATAACGAAGGTAAAAAATCCGTACATTCTTGTTTTAGCACTTAAGCTAGTTAATAAGAAGGTACCTATTATTGATAAACTTTGGTCTAAAATTTGTGCGGTATTAAATAGATTTATTTCAAACATAGCTCCTCTCCTCTTTTATAATAAATTAAATTTCGCCTTGTATAATCGTAAGATTGTACTTACTACATCAACATAATGAGAGCAATTATCTTATCTGCAATTAAAGATGAAACATATTCTTTAAATACTGAGTATAAAATTAATCACACCGGTGTAGGTAAAGTTAACGCAGCTTTATCAACCTTAAGAACCATCAAAGAAGACAAACCTGACTTGATTATAAATTTTGGCACAGCAGGCTCTCTTAATAGCAATATTTCAGGGCTGATTGATTGTAAATATTTTGTCCAAAGAGATATGGATTCGAGACCACTAGGAACAGAGTTAGGACAGACTCCTTTTGAACAAGACCCACCTAAGGTTATTGAGATTGAGGATCATCCTATAAATATGATAAATATGAACTTGATTTGTGCTACTGGGGACTCTTTTGTTGAGTCATCTATTGGCTTAAAGGCCGATGTAGTTGATATGGAGGCCTACGCTATAGCTAAAGTCTGTTATCAGGAATCCATCCCTTTTGCCTGCTTCAAATACATCTCAGATTTTGCTGATAAAAGTGCAGCAAACGATTTTAGTGAAAACGTTAATAAAGCAGGAAAGGTCTTTTCTAACTACCTAGAGAACAATTCAGTTTAGCTTTATCAAGCTCTCTACCTTAAGGCCATTAGATAGACCGAAGTCAACAGCATGAACATTGACTAAGTCAATAAGCACTAGAGCTTGTCTTACTATATACCCTGCTTTAAGACAGAGATCACATGCAGCTGAAATAGTTCCTCCTGTTGCAAGAATATCATCAACTAATATTATTTCAGTTCCGGTCTCATTAGGTTTCTTAACCTCTAGTTGATCAAACCCGTACTCAAGCTCATATTTAATTTGTATCTTTGGAGGAGGGAGCTTACCTCCTTTCCTTAGTAATAACATTCCTGTATTTAACTTTTGAGCCATCATCGATGCAAATATAAAACCCCTTGAATCTATACCTCCAATCATTTGAGTTGGTTTTTTAACTAATTCACACATACCTTCAATGCTTTTATTTAAAGCTTCGGGATTAGATAGAATTGGAGATATATCTTTAAAATCTACCCCCTCCTTTGGCCAGTCTTTTACTGAATCTATATACTTTTTTAAGTCCATAATGGTCTGAAATATTCGAACTTATACAATACAATAACCTACATAAATTAACAGGAAAGAATCAAATGAGTAACAAAGCTTCTATTTTATCTATTTTTGCTTGCCTTATTATAGGAATCTCTATAGCTGCTGCTGGTAGCATGGGATCAATTTCTTACTATGGAATCCCCTCTTTTGCTATTGCAGCATCAATAGGATTTTTACTTCATTGGATTATCTTTATTCCCTCTTTTATTTATCAGACAGAGCATTATTTTGATTTAACAGGAAGCATCTCCTACTTGTCTGTAGTCCTATTTATATTTTTAGCCCTTAGCGAATTAGACATAAGATCAATATTAATCGGGATATTCATTGTAGTTTGGGCGGTGAGATTAGGATCTTTTCTTTTTCTAAGGGTGAAGAGGAAAGGTAAAGATAACCGATTTACAGTGATGAAGACTAGGTTCTGGCAGTATTTATTCACCTGGACTCTTGGGGGGTTATGGGTGTTTATTACCATGGCAGCTGGATTAGCCGCCATGACATCATCTAAAGTTGTGCCCCTAGGGTGGTTTGCATTAATTGGAATAATTTTTTGGCTTGAAGGCTTTATCGTAGAAGTTATTGCTGATAAGCAAAAAACTAAATTTAATTCCAAGAAAGAAAATGAAGGCAAATTTATTGATGAAGGGCTATGGAGATTTTCTAGGCACCCTAACTACTTTGGTGAAATTACTTTATGGCTAGGAATTGCCCTGATAGCCTTCCCAGTACTAGAAGGTTGGCAACTTCTTACTTTAATTTCTCCAATTTTCGTTTATATTCTTTTAACAAGAATTAGTGGAATTAGTATGCTGGAAAGGAGAGCAGATAAAAAATGGGGTGAGGATCCTGATTATCAGATTTATAAACAAACTACTTCTTCTCTTCTTCCAATGGCTAAAAAAAAAATTAAAGATTAGACTACCTTACAACCATACACTCTATAGAAAGGAAAGAAAATGAGTAATGAAAAGAAAACTGGGGGCTGTTTGTGCAGGAAAATAACTTACAGCTTTAATGAGTCAGCAGTAATATCTGCAAGCCATTGTCACTGCACAGACTGTCAAAAGTCAACTGGGTCAGGTAAGGCTACAATTTTAATGGTTACAAATGAAGCCTTAGAAGTTCAGGGTGATCTAAAGTTCTATACGGTTACAGGAACAGATGGGAGCCATATAAGTCGTGGATTTTGTGAAGATTGTGGCTCTCCTTTATTAAGCTTGATTGAGGAAGTAGAAAATCTAAGACTAATAAAAGCTGGTAGCCTGGATGATTCTTCCTGGATAAGAATAGATTCAAGTTTTTGGAGTTCGAGCGCAAGACATTGGTCTCCTGTTGACGAAACATTACCTAGTTTCACTCAAAATCCTCAAACCTAGATCGAAGTAATAAAGGTAAAATCTTTGAAACCTTCTGCTATATATGAAGAGTTAATTTCTTCAGGAAAACTAATTGAAGATCCTGAACAAAAAGAGTTAATGATTAAACTTGATAGTCTTCAGAAAGAAGTTATTTCTAGATCAAACTCATGGTTTAACAAGAAGTCAGTACGAGGTCTTTATATTTTCGGTTCAGTGGGCACTGGAAAAACTCAGCTGATGGACATATTCTTCCAGAGCTTAGAAACTAATAAAAAAATAAGACTTCATTTTCATAGATTTATGCAAAATCTTCACGATGATATGAATGCCTTAACAAGTCAAAAGGATCCCATAAAGTATATTGTTGAAAAACTATCTAGAGAGACTAATGTCTTATGCTTTGATGAGTTCTTCGTCGAAGATATTGGAGACGCAATGATACTTAGTAGGTTTTTAGGTAAATTGTTTGAAGAAGGCATTCCCTTAGTAACAACATCTAATATTCATCCAGATTTTCTTTATGAAGATGGACTTCACAGAGATAGATTTTACCCTGCAATAGAAGCTTTAAAAGATAACTGTCAGATACATCGTCTGCAATCTGAAACAGATTATAGATTAAGGAATCTCCAGCAAGAGAAGACCCAACTAATTTCAGGCGAGAAGGAGACAGATGGAATACTGTCGAGACATTTTAATTCATTAGCGCAAGGAGAAATTAAGTTAAACCAACCGATAGAGATACTTGGCAGAAATATAAACGCTCTAAGGCTATCGGAAGGTGTGGTTTGGTTTAGATTTAGTGATATTTGTGGGGGACCAAGGAGCTCAAAAGATTATATTGAAATTAGTAAGGAGTTTCATAGCTTACTGATATCAGATATACCTTTACTTAGAGAAACCCAAGATAATGAAGTTAGAAGATTTATAGCTTTAATTGATGAGTGTTATGAAAGAAAAGTTAACTTAATCATCTCCTCAGAAAAGACCATCAATGACATATATTTAGGATCCAAGCTTTTAAGTATCTTTCAAAGAACTAAAAGTAGACTTGAAGAGATGAAGTCGAAAGATTATCTCTCCCTACCTCATCTTTCATAACTGATTAGATGCTCTTAAGAATAGTAACTTCAGGACGCCCTGCCATATATTGTCCCATTTCGCTGCCTATAGATTTCATGTGTTCTGTTTGACCATGCGCATCTAGGGCTTCTTGAGATTCATAACGCTCCAAAACTACATAAGTAGTGTCGTCCTGACCTTTGTACCAATCATAATAAATTACGCCCGGTTCATTTTCAGTAACTGCACTTTGCAATCTAGAAGCGACCTCTTCAAATTCTGAATTAGTACCCTCTTTAATTTTCATTGTAGCGATTATTCCTATCATTTTTGTCCTCACTTATTAATTTAAATGTAAACTTTATTTCTATTTAAAATAATTATCGAGCACTTTATAAAAAATGAATGATCTAGTAATAGTTGGTGCTGGTCAGTCCGCTGCCCAATGCATAATGACTCTTAAAAGAAATGGTTTTGAAAAACCTATTATTTTAATTGGTGAAGAGAATCATTTACCTTATCAACGACCTCCTCTCTCTAAAGATTTTCTTTCGGAAGAAGTAGGATTAGAAAGGGTTTATATGAAATCTCAAGATTTTTACGACCAAAACAATGTAACAGTAAATAAATCAACCTCAGTTTTAACAATAGAAAGAGAAGATAAAACTATTTCTTTGTCAGATGGAAAAATTCTTAGCTATCAAAACTTAGTATTAGCGACAGGAAGTAGGGTTAGGCGTCTAAAAGTTAAAGGTTCGGATCTAAATAACATTCATTACTTAAGAACAATTGATAATTCTGATGCTATTAAGGAAGGGTTTAAAAGAGATAAAAAAATAGTCATTATTGGCGCTGGGTATATTGGTCTAGAAGTAGCTGCTGTTGCTGTAAAAAAAAGAATGAAGGTAACTGTAATAGAAATGGCGAATCGAGTCATGAATAGAACGGTCGACCCTATTATTTCTGGTCATTTCGATGAATTGCATAGAGAGAATGGTGTAGAAATAATTCTAAACTCAACTTTAGAGAAGTTTGAGGGTGAAAAAGATGTAGAAGCCGTAGTTTGTAAGGGTGGTGCAAAGATAGAAGCAGACTTAGTAGTAGTTGGCGTTGGAATACAACCCAATCAAGAGGTTGCCGAGTCAGCAGGCCTAAAATGTAGCAATGGAATCTTGGTAGATGAATTCTGTAGAACTGAAGACCCCCATATCTTTGCTTGTGGAGATTGCACAAATCACCCTAATTTCCATCTAAACAAAAATATTAGATTAGAGTCCGTACACAATGCTTTAGAACAAGCTAAAACAGTAGCGTTAAGTTTGTTGGGGAAGCCTGAAAAATACGATCAGGTTCCCTGGTTTTGGTCAGATCAATATGATCAAAGACTTCAAATAGTTGGTATCTCAGGTGATCATGATGAAATTGTCACTAGAGGATCTCTAAAAGGTGGTTCATTTATGTTGTTTTATTTAAAAGAAGGGGAGCTTATTGCAGCAGATTCAATCAATAACCCAAAGGACTTTTTAATTTCAAAAAAGCTAGTTGCAAATAAGTTAAAAATAAGTTCAGATGTGCTTAGCGACCAATCAGTTGACCTTAAAGAGCTAATAAAATGAAAGAAATAATAGAAACACAATATTCCATAGGGCAAGTCGTAAAACATAAGTACCTAGATTTTAGGGGAGTTATCTATGATGTAGACCCAGAGTTCAACAATACCGAAGAATGGTATCAGTCTATTCCAGCTGAAATTAGACCAAAAAAAGAACAGCCTTTTTATCATGTCTTTGCCGAGAATGATCAGGTTTTCTATTCCGCTTACGTTTCACAACAAAACTTACAAATAGATGACAGTCATGACCCGATAGAGCATCCTGACGTCCCAGTTTTTTTTGGTGAATTTAATGGTGAGTCCTATAGCATATTGGATGCTACTAAGAACTAACCTTTTTTAGAGTTGCTAGTGCAACACAAACATTAAACAACTCCATTGCTTTTTCTAGCTCTTCCATGGTGCAAGCTGTCGGGGCTAATCTTATGATTTCATCTTTCGGGTCTACCCCGTAAGGAAAAGTTGCTCCTGCTGGAGTTAACTTCAGACCAGCATCTTTGGCTAACCTTATAATTTCTTTTGCTAGGCCAGCTTCAGCTTTATATGTTACAAAATAACCTCCTGTAGGCCTTGTCCAAGAACCATAATTCTGCTTCGAGAGCCATTCTTGAACTAAGTTAAATTTAGGAATTAATATTTCTGCATGTTTAAGCATGTGGTCTTTGAGGCCATTGAAATCTTTAAAAAATTCTATGTGTCTAAGTTGATTCACTTTATCTGGCCCAATAACAATAGATGAATAGTGTTTTAAGAAAGAATCTAAATTAGACTGACTCATGGCAATGAAACTAATGCCTGATCCAGCATAGGTAATCTTTGAAGTAGAACCAAAGGCTATAACCGAATCTACTAAGTCTTTTTGTTCCGCTAAAGAAAAAATATTCGGTAAAGGTTTTGATGTAGAGAAATCATGAACTGCATAAGCATTGTCCCAAAGAATCCTGAATCCTTCTCTTACACTAGCTATTTCTAATAATCCATTTACTGATTCTTCATCATATGTTTCACCAGTTGGATTTGAGTGCTTAGGAACACACCATATCCCTTTAATAGATTTATCATCTTTAACCATTGAAAGAGCTTGTTCTATGTCTGGTCCCTTGCCGGTTAAAGCAACAGGAACCATATTTATTGCAAACTCTTCACAAAGCTTAAAGTGTCTGTCATAACCAGGCACTGGACAGAGAATCGAATTCCTCTCTTGCATCGACCAAGGACCTTCTCCACTTCCCTGAAAAAATAAGTTAGAAACGTATTGAGCCATTAAAGTAAGGCTGCTATTACCTCCTGCGATAACCATTTCTTTTTTGCAACCTAAAAGATGAGACCCTAAAAGCCTTGCTTCCTCTAAGCCTAAAATTTCTCCATAATTTCTAGTATCTATTCCATCTATTAAGTAATTGCTTACTAAAGAATCATTTAGTCCTGATGAAAGGTCTAGTTGCTCTTTAGATGGCTTACCTCTAGTTAAATCTAGCTTAAAGCCTTTAGCTTTTAATTCTTGATAGTTCTCTTCTACTTCCTGAAAGGTTAAATCTTGAGTCATCTTTTTGGATTGGGTAAGTATCTTTACCCTAATAGATAATATCACTCCAATAGAGTTCAATACAGCTTTGAGATGGATGGTTAAATTTTAATCAAATCTTAATACTTAATTAGTTAAAGGTTTTGTGAAAAGACTTCACAGAGTTATCCACAGTAAGAGTGGATAACAGATGGTTAGAAAAGAAGTAGAATATACTCTTCAATATATTAATCTTGAAAAAAACAGCATTACATAATTCTCATATAAGTTTATCTGCCAAGATGGTAGATTTTCATGGGTGGACCATGCCTCTTAATTATGGCTCTCAACTAGATGAGCACAAGAAAGTTAGAAATTCTTGTGGAATTTTCGATGTTTCTCATATGACGATTATCGATATCGGCGGCAATGATGCTAAAAAATTCTTAAGAAAGCTTTTAGCAAATGACGTAACTTCACTTAATGAAGATTTTGATGGCCTATACACCGCTTTATTGGATGACTCAGGTTATATAATCGATGATTTAATTGTATATAAGCTTTCTTTGGGCTATAGATTGGTAGTTAACTGTGCAACGAGAAAATCAGATATTAGTTGGATAACTTCTAAAATTAGTGATTTCGAAATATCTGTTAATGAGCGTAGAGACCTATCTATCATTTCAATACAGGGCCCTAAGTTTTTAGATATCTTATCTGAATGTTTCTCTTTAGAACTGTCTAAGGAATTAATGGTCAAAAGGCCTTTTCAGGGCTTAATGGAAAAAGAAACATTAATTACTACTACTGGATATACCGGAGAAAAAGGGGTTGAAATTATGATAAGTAATGAAAAAGCAACACCCTTATGGGAAGAGGCTTTAAATTCCGGAGCAAGCCCTATAGGCCTTGGAGCAAGAGATACTCTAAGGTTAGAGGCGGGAATGAATCTCTATGGCTTTGAAATGGATAATACAATTTCACCTCTTGAGTCTAATATGGCGTGGACAGTTTCTTTAGATGACAAAGAGAGAGATTTTATTGGAAAAAAAGCTTATGAAAGAAAGAAAGAAGAAAGAAATTATCATGTCCTAAAAGGACTTTTGTTTGAAGACAGATGCATTGTTAGATCTGGTCATGAGATATATTTAGATGAAAAAAGGAAGCTCAAAGGTATTGTTACTAGTGGTACTTACTCGCCAACACTGAAAAAATCTATAGCTTTAGCTAGAATACCGCACTCTAATGAAAAAAAATGCTTTGCTGAAGTTAGGGGTAAGATATTTAGTGCTTTGTTAGGAGAGCCAAGATTTGTAAGAGAAGGAAAAGTAATTTTTAAGGAAAATATTTCATGAGCGAAATACCAGATAATTATAGATTTTTATCTAGCCATGAATGGGCAAGGATGGATGATAATGGAGTAGTTACAGTTGGAATAAGTGACTATGCTCAAGACCAGCTCGGCGATATAGTTTTCGTTGAACTTCCTGAGGTTGGTTCAGAAGTTAATCAAGGGGATGAGGTTGCAGTTGTAGAGTCCATAAAAGCAGCATCAGAGATATACACCCCCGTGGGAGGAGAAATTATCGAAGTAAACCAAACTTTAGAAGGTACTCCGGAAATTGTAAATTCTTCTGCTTTTGAAAAAGGCTGGTTCTTTAAAATAAAATCAACCGATATTTCTGAAATCGAGAATTTACTTTCTCCAGAACAATATATTGAGCACTGTGAAGACTGATTGAATGTCTAAAAATAAAAAATTGCCTTCTCAAGACCCCTCTACTATCTTAAATTCATTTTCTTCAAGACATATAGGTCCTAATAATTCAGAAAGCCGTGAAATGCTTAAAGATCTAGGATTTTCTTCTTTTAAGGCCCTTATAAGAGAAGTCGTACCCAAAGATATTCTTGAAAAATCTAATCTAAATATAGGTGAAGGAATTTCAGAAGAAAATGCCTTAAGGGAACTCAAAAGAATAGCATCAAAAAATGAATTAATTCACTCTTTCATTGGACAAGGATATTACAACACCATCACTCCAGCAGTAATTTTAAGAAATGTCTTTGAAAACCCTGGTTGGTATACCTCTTATACCCCTTATCAAGCTGAAATTTCCCAAGGCAGACTAGAAGCTCTTATAAACTTTCAAACAATGGTAAGTAACTTAACTGGCTTGGATATCTCTAATGCTTCTTTATTAGACGAATCCACTGCAGCTGCAGAGGCCATGACTTTAGCAAAAAGAGTTTCTAAGTCTAAATCTAATAATTTCTTTGTTGATGAATTATGTTTTCCTCAAACAATTAAAGTAATTCAAACTCGAGCAAAACCTTTAGGTATTGATTTAATCATAGGCCCTTCTAATTCTTGCAAAAAGGAAGATTACTTTGGGGCAATATTTCAATATCCAAACTCAGACGGTGAGATTAATTCTTTTTCCCAAGAGATAGAATATTCTAAAAAAAATAATGCTGTAGTAATTTTAGCTTCGGATCTATTAGCCTTGTGTTTAATTAAATCTCCTGGAGAGCTCCAGGCAGACATAGCTATAGGCTCTTCACAAAGGTTTGGTGTTCCAATGGGTTACGGAGGCCCCCACGCAGCATTTATGTCTGTGAAGCAAGAATTTAAAAGGTTTTTGCCAGGTAGGCTTGTTGGGGCTTCTATAGATAAAGAGGGGAAAGTAGCCTACAGGTTAGCTCTTCAGACAAGAGAACAACATATAAGAAGAGAAAAAGCGACAAGTAATATATGCACAGCGCAAGCACTTCTTGCAATAATGGCTGGTTTTTATGCTGTTTATCATGGACCTCAAGGATTAAAGGCTATAGCCCAAAAAGTAAACGAAAACACTGTGCGATTAGCGAAATTACTACAAAAAAATGGTTACAAATTAAAATCTAAGCATTTCTTTGACACAATAGTTATTCAGTCAGATAAAGCCACTAAATCATTAATTGAAAAGGCTAAAGAAAAGAAAATTAACCTAAGAAGAATTAATAAAAATTTTATTGGGATTTCTTTAGATGAGAGCGTTGATCAGGAAATTTTAAATAGTATTCTCTCTATTTTTTCAATTGAAGATAAAGTGGAAGACATTAAAGAAATCGACTCTATTCCTAAAGCATTATTAAGAAAGACTAAATACCTTGATCATCCTGTTTTCAAAAAGTACCACTCAGAGACTGAAATGTTACGTTACATAAAAAGACTTTATGAAAAGGATATTGCCCTTGATCGAGCTATGATACCTTTGGGTTCATGCACAATGAAGTTAAATTCAACCTCAGAAATGCTGCCTGTTAGTTGGCCTGAATTTTCTTCTATTCATCCTTTTTCACCAGAAAGCCAAACCAGTGGTTACAAGGAATTAATAGACCAGCTAGAAACACAATTGGCAACTATTACAGGCTATTCTAAGATTTCTTTACAACCAAATGCAGGCTCACAAGGAGAGTTTGCAGGACTCTTAGCAATTGATGCCTTTCATAAAAGCAGAGGAGATACAAGTAGAGATGTCTGCTTAATACCAATGTCTGCTCATGGAACAAATCCTGCTTCTGCACAAATGGTTGGCTTAAAGGTCGTAGCCATTAATTGTGATGAAGATGGAAATATAGATTTAAATGATCTAGAAATTAAAGCAAAAGAGAATTCAAAAAATATTTCTTCAATTATGATTACTTATCCTTCAACCCATGGAGTTTTTGAAACCAATGTAAAAAAGGTCTGTGAATTAGTACATAAGCATGGGGGCCAAGTTTACATTGATGGAGCTAACTTAAATGCAATGGTAGGTTTGTGCTATCCAGGGGAGTTTGGAGGTGATGTATCTCACCTAAATTTACATAAAACTTTCTGCATTCCTCATGGAGGGGGAGGTCCGGGTGTCGGCCCTATAGGAGTAGCTGAACATCTTAAAGATTTTCTTCCTGGAAACCATTTACAAGATTCACCAGTGGGTCCCGTGAGTTCTACTGAATGGGGTAGTGCTAGTATTCTTCCCATTAGCTGGATGTACATTAAGATGATGGGGGCTTCTGGGCTAAGACAAGCTACAGAGTCAGCTATTTTAAATGCAAATTATATAGCTCATCGTCTAAAGGGATATTTCGAAGTACTTTATAAAGGAGAAAGTGGTTTAGTGGCTCATGAATGCATAATTGATGTAAGAAAGTTTAAGGAAACGGCAGATATCGAAGTTGAGGATATTGCCAAAAGACTAATAGACTATGGCTTTCATGCACCTACTATGTCTTGGCCCGTAGCCGGAACCTTAATGATTGAACCAACAGAAAGTGAATCCAAAGCTGAATTAGATAGGTTCTGCGAAGCCATGATTGAAATAAGAAAAGAAATTCAAAGAGTTGAGGAAGGTGACTTAGATATATCAGATAACATGCTAAAGAATGCGCCACACTCTGCAGAGCATGTTTCTGCTGATGACTGGGACCATGCATATTCAAGATCAGAAGCAGCCTACCCTGTAGAAAGTCTAAGAGATAATAAATACTGGTGCCCTGTTAGTAGGATAGATAATGTATATGGAGATAGGAATTTAGTATGCAGCTGTCCTGGCATGGATGATTTTAAGTAGCTCTTTCAATAACCTCCCAGCCCTTTTTAGCACTAATTTCTCTTAATTGATTATCAGGGTTTACTGCTCTTGCACGATTGGAGTATTTTAATAGGGGCAGGTCATAAATAGAGTCAGAATAAGCGTAAATATCTCTAAACTTTAAATCTTTTATAATTAACCACTCTTTAACCCTTCGAACCTTTTCTTCAGAGAAGTTTGGCACTCCTTTAACCCTTCCTGTATATAAATCTTTTTTTATTTCAGCTTCAGTACCAAAAAAATTTTCTATGTCTAATAACTTTGAAATTTCCTTAACCAAAAGAGTTAAGGACCCAGAGACTATTAAACATTTATCTTTTTTATGTTCTTCTAATAATTTATTAGTTAAAGAGTCTTTGTATTTTTCTATAAGATCATTCGCAAAAAACTTAACTAAATCTTGGACCTCCTTTACGGATTTCCCTTTAAGGGGTTTTAGAAGAAAATTTGAATAAGAAGAGATGTTTAATTTACCATTTCTATAATCTTCATCAAATTTCAACTTTTGGGAAAAAAAATCTTCGTCTAACCACCCAATAGAGTTCAAGTACCTCACCCAGGCCTCCTCTGAATCACCTGATATAAGTGTATGGTCTAAATCAAATAAAACTAATGACTTCAAAATAGAATGATTTAAGTAATTTATTATTATAATTGTTTTGTAAGAAATATTATTTGGAATTTAAAGTTTGTCACAAGAAGAATATAGACCTTGCGTAGCAGCAATCATACTGGGGCCATCTAACAAAGTCTTGTGGTGCCAAAGAGTAGATCATAGTGGCTGGCAGTTCCCTCAAGGGGGTATTGATGAAGGCGAGACACCCAGAGAAGCTATTCTTAGAGAGATTTGGGAAGAAGTTGGTCTAAATGAAAAAGATGTAGAAATAATCTGTGAATCAAAAGGCTGGTTTAAATATGATGTACCAAAAGACAGGAGACCTAAATATTTTAGAAAAAATGTTTATAAGGGCCAAAGACAAAAATGGTTCCTGCTTAAACTAATTAGTGAAGATAAAAAAATAAATTTAAGAGCTTCGGTACCAATAGAATTTGATAAATGGATATGGTCTTCTTACTGGTATCCTCTAAGAACAATTGTTCCATTTAAAAAAGAACTTTATAAGCAAGTTCTAACTCACTTCCTTTCTAAATATAACAAGATCAGCTGTCCATAGAGAATTTAAATGAGATTTTCTCCATTTTTTTCCCTTCCTTAGAGTATGACTGTTCTGTAACTTGATAATTACCTTTTTTGTCTATGGTTAAGACTGTTGTGCACCTGGTTCCATAAACTCTTGATTTAATAAATCTATAAGGTATCTCTTCATGCTCGTTTCTCTTAAATCCTTCTGTATCAAGGTCTGATAAATCTCCTAGATCATCTCTCATAAATTTAAAGTAATCCTTTTCTCTTGGTCCTGATTCTATTAATTCTTTAAATCCACCCTTTGCTCTTAAGGACTTACTGGTTTTAGAATCCAAAAGTAGATTTCCTATTACATGGATCCCAGGCTGGACGGGACCAACTTGTTGAGATCTGTTAGAAAAATAATGTATACCAGCCTTATCCCCTAACAAGAGATTAAATCCCGCATAATTATTTTCTTTTATTTCTTTTATGAAATCTTCTGCTGACCGTCCCTTTGAAGAAAGAAAGTTAGTAACCAGTTCTCCTCGTGAATTACAATTTTCTTGTTCTAAAATTTCTTTATAGTTAGTAATTGCACCAAACCTTCCGTCTGCTGAAATACCTAACCAAGTACCCCCTGCCCTGAGATCTTTTCCTGCAAGAATAATGTTCTCTTCTTCCCACCAATGTATATTCTTAGTTGGCCTTTCATAATATTCATCCCTATTAGCCACTAGGACTAAAGAACCAGGGAAAGATGCATTAGATGAGCTATCTTCTTTAAAAGAAAAAATAATTAAGCACATTTCTTAAAAAATCTTTTTTTGTTGTTAATTTCTTGTTCTTATTATCCTAGCTATAAGCCATAATAGTTCCTCTTTCGTGTTAGAACTTTTTTTATACCTTTTACTGGGAATGTTTTCCGGTATTTTAGCAGGACTCTTTGGAATAGGAGGGGGTATTATTATCATCCCTGTTTTTTTCTCTATCTTTAAGAACATAGTAGGAGTTCCTGATGAAGCATTGGCCCATACAGTCTTGGGCTCTTCGCTAGGGGTAATTGTATTTAGTTCTTTAGCTTCAACCTACTCACACAATAAGCGTGAAGCAGTTATATGGGAAATACTAAAACTAATTGCTCCAAGTATTTGTGTTGGAGCCTCTTTGGGGGCTTTAACTGCTAGTTTTATATCTAGTTCTAATCTTCAGGTACTAGTAGCTTTATTTTTAGTTTTGATCTCCATTCAGATGATTTTTGAGTTTCCTCCCCCTTCTCAGAATCCTAAAACTAATGTAGTAGGCCCTGTAGTTGTGGGAAGTGGAATTGGCTGGTTATCAGGAATCTTTGGTATTGGAGGTGGCGTTTTCTCTGTCCCCTATTTTTATCATAGAGGATTACAAATGACCCAAGCTATAGGATCTTCAGCTGCTTGCGGAATACCTATAGCCATCTCTGGCTCTATCTCATATATGGTTGTTGGTTCAGATATTGAAAACCTTCCTGAGTATTCACTAGGTTACGTTTACTTACCGAGTGTAATTATAGTAGGTTTGGCTAGTGCCTGGAGTGCAATAGTTGGTGTCAGGGCTGCACACAGAATAAAACAAAAGAAACTTAGATTGGCTTTTGCATTATTACTAATGATTATGGGACTTAACCTCCTTCTAAGATAAAATTAAGTAGATGGATTACTACTGGAAAGCTAATCTCAAAATACTAATTTGCCTATTAAGTGTTTGGTTCTTAGTCTCTTTTGGCTTCGGCATAATACTTTCTGACTGGTTAGACCAGTTTAAAGTTGGTGGCTTTAAATTGGGTTTTTGGTTTGCTCAACAAGGCAGTATTTATGTCTTCATAATCCTAATTTTTATTTATGTTTATCTGATGGATAAGTTGGATAAAAAGGTTTCGAAAGAAAGAGACCGAAAGGAAGCTCGATGACTGTACAAGAATGGACCTTCTTAATGGTAGGAATAAGCTTTGCTGTTTATATATTTATAGCTTTTAAATCTAGAGCTCAATCAACCTCTGATTTTTACGTAGCGGGAAAAGGTGTTAATCCTATAGTTAATGGTATGGCTACAGCTGCTGACTGGATGTCTGCAGCTTCTTTTTTATCCATGGCAGGATTGATAGCCTTTCTTGGTAAAGATGGTTCTGTCTACTTAATGGGCTGGACAGGTGGATATGTTTTACTAGCCTTGCTGCTTGCTCCTTATCTTAGGAAATTTGGACAATTTACAGTCCCTGACTTTATTGGGGAAAGATATTATTCAAACACCGCTAGAGTGGTGGCAGTATTATGCTTAATTTTTATTTCCTTTACTTACATAGCGGGCCAAATGAGGGGCGTAGGGATAGTCTTCTCAAGATTTCTTGAAGTTGATATTAATTTAGGGGTTGTTATCGGTATGGGAATAGTTTTTGTCTATGCAGTTTGGGGAGGCATGAAAGGAATAACTTACACTCAAGTTGCTCAATACACAGTACTTATATTTGCGTACCTTGTTCCTGCAATCTACATATCCATAATTATGACTAATAACCCTATACCTCAAGTGGGTTTTGGGAGCACCATTGCTGGAAGTTCTGAATTCTTATTAGACAAACTAGATAAAGTAACGTCAGATCTAGGTTTTACTGCTTATACAGAAAATACGAAAAGCAAGATTGATGTCTTCTGTATTACTGCCGCTCTAATGGTAGGAACTGCAGGCCTCCCTCATGTAATAGTAAGGTTTTTTACTGTGCCTAGCTTTAGTGCTGCAAGAAAATCTGCTGGCTATGCCTTAATCTTTATTGCCCTCTTATATACCACTGCTCCAGCAGTATCTGCATTTGCAAGGATGAATTTAATTGACTCCATTCAAGATACTGAATATTCAGAATCACCAAAGTGGTTTCAAAACTGGGAAAGTATAGGTTTAATTGCTTGGAAAGATAAAGATTCAAACGGCTTAATTAGATATTCCTCAGGAAACGCACTTGAGGGAGTAAAGCCGATTTACTCTGAAGAAAGAGGAAATTCAGGTGAAAGAGTTGTTTTAAACCAACCAGACCTTTCGAATGAGAATGAGGTTTATATTGATAGAGATATTATTGTTTTAGCCAATCCAGAAATAGCTCAGCTACCTTTCTGGGTTGTAGCTCTTGTAGCGGCGGGTGGGGTAGCAGCAGCACTGTCAACTGCAGCAGGTTTATTAATCACTATATCTTCTGCTATTTCCCATGACCTATTAAAGAAGACTTTTATGCCTAGAATTAGTGAAAAGCAGGAACTTTTGTATAGCAGAATAGCTACTGCTGTAGCCATAGGAATAGCTGGATTATTTGGTATTTATCCTCCAGCTTTTGTAGCTCAAGTAGTTGCGTTTGCTTTTGGCCTAGCCGCCTCCACTTTATTCCCCGTACTACTTCTAGGTATTTTCTCTAAGAGACTCAATAAAGAAGGCGCAATAGCAGGTATGTTAGTTGGTTTAATTTTTACTGCTAGTTATATTATTTATTTTAAATTTCTTGCTCCCGAATTGAACACTGCTGAAAATTGGCTTTTCTCAATTTCTCCTGAAGGGATAGGCTTTATAGGAATGATTCTAAATGTTTCTGTCTCTTTAGGTGTTTCTTCTTTAACTTCTTCACCCCCGAAAGAGGTTTCTTTAATGGTAGATAGAATAAGACAGCCTTAATGTTACTTCCAGAAATAGATCCTATTGCTTTTGCTATTGGACCTGTAGTAGTCAGGTGGTATGGAATAACCTGGGCTGCAGCGTTTGGACTCATTTATCTGTTAGCATCTAAAAACCTATCAAAGTTTTCTAAAGATCAACTAGAAAATTTAATGTTTTACGGCCTATTGGGAGCTGTGATAGGTGGTCGCATCGGCTATATGTTTTTTTATAGTATTGAACAAGTAATATTAAATCCACTGTCTATATTTTATTTCTGGGAAGGAGGGATGTCATTCCATGGTGGTCTAATTGGTGTACTCTTGGCCTGTTTCATCTTAAGTAAAAGTTGGGGATGTAAGTTCTTTGAAATTATGGATTTTATAGCCCCTTATGTACCTATAGGTCTTGGGACAGTTAGAGTAGGAAATTTTTTAAATTCTGAATTATTAGGCAAACCTACTGAAATGCCATGGGGTGTTATTTTCCCTTCTGACCCTCTAGGTCTAGTTAGACATGCTTCTCAACTGTACCAGGCCATTGGTGAAGGAATTATATTTTTATTACTTATGATATGGTTTTCTCGAAAACCAAAACCACTTATGGCAGTTTCTTCTATGTTTCTTATAGGCTACGGTGTAGTCAGATGTTTAACAGAAATATTTAGAGAACCAGATGCACATATTGGCTTTGATCTTTTGGGGGCAATATCTAGAGGTCAACTTCTTTCGATTCCAATGATAATAATTGGGCTCATGTTATTATTTTATTCCTATAAAAAAACTCAAGGAAAGGATGCAGCAATATCTTGATCTAATGAAGCATGTTCGAGAGTCTGGAGCTGAAAAAGGCGATAGAACTGGTACAGGAACTTCTAGTGTATTTGGATATCAAATGCGCTTTAATCTTGAAGAAGGCTTTCCTCTTATTACTACAAAAAAAATACATCTAAAGTCAATAGTTTATGAACTGTTATGGTTTTTAAAAGGATCTACAAATATTGATTATCTCAAAGAGCATGGAGTAAGCATTTGGGATGAGTGGGCAGACGAAAGAGGAGAATTAGGCCCTGTATATGGAGCTCAATGGAGATCATGGCCCACTCAGGACGGTAATTCCATTGATCAGATTTCTGAGGTAATAAATCAAATAAAAACAAACCCAGACTCAAGGAGACTCATAGTAAGTGCATGGAATGTTTCTGAGATAGACAAGATGGCATTGCCACCTTGTCATGCTCTATTTCAATTTTATGTAGCTGATGGAAGATTATCGTGTCAGTTATACCAAAGAAGTGCTGATATTTTTTTAGGGGTCCCTTTTAATATTGCTTCTTATGCTTTATTAGTTTTAATGATTGCGAAGGTTACAAGATTAAAACCAGGAGATTTTATTCACACACTTGGTGATGCACACCTATATTCGAACCACTTAAACCAAGTTGATGAACAATTAAAAAGAGAGCCTTTACCACTACCAAAAATGTATATAACCAGAGATGTAAAAGATATCTTTGATTTTGAGTACGAAGATTTTTTATTAGAGGATTATGAATCCCACCCTCATATATCTGCACCTGTAGCTGTCTAGAGTGAAAATTTCTTTAATTGCTGCTTTAACTAAACAAAGAGCTATTGGGAAAGGCGGTAAGATTCCTTGGATAATTAACGAAGACTTAAGATTTTTTAAAAATAAAACTAATGGTCTTGCTTTGATAATGGGGAGAAAAACTTTTGAGTCCATTGGTAGGCCCCTACCAAATAGGAAAAATATTATTATGACGAGAATGCCAAAGAATATCAGTGGTGTGCATGAAGTAACAAATAAGGATGCAGCTATAAAACTAGCTTCCAGCTTCTCTGATGAAGTGTTTGTTATAGGAGGAGAGAGAGTTTATGAGGAATTCCTTCCCCTAGCCAACAAGATGTATTTAACAGAAATAGATATTGAAGTTGAGGCAGATACTTATTTCCCAGAGTGGCAGAAAAGTGATTGGATTGAAGTATCTAGGGAAGATAAAGAGGATCTAAAACAAAAAATAAAGTTTAGCTTTGTAGAATATGAGAGAAGGAAACCTTTATGAAGAAGAGCCCAGACCTAAAGCTTTTCTTTTTAACTGAAGAGCTTGAACTCTTTCCTCTTCGCCTTCAGTATAAGTGATCCATTTTCTGGCCTGGTCTTGAATTTTCTTTTTCTTCTTTTTTTGTACTTCCTTCTTATCATCTAGTTGTTTTTCAGCTACATCTATACATTTTCTGAAGGACTTGATGGCATCATCCCATTTCTGATATTCAAAAAGAACCTGACCTAAAAGCATATGCGCACTGGCAGCATCTTTTAATTTACCTTTCTTAATTCCAGACCTTATTGCCTTTTCTGCTTCTCCAAATTCATCTAAACCAAAATGAACCTGACCGAGGAAAATAAATAGCTCCCCTTCTTTGGATAAGCTAGCTGCTTTTTCATAAGCAGGCTTAGCCTTCGTTAGTTCTTTTGAAGCATGCCAATATTGAGCTAAAGCTTTAAGTGTTTTCTCTTCTTCTTCAATAAACCCGTTTTCAAAGCCATAAGACATAACTTGCGCCGCTTTATGTGGGTTCTGATGCATGAACAGTAATTGACCTAATGCTACATATTCTCTTTGCTTATCTAATAATTTGTCTTCATGGGCAGCCTCTAAGGCTCCTAGTTGGTCTAAAAATTGATCTCTTTGTCCATAAAGGCTAGATAAGCCTACCCAATACCTTTTCTTAGGGAAGTTAACTGCCAATATTTTATAAATAGGTAAAACATCCAAGTCTTCTTTTAACTCAGTATAAACTGCCATTTTTAGTAAATAATCATTCTCTCTTGCTACTGCCTTTTTGGTTTCTCCTGTTTCAACCTCTTCACCTTCTTCGTTGATAACAGTTATAGGTATGTCTCTGCTTTCAGCAAGTTCAATAGCTGTTTCTATGTATTTTTTAGCCTTTTTAAAGTCTTCTAACTGAAAATAAGCAGTTGCTATAAGTGAGTAACCTTGAGAGCTTGGTTCTTCTTCCTCGCTTATCCAAGCAAGTAAATATTTAACGGATTTCCTATAGTCCTCTTTAATAAAAGCTAATTGAGCTAGAGAAAATCTAGCTTGATTCTGAAGTTTAAAATCTGCTCCATCTGAAGCCAATAATTTCTCATACTCCCGGATAGCCATGTCATATTTTTCTTGAGCAAAGTAAATATAACCAAAATACCAATGCATTCTGGCTCTATCAGTTTCACTAAACTTAGGATCAGTTCCAATAACTGCAAGCATTTCTATAGCCTCTACCCATTGTTCTTCTTCTAAAAAGGGCTGGACAGTTTGTAAGATCTTTTGAGCCTTTTTGCTGGGTAACTTTACTCTCTTTCTTTTTTTCTTCTTCTTCTTTTCATCTGCAGCTTCTAAGTTAAAACCAGTATATTCAGGGGCTACTTCATTAGTAACTATTGGCATTAAGCTTACAGCCAGGACCAAAACTAAAGTTTTAAGTAAGAAATTCATAAGCCTTTTATACATAAATACCTTTTTAAGCACAACCCTCTGGAACATAATCTGGTGGCTTATCTGGATCTTCGATAATAAAGGTTATTTGATTTAACACACCTGGTACCTCTATGGGCTCACCATCTCTTATTTGAGGTTTGTATTTAAACTTCAAAGCAGAACGCATAGCAGCTCTATCAAAGATTCCGCTCGGTTGGGACCATACAACCACAGGATCCCTAACTGCACCGACCTTTGTTACTATAAATTCGAGCATTACACAGCCCTCAATTCCTCTCTCTTGTGCTCTTCTAGGATAAATTGGAGGAACCTTAAAAATAGGCACATAAGACCCGTCAGCAAAAACCCCAGACTTCTTGCCTTTAAAGTCAAACTTTGGTCTTGGTGTTGCGTTATCTAGGTCTGCAGGTGGGGTCATATCAAATTCAGGAGGCATAGTCTCTGGTGGAGGCTCTTCTTCTTGAGGTCTTTCTAGATCAGCTAATAATTCAAGCTCTCTTTCAGGCATAGTTACATCAGCTATTCTTATACCCTTTTCATTTAGTTCTACATCCCCGACAGCAATTAAGGCCTGCATGAGATAAAAGATTATAAGAGTTAATACAGCCGAGCCTGCAACTATAGTTGTAAGCTTAGTGTAATCTAATTCTGAAAGAGAAAAATTCATACTGGTTAAAACTTGGGTTCAGAAGCTAGTGAAATAGCGTAAACACCTGCATCTCTTGATTGGTCCATCACCTTAATAATTGCATCAGCTGTTGCTCTTTCATCAGCTTGGATAACTACAGAACCCTGTGGGTTATCAGCTAATAATTTTGTAACGTTAGCTTTTACTTGTCTCACATCAACTCTTCTGCCATCAATCCATATATCATCATTTGCTCCTATGGCAATTAGAATAGCTGCATTGTCTTGAATGTTCGCAGTTTCTGCATCAGGCCTGTTTACTTCTAGTCCCGGCTCTTTAATAAAGTTAGCAGTAACAATAAAGAAAATTAGAAGGATAAAAACTACATCTAACATAGGGGTTAAACTAATTTCTTCTTCTGCTTCAGTTGCTTGACTTATTGGTGATCTTCTCATAATTATTACCTCTATTATTCAGAAACTAAATATTCTGACAAGAGCTCTTCTTCTCTTTTAGATTTGTTTTTTAAGAATGTACTAGCAAATGTTCCTGTAATAGCTACAGAAAGACCTGCCATGGCAGGAATAGTCGATCTTGAAACTCCTCCAGCCATCGCCTTTGCATCTCCCCCTCCTGTTACTGCAAGCAAGTGAAAAACTTCTATCATTCCAGTAATTGTTCCAAACAAACCTAAGAGTGGGGCGACTCCTACACATAACTTAATCAAAGTTAAATTCGTATTTATCTTTGAGGAAGTTTGAGAAATCAACATCTCTCTAATTGCTTTAGAGTTCCAGGTTTTTTTATCTTTCCTCTTGCTCCAATCCTCGACAGCAACATCAACATTTGATTGATGGTTGAATCTGAAGTACCAAATTCTTTCAAAAATGAGAAACCACATTAGAAAGGCTAATAGCCCTATGTAATACAAAACAAAACCACCCTGTTGCATAAAAGTAAACAGGGCGTCTGCGGCATCATAAAAGAAGAACATGATCTACCAGTCTCCTAAATCAGTTAATTTACTTCTCAGACCTTTCAGCTGCCATTCCTATGGCTTGCTCTTCAATTGTTTCTAAAATACCTTTTGAGAAATTAGAAACTATTGCAGCCATGAAGGTCATTGGGATAGCAACCATCAAACCTAACCAAGTTGTAACCAAGGCAATTGAAATACCACTTGCCATAGTCTTGGGGTCACCAGTACCAAATAGAGTTATCATCTGGAAGGTTTCAATCATTCCCACAATTGTTCCAAATAAACCCATCAGTGGTGCAACTATAGAAATAAGTTTTATCAACCAATTTAGTTGTTCTATTGGTGGTCTTTCATTAAGTATCTGTTCTGCCATCTTAAGTTCTAAAGTTTCTGTGTCCGCTTTAGGATTGTCTTCGGCTACCTTAAGAACCCTTCCTAAAGGATTGTCAGCACTTAGAGAAGAACTATTTAATTGGGCATCAACGGCCGATCTAATACCCCTTAAAGTAATAAGCCTCCAAATAAATAAACCGATTCCACCTAGCCCTAATACATAAAAGATGACTATTCCAATAGGACCACCTTCATTATTGATTCTTTCCCAAGCTCCTGACATAGATATCAAGCTTGCTAAATAAGAACCGCCCTGTGGACCTGTAGGATCTACTGCAAATTGAACTGGGAAAGCATCTGCATCCATCACATCAGAAGTAGTAGAAGTGTAACGACCCGCTGGTTGAGAAGGAAGTTCTTCATACATGCCCCTAGTAGAAGCATAGGATAAGTAGTTTCCATCAGAAACTGCATTGAAAACCCCCACTCTTACTACCTCTCTAGATTCAACCGTTCCATCCAGTGCTATAACATCAGCATTAAATTTAACTACTTCTCCTGTAGCATTTATTTCTCTTTGAAGTTCAAACCAGAGTCTTTCTAGTTCAGGAATTGTAGCCAAAGCTACTCCTTCTCCCATTTTGACTGCTAGTTTTGTTAAAAACTCTTCTCTATCCTTACCAAATTGAGCGGAAGAAAGAGATACTTCAAAAATATTTCTAGCTTCAGTAGCTAATCCTGCCAGATGACCAAATATTTCATTCAAAGATCCAAGTCTTTCTTTTAATTGAGCTTCAGCAACAACCAGTAAAGCTTCATTGGCTTCAAATTTTTGTTCTAATCTTGCTGCTTCTCTTTCAAGCCTTGCTCTCTCAGCTTTTGCATCTGCTAACAACTTAGATTGTTTATTCTTTTCATTTCTAAACTTTCTTTCCCTTTCTTGTTGTTGAGCGCTGTCAGCAAATTGACCTTTTTGGACCAATTCTAGTAATTCTTGAGGGCTCGATGGCTCCTTTGTTTCCTCTTCAGCTTCTTCTGCAAAAACAGAGAATGTCAGTAAAGAAATTAAGAAAAGCTGTAAAAATTTATTCGTTAGTTTAATCATTTTACTGCCTCCGGATTTTGTACAGGCAGTTCTAGCATATCTACTGTTGCTAGTTTATTCGCTATTCTAAGACCCTTTCTTGTGGGGTTTCTATAACTGCTATCCAAAGCTACCCACTCATCATTTTTATTGTCCCAAGCTCCAGTGAGGCTTTCATCTGAAGACTGATATACCAAAGCTAATCTTCCGACCCTAAGAACATTTACTTCTCTTTGCTGGTCTTCTATCTCAATAGTATCCTTATAGTTATCAAGTTTTCTGCCGTACTCCATTTCAACATTAAAGGCTTCAAGAACCTGTCTTAGGCCTTCAGCTGGAGAAACTGTTGGATTATCAAGTGCTGCTTTAGCAAAAGCGATTCTTTCTTTTCTTTCCGCTAAGTGAAAAGGCATATCAAGTTCAATTGATTTCTCTATACCTGCAAGCATTCTTCTTGTGAAAGGGGGTATCTGCCTTTGCATGACCTGGGCCTCTTTCATGGTTTTATCAATTTCTTTTAACCTTGCTTCTTGACGCTCTATTTGCATTCTCATTTGAGCGTTATAAACCCTCAGACCTTCTATCTGTTTGCTAACTGTCTTGTATTCATTGACGATTAAAGATGTATCGTCATCCATAGAATCTATCTTTGTTTGTGAAACTTGTTCTGTTTCTTGACGCTCTTTGCCTACATCAAGTAGGGGTTGTATTTGGTCAGAAAAAACAAGTGATGATCCTAGTAGAGTTGCCACCATAACGAGTGGAAAAGTGCTAAGACGCTTCATTAGACTATCTCCTTTATTCTTATTTAGGTAATTTGTTCCAGTGTTCTATCTTAAAATGATAATATCAATTTACTAGAAATTCCCCATATCCCACAATGTGGGATGTAGACTATAAGGGGGTATTTTTTAAAATGCAACGTTAGAATGTCTCTTCTAGAAATTTTTATATATATCAGTTTAATTAATTGGTCAATAATAAGCCTTTTGTGGTTTTTTTCGAGGAATAAAGACTCAGACTTTCTTATAAAACTATATGAAGGGATGGGTATTTCTATTCTCACCCTGCTTTTAATAATCTTTACTGTAATTCTTGAAGATCCTGGCCTTAATATTAGGCGTAATTTGATAAATCTTTTGGTTATTCTGTGGGGGTTTATTATTACTTATTCTATATATAAGAAACCCGGCTTTAAGAAGAAAAAGTCTAAAAAAATTAATTCATTTAAAGGGAAGTATTTAAATTTAGGTCTAATGCAAGTTATTGTTATTTCTCCGATTATTTCTATTAACTTTCTACCTGGGATGAATTATCTAAATGTTTTAGATCTTTTAGGGTTTTCATTGTTTTTTATTGGATTCTACTTAGAAACGAAATCAAATGCTTCTTTGCAAGCCTTTGAGGTAAAAAAAGATAGGGATGAACATTTCTTAACTTCTGGACCATGGAGTCATTGTCGTCACCCTAATTACTTTGGCCATCTATTGCAATGGTGGGCTATATACCTGGTTGCACTAAGCTCCGTAGGCGGTTTTTGGAGCTTCTTTGGACCTTTGGTTCTTAGTGTTTACTTCATTAAGGGCCCTATAGCTTATAAGGAGGAATTATTAAAAAATAATTTTCGAGAATACGGAACATATATAAACCAAACGAATAAATTAATACCTGAAACTTTTTTCAGTTCAAATATTCTTATAAATTGGCTCAGATCAATGGTTCCTTTCAAAAAACTTACTTTTTTTATAGGCCTTATTTGTAAGATTGAGAATCGGATAGTAAAAAACACCCTTATCGAGTTGTTCTGTTTTTTTTACCAGCCAAACATGGAGGAATCTATTTCGAGAGACCCGAAAGACTTTAGAAGTTTCAACGCCTTCTTTACTAGAAGATTAAAACAAGACTCTAGACCAATTTGCTCAAGCGAAGATTCTTTTATTTCACCAGTAGACGGGACGATAGTACAACTTGGAGCTTTGACAGAAGGAGTTCTTATACAGGCAAAAGGAATTAAATATAATCTTAAAGAGCTTTTAGGAGAAGAGGACTTAGAGAAGATCTTTTATAACGGCTCTTACTTAACTATCTATTTAGCCCCTTATAACTATCACAGAATACATTTTCCTTTTGATGGAAGAATTACAAAAACTAAATACATAGAAGGAAGCCTATACAGCGTCAATAATAAATCTACCAGAAGAGTAGAGTCGCTTTATTGTAGAAATGAGAGAACACTAGCTTACGTTACATGTAATTCTCTAAACTACGGACTTGTTAGTGTGGGAGCAGCAATGGTTGGAAGCGTAGTCCCCTTTTGGGACGAAAGCTCTTATTCAAAAAAAGAAAACTTCATTAATTCGTGGAATCTTGGACCCCAAGAAGAATTAAGAGAGATAAAAAAAGGAAATGAATTAGGTTATTTTCAAATGGGTTCTACAGTAATTCTATTGCTTCCAGAAGGAATAGATTTAGATAAAAATTACTTGTACGAGTCTAAACCTGTAAAATTTGGTGAAGAGTTAATAAATCTTTCAAACAAAAAATAAATACAAGGTAAGTTTTGGTTTCTTATTCAACTAGCGACTTTAAACCAGGGTTAAAGATCTTAATTGATGGTGGCCCTTGTGAAATAATTGAAGAGGAGTTTGTTAAGCCGGGTAAAGGGCAAGCTTTCAGTAAGGTTAAATATAGAAACCTTATAACAGGTAGAGTAGGAGAAAAAACCTGCAAAGTTGGGGAGTCTCTAGAGTCTGCAGATATTGTCGAAATAGAAATGCAATACCTGTACTCTGAAGGAACAGATTGGTGTTTTATGAACCAAGAGACCTACGACCAAGTTCTTATCTCAAATGATTTAATTGGTGAAAATAAAGACTGGTTAACAGAAGAAGATATTTGTAAAGTTTTTCTTTGGGACGGCTCTCCCATTTCGGTTCTTGCACCTAATTTCGTTGACTTAAAGATAATCGAAACTGACCCAGGCGTTAAAGGAGATACTGCTTCGGGGGGTACGAAACCAGCCACCTTGATAACCGGATTAGTTATTAAAGTTCCTCTTTTTGTGTCTGAAGGAGATATTGTTACTGTGGACACTAGAAGTGGTGAATATCAGGGAAGGAAATAGATGTCATGAAAGAACTTTTAAAGGAGGCATTAATCCAAAACTTAAAGTCCTTAGGTGATAAATATGGCTCAGAGCTGCCTCATGAGCTTGTTGAAATAAAAGAAAATACAGATAAAGAATTTGGTGATTTTTCCACTAATCTTGCTTTAGTTTTGTCAAAGAAACTTTCTGAAAAGCCTAACAAATTAGCTGAAATCATTATCAAAGGGCTAGGTAAGAATGATTTTATTGACCACATAGAAGTAGCAGGTCCCGGCTTCATTAATTTTTTCCTTTCGCAATCATCTCGGACACTGATACTTGAAAGGATAAATAAACAAAAAGATGAGTTTGGTATATGTAAAAATAAGAATAGCTCAGAAGAAAAAGTTTTAATTGAATACGTCTCAAGTAACCCAACTGGACCATTGCATGTAGGCCACGGAAGGGGTGCAGCCTTTGGGTCTGTTCTTGCTAATATACTGAGATCTACAGGGCATGTTGTTGATGAAGAATATTATATTAACGACCAGGGAAGACAAATGGAGATTCTTTGTCTTAGTGTTTGGCTTAGATATCTAGAGATTTTTGATCTAATTAATGTATTCCCTGATAACTGCTACAAAGGGGAATATATTTCTTTATTGGCAAAAGAGCTAAAGGAAAAAAACGACAAAAAATTTGCAACTAAAACTGACTCAAGCTTAGATTTTACACAAAACCTTTCGACTGAATTATCAGAAGAAGAATTAGACAACTTAATACTGAAAAGCAAAGAATTCCTTTCTAAAGAATTTGATGAAATTAAATCTTTTTCTCTATCAAAGATTTTAGGAGGTATTGAGGTGGATTTAAAAAATTTTGGTGTTGAACACACTCATTGGTTTAAAGAGTCTTCAATGTTTTTAAATAGTAAGGGCAGAGACTCTGAAATTGATCAAGCTTTAAAGTCTTTAGAAAAAAACAACCAGCTTTATGAGAGAGATGGAGCCACTTGGTTTAGGTCTAAAGAGTTCGGGGATGAAAAAGACAGGGTAGTTAAAAGAGAAAATGGAGCTACAACTTATTTTGCCTCTGATATTGCTTACCATGCAAATAAGTTCAACAGAAAATACTCTAAAATCATTAATATTTGGGGGGCAGACCATCATGGTTATCTGCCAAGAGTAAGGGGGGCCATGAGCGCCCTAGGTGAAGACGTAAAAATATTTGAAGTTGTTTTTATTCAATTTGCTAATCTCTTGAGGGGTGGAAAAAAACTTTCTATGTCAACTAGATCCGGTGAATTTATTACTTTGAATGAGCTGATTGATGAAGTAAGTTCAGAGGCAGCTAGATTTTTCTATATAAACAGAAAAGGCAATCAACATCTGGAATTTGATTTGGATTTAGCTAAAGAAGAAAGTAAAGATAACCCTCTCTATTACATTCAATATGCACACGCAAGAATTTGTAGTGTTTTTAGTAAATTAAGTGACGCCAACCTGTCATACAATGAACAAGTTGCACTTGAATCTCTCAATAAATTAAATAGCGATCATGAAGTAGAGATTCAGCAATTGTTAAGTCAATTCCCTGAGGTAATTAAGCGTTCAGCAGAGAATTATGAGCCTCATTTAATTTGTTACTATTTAAGAAACCTTGCAGGCTCCTTCCATAGCTACTACAACAAGGAAAAGATATTGGTTGAACACGAAGAACTTCTTCAAGCAAGGTTGTTCTTAATTACAGCGATAAGACAAGTAATTTTTAATGGCCTTAAGATCTTAGGCATAAGCGCACCTGAGACTATGTAAATGACTCAGGCAAGAAGATTCAGAGTTTTTATTACAGAATTTAATGAAATTTGTAAGCGTATAGGAAGAGATCCTCAAGATATAACAATATTAGGGGCAAGTAAAAGACAGCACGTAAGATCTATACAAAATGCATTTAGGTTTGGAGTTAAAAATTTTGGGGAGAACTTTCTTCAAGAAGCAGAACAAAAGATCTCAGAAATAGGACACGAACCTATTTGGCATTTCATAGGATCAATACAAACAAGAAAAGCTAAAAAAATTGCTTCTATATTTGACTGGGTTCAGACCGTAGACAGAATAAAGGTTGCACAAAAGCTTAATGAAAATAGACCTAATGCTTTAGAAAGGCTAAATATATGTATTCAGGTAAATCCTGATAATGAAGATACTAAATCAGGAATCCCTCTTTCAGAATGTAATAATTTTATGAAAGAAATAGTAAGCCTTAAAAGGCTGAAGGTCAGAGGATTAATGTCTATACCTAGGCTAACCTCTAATTTTGAGCAACAGAGAAAAGTGTTTGGTAGAATTCGTTCTTGTTTTGAAGACCTAAAGAGCAACTACCCTGATCTTGATACTCTCTCGATGGGAATGTCATCAGATTATGAAGCAGCTTTAATTGAGGGCTCTACTATGTTGAGGGTTGGAACAAATATTTTTGGACAAAGAGATTGATTAATAAATTATCAAATATAGGTTTTATTGGTGCTGGCAATATGGCAACAGCTATCATCTCCGGTCTGGTCCAAAAAAATTATCCAAACTCTAAGATCTTCGTGAGCTCTCCTGAACAAGATCATTTAGATAGACTTAAAAGTGATTTTTCTGTAAATGTATATAAAGATAATAAAGAAGTTGCAACCCGCACCTCAACTCTTATTTTGGCTGTTAAACCAAATGTCATTCAAAAGGTTCTCGAAGATTTGAAATCTATTATTTCTGATAAAAATCAGCTCTTAATCTCAATAGTAGCTGGATACAAAATGTGCTCTATTGAATGTAAGTTAAAAAATGAAGCTAGAATAGTTAGAGTTATGCCAAATACGCCTGCTAGCATCGGCCTGGGAGTCAGCGCTTTAACTGCTAACGAGCTAGCAACCGAAATGGACAAGGAATTATCCGAGTCTATTTTTAGCTCAATTGGAATTACCTGCTGGTTAGAAGAAAAAGCTTTTGATCTATTTACTGCCCTTATCGGATCTGGTCCAGCTTATGTTTTTTATCTTATAGAGGCTTTACAAGAAGTTGCAAAGGGTTTAGATCTAGAAGAGGCAGAAACAAGAAAATTAATAACCGAAATGATTAAAGGCTCTTCAGTGCTCGCAAAAAAAAGTAAAGATAGCCCCTCCTTATTAAGAGAAAAGGTTACTTCTCCTGGGGGTGTAACTGAAAAAGCTCTTGAAATATTAAATAACAAGCTGGTTAATGAGTCATTTAAAGAAGCTATTACTGAGGCCACAAAGAGGTCAAGGGCCCTAGGGGAGTAAAGAGTTGACCGAAGCAACTATATTCTTATTTAAAGCCATAATAGATGTAATCTCTGTTGCTGTGGTTATTACCTTCTTTTTCAGACTTCTGAGAGTAGATTATTACAATCCTTTAGTTCAAGGTATGTTGAAATATGCAGATATATTTACCTCCACGATAAGAGCTGTATTTAAGCCCATTATTGGGATAGATTTAGCAAGTTTAATCGTAACAGTAATATTACAAGCTTTTTGTTTTTATCTAATCTCACTTAGTGACATACTTATATTTACTTTAGGGACCATGATTTCTTGGTCTTTATTTTCTGTACTATTAATTGGACTAACAGTTATTTGGTGGGCATTGATTATAGGCATAATAATTAGTTGGATTTCTCCTTCGGGCCATCATCCTGCAAATCGACTTCTTTTAGAAATGTCGGATAAAATCTGTAAACCATTCCGTTTCTTCTTACCTCCTGTGGGGGGTTTAGATTTCTCTCCAATTTTAGCTTTTATAGTCCTCCAATTTCTTTGGTCTGCTGTTTTTGGTATATCAATTCAAACAGGCTTGCCAATAAGTTTAAGCATAGGGAGTTAACCCTCTTCTTAGAAAAAAATTGTTCTATATTTTGAATTCTTCAAAATATAAATTAGAATTACTTTTGCACCGATTTGATCCAGCTTGCGGGTGCTAAATAAATGCGGCTAAAGAGGGTATTAGATAAACCTGTTTAGCTTTTGCTGGCAGGTTTTTTTAATGAAAGATAAAAACTCAGTAGGAATAATCAAGCCTAATTTTATTGGTTTTGATGCCCCTCTTTTGCTGGAATGTGGGAAAGAGTTAAAAGGCTTCAATATGATTTACGAAACCTACGGAAAACTAAATAACGATAAGTCCAATGCCATTCTTGTTTGTCACGCTCTAAGCGGTAGTCATCACGCTGCTGGTTTTCATCATAAGGCTGATAGCAAACCGGGTTGGTGGGATTCTTTAATAGGCCCAAGTAAAGCAATAGATACCGACAAATATTTTGTTGTATCCCCAAACAACTTGGGAGGTTGCCATGGAACGACAGGTCCAAAATCAATAAATCCTGAAACAAATAATGTTTACGGGCCTAATTTTCCTGTGCTTACTGTTAGGGACTGGACAAATAGCCAGGCGTTATTGGCAGATCATTTAAATATAAATTCATGGCATGCTGTCATTGGGGGTAGTCTTGGAGGAATGCAAGCATTAGATTGGAGCATTGCATACCCTGAAAGAATTAAAAAAGCAGGTGTTATTGCTGCTGCACCTAAATTAAGTGCTCAAAATATTGCTTTTAATGAAGTTGCAAGGCAGGCCATAACTTCTGACCCAGACTATAAAGATGGCAATTATCTAGAAAGGAATACTTCCCCTAAAAGGGGGTTAAGGCTTGCTCGCATGGTAGGTCACATAACTTACCTATCAGATGAATCTATGAAAAATAAATTCGGTAGAGATTTAAAGAATGAAAAATTAAACTTTGGTTTTGATGCTGAATTTGAAGTTGAAAGCTATCTAAGACATCAGGGTGATGTCTTTTCTAGTACTTTCGATGCAAACACCTATCTCCTAATGACAAAGATTTTAGATTACTTTGATCCTGCAGATGAGTTTAATGGAGACTTAGTAAAAGCCTTTGAGCCAATTCTAGCCCAAACTTTGGTTGTTTCATTTTCTTCTGACTGGAGGTTTTCACCCTCAAGATCGAGAGAAATAACGAATGCCCTCTTGGGCGCCAAAAAGAAAGTTAGTCATGTGGAAATTGATTCTTCGTTAGGACATGACTCTTTTCTTTTTTCAGAAAAGAGATACGTGGAGGTTCTTAAGGCCTTTCTAGGAAGCTAGTCATGAAAACTGAAGCGGTTATAGAGAGTTGGGTAAAAGAAGGGTCTAGAGTTCTAGATCTTGGGTGTGGAGATGGGTCAATTTTAGAAACCTTAAAAGAAAAAAAATCTATTAAGGGATATGGAGTTGAGATTGATGAAAAAAATATTCAGGTCTGTTTAATAAAAGGACTTGAGGTAATAGAGCAAAATATTGATGAAGGCTTAACAAACTTTCAAGATAAGAGTTTTGATACAGTTTTAGTGAGCCAGACAATACAGGTGTTAAAAAACCCCAAAAAGGCTCTTGATGAAATCACCAGGATTGGTGAACAATCAATAATTGTTATACCTAACTTTGGGCACTGGAAATCAAGGCTGACTGTTTTTTTGGGTGGAAAAATGCCAGTAACTGAATCTTTACCTGAGAAATGGTATGAAACACCAAATATTCATCTTTGCACAGTTGATGACTTTGAATTGTTATGCAAAGAACTAAATATTCTAATTGAAGAAAAGAAAATTCTTAACTCAAAAGGACACGTGAGTAGTTTCTCGTCTTTATGGTCTAATTTGCTTGGTAGTTCAATCATATATCGACTTTCTAAATAAACGTGCAGATAATTTTAGCTACAAAAAATAAAGGCAAATTAAAAGAGTTTAATGAGCTGGCAACGGACACAGATATAGAATTTATTGAAATTCCAAGCCAATATAATTTTCCTGAAGAAACAGGTAATACTTTCTTTGAAAATGCTTTAATTAAGGCAAGATTTTCGTTTTCCGTGACAGGCAAACCTAGCCTAGGAGATGACTCAGGCCTTGAAGTAGATTGCCTTAATGGAAAACCAGGAGTTCATTCTTCAAGATACTCCAAGGAAGGAACCGATGAATCCAATCTAAAAAAGCTTCTTTTTGAGTTGCAAGACGTAAAGTCCGGGGATCGTTCTGCAAAATTTAAGTGTTGCTTAGTCTTGGTATTGAACGAAGAGCAAGCCCCTATTAGCTTTAGTGGAGAAATGGAAGGTAAAATTAGTGAATTCAAAAAAGGAGATAAGGGTTTTGGCTATGATCCTATTTTTATTCCTAAAGGATCTTCATTGCACATGGCAGAAATGGAAAAAAATGAAAAGAACCTTATAAGTCATAGGGCTAATGCTTTTAGATTATTAATAGAGAACTTTTCTTTAGATCTTTCTAAAGAGTAGCTGCCTGACTTCCCTTCCCTCTTCTAAAGCCTTCCTTTCATATTTAGTTTTAGGCAAAGACTTTATATGTAGAGGAAAATTACCTGGTTCTTGTAGATGCCACCCCTGGACTGAAGAAAAAGATTTTTTCATGTGTAAGTAATAATCTTCCCAATCTGTTTTGCAAAAAACTGTTCCCCCCATTACTACTTTTTTGTAAAGGAGCCGTAAAAAATTTTCTGATAGAAGCCTCCTTTTATGGTGCTTTCTTTTTGGCCAAGGGTCTGGGAACAAAAATACTATGGAGTCGAAGATTTCATCAGCCACTTTGGCTTTAAAAAGATCCAGTACATCAGATTCAATTATTTTTATGTTTGAAACACTTTTTTGTTCTGCATTATTTAATGTTGATCCTATTCCTGAAGGGTAAACCTCTATGCCAACAAAATTTATATTGGGAAACTCTGAAGCCATAAAAATAAGGCTTTCACCTGTCCCAAATCCAACATCAGCTATAAGCTTTCTTTGTGGATTATTGAAAGACTCTTTTAAATTTATTTTCTCTCTTTCATTAGAAATACAGTACTTGTCCTTTAAAGAGCTAAGGGCTCTTTTTTGTGCAGAGGTTAGTCTTCCCTTTCTAAGAGCAAAACTTTTTAGTTTTTCTTTATCTTTAGATTGAACTGAAGAAGTCATAAAGACATTAATCAATTAGTCCTTTTTCTGGAGAAGAGGCAGAACCATAGACTGCCTTCTTCATTCTGCCTGCTAAATAAGCCTTCCTCCCAGAGTCAACCGCTTTCCTCATTGCCTCTGCCATAAGTACTGGCTTTTTTGCCTTTGCTATTGCTGTGTTCATCAAAACTCCTGAGCACCCTAACTCCATAGCTATTGATGCATCTGAAGCCGTGCCCACTCCGGCATCAACAATAATAGGAACGTTCGCTTGTGAAAGAATCAATTTTAAATTATGAGGATTCTGTATTCCTAGGCCAGATCCTATTGGTGAGGCTAATGGCATCACTGAGACACATCCTATTTTCTCTAGTTCTTTAGCCTGTAATGGGTCATCAGAACAGTAAACCATTACATCAAAACCATCATTAACTAGAATCTTGGCAGCCTTTAAAGTCTCAGGCATGTTAGGGAACAAGGTCTGCTTATCTCCCAACACTTCTAGTTTTACCAAATTCTTTCCTCCTAATAACTCTCTAGCAAGGTTACAAGTCCTAATTGCTTCTTCAGCTGAGTAACAGCCCGCTGTATTGGGTAGGATTGTATATTTTTCTGGTGAAAGAAAATCTAATATATTAGGTTCAGAAGAGTCCTGACCTATGTTCGTTCTTCTTATTGCTACAGTAACTATTTCTGCACCGGAAGCTTCAATAGATAAGCGAGTTTCTTCAAAATCTTTATATTTACCTGTACCCACTAAGAGCCTTGAATTATAAATATTCTTAGCTATGGTTAGCGTGTCTTTCAAAGTCTTCATCCTCCTCCTATTGCTCTTACTATCTCCAAAACATCGTTGTCTTCAAGGGGAGTTTTTAGAAGCTCAGAATTGGGAATGACTATTCCATTAAGTTCCACTGCTACTTTTGTTTTAGGAATTTCTAAAGCATTCAACAGACCTTCTATATTAGATCCATCCTTAATATCAACAGACTCACCATTTACTTTTAAATGCATGAGGATAATTTTAGCTTTAGCTAAATATTAATCCAAAGAAAAATTGAGCTTAACTTTCTTCATGGCATTTTGCTCGATTTGCCTAACCCTCTCGGCTGAGATGCCGTACTTATCTGCAAGCTCATGCAAGGTAAGCTTCTCATCAGAAAGCCACCTGTCATAGATAATGTCTCTACTTCTATCGTCTAGTTGTTTTAAAGCTTCATATAGCTGTGTTGTATTAAAGGAAGACTCATCTTCTTTCTCAATTATTTCAGAAGGATTTGCCTCTTTGTCTTGTAAGTAGTTTGCTGGTGCATAGTTAGAATCATCATCATCGCCTTCTAGGGGGTCAAAAGACATATCAAGACCACTAAGGCGCTTTTCCATTTCCCTAACTTCTGCTGGCTTAACCCCTAGATCCTCAGAAATTGAGTTGATTTCATCCTCAGTTAACCAACCAAGGCCTTTTTTCTTACTTCTAAGATTAAAGAAAAGTTTTCTTTGAGCTTTGGTTGTTGCAATTTTTACTATCTTCCAGTTCCTTAACACATATTCATGGATCTCTGCTTTAATCCAATGTACTGCAAAAGAAATTAGCCTTACACCAACTTCAGGGTTAAATCTTCTGACAGCCTTCATTAAACCGATATTACCTTCTTGGATCAAATCAGCTTCTGAAAGACCATAACCTGAGTAAGTTTTAGCAATGTGAACTACAAATCTGAGGTGAGCTAACACCAGCTTTCTGGCTGCATCAAGATCATTATTATAGTAAAGCTCTTCAGCTAATTTTCTTTCCTGCTCAGGGGTCAGAATCCCTATGTTATGGATAGAGTTTATATAAGATTCGAGGTTACCCCCAGGCGAAGCAATATCCATCTCCTGTAATGAGGTTCCTGGTTCAACCTTGTCTTTTTTGAGCTTTTTAGCCATTTATTGCCGGAATTCTACCTTTTTAACAATAAATTGTGCAAACAAACAATATTTTCTGATTAAATTTAAGTAAATAAGTCCTGCCAAGAATACCGAGTATCTCCTACACAATAAAACTCGGGGTTCTTTAATTCTGAGTCGTATAAATAATGAAAATTCTTACCACTTAAGGCCTTTAAGGCCCCGCCTGCTGACTCAGCTACAGCATGCCCTGCAGCTATATCCCACTGATAGGTTGGACCCATTCTGCAATAAATGTCTGCTGCGCCTTCTGCAACTTTACAAAGTTTTAAAGAACTACCAGCTTCGATCAACTTTATGTCCTCAAAAGTCTTGCTTAAATTATTTAAAAATATTTTATCTTTTTCCGTTTTGTGACTTCGACTTACTGTTACAGTTACAGAGCCTTTATTTATAGCTCTTGTCTTTATTTCTTCTTGAACACCATCTTGAACCTTAAAAGCACCCAATTCTTTGATACCTTTATATAATTCAAAGGTAGCTGGAGCGCTCACAATACCCAATCTTGGCGACCCTTCATCGATTAAAGCTATGTTGACTGTAAACTCACCATTTCTATTCAAAAATTCTTTCGTTCCATCAAGAGGATCTATAAGCCAAAAGATTTTATGTTCTAATTTTCTTTTAGTTGCATCTTCCTCTGATAGGATTGGTATATCTAAAGCGAGCTTAGTTAAGCCTTCGGTTATGATTTTATGGGAAGAAATATCAGCTTCAGTTACAGGTGAACCGTCTGACTTTCTAACACTTGAGACTTCGCTCCTTTGATAGATATCCATTACTTCCTCTGAAGCCTTTAAAGCTATTTCAGATGTAAGCTCTGAAAGTTCTAATAGTCTTTCTGTTTGCATAAACGCCTATCTTTGGTTTGTTAGCTGATATTTTTCTTTTACAATAACCGACAAATACTTGCTATAAAAGTAATATGAATGATAAACAAAAATTAATAGAGAATGCAGAAGTTTTAAAAAAGGGGCTAAAGCTCCTGGGAAGGAACAGAAAAACGGTACTCTCTCATCACAAAACTTTTGAATTGACCGACGACCTTGAGGCAAGAATTGACAAACTGCTTGGCGATTTAAAGCAAGAAAAAAACCAATCATAAGGAGAGTCTAATGAATTACAGTTGTTTTGAATGTGAAATAAAGGACAAGATTGCTCACGTAAAAATGATCAGGCCTGAAGAGTTTAACTCTATGAACAAGGCATTTTGGTCTGAATTACCTCATCTGATAGAAGACCTTTCAGATAATGCCTCAGCTAGAGTAGTAGTCTTATCAGGAGAAGGTAAGCATTTTTGTGCAGGAATGGATTTAGCCAATTTTACCCCTTCTGATTCTCCTCCTAATGCACACAATGGCATGAGAAGCGAATCAGCTTATAGGGTAACTTTAGATCTTCAACACACTATCTCGTGCTTAGAAAAAGCTAGGATGCCAGTAATTTCAGCTATTCAAGGTGCCTGTATAGGTGGAGGGGTTGACTTAGCAACTGCTGCAGACCTGCGTTATTGCACTAAAGATGCTTTCTTTTGCATACAAGAGATAAATATAGGAATGGCAGCAGACGTTGGAACTCTACAAAGAATCCCAAGGCTCGTCCCTGAGGGTGTTGTCAGAGAATTGGCTTATACAGGAAGGAGGTTTTTACCAGAAGAAGCTTTAAAGCACGGATTGGTTAATGAGGTTTTTGAAACTAAAGAAGAAATGATGACCGCAGTAATGGAAGTAGCAAAGGAGATAGCATCCAAAGGGCCTCTTGCAATAGCGGGCACCAAAGAGTCCCTGAATTATGGACGCGACCATAGTATAGAAGAATCTTTAAATCATATAGCTCTTTGGAACAATGCTATGGGAATAGGCGATGAAATGTCAGCTGCTTTTAAAGCGAAGGCTGAGAAAAAAGATCCTGACTTTGAAGATATGTTGCCCAGAAAAAAATATTTAGACGGTGAAATTACTTCTTAATTTTTTCTAAGAAATACAGGATTTTGGTCGGTAGAATCTACTTTAGAATACTTATACCCATCATAATTAAAGCCTAACAAATCCTTAGGAGATTCTATACGATTCTCTACAATGTATCTTGTCATTAAGCCCCTAGCTTTCTTTGCAAAGAAACTAATTATCTTAAATTTTCCATTCTTATAATCTTTAAAAACTGGGCTTACAACTTTCCCATCTAAAGACGCCTGTTTTACCGAAGAAAAATATTCAACTGAAGCTAAATTTAATATCGTCTTATCTTTATGACGTGAGATCGCCTTATTAATAGATTCAGTTATATCAGTCCCCCAAAACTCATACAGGTCCTTTCCTTTTTTATTTTTTAATTTCGTACCCATTTCGAGCCTGTAAGGTGACATAAGATCTAAGGGTTTCAATATTCCGTAAAGACCAGAAAGAATCCTTACATGCCTATCAAGGAACTTAATATCTGAATTCTTTAGACTGTAAGCGGAAAGCCCAGTATAGACATCCCCTTTAAAAGCAAATATGGCCTGTCTAGTATCGCCAGAAGGGATTACTGATGGCTCCCAGTTCATGTTTCTCTCGAAATTAAGATTAGCTAGCTTTTCACTTAAGCCCATTAGTTCTGTTAAGCCTTGTGGATCTTTTTTCTTTAGTGTGCCCATTAGTTCTTTTGACTTTTCTAAATGCGCCGAAACACTGAAATTAGTTAATGGCAAGGGTGTCTCGTAATCAAGAGTTTTTGCAGGAGATAAAAGAATAATCATGTGAGACCTAAAACTAATTTTGCCATTATATTTCTTTGGATTTCATTTGAGCCAGCATAGATACTTGCCTTTCTATAGTTAAAATATCTAGGGGCAGAGGTATTTGCAAAAGCACTTCCTATGGAGGGCTCATTATGTCCTATACCTGGTCCTGGGTTGTTAAAGGGAATTGCATAGTAATCAACAGCCTCTACAGCGAGCTCAGTAATTAACTGTCCTATTTCAGTCCCCCTGGTTTTTAACATCGAGGATTCTGGCCCTACATTTTGCCCTGTAGATAAGCTGCCCAGTATCCTAAGCTCTGTAGCTTCCATAACATTTATTTGGATCTCTGCTTCTGCCAGCTTATCCTTAAAACTAGGCTCATCTAACAAAGACTCTCCTTTAGAAGTTGGTGTTTTAGCCATGTTTACGATTTTTTCTAATGAAGAATATAGATTGGCTGAGTAGCCATTGCCTCTTTCAAACTCTAATAAGTACTTAGCATAGGTCCAGCCCTTGCCCTCTTCTCCAATTAGATTTTCTTTAGGTACTTTAACGTCTTCAAAGAAAACAGTATTTATCTCCTGATGACCTTCAGGTGCTTTATCAAGAGTAACGATTGGTTGAACTTTAATCCCCGGAGAATGCATATCAATTAATAAGAAAGAAATGCCCATTTGACGAATCTCTTCGTTGCTAGTCCTTACTAGACAAAAAATCATATCTGCATGTTGAGCCATGGTTGTCCAAGTTTTTGAACCATTGACAAGATAATGGTCTCCCTTGTCTTCTGCTTTGGTTTTTAAGGAAGCTAAATCGGACCCAGATCCGGGCTCTGAATAGCCTTGGCACCACCAAACTTTTGAAGAGAGGATATCGGGCAGATATTTTTCTTTTTGTTCCTTAGTTCCAAATGCCATGATTACCGGCGCTACCATTTTTTCTCCAAAAGCAATCACCGTGGGAGCATTCACTGCTGCCATTTCCTTATTAAAGAAATATTTCTGTGTAACGCTAAACTCTGCACCCCCGTATTCTTTAGGCCAATTTACACCAGCCCAACCTTTTTTATATAAAGCCTTTTGCCACTGCATATGTTCTTCTCTCGACAAATGCCCATTAGGGCTATTGTCATGCCTTTCTCTCATGTCTTCAGGGTAGTTTTCTTTTAGCCACTCTCTCACTTCGCTTTGAAAATCTAGCTCTTCTTGTGTAAATTGCAAGTCCATATAATTAACCTCGGTTCAATTATAAATTAGAAAGGAATCAACGCAATTAGTTAACTCATGAATCAAATAACCATCTTATTAGACTCGTTCTCTGAAATGACAGGAAAATTCTGTTCTTGGTTTGTTGCTTTTATGACCTTAATAACATGTGTCGTTGTTGTAATGAGGTACGGACTAGACTTGGGTTCAGTCCTTTTACAGGACGTAGTTCTTTACTTGCACGGAGCTTTGTTTCTACTAGGAGCTTCTTTTGCCCTAAAAAGGGACGCACACGTAAGAGTGGATATTTTTTATAGAGAATTTTCTATAAAAAGAAAGGCAGTAATAGATTTAATTGGGCACTGTTTATTTTTACAGCCAGTGTGTTGGGTAATTCTTATTTTATCCTGGGACTTTGTTGAGTTCTCTTGGAGAATAATGGAAGTGTCTGCGGAGCCAGATGGACTTCCTTTTGTCTACCTCCAAAAAAGCTTGCTAATAGCTCTGTGCATATTTCTATCTCTACAAAGCCTTTCAGAAATATTAAAAAACTTACTGAGAATAAGAAATGCTTGAGTTTGTTCCTTTATTAATGTTTGCAACGATTTGTTTGGTTCTTCTGGCAGGTTTTCCTGTTGCCTTCTCTCTAGCAGGCACCGCCCTCTTATTCGCCGGTATAGGAATACTTACAGGCAATTTTGACTCTTCTCTTCTTGGAACAATTCCAAATAGGCTATTTGGAGATATGACCAATACAAATTTAGTTGCAGTCCCGTTATTTATTTTTATGGGAATATTATTTGAGAAATCTAATCTCGCCGAAGACCTGCTCAGCAATATGGCTGATGTCTTAGGTGGGTTTAGAGGTAGTTTGGCTGTTTCAGTAATCATTGTGGGAGCAATGATTGCGGCTAGTACAGGGATAGTAGGGGCCACTGTCATTGCCATGGGATTAATTTCCTTGCCTATAATGCTACAAAGAAATTATGACCAAAGTTTAGCTACCGGGACAATCTGTGCGACAGGAACCTTGGGTCAAATTATTCCACCCTCAATAGCATTAGTGCTTTTAGGTGATGTGTTGTCAGCCGCCTATCAACAATCTCAATTAAGTTTAGGTATTTTCTCAGCTAGAACTGTTTCAGTTGGCGATTTATTTATGGGGGCTATAGTGCCCGGTCTTATTCTAGTATTCTCCTACATCTCTTACGTTCTTTTAAGGGCATACATACAACCATCGACAGCCCCTGCACAAGAAGTTAAAAATGTTGAAAACAGAACAAAAATAATCTTAACAACCCTACTTCCTCCTTTGGTTTTAATAGCGGCAGTATTAGGGTCTATTTTATTAGGAATAGCTACTCCCACTGAGGCTGCAGGAGTAGGAGCGCTTGGGGCAATGGGACTTGCTTTAAGTAAGGGTAGTTTAAATAAAGAAAATTTAACTTCTGCTGTTCAGAATACGACTGAGATCACCTCAATGGTCTTTATGATCTTGCTAGGTTCTTCAATATTTTCTCTCGTTTTTAGAGGATTTGGAGGCGATGAGCTGGTTAATAGTATTTTTAATCAAATGCCTGGTGGTGTTTTTGGCGCAATGCTTATTGTAATGATAATAATCTTCTTGCTTGGCTTCATATTGGATTTTATTCAAATCACCTTTGTTGTTGTTCCGATTGTTGGTCCTGTTTTATTGTCTATGGGGATAGACCCCCTTTGGCTTGGAATTATGATAGCCATAAACTTACAAACATCTTTCTTAACTCCACCCTTTGGATTTGCTCTGTTTTATTTAAGGGGAGTTGCACCTGATTATGTCCCAACAAGCGCGATATACCGGGGCGTTTTACCTTTTATTGTTATTCAAATTTTTGTCTTGTTAGCTCTAGCTATATTCCCTTCCTTAGTTACAGCTTTACCTAATGCTGTTTATGGTCTTTAGGGGTGTATTAGGTAGGAGGCTTTATCTGCCCTATAAGAAGACCGAACTAGAGGCCCTGAAGCCACCTCTTTAAAACCAATTTCTTTGGCCATGGTCTTAAATTCATAAAACTCCTCAGGGGCTATATATCTTTTTACTGGTAAATGATTGAGGGTTGGCCTTAAGTATTGGCCTAGTGTAATAATTTCTACTCCTGCTGAATGGATGTCTAGTAAGGCCTCTTTAACCTCTTTTCTTGTCTCTCCCAAACCTAACATTAATCCCGTTTTGGTCACAATATTTGGGCTTATTGTCTTAGCTTCTTCTAATACTTTCAGTGTCTTTTGATATCCAGCTCGAGGGTCTCGAACTCTCTTGGTCAGCCTGTCGACTGTTTCTAAATTTTGAGCAAAAACATCCGGATTTGAATCCATTAAAATTAAAATTGATTTTCTTTTCCCTTCAAAATCAGGTGTAAGGGCCTCAACAATAACCCCTGGGTTTATGTTTTTAATAGCTTTAATTGTATTGGCATAATGCCTTGCACCTCCATCTGCTAAATCATCTCTATTAACCGAGGTTAGAACAACATACTTCAAAGCCATCTTTTTTACTGACCTGGCTACTTTCAGCGGCTCCCTCTTGTCCGTTCTGCCCCTTGGATTTCCTGTATCTACAGCACAAAATTTACAAGCCCTGGTGCAAACATCTCCCAGGAGCATGAAGGTAGCCGTTCCATGACTCCAGCATTCATTTATATTCGGACACATTGCTTCTTCACACACAGTATTAAGGTGATTGCTTTTTACAATTTTTTTAACTTCTTTGAGCTTCGGATTAAAAGAGTTATTAAGTTTTAGCCAGGAGGGTTTTCTGGGGGGAAGAACCTGTCTGTTCTCATTGGGTTTAATGCCATTTTTTATTGCTATCGTTCCATTTGGTTTTATTGTTTTTGTTGGAATGACTTGATTCATAAAACAACCCCCTCAAACCTTTCTAAAGCTGTGTTTTCGAAATCCATAAAGGCCTTGCTGACTGAAACTTCACTAAATTCTTTAAGGTGAGTTACTTTTAAGGATTCTTGACCGCATACATTTATAGCTTTAAATGGGCTTAAATCCATATCAATGTTTATGCTCAGTCCATGATAAGAGAAGCCTCTCTTAATTTTCAATCCAATAGAAGATATTTTTTTCTCTTTAATATAAATCCCCGGGCTCCCCTCAACTCTTTTTGCAGATAGGCCATAATCTTTTAGAAAATCTATGACTGAAGACTCCAGCTCATTTACAAACCTCTTAGGACCCCACTTTTTTCTACGTAAATTAATCAGAAAGTAGGCGACTATCTGGCCTGGACCGTGATAAGTGACTTCCCCCCCTCTGTCTGACCTTATAACTGGTATATTAGAGCTTTCTAACAAGTGTTCTTCTGAGGCGCCAAAGCCTAAAGTATAAACAGGAAAATGTTCTAGCAACCAAATTTCATCGGAATCATCCTGCCCTTTAGAAAGAATAACATTCTGCATGGAGGCCCATGTTTTTTTATAATCCTGTACTCCTAGCTTTCTTAACTTTACTTTCAATTTATCTAAACTCTGAGTATTTTCCTTTTCTTATTCAGGCAGGTCTCTCATTTCAATAAAGGCCTTTTCTGAAATCTCATGGTATTGAATGACATCTTCCTTAAACGCTTTATAGGAGTTATATATTTTTGTTGCCATCTCATCTCCTTCTATAAATTCTTTAATTACCTCATCCGAGATTTCTCTAAGTTCAATTAACACATCGTCAGGTAGTTTTCTTAATTCTACTCCATGAACTTCAACTAATTCTGTTAGAGCTCTATTATTATTTGCTGTGTATTCATCAAGCATTTCTTGATTAACTGCCCTGGCAGCATACTTAACAATTGCCTTTAGGTCTTTTGGAAGTGACTCGTAAGCCTCTTTATTAATTATTATTTCTAAGGTGGACCCTCCTTCGTGCCATCCTGGATAGTAGTAATATTTAGCGACTTGATGAAACCCAAAAGTTAAATCATTAAAAGGTCCTACCCACTCCGCTGCGTCTACAACGCCCTGTTGCAGGGCTAAAAATATATCGCTTCCTGGAAGGACTACTGTCTCAGCCCCAGCCCTAGAGAAAATCTCTCCAGCAAGTCCTGGAATTCTCATTTTTAATCCTTTTAGATCTCCGATAGAGTTTATTTCTCTATTAAACCATCCGGCCATTTGAACGCCTGTATTTCCTCCGGCAAAAGGAACAAGATTAAAAGGAGCATAAGCTTCCTCCCAAAGTTCCTGGCCTCCACCCCAATGAATCCAAGAGTTAATTTCTTGTGCGTTTAAACCAAAAGGAACAGCAGTATAAAATTGTGAAGACTTAACCTTCCCCGTCCAATAATAAGAGGCTCCATGACCCAACTCTACGTTGCCTTGGGAGACGGCATCAAAAACACCCATAGCAGGAACTAATTCGCCGGCTCCGTATACTTTAATTTTTAATCTGCCGTTACTCATTTCATTTACATATTTAGACAGATTTTCAGCTGCCAGTCCTAGACCAGGAAAGTTCTTAGGCCAAGTAGTTACCATGTTCCACTTATAAACCTGGTCATAATTATTTCCTTCACTTTCTTTAGCTTCTGGTGCAGGACCCTCCGAACAAGCTACAAAAAACACAATTAGGAAGATAGGTATAATATTTTTTTTCATAATTTTCCTTAATTAAATTGGTCTTAGTTTTGCGTAAGAAGCCATTAACCACTTAGTTTCGCTTGAATCAAAATTCACCTCCACTCTAGCATTAGCACCCTGTCCTTCATAGTTAAGAATAACACCCTCTCCAAATACCTCGTGCACAACTCTTTGCCCTAAAACAAGGTCAGTTTCAGGGATTTCACCTTGAGCTATGATGCCCTTACTGTCATAAGACTTCCTGCTAATGGAACCTCCGGTCCTTATTTCTTGAGTAAGCTCTGAAGGAATCTCTCTTAGAAAACGTGAAGGAGGATTAAAAGTTTCATTCCCGTGGAGATTTCTCATTTCAGCATAAATTATATATAGCTTTTGCATGGCCCTTGTCATTCCAACATAACAAAGCCTTCTTTCTTCTTCTAGCTGCCCTGGTTCCTCCAAAGAAAGTCTGTGTGGGAAAAGATTTTCTTCAAATCCAGTTATAAAAACCAAAGGAAACTCTAGTCCTTTAGCAGAGTGAAGGGTCATAAGCTGTATAGCTGATTCATGCTCTTCTGCTTGATCTTCTCCTGCATCCAGTGCCGCATGATCTATAAAAGATTTCAAAACCGGTGTATCTTCTTCCTGATTATCCGGAACATAATCACCTGCTGCACTTACGAGTTCGTCTAGGTTTTCTACGCGAGTTCTCCCTTTTTCTCCTGCCTCTTTCTTGTGGTGCTCGATTAAGCCACTTCTTTGAATTACATGATCAACAGTTTCTTTTAACTCCAAACCATTTACTTCGCCTTTTAGGTTTTCTAGGTCTAACAAGAACCCGGAAAGAGATGTTCTGGCTCTTGATGTCAATCCATCAGATTCAATCAGGTCAGAGCTTGCTTTCCATAGTGAGAAGTTTTTTTCTCTAGCTTTGTTTCTTATAATCTCCATTGTTTTTGCGCCTATTCCGCGTGGGGGCAAGTTAACCACCCTCTCAAAAGCTGCGTCATCGTCCTTCCCGAAAACTAAACGCACATAAGCCATCGCATTTTTAATTTCTGCCCTTTCGTAGAACCTCTGTCCTCCATAAATCCTGTAAGGCATTCCTTCTCTAAGAATAGCCTCTTCCAGGGCTCTTGATTGTGCGTTTGACCTATAAAGAATAGCTACCTCATCTAGTGAGTTTCCTTGTTCAATCCAAGACTGAGTAGTTCCTACAACATACCTAGCTTCATCATCTTCATTGTATGCAGCATAAACAGAGATCTTCTCCCCTTCTTTTTGCTCAGTCCAAAGTTCTTTTCCCATTCTAGATCGGTTGTTTTCAATGACAGAATTTGCAGCATCTAATATGGTTTGTGTTGATCTATAGTTCTGTTCAAGCCTGACTACCTCTGTCCCATTAAAGTCTTTGGTAAACCTATCAATGTTGTCACTTTTTGCTCCTCGCCAACCATAAATTGATTGGTCATCATCTCCCACAGCGGTGTAAGTACTCTCGCCTCCCTTCATTAAAGCCAACAGCTGATATTGAACTTCATTAGTATCCTGAAACTCGTCCACCAAGATGTGTTTAAATCTTTTTTGATAATGGGAAAGCAGTTCTTCGTTAGAAGACAATAAATTTAAAGACCTTAACAGTAGCTCACCAAAATCTACTAAGCTCTCTCTGTCACATAGTTGTTCATACTCCGCATAAACTTTTGTCATTTGCTCAACAAAATAATCATCAACTGACTCAACTTGGTTTGACCTTCGGCATTCGTCTTTTTCTTTGTTTATATACCACTGGACTTGTCTTGCAGGCCACTTACCTTCATCTAAGCCTATATATTTACAAACTCTTTTTATAACCCTCAACTGATCTTCGCTGTCTAAAATAGCAAACTCCCTTCTAAGACCCGCCTCTTCCCAGTGCCTTCTTAATATTCTGTGTGAAATGCCATGAAATGTTCCACACCAAAAATCTGCCATTTCTTGTCCAAGCATGGATTCAATTCTTCCCTTCATTTCGTTCGCTGCTTTATTAGTAAAGGTCACTGTGAGCAAAGAATGAGGGCTGTTGTTTAAAGCTTGCACCAACCAAGCAACCCGATGCGCAATAACCCTGGTTTTGCCAGAACCGGCACCGGCCAAAACAAGTAAATGTGGAGACTCAGAGGTGACAGCCTTTCTTTGAGCTTCATTTAGATTATTCAATATGTCGGATACGTCCACTTGTCTATTTTATATGGTTTCGCTTTAAAGGGGCTTGTAAAAAAGTTGAAAAAAAATCCATGTGAAATAACCTTCCTTAAGTTAATATAATTGACTTAAAACACCATGACTGAACCAAAAAAATTTTTTGATACTTACTGTGATTTTGTTACAAAAGTAACTAGTGATCCTAGCCTAGATCTTGAAAGCCTAAAGTCTGCATTGCAGCAAATTCAAAACAACTCTGAGATTGATGTACCTAGATTAATGACGGCTGCTCTTGGTCTAAGCAGTGAGGGTGGAGAGTTTGTCGAGATTGTTAAAAAGATGTTTCTTCAAGGAAAGCCTGCCAATGAAGACAATATATTCCACATGAAAAGAGAACTGGGTGACATTATGTGGTACTGGGTTACGGCTTGTATGGCTCTTAAACTGGACCCCGTAGAGGTGATATTAGAAAACCAAAAAAAACTGGAAGCCAGATACGGCGAGCAATTTACAGTTAACCAGAGCGAAGTAAGGGCAAAAGGCGATCTCTAGTTAAAACCCCTTAAAGTTTTTGTTGGGAAAGCTTTTCACATGCCTCATTAAATTCCGAGACAGTCTCTTCAATTATAGTCTTTACTGCCTTAACCTCATCTATTAAGCCAACTGACTGACCTGACAAAGCTGGAGCTGCGTTCATGTCTCCTCCAAAATACAAGTCTTGAATATTGGACATGTCCTTCATTTCCATAATGCCCGCCTCGTGTATTTTCTTAGTAAAATCTGTTCTTAACGCCCTAATCACAGGTTTAGAAGTCTTATTTAAGATCCAAGTTCCCTGGATCGTTGAATCAAGGATTTTATTCTTAAAGTTTTCGTGCACAGGGCTTTCTTTACTCGAAACAAACCTGGTTCCCATTTGGATACCCTCTGCACCAGCTGCAAATACTGCAGCCATTCCCGTTCCGTCAACTATGCCTCCGGCAGCCACTATTGGTAAATCTAATTCTTTTCTTATGGCCTGAATAAGAACTAAAAGTCCAACTTCTTCTGGATTCTTAAAGCCACCTCCCTCTGTTCCTTCAACCACCAGACCATCTACTCCTGCGTTTGCAGCTTTTACTGCCCCCTCTACACTAGGAACAGCGTGATAAACCGTTATGCCAGCATATTTCAAAACCTCTATGTATTTAGATGGGTCTCCTGCTGAAGTGGTAACAAACTTAACTCCATGAGAAACGCAAAACTCAACCATGCTGTCGTCTTGCAAAAAAAGCAAAGGTAGATTGACTCCAAAGGGCTTGTCTGTCAGTTCATTCATTTTCTTTATTTCTTCTTTGCAGTTCTCAACTTCACCTGAAGAAGTTTCTATTACTCCAAAGCCTCCTGCATTTGATACTGCTGAAGCTAGTTTGCTTCTTGCTATCCAGCCCATGGGAGCTTGGATAATTGGGTATTTTGACCCTAAATGCTCTGTTACTCTGTTCATTATTATCCCTTTAAATTGATTTAGTTTTAATTAATTGCTTCTTTTCTGTTCTCTCTTTTCTTCTGGTCTTGTCGTTAACCTTTCCAACCAGCTGCCCGCAAGCCGCCATGATATCGTCCCCCCTGGTTGATCTTATGGTAACTACGTAACCCCTTGATTGTAAGACCGACTGAAACCTTTTAACTCTGTTGTTTGAAGGCCTTTTGTAGTTAGACTCAGAAAAAGGATTAAAGGGTATTAAGTTAATCTTACATGGAAAGTTAGAAAGTAAGTTTGCTAGTTCTTCTGCAAGCTCAAGGGAGTCATTAACCCTGTCTATTAATATATATTCAAAAGTAGTTACTCTGCTGTCATTGCATTTTTCAACATAACTTTTCACAGACTCAAGAAGTTCTTTTATAGGGTATTTTTTATTTACTGGTACTAATTTATTCCTTAATTCATCGTTTGGGGCATGTAAAGAAATGGTCAAAGAAACATCTGAGCACTCTGATAGCTTTTTTATTTGAGGCACTAAACCGGAAGTGCTTAAAGTAACTCTCCTTTTTGATATTCCGTAAGCATTGTTATCCAGCATTAATTCCATCGCCTTTACAACAGGATCAAAGTTGTGGAGGGGTTCCCCCATGCCCATCATAACCACGTTTGAAATATTTCTTTTGTTTTTGTTTTTGGGCTCATCAAATGAATTTTCAGCTATCCACAGCTGTCCGATGATCTCATCTAGTGAAAGGTTCCTGGAGAAACCCTGTTTCCCCGTAGCACAGAAGCTGCAATCTACTGCGCAACCTACTTGTGAGGACACACAGAGGGTAGCTCTCTTGCCTTCAGGTATTAATACCATCTCAATTAAATCACCCTCTCCAACACTTATAACCCACTTTCTTGTCCCGTCCTTGGAATCTCTCTGGTAAATAACCTCTGGTACTCGAATCTCAAATTCTTTTAACAAACTTTCTCTTAGTTCTTTAGATAAGTCAGTCATCATAGAAATGTCGCTTACTCCCCTTTGGTGAATCCACTTAATGATTTGCGTGGCCCGGTATTGCTTTTCTCCTAGGCTTAAAAAATACTCTCCCAACTCTTCCTCAGTCAGGCCCATAAGATTTTTCTTCAAAGACATCTTTTTACTGTTGTGGACCTAGCTTATCAGCCACCCAGCTGATAGACCAATTATGCCCAAGCCTCTTTCCTCTATAAGTTTCCGGTAGCCTTGTAACCTCACTTCCTAATAGATTCAGGTTCTGTGGATCATTCTTTAATCTTTTAAAAGCTGCATCTAAGTGGTGTTGTGTTTTCCATTGGAAAAATGTCAGGTTATCGGGAATGCTTTTTGGCGGGGAGAAGTTACATGAAGCTCTGGAGAAAGAAGATCCTATGGGACCAGCTATAGAATGAATTTCGGTAGGCAGACCAAACTTCCAGCCTTCAACCATTGAGGTCACTAAAATCGCACCGTAACTGTGTCCAAGGATCACCAATCTATCCAGATGAGGTAAGGATTTAGTCAGTTCAGTCAATTTTAGCTGAAGACTCTTAGCTGAACTTTTATAACACGAAGTGTCATCCCACCTGTAAAAGTATGTTGCGCTCTTTTCTGTGTCTAATGTTTTAAGTGGATATATCCATTCGTAGCCCTCACTTCTACTTCCATGGACTGACACTAATAGTATTTTTTCCTTACCACTAAACACCTCAAGCGGGTTAAGCCCTGCTCGGAGGCCAATTAACCTCTCTCCAGATTCTTTATAACCGCTAGCAGGATCTAAGTTATGTAGCCAGGGGTAATCTTCTTGTTCAGCGAAGATCAAGGAAGCTAAAAATATGGTTGTAAAAATTATGTATTTCAAACTCTACTCTTATTTATATTTTTTTGTGGAATGAGGATAGAGTAGGCATAAAAAAAATCAATCCCGAAGAGTCTTTTCTTTGTTTGTTATTTAATTTTTTTTGTATCAAAATGTATTTTTAACTAAAGGAAAAGATATGCTTTTAAAAACGTTATTGCTAACTTGTTTTACTGTCTTTCTTTCATCTAACTTGTTGGCAAGAGAGCCCTACGGTCCTCATGATACTGATAAGTGGCAAATATGGGCCTATTCAAGCGCTGCACCTTCTTTTTTAGGAAATGAAGCAACGATTATCGGAGCAGATGGAAGGGTTTTAAGAGAAGGAACCAATGGGTGGACTTGTCAGGCCGGAAACCCCAGGCCTTATCCAGAAAGAGGATGGAAAGATGCGCATGATGCAATGCCAGCTTGTTTTGATGCGGAAGGCGCAAAATGGATGCAAGCCTTCATGTCTGATACCAAGCCCAACCTTACTCGATCAACATTTATGTGGATGTTGCATGGTGACGTTGGGGAAGATAACACAACCCCAAAAGTCATGAATAAGGCCGACTCCGCTCCTGGGCAATGGATTGAATCCGGACCCCACTTAATGTTACTTCCTAAGGAAGCGTCTGACCTAGCAGAGTACAGTGATGACTTTATGCATGGAGAGCCATATGTAATGATGCCAGACACTGACTATGCTCACATAATGATTCCTGTTGATGGTTACTATAAATACCAAAGAAAAAGGTAGGACTCATCTTTCTTAATATGAATCCTAATAATAAAGCCGTCACTAGACGGCTTTATTATTTAAAGAAGACGTTATTTTATTTGCCCAAAAATCCTAACCTTGCATGTTGTGCAGTGCACAAAGTTTATTTCCTGATGGGTCTCTTAGGTAGGCCAAGTAAAACTTCATCCCATCTGCCTCCCTAACACCAGGCGCGTCTTCACAAGTAGTGCCTCCACTATTAATCCCAGCTTCGTGCCAAGCATCAGCTGTCTCAGGGCTATCAGCACTAAAACCTATGGTTCCACCGTTTCCATGAGTTGCAGGGGCGTCATCAATTGGTTCTGAAATTAAAAACATGATTTCTCCCACAACATACATATATCTTTTATGGCCAGTAGGGTTAACTGTTAAAGCACCAGGTGCACTTCCTAAAACGCCCAAAACTTTATCGTAAAATATCTTTGACTCCTCTATGTCATTCGCTCCCACCATTATGTGACTAAACATATTTTCTCCTTTTTAGTTTTAATTAACTTCCTATTCTATATTGATCAATAAATTTTTTTACCTATTCTTCCACTCAGGGTCTCTTTTGCTTATGAAAGCATCTATTCCTTCTTTTGCGTCGTCAGCATTTAAATTTTGGATCATCCTTTCTGTGGCATATTCATAGGCTTCTCCAAGGTCCATATCTAACTGCTTATAAAAGGTCTCTTTGCCCATTTTTAAAACATAGGAAGACTTGGAGCTAATTATTTTTGCTACCTCCATTACTTTCTGATGAAGTAGTTCGGGTTCAAAAATATCATTAATTAAGCCGAACCTTTTAGCCTCTGATGCTTCTATGAGGTCGCCAAGCAAAAGCATTTCCATTGAATGTTTTTTCGCTATAGTCCTAGAGACAGGAACTAAGGGGGTGTGACAAAACAGTCCTATATTCACTCCAGGTGTTGCAAACCTAGTGTCGTTGTCGGCGTAAGCCAAATCACATGAGGCTACTAATTGACATCCTGCTGCGGTGGCAACACCATGTACCTCTGCTATAACGGGCTTACTTAAATTAGACAAAAAAGTCATCACATCTTTACAGCTATTTAAAAGGTCTCTATAAAAATCATCATTTTGATTTTCCTGAACTTCTTTGAGGTTATGACCAGCACTAAAGCCTCTGCCTACTCCTCTTATCACCAAAACCTTAGTTGAGTCATCTTGATCGGCTTGTTTTAAGACGGCAAACAGTTCTTTTAATAAATTTTCGGATAAAGAGTTAAAAGAACCCTCATCATTTAGGTTGATTAATGAAACCTCTTCTTCTTTCTGAAGTGTAACTAGGGCGTTGCTCTGGTCATTCATTTCTATTTGATTATACCCTCTATACCGTTGAAAATGTGTTGATGAAGAATTACTCGTCGCATATAGGGATTGTTGGCGGAGGA
>CAYFFW010000003.1:0-21306 GCA_964342745.1 uncultured Gammaproteobacteria bacterium
CAGGACCAATTCCTTAAAAGGGAACTGCTCTACCAAACTGAGCTAACGGCCCAAAGAAATTCGTATATTAAAGCTTTAAGCAAGTTAATTCGACTCCTGAAGCAAAGTTTTCATAGATTTTTTTGCTAACTCAGCAGCTCCTGTTTCTGGAAAATCTGAAATTAGTTTCGAATAATAAGTGTTTGCTTCTTCTTCATTTCCAAGAACCTCTTCAACTAACCCTAATTTGTATAAGGAATCCGCTACTCTGTTGTGATTGCTATATTTTTGAATAACCACTAGATAATTCTCTCTGGCATCTAGAAATTGTCCCTGAGCTGAAAATAATTCTCCTGACCAAAAATAAGAATCCGCTGAATATTCTCCGTCTGGGAATGTAATTATTAGCTCTTGAAATACCCCTAAAGCTTCTGAATATCTTGATTCTTCAAAAAATATAAGTGCTTTTTTGTAAAGGTCTACCTCTTCTGAGTTATTAGCATTTTGTGGTAATACAGAACCTTGTTCTAAATCATCTACCTCATTTGAAAGTAAACTATGCAGCCTTTTATCTAAGTCCAGATATCTTTGCTGTTGCAACTCTTGGTAACGTTCAATTAAATAAGTATTCTCTTCTATTAAATTCCTTAAAGTTGCTATTTCTTGTTCTAAAATGCTTATCTTTTGATAAATTAAATCTAAGGACTCCTCTTCTGTAAAAAGTTCCATAGGTAAAACTATAGACAACAAAAAAGTTGAAATTAAAGCTTTTTTCAAATTAAACAAACTTTATAGTATTTTTATAACAGCTCTTCTATTTTTAGACCAAGAGGTTTCGTTAGAACCATTTGCTACAGGTCTTTCTTCTCCATAACTCACTGTTGAGATCTTACTGGAGGAAACACCATTAACTTGAAGCATTTCTGCAACTTCATTGGCTCTCTTCTCTCCCAAAGCTAAATTATATTCTCTGGTACCTCTTTCATCGCAATGACCTTCAATTCTTACATTTGCGCCACTAGACTTTATTATTCCGGCCAATGAACGAATATCAGACATAGCTGCGTTACTTAGATTGTACTTATCATATTCAAAATATATTGTTCCTCCATCTTCACCAACAGAATCAGAATATTCAGATTGAGAGATAGCAGAGGCCGTCTCTGTTTCAACTGCTCTATCCATAGAGACAGAAGCACATCCACTAAAAGTACAAATTACAGCCGCTAAAACTAAAAATTGATCAAATAAACTCATATTTAACTCCTTTAGATAATTATACTTTTTTTTATTTGAAATAGCCTCTAGGAATTAAAGAAGACTTAATTATTATTTATTGGTAGAGATCAGAAGAGGAGACCAGCTGGGCTCTCTAACTTCTCCCAACCCAGTTGGAAGAATAAATTTTGTTTTTCCATCAATAGATAACCCTGCAAGAATATCTTTATCGCCTTCTTTAGTTGCGTAAATTATAACCTTGCCATTAGGAGAGATAGTTGGCGATTCATCAAGCTTTGTATCACTTAATATTCTTAACTTACCAGAACGTAAATTTTGTATTGCAATATGGAATATACCTTTTCTCCTGTGAACAAAGACTATACTCTTGCCATCAGGTAGATACCTTGCTCTAGCATTATAAGTTCCTTCAAATGTCCTTCTCCTTATTTTTTTGCTGGATACATTCATTTCATAAATTTGAGGCGTTCCGCTCCTGTTAGAAGTGAAAATTATCTTTTTTCCATTAGGAGACCAATCTGGTTCAGTATCAATACCAAAATGATCGGTTAACTGTCTCCACGAATCTTTTTCTAAGTTATAGCTGTAAATATCAGGGTTGCCTTCCTTAGAAAGTACAGCAGCTAAATATTTATCAGAAGGAGACCAATTTGGTGAGCTGTTTATTCCCTTTTGAAGTTTTAACCCTCTTCTATTTGCATTGTAAATATTTTGTATAAAGATTCTTGAAGTACCTTCTTCAAAAGAAACATAAGCTAAATTTTTACCACTTGAAGACCAGCTTGGAGACATTAAGGGTTGGTTTGAAGAAAAAATAACTGAGTCATTTTGACCGTCAATGTCAGCTACTCTAAGAGAAAATCTTCCTGTTAAAGAGTCTTCCTTGCTTATATAAGAAATCTTGGTTGAAAATATACCCGGCAAACCTTTTATCTCTGTATAAATTCTGTCACTAATTGCATGTCCTAGAGAACTTAAATATATGCTTGATCCTACTGATATTCCTCTTTTTACAAGCCTTTTCCTTGTTACATTAAATATAGAGAAATTTACAATTACGTCATCAGAGTTATCTCCTTCATAAGCAGATCCAAGAACTAAGTAATCAACATCAAGAATCTTCCAATCTCTATAAAAAATTTCTTCTTCTGTTTTTGGAAGACTTAACATTTCTTTTGGGGACAAAGACTCGAACTCTCCAAAAGATTCAAGATCAGAAGATATAATCTGATGTAAATATTTTTTTGGTGGCTCCTTCAGATTCCAAGATATTGGAACTATAGCAATACGTATGGGGTCCTCTATTCCTTCAGTTATTTCTATTCTCAAATCAGAAAAAAGGTAATTACAAAAACTCAATAATACAATTGAAAATATCTTATAAACCATAATTAATCCTTAGGATTAAAAACTAAAGTAAACTTTCTAAAATGATCATCAAATAACTTCCTGTCCATATCTAAATCATAGAATCTTGATACCTTTTCAACAGCATTAAGAGCTGAATTATCAAAAGCTAAACTTCCACTTGTCTTTATCATTTGAACTTGAATAACTTCTCCAGTTGGGACTAAAGTGAGAGATATCTCTACTGAGATGCCTTGAGTAATACCAGTTGGTTGTTTCCAGTTAGCCATAATTTGAGTTTTTATTAAATTTGAATAATAAGAAATTTGTTCAAAAGTTGAGTCGATATCATTTTTCTTCAACCCATCAATTACATGCCTTCTTTCTAAGTCAATAGACTCTATCTCAGATTTTGGATTGGCTATTTCTATTGTTTTAGGTCGGATTAAAGGATCATTAATTATTACCTCTTTAGCCATTCTAGGTTTTATTTTTTTTTGATCGGCTTTGGGTGATTCAAATATTAGATAGGCTGGAATAGGATCAATTTGATTAATTGCATATAAGTCTTTTATCTGAAAGAAATTAGTAAAAGACAAAACTAGACCTATGTGAAATAAAAAAGAAATAAAAAACCCTGAGAGGTAATTCTGCATATCTACTTTGAAGGAGGTTGAGTAATTAAACCTACATCTTTTGCACCTGAAGATTGAAGTACAGACATTAACTCCATTACTTTCTGGTATTTAACGTCACCATCCCCCCTAACTATGACCTGTAAAGAGGGATTAGCATTTAGTATTTTTTTAACTTGAAGAGAGATGTCATCTAGATTTAAAGGCATATTTCTTGTTGCTTGAGTTTCAAGAAAAAAGACCCCATCAGACTTTATTGAAACTATCAAAGGATCACTTTTTTCTCTAGGTAAAGGCTCAGAAAGAGTTTCAGGGAGATTAACTAGCACTCCTTGTACCATTAACGGTGCTGATATCATAAAGACAACCAAAAGCACCAACATAACATCTATATAAGGGACTACGTTAATTTCAGAGAGAAGAGTTCTTCTTCGCCTTCTTGAAGTCATTTTTTGTAAAGATCTCTATGTAAAACAATAGTAAATTCATCCATAAAATCTTCGAAGCTAGAAAGTAAAGATTCAACCGAAGTTGTGTACCTGTTATAAGCAATTAAAGCTGGGATAGCAGCGAAAAGACCTATAGCTGTGGCTATTAAAGCTTCTGAGATTCCTGGTGCTACTGTAGCCAGCGTAGCTTGATTAGTTTCAGCTAACCCTCTAAAAGAATTCATTATCCCCCAAACAGTTCCGAATAGACCTATGTAAGGGGAAGCAGATGCTACTGTTGCTAAAAAAGGCAAATGTTTCTCTAATTCTGCCTGTTCTCTTGAAAGTGAAATTCTCATTGCCCTTTCAGCACCCTCTAAAACTGTTTCAGGTTGTTGATTACGAATATTCTTAAATTCTTCGTAACCTGATCTAAAAATACATTCTGCCCCAATTGGTAAATTACTTTCTTCATTCCCTTTTTGAAAGACTGTTTCGAGACCTGCATCTGACCAAAACAAATCTTCAAAATTAAGTAGTTCTTGTTTAGATTTATTTAGGTAAATCCATCTTTCAAGAATAATCATCCAAGAAAAAATAGAAGCGAGCATAAGTAATACAATAACAAGCTGAACTACCAAGCTAGCGTTAAGAAAAAGATCAATAATTGAATAAGACATATTTTTATAATAATGATTTCATACCTTGGTATAAGTTACTAGGTAGAGGTTTTGGTTTAAAATCCAATATATCTAAACAACCACATTTAATCACCCCTCCACATAAAGTTTCATCAGAGTCGTTTAATATCATTTGATTAAAATCAAAACTAACCTTTCCGGCTTTAATGATTTGGGTCTCAACTTTAATTTGCTGATCTAGACGAGCAGGTCTTTTAAACTCTATTGATACTTCTCTAACTACAAAAATTGAGCCTTCCTGCATAAGCTCTTTCTGTTGATATCCTATTTCCCTTAGATATTCTGTTCTAGCCCTTTCAAAAAATTTTAAATAATTTGCATAATAAACAACACCCTGAGCATCTGTATCCTCGTAATATATTTTGATTGGGAAAATATGTCTTCTAAGCATCATTTATTTCAATGTCTTGGGTATAAAGATGCTTTATAAGATAGATAAAATCTTCCCATAGTAGATCAGCTGTAAAAGGGGAATTATTATCAAGACTTGGGTTAATAGCCCACAAAGGCAATCTTACTTTTATAGGTCTTCTATTAAACTTATACACAAGAGCAGGAATACCATCTTCACTAGTAGAATCTAAGACTTGTTGCCACCAGGCTTCCAAGGGTTCAGCACCTGTTCCATATCTTTTGCATTCAATATGCCATCTTCCTAACATTAAGTCTGGTAAATGTTTTTCTCTGGTCTGTTCTAAAATTCTTCTTATACTATTTTTTAATCCTAGATCTGAAGTTAAAAGATTTCCTATTTCTCTTTCAAATGAAGCACCTTTATTTCTTGAATTTGTCATAACTAATCTATGTGCTCAACAATCTCCTCAGGAAAGTCAGCATTAGAGTGAACATTTTGAGTATCATCTAAATCTTCTAAAGATTCCAAAAGTTTGTATATCTTTATAGAGGTCTCTAAATCGGTGGAAATACTTGTTTCAGGAACCAAGGTAATTTCTGCTTCCTTGGTCTCTATGTTTTCTGCGTTTAGAGAGCTCTTAACTGACTCAAAGTCTTCTACTTTAGTAGAGATGGTTATTGTTTGATCTAAGTTCTCTTCAATGTCTTCTGCTCCCGCCTCTATAGCAACCTCCATTATTTGATCCAAATTTGAATTGTTAGATATTTGAAGAAGTCCTTTCTTTAGAAAAAGATAAGAAACTGAGCCATCTGTTCCTAGGCTTCCCCCTGCCTTAGAAAAAGCATGTCTTACTTCGGCAACTGTCCTGTTGTTATTATCAGTCATAGATTCAACCATAATTGCAACACCACCAGGTCCATAGCCTTCAAAAATAACTTCTTCTAAGTTGTCTCCTTCTGCAGAACCTGAGCCTCTTTGAATTGCTCTTTCAATAGTGTCTTTAGGCATGTTTGCAGAAAGTGCTTTATCCAAAGCTGTCCTAAGTCTTGGATTATCTTCTGGTAGAGGACCACCTAACTTAGAAGAGACGGTGAGCTCTCTAATTAAACGAGAAAATAATTTTCCTCTTTTTGCATCTTGTCTGCCTTTACGGTGCTTTATATTTGCCCATTTAGAATGCCCAGCCATACCTAATCATCCTTATCTAAAGTTATCTGTAATTCATTTAATTGCTCCTGAGAAGCCTCACCCGGTGCTTCGGTCATTAAACAAGATGCAGTTTGTGTTTTAGGAAAGGCTATTACATCTCTAATAGACTCTGAAGAAGTCATAAGCATTATTAATCGATCATACCCAATTGCTAGACCAGCATGTGGAGGGCATCCATGTTGTAAAGCCGATAATAAAAATCCAAACTTTTCTTCGCTTTCTTTTTTGTCTATTCCCAATATTCCTAAAACAGAAGAAAGCATTTCATGATCATGGATTCTCACAGAACCTCCTCCAAGTTCAATACCATTAAGAACAAGATCATAAGCATCTGATAAACAAGATAGCGGGTCTTCTTCTAACTCTTCCTTGCTACATTTAGGGGAAGTAAAAGGATGATGTAAGGGAGTAATTTCCTTGCTTGCATTAAGCTCAAACATAGGAAAATCTACAATCCAGCATGGAGCCCATTCTCTCTCTAATAAATCTAGATCTTTTCCTAGCTCTACTCTTAAAGCTCCCAAAGATTCGTTTACTATTTTCTTCGGACCGGCGCCAAAGAAGACAATATCGCCTTTTTCTATTTTAAGTTGTGTTAAGAGCTGTGTAATAACTTCATCCTCTAAAAATTTGATGATAGGTGATTGAAGACCTTCCCTTCCTTTACTAGGATCATCTACCCTTATATAAGCCAAACCTTTAGCACCAAAATTAGATACAAAATTTGTATATTCATCTATTTGCTTCCTAGTTAATACCTCACCTCCAGGAACTCTCAAACAAGCAACCCTAGAACCTTCAGAATTAGCAGGTTCATTAAATACTTTAAACTCTGTTTTTAGGAAAAGATCTGAAACATCTTCAAAAATTAGGGGATTTCTTAAATCAGGTTTATCACTACCAAAATTCATAATGGCATCTTGATAAGTCATAGTAGAAAACTTACCTAAGTCTACATTTAAAACTTCTAAAAATATTTTCTTAATCAAATCTGTTACCAGATTAATTACATCTTCTGAGCCAACAAAAGAGCTCTCTAAATCTATTTGAGTAAATTCAGGCTGTCTATCTGCGCGAAGGTCTTCATCTCTAAAACATCTTGCAAACTGATAATATTTTTGAAACCCAGAAGCCATTAAGGTCTGTTTAAAAAGCTGAGGTGATTGAGGTAAAGCAAAAAATGATCCAGGATAGGTTCTGCTCGGCACTAAATAATCTCTTGCTCCCTCCGGGGTAGCCTTAGTCAATAAAGGTGTCTCAATTTCTAAAAAATCATTATTTTCAAAAAAATCTCTTATACACTTGGAGGCCTTAGACCTTAACCTAAGATTGTTTTGCATTTCTTTTCTTCTTAAATCTAAAAACCTGTATTTAAGTCTAGTTTCTTCACCAACAGAAGAGTACTCATCCAATTGAAAAGGAATTGGTAAAGAAGGGTTAAGAATGTTTAAAGATGATCCAACTATCTCTATTTCTCCTGTGTCGAGATCTTTATTGACAGTTCCTTTTGGTCTTTCTCTAACTTTTCCTTCAACCATGATTACAAATTCATTTCTACATGTTTCAGCAAGAGCAAAAATTTCTTTTAGTTCTGGATTGTAGACTACCTGAACTAGTCCAGAATCATCTCTTAAATCAAAGAAGATAACTCCTCCATGATCTCTCCTTCTATGTATCCATCCACTTAATTTAACTTCAGAATTAACATCTTTCTTAGAAACAGACCCGCATTTATTATTTGTTAGATTCTTCATTACTTAACCTTTAAGAACTTTTTGATTTAATTTCTTTTTTCTTAGATTCCTTCTTTTTACCTTTTTCTTTTGGACTGCTTTTATTTAACGATTTTTCTTTATCGCTATCGCTTTTAGCTAAATTCTTCTTTTTACCTGTTTTAAAATCAGTCTCATACCATCCTGTTCCCTTTAGTCTAAAAGAAGGTGCAGTTGGAACTTGTTGAAGTTCAGGATTCTTAGATTTAAAAGAATCAAGTTCAGATATCTTCATCTGAACTTCAATCAATTTTCTTTTACCTTTTTCTTTAAAAACGTAAGTGGGCATACTACTTTAATGAGGATTATACCAATTTAAGCTTATTAACTTATTATCTCGTTTAGTCTTTTACTAAATGTTAAGATTAAAAAGATAATTTTAAGCATGAAAACAAGTAAATTACTAATAGCTACTCAGAGAGAAAATCCTTCTGATGCTGAAACTATAAGCCACCAGTTAATGGTTAAAGCTGGGTTAATTAGGCAAGTTGCTTCAGGTATTTATAACTGGTTACCGCTAGGAATAAAGGTATTAAGAAAAGTAGAAGCAGTTGTTAGAAGAGAAATGGATGCTGCAGGTGCTCAAGAAATATTGATGCCTATGGTTCAACCCGGTGAATTATGGAAAGAGACTGGAAGATGGAAACAATATGGAAAGGAATTACTAGTCTTTCAGGACAGGCACGAAAGAGAATTTTGTTTAGGACCTACTCATGAAGAAGTAATAACAGATCTTTGTAGAAATGATATAAGAAGCTACAAACAGCTACCTTCCACCTTTTATCAAATTCAAACTAAATTCAGAGATGAAATAAGACCTAGATTTGGTGTTATGAGATCCAGAGAATTTCTTATGAAGGATGCATACTCTTTTGATCTCTCTCAAGAAGAATTGGATAAAAGCTATCAAAATATGAAACAGGCTTATATAAAGATTTTTGATTCGCTTGGTTTAGATTATCGAATTGTAAAAGCAGATAGTGGAGCAATAGGAGGTTCAGAATCTGAAGAATTTCATGTGTTGGCTAATTCTGGAGAAGATTTGTTAGCCTTTAGCGATAAAAGTGATTACGCGATAAATGCAGAGTTACTTATAGAGTCAAAATCTGGTCAAGATCCTGAAAGCTTGGAAGGAGCAGATAGTCCAGATGGAAAAGGTAAGTTAAAACTTAAGAGGGGGATAGAAGTTGGTCATATATTTAAATTAGGTAAGAAATACTCTGAAAGTATGAAACTAAACATACAAGGTGAAAAGGGGAATATTAATCCTGAAATGGGTTGTTATGGAATAGGTATTTCAAGAGTAGTTGCAGCAGCTATAGAACAAAACCATGATGAAAGAGGAATAATTTGGCCTAAAGAAATTAGTCCTTACTCAATTGTTATTGTTGAAATTAACCCTAAAGGAGATGAAAGTCTGAAAGAATTCAGCTCCAAAATATATACTAATCTTAAAGAAAAAGGTCATTCTGTTCTATGGGATGATAGAGAACAAAGTGCAGGTGTAAAATTTTCTGACATGGAGTTAATTGGAATTCCTGAAATGATTATAGTTGGAGAAAAATCATTTAAAGAAAACAAATTGGAACTAAAAATTAGAGGAGAAGAAAAAACAACCTTGTTAGATAAAGAAGAATTTCTTAATAGAGCTTAGCTAATTTTTAAGAATCTATTCTGTCTTTAATGTCTCTAGTATCTCTTTTTCTATCTTTTTAGCTATCTTTGGATTTTCTTCTAAAAATTCAACTGAATTTGATTTCCCTTGTCCTATTTTTTCACCTTCTAGGCTGTACCATGCTCCTGATTTCTCTACTATTCCTAGATCAGAACCTCGATCCAAAAGCTCACCCAATCTATTTATTCCTTTGTTATAAATAATCTGAAATTCAGCTTGTTTAAAGGGTGGAGATACTTTGTTTTTCACTACCTTGACTCTAGTTTCATTTCCAACCGCCTCATCTCCTTCTTTTACTGTTCCTATGCGTCTAATATCTAACCTAACTGATGAATAGAATTTAAGAGCATTTCCACCAGAAGTTGTTTCTGGGCTTCCAAACATAACACCAATTTTGTGCCTAATTTGATTGATAAAAATTACTAAAGTATTAGATTTTTTTACATTTCCAGTGATCTTTCTTAAAGCTTGGGACATTAGCCTAGCCTGCAAACCTACATGAGTGTCCCCCATCTCCCCTTCTATCTCAGCTTTAGGAACTAAAGCTGCTACTGAATCAATTACTAATACATCAACCCCACCAGAATGCACCATTATATCAGCCACTTCAAGTGCTTGTTCTCCGGTATCGGGTTGAGATATAAGTAGCTCTTCAACATTAACACCTAACTTCTCTGCGTACAATGGATCTAAAGCATGCTCGGCATCTATAAATGCTGCTGTTCCACCTAATTTCTGGCATTGAGCTATAACCTCAAGAGTCAGAGTAGTTTTTCCAGAAGATTCAGGGCCATATATCTCTACAACCCTGCCTCTTGGTAAACCACCTATACCTAGAGCTAAATCTAGACCTAATGACCCAGTAGGAACTGCTGGTATCTTCTCGTGCTTCTTATCACCCATTCGCATGACTGTTCCAGTTCCAAATTGACGTTCAATTTGACTTAGGGCTGCATCAAGTGATTTATTCTTATCTTTGTCGTTAATATTAGTTACCTTTTTCTGTGCCATGTTCACCTCCTAAAGGTTTCACAAGGCGATTATACATAATACTGTATAAATAAACAGTATTATTTTAATTACTCTTTAATAGGTCAATTGTACCTATTAAAGCTCTTTCAACCGAGGAATATCTAATCTGGTTTCTATCGCCAGAAAAAAGCTCAGTAGAACATATAGTATTTTGACCCTTTATCTTCCATGCAAAACATACTGTTCCTACTGGTTTATTTTCTGTTCCTCCTGAAGGACCAGCGATTCCACTTATAGCAACCCCAATATCTGCTCCTGTTTTATTTAGCGCCCCAGTTACCATTTGATTGACTATTTCTTCACTCACAGCGCCTAAATTGTCTAGTTCATTTGAGCAAACATCCAAAATTTGTGTTTTAGCTTCATACGAATAGGTTACAAAGGAAGAACCGAACCATTTTGAACTCCCTGGAACCGATGTAATTGAGTGTCCTACCCAACCACCCGTACAAGACTCAGCACAAGTGAATGTTAAGCCCTTAATCTTAAGTATTTCACCTAAATCTGAACTAATTTTTACTAAGTCTTCTTGGTTCAATAAAGATCCTTCTAAATTATTAATCGCAATTAGACCAGAAATCTAATTATTGTCCAGATAGTAGTTAGTTAGATATGTTGGTAAAATTAACTATTCATAATGTTATGGCTTTTATAGTTGTAGAGTCCTGTATCAAATGCAAGTTAACTGACTGTGTTGAAGTGTGTCCTGTTGACTGTTTTTATGAGGGACCTAATATGTTAGTAATCAACCCTGATGAATGCATAGATTGCGCTCTATGTGAGCCTGAATGTCCTGTAGATGCTATTTACTCTGAAGATGAGGTCCCTGAAGACCAGATACCGTTCATTGAATTAAATGCAGAACTATCTCTCGAATGGCCTAATATTACTGAGCAAAAAGACCCTCCTGAAGATGCAGATGAATGGAGAGAGATAAAAAATAAATTTAAATATCTTGAGAAGTAGTAGATAACTTTTGTAATAAAAAGATTATTACGATTCCAAATATTAGGCCTAATATTATTTCAAAATAAGTCGTGCTATTTTCAGGGAATAAGATTTTCCACTTTCCTGATTTCCAAAGAAGGGGGACACTTAGAAGTACAAGAGAGTAAAAAAACCCCAAAAGATGACTTGGATAATCTTTGTAAGCTTTTTTAACTATATTTATAAATAATAAGAGACCAGTTATGCATCCCGCAAATAAACTTGAAAGAATAATCACGTTAAGATCCTTTAAAGCTAGAATAATTAGTTCATAAATTCCTAAAAGAAGTAATACAAAACTTCCTGATGTGCCCGGTAATATAAATGCGCAAACGCCAATAAATCCACCAAAGAATATATAAAAATAACTTACTTGTTCAAACTTATTAGGCGTAAAGTTCCAAGCTAGACTTATAACAAGGCAAGCAATTAGAAATCCTATAAAGAATTTTTTGTCAAAAACTTCAGGTTTGAGGGGTTTAAATAACAGTGAAGTTAGTAAAAGACCGGAAAAAAAAGCTTTTAGGAAAAAAGGGTGGTTTTTCAAAAAAAATATAATAACTGATGATAGGGTCAAGGCTGTTACTACCATTCCAAAAACTAAAGTTAGTAAAAAATTTAAATCTGATTCCTGCCAAACACTTTTACGGTTTGCAGAGAAGATACCTCGGAGAAAATTAATATTTATATTGGAAATGGAGCTAATAAACCTTTCATAAATTCCTAAAATTAATGCAATTGTTCCACCTGAAACGCCAGGTATTAATTCCGCAACTCCGATTACCATGCCCTTTAAAAAAATAAAAAAATGCTCTTTCATACTTTAAGTAAGAATTTTATTGAACCCTACCGCCCAAAAATGGAACAAATAAAACTTGTTCGATGATTTCTGTATCATAATCTTTTTTATCTATCTTCTTTATTAAAGACAGATTTTGAACTTCCCCTCCACCGATAGGAGCAATCAACCTTCCTCCTATCTTTAATTTATCTAAAAAATAAGATGGGATTTCTAAAGGAGCTGCTGCAAATAATATTGCATCATATTTCTCATCCACTTTCTTAAACTCAGTGCCATCATCAAAAACAAGTTTTACATTTCTTATTTTTAATTTATTTAAATTTTTTTTTGCTTTTTCATGTAAAGCTTTAATTCTCTCTAATGTATGAACAGATTTACAAAAACGAGAAAGAATAGCAGCTTGATATCCGCAACCAGTGCCAACTTCAAGTGCTTGACCTAGAGGTTGTGTTTCTAACTTATTCTCTTCAATAAGAATTTCGGTCATTCTAGCAACTATATAAGGTTGCGATATTGTCTGTTGATGACCTATGGGCAAAGCCAGATCTTCATAAGCTCTTGAAGCTAAAGCTTCATCTAGAAATAAATGCCTAGGTATGTCCCTCATAGCTTCTAAAACCCTAACATCTTTAATTCCTTTCTCAGTTAGTCTTTCTATTAGTCTTTGCCTTGTCCTCAAAGAAGTCATGCCCAATCCCTGTTTTCTTTCTAACTTCACTGTCTATTTTATAAGGAGCCAACCCAAGACTTGAGTTCACTTTGAAATTCTTCTATTAAGAAAACAGGTCCGATGGAACTAATAGACACCTCTCCTCTTGCTAAAGCAGCTATGTCAGTATCTTCTTTATTTTCAGGCACTTTACTCCTATGTGTAATCCAAAACCTCTCTTTGCCTGAATCTGTAATTTCTTTATTAGGAGGGTTTCTTTTCCCCCATGTACCTGGACGAGTTAGTTTAAATTTAGTTATTTCCTCATAATTCAGATTAGGAACGTTTATATTTAAAGTTAGCTGCGAATCTATCTTTAATTGACTTAGTTTTTTTACTACATCACAGCTTATTTTTGCAGCTGACAAGAAATTAGGACGGATTCTTCCCTCTGCTCCTGGCTGATTAAATGCTGCAGCAGATATTGCAATTGAAGGCATACCAAATTCTCTTCCTTCCAAAGCAGCTCCTACGGTACCAGAATAAAGCAAGTCTTCTGCCATATTAGCTCCGTAATTTATGCCACTCAATAATAAGTCTGGTTTGAAAGGACAAATTTCATGCAAAGCTAGATGTACACAATCCGCTGGAGTGCCATTAACTGAAACAAAATTTTTCTTGATGCTTGATGTCTTTAAAGGTCTTTTAGTTGTTATTGAGGAGCCCGCTCCACTCATTTCTTTTTCAGGAGCAACCACAAAAACTTCATATTGATTCTTTAATTCACTGTAAAGCTGATTTATGCCTTCGGCATCAATACCATCATCATTACTCAAAAGTATCTTCATCTAAATCAATTTCTTTTTTTATTGATCAATGAAACTGCCTGACAAGATATTCCAGTTTTTTTTCCTTCAAACCCCAACCCATCTGTTGTAGTGGCCTTACAGCTAACCCTATCAATTGCTACATCTAAATTCTTAGAAAGAACATTAGTGATCGAATTGATTTTTTTATTTATTTTAGGAGTCTCAGTTATCAAGGTAACATCAACATTTAAGATTTCGTATTCTTTGGATTTCAATAAATCTACAACTTGCTTCAGAAGAATTAAGCTAGAGATATCTTTGTTTTCTTGATCTTCAGAAGGAAACAGGGTTCCAATATCTCCCAATGAAGCAGCTCCTAGCAGAGAATCAATGATTGCATGAGTAATTACATCTCCATCAGAATGAGCTTGAATTGAAAATTCACTTTCAATAAAAACACCGCCTAGTACCATGCCTTCTCCGGCAATAAGCTTATGTGCATCGTAACCTATTCCTACTCTCAAAATTAACTCTCCAGTCTTCCTTGGGATAAAAGTATTGACTTAATCAAAGTTAAATCTTCAGGAAAGGTTAGCTTTATATTATCTTTATGTCCTTGGACCATTCTTAAACTTCCGCCATTTGCTTCAACTAAACTTGCTTCGTCAGTAATCTCTAAATTAGTACTTTTGTTACGGAAAGCACTATAAAGAGATTCTTTCTTAAATATTTGAGGGGTGAAAGCTGCCCATAACTTGTTTCTATCAAAAGTGTTTAAAATTGTTAATTCTTCCTCAGAAACTTCTTTTATTGTATCTGAGCAAGGAGAACCCAAAACAGCCCCATCAATTTCTTGGTCAAGGCAACTGATTAATTTCTTAACATCAGAACTTCTTAAGCAAGGCCTGGCTGCATCATGAATCAAAATATGATTAAAAGAAATATTAGATTCTTTCCAGAATTTTAAACCGCTTTGTACTGAGTCAGTCCTTGAATTACCTCCCTCAGTTATAAAGACTTTGGGATTATCCATAATAGATGATTTAGCCTGTTGATCGTCTGGAGGTATAACTATACAAACACCTTTGCATTCAGAAAAATCTAGAATAGGAACTAAACTTAATTCAACAATTGACCTTTCTTCAATCTGAATAAATGGTTTACGTATCTCTGATGAGAATCTTAAACTATTTCCAGCAGCTGGAATTATGGCAACAAAACTATTATTCATTGATCTCTTTTTTTATAAGATCAATCTCTATATGTTTGTTTTCAACATCTTCGAACCTGTAAAATTTTTCGCCAGGTTTTATCAACCCTAATTCTGATCTAGCTAATCCCTCTATAGCAGTCCTTTCAGATTTTAAGAAGTTTTTCTGTTGCTTTAAATTAAGATTTTTTTCTTCTAATTCTAAAGCTATTTGCCTCTTCTCATTGAGCTCTTTCTTTAAGTCTTGTAAACCTAAGAAACTATAATCTCCTGTCCAAATATTAACTTGAATACTTATAAAAATAATAACCAAAACAACAATTACCAAGGAAACTAGATTATTTTCTATATAAAGTTCTTTTATTTTATCTAGATTCATATTCGCTTATATAAGGGATATTAAATTTATCTTCTAAAATTAATAATCTATTGTATTTTGAAACCCTGTCAGTTCTAGAAGGAGCTCCTGTCTTAATTTGTCCTGAAGATAAACCAACTGCAATATCAGCTATAGAGGTATCTTCTGTCTCTCCAGATCTATGCGAGATAACTGTCTTGTAATTATTTTGAGTAGCTAGCCCAGCTGCTTTCAAAGCTTCAGTAACTGTTCCTATTTGGTTAATTTTAATAAGTACTGAATTTGCAACATCTTCTTTTATACCTCTTTCAATCCTAAGGGGATTGGTAGCAAATACATCATCTCCAACTAGCTGAATTTTCGATCCAAGTTCTCTTCCTAATAATTGCCAGCCCTCCCAATCATCTTCATCCAGACCATCTTCTAGAGAATTTATAGGATATTTGCTGATTAAATTCTTTAGATAATCTACCATCTCAAATGAATTAAGGCTTTGCCCCGATCCTTTCAGTTCATATTTCCCTTCATTAAAGAACTCTGAAGCAGCAGGATCTAAACAAATAAATACTTCTTCACCCGGGTTATAACCAGATATATCTATTGCTTTTAAAATAAATTCTAATGCCTGTTCTGCAGACTCTAGGTCAGGAGCAAATCCACCCTCATCTCCTATGGAAGTGCTGAGTTTTTCTTCTTTTAGTAGATACTTTAAATTATGATAAATTTCTACACCGCATTGCATAGCAGACCTAAAAGTTTTAAAACCCTTTGGTTGAATCATAAATTCTTGAAAGTCAATCTTATTATCAGCATGGGCCCCTCCATTTAAAATATTCATCATAGGTACAGGCAGAGTAGGATCCTTTTTTTCTTTAAATATTTCGAAATGAATAGAGTTTACATGTTCATAGAGAGGAATAGATTTAGATACAGCAGAAGCTCTCAATATTGCAAGGGAAGCTGCTAAAATTGAGTTTGCACCCAAAGCACTCTTATTTTTTGTTCCATCTAGGTCACATAGCTTTCTATCATTTTCAACTTGATTTAATGGATCCAGGCCAATCAATAAGTCCCTTATTTGATCATTTATAAAATTAACAGCCTTTGATACCCCTTTTCCATTAAACTTTTCTTTATTTCCATCTCTTAACTCTACAGCTTCGTATTTACCTGTAGAAGCTCCTGAAGGCACAAAAGAAATGGAAGAGCTTCCATCTGAAAGTTTTACTTCAACAGAAACTGTTGGGTTGCCTCTTGAGTCTAATACCTCAAAAGCAGAAAGTTCACTTATAACTATTTTAGTCACCTTTAAGTAATCTCGATTTCAGGAAGATCCTTCACTAAGTTATCGATAGCACTAATTTGTTCTAAGAAAGGTTTTAAAAGCTTTAATGGCAAAGCACAAGGCCCATCACATTTTGCTTCAGCGGGATTAGGGTGTGTTTCTAAGAATAAACCTGCTAAACCAAGTGACATAGCTGATTTTGCTAAATCTAAAGCAAAATGTCTTCTTCCGGAAGTGTTTTTACCTCCTCCTCCTGGTTGTTGGAGAGAATGCGTTACATCAAAAATAACTGGATAATTACTTAACTTTAATTCTGCTAACCCCAACATATCAACTACCAAATTGTTATATCCGAATGTCGTACCTCTCTCACAAATTAAAATATTGGCATTATTACTTTCCTTAAACTTACTTATGATGTTCTTGACTTCGTTAGGTGACAAGAACTGACCCTTTTTAATATTTACTGCTAATCCAGTTAATGCAGCACTTGAAATTAAGTCTGTTTGTCTACATAAAAAAGCAGGTATCTGCAAAATATCTAAAACATCTTTGACCTTATCAACTTCTTCAGGAGAGTGAACATCAGAAATAATAGGTACTTTATAATCAGTCTTAATTTTTTCTAGTATTCTTAGCCCTTTCTCTAAGCCTGGTCCTCTATATGAATCAACAGAAGATCTATTAGCCTTGTCATAAGATGCTTTAAAAATAAAGGGGATACCCAATTCATCAGTTACTCTTTTTAACTCTTCAATTACTTCAGTAATTATGGGTTCGTCTTCTAAAACATTAAGACCAGATATAAGAACAAAATCTGTATTATTACTTATAGAGATATCCTGTATTTTTACTTCTTTCACTTCAATTACTTAATTTAATTTGTCTTTGATTATTAGCTGCGTCGATGAAACCTCTAAATAGAGGGTGACCATCTATGGGGTTAGAAGTAAATTCAGGATGAAACTGGCAACCAACAAACCATGGGTGCTCATTAATTTCAATAACCTCAACAAGGTTATTATCTTTAGATTTTCCAACAATACTTAACCCTGCTGATTCTATTTGTTCCACATAGTTATTATTAATCTCATATCTATGTCTATGTCTTTCTTGAATAGAGTCTTCTCCATAAAGAGAACTAGTCAAAGAGTTTCCTGAAAGGAAGCATTCTTGAGCACCTAAACGCATTGTCCCTCCTAGATCTGAGTTTTCATCTCTCTTTTCAATAGCACCATCTGAATCCATCCATTCATTTATCAAGCCAACTACTGGATAATTAGTATTCTTATCAAATTCACTACTATTTGCTCCTTTTAGTTTTAAAACATTTCTTGCAAACTCTATAACTGCCACTTGCATTCCTAAACAGATTCCTAAATAAGGTATTTTATTTTTTCTAGCATACTCTGCTGTAGTTATCATTCCTTCAATTCCTCTGTGTCCAAAGCCACCAGGGACAAGGATTGCATCAACATCACTTAGAACACTATCAACATTATTTGGTTCAATAGATTCTGAATCAATATAGTTAATATTAATCTTTAACTGATGCTGTATCCCACCATGAACTAAAGCTTCATTTAGAGACTTGTAGGCATCCTTAAGATCCATATACTTGCCTACCATAGCTATTGATACTTCATTCTTAGGGTTGATATGAGCCTTTGTAACTCTTCTCCAATCTTCAAGTTTAGGCTTATCACAAGATAGATTAAGTTTTTCAGTTACTATTTCATCTACTTTTTGTAAATTAAGCTGGATAGGGATTTCATAGATAGATTCAACATCAGGTAAAGAAATTACACTTTCCTTTTCAACATTAGTAAACAAAGCTATCTTTTCTCTAGCTTCTTCAGAAAGCTCTTCATCAGACCGGCAAACTAGTATGTCGGGCTGAAGCCCGTGGGACAGCATTTCTTTAACAGATCTTTGTGTAGGTTTTGTCTTTGTCTCTCCTGCAGCAGCAATATAAGGAACTAAAGTTAAATGCATGAATAAAGTTTTAGTACGTCCCAATTCAATCTTCATTTGTCTTATTGCTTCAAGAAACGGCTGTGATTCTATATCTCCTACTGTTCCTCCAATTTCAACTATAGCTACTTCGGAACCCTTTGAACCTTCTTTAACTCGTCTCTTAATCTCATCAGTTATATGGGGTATAACTTGTACTGTACCACCCAGATAATCTCCTCTTCGTTCATTCTTTAATACAGATTCATAAACTTGACCAGTAGTGAAATTATTGTCTTTAGACATCTTAGATTTTATAAACCTTTCATAATGACCTAAATCCAAATCTGTTTCTGATCCATCATCAGTTACAAATACCTCTCCATGTTGAAATGGACTCATAGTTCCAGGGTCTAAGTTTATATAAGGGTCTAATTTCATTATGGTTACTTTAATCCCTCTACTTTCTAAAAGAGCCCCTAAAGAGGCTGAAGTAATACCTTTACCCAAAGAGGACACTACTCCTCCGGTTACAAAAATGAATCTAGTTTCTGAATTTCCCATCTGTATACCATGCAAAAAAAAGGTTCTGCAAGATGGCATTACAGATTAACAAAAAGTTGCTATACCTACAATGTAAATAAACGTTTTAAGAGAAAAATATTAAGGTTCTTAGTTGTCTTCGTTATCGTAATATTGCGGTGGATATCTCTCTTCTTTAGCTAAATTCTCGAACTTAGCTACCGAATCCCTAAAAGCTAAAGAAATTGTTCCAGTTGGTCCATTTCTTTGCTTTGCTATATTTACTTCAGCCTTTCCTTTATTCTCTAGATCATTCTTGTCGTAATACTCATGCCTATATAAAAAAGCTATCACATCTGCATCCTGTTCTATTGCTCCCGAATCTCTTAAGTCTGCCAATATAGGTCTTTTATTAGGTCTTGATTCTACAGCCCTATTTAATTGAGAAAGAGCAACTATAGGAACATCTAACTCCTTGGCCAAGGCTTTTAGCGATCTACTGATTTCACTGATTTCAGCTACTCTATTATCACTTTTGTTCTGTACTTGCATTAAACCTATATAATCAACAAATATCATTGCGAGGTCTTTATTCTCTCTTTTTACTCTTCTAGCTCTAGACCTCAATTCTGAAGGACTTAAAGCAGGCGTATCATCTAGTAGAATGTTTTTACTACTTAAAACTGATAAGGCCTTATCAATTCCCTCCCAATCAGCATCTTGTAGCTGACCCCTCATAAGCCTCTGTAAATCAATATTTGCAATACTTGAAATAAACCTTCTTACTACTTGTTCTGCAGACATTTCCATACTGAATATCAAAACAGTTTGGTCGGTTTGAGTTGCAACATTTTCTGCTATATTAAAAGCTAAGGCTGTCTTACCCATTGAAGGCCTTCCAGCAATTATTATTAAATCTGATCTTTGAAAACCCAAGGTTATTTCATCAATCTCTGTAAAACCTGTGCTTGCACCCACAAGAGATTCTCCTAATTCATTTGACTCTTGAATATTGGAATAGACTGGACCAAGTAATTCTCTAATACCTTTTGGACCTGCCGATCTCTTCACATCATCTCTTAAACTTAAAATACTTTCTTCAGCATTATCAATAATTTGATCGCTAGAAGAAGAATCTGATTCCTTTGCGTTTTTTGCAATTTGGTCAACAGTTGTAATCAACCTCCTAAGGTTTGATCTTTGTTTAATAATTTCAGCATAACTTTCTATATTTGCTACGCTAGGCGTTTCTTTAGCTAATTGGGTTAAATAATTTTTTCCACCTAGATCAACTAGTTCAGGGAGATCCCCATTTCCTTCTAAAGCTTCCTGAACTGTAATTAAATCTACAGGCTTTCCTAGATCTTGAAGGTTTTTTATAGTCTTAAAGATAAGTCTATGCTCGTTGCTATAAAAGTCTTCTTCAAGGATAACTCCAGCTACTAGATCCCAAGCATCATTTTTAAGCATAATGCCTCCGAGAACTGCCCTTTCTGCTTCTACAGAGAATGGAAGTTGAATATTTTCGTTAGGATATTGAGACATTCGAAGAGATAAAATTGAGTTACATAGATTAACTCTAATTCTCCCACTTGATTAGATTTAAAACAATATAAATTTAGATTATTCTTCTGCTTCTATCTTAATAGAAATAGATTCCACAACTTCTGGATGAAGTTCTATATCAATTTTATATTCACCAAGCTCTTTTAAGGTGCCCTCAGGTAACCTTATAGCTCCCTTTTCTATTTCTAGCCCTTGGCTAATAATGGCTTCTGATATTTCTCGAGTTCCTATAGAACCATAAAGGGTTCCTTCTTCAGAAACAATTGTTGAAATAGAAACCTCTAGAGATTTGAGTTTCTCTGCTATTTCAAGAGCTAAATTCTTTCTCTGCAGCTCAGCTTTTTCTAGAGAAACTTTTTTAGCTTCATATTCAGCTTTATTTTCTTTATTGGCCTTAATAGCCTTACCTGAAGGAATTAAGAAATTTCTTGCAAATCCAGATTTAACACTAACTAAATCTCCTGGATCTCCTAACTTAGTAATTTTTTCTAATAGAATAATTTCCATAACTAACCATAATGTGAATCTGTATAAGGTAATAAAGCTAGATGTCTAGCCCTCTTAATAGCTGTGGTTAACTGCCTTTGATATTTTGCAGAAGTTCCTGTTGTTCTAGATGGCATAATCTTGCCTGTTTCCGTAATAAATTCTTTTAATAAACCTATATCCTTATAATCTATCTCTTGAATACCTAGAGCAGTAAATTTACAGAACCTTCTCCTATTTTCTTGATTAGAAGGTCTTTTTTTAAAATTTTTCTTTTGTTTTCTAGCCATATTTCTTAACTTATTCC
>CAYFFW010000003.1:21406-73633 GCA_964342745.1 uncultured Gammaproteobacteria bacterium
TTATCTCGTTTTGTTTCTGAGTCTTTAAAATAGTCTAAGTCTTCTTCTTCTGTTTGTGAAGAAAGAGCAGATAATTCGGTTTCAGCTTTATCTTTAACAATAATTAGGTTCCTAATAATAGAATCATTGAACTTAAAGGAAGACTCTATCTGTTCCAAGACTTCTTTGTTACATTCTATATTTAATAGAGCATAAGAAGCTTTAAATTGATCTTGTATTGGGTAAGCAAGTTTTCTCCTCCCAATGTCTTCAGAGCGGTGAATCTTACCGCCTGACTCTTCAACTAAGGAAGAGAATTTATTTAAAACTGATTGAGTTTGGTCTGATTGATCAGGATGTACCAAAAAAACTATTTCGTAATGTCTCATATATACCTCTCGGTTAAAGCCCAACCCAATATACAGATGTGAGCAAGGTAACAAGGATGCGCATTCTATTTGACCTTAAATTTTGAATCAAGCTGTATTTAAGATAGCTGTTACAAGGTTATTGAAATCTATATCAATAAAAGATGCTGATTTAGGGACTAAACTAGTCTCAGTGAGACCAGGTACTGTATTTATTTCTATCAACTGAAAATTATTCTCTTTATCTTTAATTAGATCAATCCTTCCCCAACCACTGCAACCTAAACAAGAAAAAGCGTTTAGAGCAAAATCATTTACGATGGATAGTTCATCTGAACTTAAATTAGATTTCTCATAAATAGTATCCGAACTTAAATATTTAGCTTCAAAATCATAAAACTTATTGCTTGGAGTAATGGTTATTGGTGGAAGAGTTTTATTACCTAAAACAGGGACTGTGATTTCTTCTCCTTCTACAAATGCTTCTACCAACAATATATCATCGTATTCTAAGGCCTTCTTCATAGCTTCTTCTAATGAAGTTTTTTCTTCCGGATGAATGATGCTAATTCCTAAACTAGATCCTTCTCTGGCAGGCTTGACTACAAAAGACTGTTCTAAGGGACTAACATCTACTTCGTTAGAAAGAAATGGTAATGTTTCAAATTCAGAAGTTCCGGCATTTCTTATTTCTACAAAATCAGGTGTAGGCAAAGAAAAATCTCTCCAAACTTTTTTAGTTTCTGATTTATTCATTGATAACTTGCAAGATTTAGAATCACTGCCAGTAAATTGAATCTTTTTTTCTTCTAAGATACCTTGGATAAAACCATCTTCTCCTCCTCTTCCATGAAGAGCTATAAATACTAAATCAAGAGAATGCGTATACTTATTTATATCGTCTGGAGACTTTAAGTCTACTCCTATCACTTTTAAACCTAATGACTTTAAAGAATCTTCTACTGCTGCCCCTGTTTTGAGTGAAATATCTCTTTCAGCAGACCAGCCTCCTTTGAAAACTGTTATTTCTCTTTCTTTTAGGGAAGTTAAATCTAGATCTATCACAAGCTGTAGATCTCTCTTAAATCTGCTGAAATCTCTGAAATATTACCTGCACCCTGAATTAATAAAATATTATTACCTTTAATAAAATTGGATTGGATTTGATCTAAAGCACCTTCTTTTGAACTCACTAAAGAGACCTGTAGGAAGTCTTTTAAATTTTCTAATAGCTTAGAAGAAGATATTCCTTCAATAGGGTCCTCGCCTGCAGAATATATATCAAGCAATATAAGCTCATCAACTAATTGTAAAACTTTTATAAAATCATCAAATAAATCTCTGGTTCTAGTGAATCTATGTGGTTGAAAAATCATATTTACCTTTGAGTCAGGAAAAGATTCTCTTAATGCTAAAACAGTACTTCTTATTTCAGTTGGATGATGTCCATAGTCATCAATGACTAAAGTATTATCAATTTTACCTAAAAATTGCATCCTCCTATTAATACCAGAAAATTTTGAAAGTGCAGACTGGATGTTTATTACAGGTATACCTTCTTCAATTGCTAGAACAGAAGCTGCCGTTGCATTTAAAACATTATGTTTTCCTGGAAGGTTTAAAATAAATTCTTGGGATTCCCCTTCTGGGTTGGTTAGAGAAAACTTAGAAATAAATTCTTTTGCTTCATAACTACCTATTCGATAATGATTTTCAGGGCCAAAACCATAATAAATAGTTTTTCTAGAAAAAGAAGGAGTTAACTTTCTTATAGTTTCATCATCACCACAAGCAACAAGAAGACCATTAAAAGGAAGTTTTTTTACAAACTGGGTAAATCCTTCTTCCAAGTTGGTCATACTATTCTCATAATTTACTAGATGATCAGAATCGATGTTAGTTATTATTTCTAGAGTAGGCTGAAGCATTAAGAAAGACTTATCACTTTCATCTGCTTCTGCAATGAGATACTCTCCAGAACCTAGCTTAGCATTTGAAGCAAAACTATTAATTATGCCCCCATTAATAAAAGTTGGATCCAGCATTGCTTCAGTCATTATAGAAGCCAAGATACTAGTTGTAGTTGTTTTACCATGAGTACCTGCAATAGCTATTCCTCTTTTCATGTTCATTAAGCTTGATAAAAGTTCTGCTCTCTCAAGAACAGGTAGACCAATTTTTTGAGCTTCAATCAATTCCGCATTTGAATCTTCTATTGCTGAAGATTTTATTATCATATCCATACCATCAATGCTGGTCTTTTCATGGCCAATATTGACTTTTATTCCTAGAGATTTAAGTCTTTCGGTAACATCAGATTCACTAATGTCTGATCCATAAACCTCGTATCCAGTATTAAATAAGACCTCAGCTAATCCACTCATACCGCTTCCACCAATACCTATAAAGAAAATCTTATTTGGTGTCTTTTTGGAGTGATTCATTTATTTTTTGAAAAATTATTTCAACTGCATCAGGAATTGACGCAAGTTTAGCTGAATTAGTCATAGAATTTCTTTTTTCTTCATCAAAAAAAAGTTGTTTAATAGTTTTAGATAAATCTTTTATGTTTCTTTTATCTGAGATTATCACTTTAGCTGCACCCATGTCTTCTAAGAACTTAGCATTAAATAATTGGTGATCATCTGTAGACCAAGGTAAAGGGAGAAGAATACTAGGGGTCTTGGTTGCCAATAACTCAGAAACGGTCATAGCTCCTGCCCTACTAATAACTAAGTCACTATTCTCATAAGCTTCGCCCATATCATCAATGAATTCTTTAACTTTATAGGTTGTGTTTAACTCTCGATATAATTTTATTAGCTTGTTTTTATCTCTTTTCCCGGTTTGGTGAATAACTTTCCAATTTGCTATTTCTTCTATTTCTTTTAGAGCTTCAATTACAATTGAGTTAAGTTGAGACGAACCTTGACTCCCACCAATAACCAGCAAATTAAAACTATTTTGTGAATTATCTTTCTCCGAAGTTTTTACAGGTTTAATAATTTCTTTCCTAACAGGATTGCCTACAAATAAGATTTTAGGATTTTCGAGATTAAAGGAAGAAGGGAATCCTGCAAAAATTATCTTTGCAAAAGACATCAATATTTTATTAGCTGAACCAGGCACACTATTCTGTTCATGAATAAATAAAGGAGTTCGTGAAATTAACGAAGCTAACCCTGGTCCCAAGCTTAAATATCCTCCAAAAGAAATGACGAAGTCTGGTTTAATCCTTATTAATAAAAAAAATGATTTTGTAAAAGAGATTAATAAATAGTAAATAGAAATTATCTTTTGAAAGAAATTCTTTTCTCTAAAACCTGAAGACCTAAGTGCATTAAACGAAAAGCCAGCTTTACTACAAATATTTTCTTCTAATGAATCTTTCTTTCCAAACCAATATATATCAGCACCTGAAGATTTAAATCTTCTTGCAACAGCTAAAGCAGGATAAACATGACCTCCTGTTCCACCAGAAACAAATAAAGCTTTCATTAAAAACTAACCCTTCTTCTAAAATTTACAGAGGGCATAGCATTTTTAGTTTCTTGATCCACTCTGAGTACTAAAGCACATAGACAGCACATTATTAAGAGGTTCGTTCCCCCGTAACTTAAAAAAGGTAGAGTGAGCCCTTTAGTTGGTAACAAGCCTATAGCAACTCCAACATTAATAAAAGTGTGCAGGCCTATGAGTATGGCAGCTCCATAACAAATAAAAAATCCAAAATATAAGCTCTTCTGTAATGCTTCTCTACCAATATAAAAACTTCTAAAAGAAAGGAAAAATAATGTGGTTATTAAGATGATGGCAGTAAATAGTCCCATTTCTTCCACAATAACTGAAAATATGAAATCAGTATGAGAGTCAGGAAGATATCCAAGTTTCATAAGGCCCTCTCCTAAACCTACCCCAAACCAATCTCCTCGACTAATTGCCATCAGGGATACAGTTAACTGATAACCACCTTCATAAGGATTACTCCACGGATCCATAAAAGAGATTATTCTTTCCCATCTCCATGGAACAAAAATTATCATTGCTAAAATACCTAAAGAACCTAGACCTATAACTAAGAGAAACTGTCTTAATTGGACTCCAGCTACAAAAAGCATACCCAATACGGTAGCAAAAATAACTGCTGAAGTTCCAAGATCAGGCTGCAAGAGAATTAGAGAAACAATGAGAACAATAAGTAGTGATGGTTTAAAGAAAGCAAACCAATTTGATTGAAGATCTTTAAGTCTCCTAACAGAATACCCCGCTATATACACTATGGTTATTAGCTTCATTACTTCAGAAGGTTGTAAGCCTAAAGGGCCTGATCTTATCCATCTATAGGCTCCATTTACTTCAATACCTACTCCTGGAATAAAAACTAATATAAGTAAAAAAATACCAAAGCCCAATAAAAACCTATCAAACTTTTCCCAAAAAACTAAAGGTATCGATAAAAAAATTAAAAATAGAGCTAATCCAGCAGATAAATGTATCAGCTGTTTTTTAGTAAAAGCTAAAGGGTCTCCTGAAATGGAATGAGAAAACTCCACTGAAGCAGTAGCAACAGCCAGTAAGCCAAAAAAGTTTAAAAAAATAAAGGCAAACAAAAAAATTAAATCAATTTTCTTAAAATCAGGCAAAGAAAAATATTTTTCTAATTTTTCTAACATTACTTTTTATTAAATCCCGTCAATTTTCGGAACCTATCGCCTCTTTCCTTGTAATCTAAAAACATATCAGTGCTTGAACAAGAAGGTGATAGGAGTACTACATCTCCACTGACAGAAATACTATTCGTCTCTTTTATAGCTTCTTCTAAGTTACTAACTAGAGAACAATCTGCTTTGCTTATAAGATTTTTTATAATCTTTCTTTTGTCCTTTCCGTATATTAATACTTTCTTAATGGATGCCACTTCTTCCCTAGATATTTTAGAAAAATCTTGGTTTTTTGAATCTCCACCACAGATTAGGATAGTCTTATTTTTTCCAAAAATAGCTTCACATTCTGAAACAGCCTTTAAGCAAGAATGTATATTGGTACTCTTTGAATCATTTATATAGTTAATTCCTTCTTTGCTAGTTCCTAAAACTTCAAATCTATGCTCTAAACCCTTAAAAGACGCCAAAATATCCAAACTTTTTAACCATAAATCTTTAATATATTTATCTTTGGATAGAGACCGTAAAGACAAACTATTTTCTAATTTTTTTTCTTTTCTGATTAGTAAAAGAGCTGAAACTATTGCTAAAACATAAGATATATTTGCTTTGGTAGGATAATGGAGTTTATTGATTCTTTTAGATACTTCTTCTGCATAGTGATCAGAAAATACACTAAATTCCTTATCGAAATTAGTTAATATATTTTTTTTCGAAGATATATTAGGACTTAAAACTCTTTTATCTGCTATTCCAATTAAACAATTAGAAAAAACTTTTTCTTTTATAGTCCTATATTCAAAAAAAGATTTATGTCTATCTAAGTGATCTTGTTCTATATTAAGTAAAACAGCAATTTCACATTTTAAATTCTTAGTTTGAATGTGTTCTAAATGAAAACTAGAAGTTTCTATTATAGAAATATCATTCTTATCATTAAGGGTATCTAGAACGGGTGTTCCTATATTTCCGCAAGAAACAATTTTTTCCTCCTTAAAAAGACCCTTTAATAAATGTTGAATCATTGAAACAGCTGTGGTTTTACCATTAGTACCAGTTACTATTATTTTGGTAGATTGAGATTCATTGAGGAATACCTCTATATCAGTCAGTATCTCTTTATTTAAGCTTCTTGCCTTACTTAAAAATTTATTCTCATAATCTATTCCAGGGCTTAGAAGAACCGTATCTATTCTGTCTAAAATATCATCGTTATACTCTCCAAAAAAAAGATTCTCTTTTTTTAATGATTTAAACTCTGATAGGCCTGGAGGGCTTTCTCTAGAATCCATTATCAATGAAGGTATATTCTTTTTATTTAGATACCTAAGAAAGGAAGCACCAGTTACCCCAAAACCTAGAATAAGATGCATAAAAAAATTTATACTTAGAAGTTATCTAAGTTTAAGGGTTACCAATCCTATCAAAACTAACATAAAAGTTATTATCCAAAATCTGACAATGACTCTGGGTTCAGGCCAACCCTTTAATTCATAATGATGGTGAATAGGAGCCATTTTAAAAACCCTTTTTCCTGTTAATCTAAAGGAGGTAACCTGAATAATTACCGAAAGAGCTTCAACAACAAAAACTCCTCCCATTATTAACAACACATATTCATGCCTAATAATAACTGCCACAATTCCAAGAGCAGCTCCTAGTGCCAATGAGCCTACATCTCCCATAAATACTTGGGCTGGATAAGTGTTGTACCAAAGAAAGCCTATGCCTGCCCCTACAAGGGCGCCGCAAAAAACTAACATCTCTCCAGTTCCAGGTAAAAAAGGGATATTCAGATAATCAGCAAAAAATGTATTTCCTGCAGCATAGCCTATAAGACCTAAGCCACCGGCTACCATTACACATGGAAGAATTGCTAACCCATCTAATCCATCAGTTAAATTTACTGCATTACTGGAACCAATTACTACAAGATAAGAAAGGAATATAAATCCAACTCCCAAAGGTATTGATATGTCTTTAAAGAAGGGAACAATCAAACTTGTTTCATTTAGATTTTCGGAGGTATAAAAAAGAAAACTTATAGCAATTAAAGCAATGATACTTTGCCAAAAAATTTTTGATAGAGCAGATAGTCCTTTGCTTGACTCATACCTTAATTTGAAAAGGTCATCCACCCAACCCAAGATACCAAAAAGTGTTGTAACTCCTAAAGCAACCCATAAATATTTGTTTGTTAGATCTCCCCATAAAACAGAACTAATGAATATTGAAGACAATATTAGAGTACCTCCCATAGTAGGAGTTCCTTTCTTTGACAGATGACTTGAAGGACCTTCTTGTCTAATAACCTGCCCTACTCTGATATCTTGCATTTTATTAATAAACCTAGGTCCCAAAAGCAAAGAAACCATTAGAGCAGTTAAAGTAGAAAGAATAGCTCTAAAAGATAAATAGTCGAAAACCCTAAGAGGTCCATAGCTATCGGAAAAGAAATTAAAAAATTCTACTAACATTTAAACCATTAATTTATCTGAAATATAATCCATTCGTGAAGATCTTGAACCTTTTACCAAAATTACAGAATTTTTAGCCAATTTAGTATTTAAGTAATCCAGCAAATCATCCTTGGAAGAAAATTTACTTCCGATTTTAGGAATTCTCTTTATGCCTTCGTCCCACAAACCTCCTATACATAAGAATTCTTCTACTCTATGTTTTGCATAATTACAAATATCTATATGAAAAGATTCTTTATGAGTTCCTAGTTCACCCATTTCTCCAGCTACAAAAATTCTATTTTTACCTTTTATACTATCTAAAAAATCAAGCGATCTCTTCATCGATTCTGGGTTAGCGTTATAAGAATCATCTATCAACAGGGCATCATTCAAAGCATTTTTAATTTCCATTCTTCGAGCTGGGTAAGAAATATTATTCAAATTCAAACTCAGCTCTTCCAGATCAAGGTTTAAAACGTGCCCTACTGCTAAAGCTGCACAAGCATTATAAGAATTATGCATAGCTATACCATTCATAACACATTTTTTATTCTTATCTTCGTAAAATAAATCAAAAGTTACTTTATTTTCTTTTAAATCCATTCTTACCTGGTCAAATCTAATATCTGAATCTTGATGCGAACCAAAAGTGACAATCTTTTTATCAAAACATTTATCCTTCCAATAAGAAAAGAACATTGAATCACGAGGTAAAATAGCTGTTCCTCCTTCTTTAATATTATCAAGAATAGCACTCTTTTCTTCAGCTACCTTTTCAACTGAATCTAACCTCTCAAGATGAGAAGCTGCTGCATTTAAAATTAAACCTATATTAGGTTTTACTTGTTTAGAGAGTTGGTTAATCTCTCCTGGAGAGTTTGTACCTATTTCAATAACAGCATAATCTTTATCATTATTAAGAGAACCTAAACTTAAAGGGACGCCTATGTGGTTGTTTTGATTCCCTACCGTCTTATGACAACCAAAATCTCTTAATATGCTATAAATAATTTCTTTTGTAGTAGTTTTACCATTACTTCCTGTTAAGGCCACAACCTTTCCTTGATATTTAGATCTTTGATAAACACCTAATTTATCCAAAAATTTAAGGCTGTCTTCAACTAGGATGTAAGGGGCATTAGGAGAAGTAAGTTTTTCAACAACTAATGCTATTGCTCCTTTCTCTTCCGCTTCAACCAAGTAATCGTGTCCATCATTAACAGGACCTTTAATTGCCACAAAGAGATCATTATTTTTTAAAGTTCTAGAGTCTATACTTATATTGGTAAAACTTTCCTTTCCGGTTCCTCCTACTAGCTTATAACCTAATTCATTGGCTATTAAAGGTATAGAAATTCTCATTTCACTTTGCACTTAAAATAAAATCTTTAACTAAGTTATGGTCACTTAATTGAATTTTTTTTCCTAGTATATCTTGGTATTCTTCGTGACCCTTACCAGCAATTAAAAGAATATTTTTACTTTTATGAGTTTTCATCTCATTAAGACAATGAAGTATAGCTTTTCGTCTATCTGGAATTATCTTACACCTCTTCTTTTCCTTCATTCCTCCAGTAATTTCTTCAATAATTTGTAATTCATTTTCCATTCTGGGGTTGTCATTTGTAATAACTAAAAAATCAGAAAGCAATTCAGCTAGTTCTCCCATTTTAGGTCTTTTCTCTTTATCCCTTTCCCCTCCACACCCAAAAACACACCAGATCTTGGACTCTTTATAGGCCTCTCTTAATTCAATTAGTGAGGTTTCTAGTGCTTCAGGAGTATGGGCATAATCTATATAACATTTATTTTTTTCATCTAATTTAATCAAGTCCATTCTGCCTTTGGGAAAAGTTAATTTTTCTAAATTCTGATAGACCCCATCTAGATTGAAACCGCTTGAAAGAAATGCTGCTAAAGCACAAATGACATTTGAAGCTAGAGGTCTAGAAACAGTATTCAGTTTAAATAAAACTTCTTTTTCTAATGTTTTTAATTTTACTTCTATCTTTCCTTTATTATTTCTAGAAAATGAATATTGAAAATCAGCGTCTTTTTCTTCTGATACTGAAAAAAACTTGCATGATTCTTTTTCTTTTATTAACTCTTTATAGATTTCTTCTCCTAAAATATTATCGATATTTAGGATTATATTTTTCGGTTTTAGTTCAGTAAATAGTCTTTTCTTGGCCTTCTTGTAGTTGTTAATTGTTTTATGGAAATCCAAATGATCACAAGAAAAGCTTGTTAAAATTGCTGTATCTATTGACGTTCCAGTAAGTCTATATTGCTCTAATCCATGAGAAGAAGCTTCAAATGCCACTAGACTAGACTCAACCCTTACCATTTCACTAAAATATTTTTGGAGTTCAATAGATTCAGGTGTAGTTAAAGAAGAAGATTCAAGGTCTTTTCCATTAATACTAATATCTATAGTGCTAATGTGCCCACATTGTGAATTTAATAATTTAGCTATTTGAGAAATAAAACTAACACAAGATGTTTTACCATTTGTACCTGTCACAGCAAAAGCTTTTAGTTTATTGGAAGGGTGATCATAAAATTTTGAAGATATAACACCTAGATGCTTCCTTAAATCATGAATATAAAAAGTATTAATAAGGTGAGTAGAGTTTTTATTATCTGTTAAACAGAAAACTGCACCCCTTTTAAATGCTTCTTCTATAAAATCATTTCCATCTACTTTTTCTCCTTTCAGCGCACAAAAAAGAAAGCCCTTTTTTATTTTTCTGCTATCTAGACTTATACCACTTATTTTCAAGTTTTCTAGCTGATTAAGGTCAACACTAGGGAAACCTTTTAAAAGTTCATCTAACCTAGTAACGTCAATATGATTAGTTGTCATTAAGATCCAGATTCTAATGTGTGTAGTGATTGTCTTGCTACTTTAGAAAAAGTTGGTGCTGCTACTAAGCCCCCAGAATGCTCTTCGCCAGTCAATCCATGGAGAACAACTACTGTAAGTAGAGTATTATTTTCTTCAGGCAGAAATCCTGCAAAACTTGCTGAATAAGTAGTTATTCCATTTCTTTTCTTTTCAGAAGTTCCCGTCTTACCAGCTACTAATTTTCCTTCTATCCTTGCCTTTTTAGCAGTTCCGTTTTTAGAAGTAACTGCATCTATTAACATAGAAGTAATAATGCTAGACGTATCTTTTGATAAAACTCTAACTTCAGGCTTAGGGCTAGTCAAACTAGTGTCAGCTAAAAGATTTAACTCTTTAAAAACTCCTCCATTAGCAAAAACCTGATAAGCTTGGGCTAATTGTAAAGCACTCATAGTGAGGCCATACCCATAACATGAGCTAACTTTATCTCTTCTACTTAACAACGAAGCCTGGGGTAAAAAACCTGCCCTTGCAGGAATAAGTATGTTTACTGGTTGAGAACCAATTCCAAAACTAGAATACATATTTATTAAATCATACGGATCTTGATCTTTACATAGATTCACCATTCCAACATTACTTGACTTGGAAATGATCTCACTTAAAGAAAGAATTCCGTAGTCTCTGAAATCACTTGTCTTATATCCTTCAAAATTTATCCATCCAGGAGAAGTATTAATCTTGGCTGTATGATCAACTTTATCAGAATTCATAATAGCTGCCATTGCAATAGGTTTCATCACAGAGCCAGGTTCAAAAAGATCAACGGTAGCCCTATTTCTAAAAATACTTGGATCTTTAATATTTTTTCTGTTTGTAGGATTAAATGTTGGGTAGTTAGTTAGAGAAAGAATTTCAGCTGTGTTTGGGTTAATTATTACTATACTACCCGATTCTGCACCATACTTTAAAACAGCTTCTTTTAATTCATGATGAGAAATAGACTGTAAACGAATATCTATAGTCAATTTTAAACTTGAACCCTCTGAAGGAGACTTCCTCTCCCCTCCTATTACTCCTATTGGACTCTTTAGACCTGTAAATTTACCATCTACACCCTTAAGTAATTTTTCAAAAACTAGCTCTACTCCTTGTATGCCATTTCTGTCTATATCTGTTAGACCTACAACATGCGAACTCACTTCTCTTTGTGGATAACTTCTTTTGAGATTCTGTCTAAAAAATAAGCCTTCTATCTTTAAATCTTCAATTTTATCTTTTTTTTGTTCTCCAATATGCCTTATTAACTCAACATGACCTCTCTTCTTCAAAATTTTATCTGTTTTGTCTGGACTTAATCCAAGTAATGAATTCAAAATACTTATTTGGGCTTTAGTAGGAGCAAATGAACTTAGATCTGCTATAACTGTGTAGCCAGTTATATCAACAGCTAATAACCTATTGTTACGGTCTATTATTTTGCCTCTTTTAGCTAAAATATGACTTTCTAGAGCTGTTCTTGAGTCTATTTGTTTCTTTATAAACTCATCTTCAAAGACTTGAATGTATAAAAGCCTTCCTATTAACAGAAGAAAGAAAAGAAGAAAAATAAATTGGACAAAAAAAGTCCTTCCAGAATAATTGATTACTCTAGATTTCATAAAATTAAAAACTTAATCTAGTTGAGTTCTCACAAAAGAAGGAATATCAAGGAACTCTTCTTCCTTTTCTTCTTTTTTTAAATCTGCAACTTTCTCAACAGAAGGTGGGTTCTCTAAAAGTTGTCTTGCGGCTTCACTCAATGGAAGTGCTTCTCTATCAGTTTTATGATTTAACTTTGGTGTTGATAAGTTAATGGCTTTAGAAGTAGCTGGAGATGTACCTAAGCCAGTAGCAATGACAGTTACCTTAAGGTCATTACCTATCTTTTCATCTATAACTGTTCCTGTAACTATGATCGCATCCTTGTCGGCAAAGTTCTCTATACAATCTCCTACAGCTGTAAACTCACCCATTGTTATTTCTGTTCCAGCTGTAATATTGACTAAAACTCCCTTAGCATCCTTAAGGCTGATATCTTCTAATAACTTACTTTCTACTGCCTTTTCAGCAGCTGTTCTTGCTCTATCAGGCCCTGACCCTATACCAGTTCCCATCATCGCAGTTCCTCTTTCTGACATTACTGTTTTCACATCTGCAAAATCAACATTAATCAAACCTGGAAACATAATAATGTCAGAAATCCCCCTAACTGCACCTGCAAGTACATCATTAGCTTCTCTAAATGCTTCTATTAAAGCGCAATCTTGACCAAGGACTTCAAGTAATTTTTGATTTGGTATAGTAATTAAAGAATCTACCTCTTCAACTAATTCTTTAATACCTTCTTTAGCTATTTTCATTCTTTTTGAGCCTTCAAGTTCAAATGGCTTGGTAACAACAGCTACTGTTAATATTCCAAGTTCCTTAGCAACTTGAGCAACAATTGGAGCTGCTCCAGTTCCTGTTCCTCCTCCCATTCCAGCAGTTACAAAGACCATATCTGTTCCTTTCAGCATTTCTCTTAGTCTATCTCTGTCTTCTAAGGCAGATTCACGACCAATAGAAGGGTCAGCACCTGCTCCTAATCCTTCTGTTATCTCCATTCCAAGTATAAATTTGTTGGGCGCTTTATTCTTATCTAAGGCTTGTTTGTCTGTATTTACTGAAATAAATTCAGCACCATTAATGCCTTGTTCAACCATATGATCAACGGCATTACCACCGCCGCCTCCCACACCTATTACCTTAATAACAGCGTTACCTTTATTTTCGTCTATTATTTCCCAATCACTCATTTACTTCTCCCTAATAAAGTTTAAAGATTTCCTCCAAACCACCTAGATAATCTATTCAAAATATTTTTATCTCGATGTATATAATTCATATGGTCCTCTTGCATTTGCTTGTGTCCATATAAAAGAAGCCCAACTGAAGTTGCATAAACTGGATTGTGTATCACTTCATTAAACCCACCTATAGTATTAGGAGAGCCCAGTCTCACTGGTGAATGAAAAACCTCTTCAGCTAACTCTACTGCACCTTCAACCTTTGATGCTCCTCCAGTTAGAACAATTCCAGCAGGAATTAAAGACTCAAAACCACTCAAGCTTAATTTTTGTTGGGCCATACTAAAAATCTCAACATATCTTCTTTCTAATACATCTGCCAATGCTTGTCTGGATAACTCTCTTTCTGGCCTGCCACCCATACCAGGTACCATCATCATTTCGTCAGATTGAGTTAAAGAACTAACTGCACATCCATACTTCTGTTTTATTTCTTCTGCTTGAGTAGGAGGTGTTCTTAAAGCCTCAGCAATATCGTTAGTAACATGATCACCAGCTATGGGAATGACGTCAGTAAATGAAATTGAACCATCTGTAAAGACAGCTATGTCAGTAGTTCCGCAGCCTATATCTATTAAACAAACACCTAGCTCTCTTTCATCTTCAGATAAAACAGAATAACTTGAAGCTAATTGCTCAAGAACAAAGGCTTCTATATCTAATCCGCAAGCAGCTACACATTTATGTATATTTTGAGAAGAATTTTCACTACAAGTAACTAAATGAACTTTAGCTTCTAATCTGGCACCAGCCATACCTAAAGGCTCTTTGATTCCATCCTGTTTGTCTATGATGTAGTCCCTTGGCAATACATGTAGTAATTTTTGATCAGCTGGTATAGCCATGGCTTGAGCTGTCTCAATTACTCTATCTACATCTCCATATTTAACTTCACCATCCCTAATAGGTACAACTCCTTCAGAATTTAGTCCCCTTATATGACTTCCAGAAATTCCTACATAACATGAACTAATGTGACACCCAGCCATTGATTCAGCTTCTTGTATTGATTTCTTTATGGCTTGAGTTGTAGTTTCTATGTCAACAACAACTCCATTCCTCAGCCCTCTAGAGGGCTGAGTCCCTAAACCGATTATCTCTATATTTCCCTCTGGAGATGTCTCTGCAACCACAGCTACAACTTTAGAAGTTCCAATATCTATACCAACAAGCATTTCATTTTGGTTGTTATTACTCATACATTTCTCCTTGTTTCAAAAGAACAGAAATCCCATTCTTATATCTAAAGTCCATATATTTGATATGATTAAGTTTTCCTGAGAACAGCTCGAACGAGATAAAATCCTCGAGACGTTCAAGCTGTTCCCGGAAATTCTTTTTAGTAAAAATTAATTCTGATCCACTTTCTGTTAAGACTCTTAAGTTACCTCCTGAGCTTAAATTTATTTCTTTTACAGTATCGCTATATCTATTTAATTGAGATTGAACATATCTTGAAATATCTAAAAGTAGGAACTTATCTGACTCCTCACCGCTTAGTTTTACTAGATCTAAATTTGATCTGTTGACTTGAGGTTTAACTAAAACCCCTGAATGAGTTAGGAATTCTTCATTACCCCATTTAGCTAAAGGTTGATGCTCTTTAACCCTTATATTATATTCATTAGGCCATCTTTTCTTAGCTTGAAAGGCATAAACCCAAGTATTTTTATATAGGTTCCTTGATATTTGAGAAAAATCATAGTTAGTGTCTTTTGAAAACCCGATAAAAATCTCTTTTACTAAATCTTTGTTAGATAACATCTTATGGTCTGAATAGATAGAGATGTTTAAGTCCTTTAAATCTTGTTGACTATTAGAGTTGGAACAACCAAAAGATAATAAAATTAGCGAAACTAGAAGTAGATTTTTCATCTTGGTATTCTCTGATTTTCTATTAGTATTTGTTCTTTTAGAGTTGGAGAACGCATTCCTAGTTTATTGGTAGCTACCTCTCTAATAGTTAATTGATTTCTAAAATACTCTACTTCATCTAATAAGAGATTAGATTTAAAAGATAAGTCTTCATTCTTTTGATTTAACTTTTCAATTTCTGAAAAAGTAATTCGATATTCATAAACCTGAACAATTAAGAAAATTGAACTAAGCATCAGTCCAATTACAAGACTAGAAAGATAAATAATTTTTTTTGTTTCTATCATCCTAGGCCATCTTCTCCCCAACCCTTAATATTGCACTTCTGCTTCTAGGATTGACTTGAATCTCTTCTTCATTAGGCTTCAAAAACTTAGATCCTATTCTTTTAAAGCTATAACTTTTACTTTCTTCACTTTTGCCTTGTAAAAACCTCTTAACTATCCTGTCTTCTAAAGAGTGGAAACTTATTACAACCAATCTGCCTCCTTCCTTTAGGAGGTTACCAGCAGCAATTAATAAATCTTGTAGTTCTTGTAGTTCTGAATTTATCTCCATTCTAATTGCTCTAAAGGCATTAGTAGCTGGATGTCTTCTAGAGTTTCTAGGTTTGGCTAAAAGGATTATTTCTGAAAGTTGTTTCGTCGTATTTATTGGTTTTAAATCTCTCTCCTTACAAATTAAGTTGGCAATCTTTCTTGATTTTCTTTCCTCCCCTAACTCCCATAGGACATTAGAGATTTCTTCTTTGCTTGCTCTTTTTATCCACTCTGTTGCAGAGAATTCTTCAGATTGATTCATCCTCATATCCAGAGGTCCATTAGACTGGAAAGTGAACCCTCTTTCAGGATCATCTAGTTGCTTAGAAGAAATGCCTAAATCAACAAGTACTCCATCTAAGCTTTCTTTTAAAAAATGAGTTTGTAAGTTACTAAACCTATCATTTATAAATAGAAATCTCTTATCAAGTTCTTTTATCTCATCTGCAAACTTCTGACATTCTGGATCTCTATCTAACCCGAAGAGAGTTGCTTCATTATCTAAATTATTTAAGATGGCCGAAGAATGACCTCCTAAACCAAAAGTGCTGTCTAAATATATCCCTTTTTTGTCGACGATGAGGCTATTGATAACTTGATTTACCATAACTGCCTCATGAGCTATTTTATCCCTCAAAAGGGAATCTCCTCTAAAGCTTGAGGAAGGTCTGAAAGTAAATCTTCTCCTTCAACTTTTAAACCTGATTCTTTATTTTTCCAATTTTCTAAATTCCACAACTCAAATTTAGACCCCATTCCAACCAAAACAACCTGTTTTTTTGATTGAAGACCTGCAAAATCTCTTAAAGATTGAGGTATTAAAAGTAACATCCTTTCCGAGACTTCAAATTCAGTAACAGAAGCATTTCCTAAAATTTTCCACTGAATAGCTCTAATCTTCTGATTTAACCCGCCTAAAGCTTCAAACTTAGAAGCTATTTCATTCCATAACCTACCTGGATAAATAAGCAAAGAAGGATATTGGGGGTCTTTTGTTACAGCTATAGACCCTTCACAGCTCTGTCTAAGGAGGTCTCTATACCTTGCAGGAATAACAATCCTACCTTTTACATCCAAAGTTAGATAACTTGATCCATATATACTTAGAGTCACTTTTTTTCTTTATTTGAACTAAAAAGAAAAACATAACGTTTCCTTTTAGTACACTTTTTCACACTTTGACACACTTTATAAACAATTGTCAGTGATTGTCAACTATTAAATACACCAAAAAGTATTGTAAGAAGTTAGCTAAGATGAAGTAGAAACTAAATTTTAAAAAAGAAGATAGGTTGAGCTGGCCTATAAGCCGGGTTCTGTCTAGGATAATCATTCATCTAGGTTCTGTGTCACCACAAAACTCGAGCAACCTACCCAGGTTCAGTGAGGGCACACTATTAAACCTCTATTTGGTCTTGCTCCGGAAGGGGTTTGCATTGCCAAGAATGTTGCCATTCAAGCGGTACGCTCTTACCGCACCATTTCACCCTTACCTATTTATTTAAATAGGCGGTTTCTTTTCTGTTGCACTTTCCGTAGGTTCACACCTCCCAGGAATTACCTGGCTTCCTGCCCTTTGGAGCCCGGACTTTCCTCTCTTATCTAAAGAAAGAGCGATTATCTAGCCAGCTCTACTGAAGTATACTTTAAATTTTAACTACAGACTTAAATTCTATTTTTTTTTGCAATTAGGTTGTATATAGACTTTTTGTTGCTTCCGAAAGACTTGGCAATTAAGCTAGCAGCATCTTTCTTTTTCATATGTTTTTCCAAGATATTTAAAATCTCTAATTGGTCCTCATTCAATAAATCTTGAATTTCTTGTTTTCTTTTTCCTTCAATAACTAAAACAAATTCACCCTTGATGGACTCTTTATTTAATTTAAATAACTCTAAAATTTCATACACTTTACCGCTGTAAAAAGTTTCATATAACTTAGTCATTTCTCTTGCTACAAATATATTTCTATCTGGATCTACTTCAAAAAGACTTTTTAAGAAGGACAATATTCTTACTTTGGATTCAAAAAAAACTGAAGTCTCTTGGTTAGCTAATACTTTTTTTAAGAATTTAACCTGTGCTGTCCTTTGTCTTGGAGCAAAACCATAAAAAACAAATTTATCTAAAGGTAATCCTGAAACGCTTAAAGCTGATATCAATGAACTAGGGCCAGGTACAGGTACTACCTTAATTTTTACTCTATGAGCCTTCTTTACAAGCAAGTAACCAGGATCTGAAATAAGTGGAGTGCCTGCATCACTTATTAGAGCTATACTCTTTCCAGATTTTAAAAATGAAATTAAGTATTGTAATTTTTTACTTTCATTAAATTTTTCATAAGAGGTAATTTTAGTTTTGATATTGTAAGCATTAAATAGAATTCTTGATTTCTTAGTATCTTCAGCAGCGCATAAATCTACTGAAGATAAAATCTTTAGAGCCCTCTTAGAAATATCATCTAAATTACCTATAGGTGTAGCTACTATATATAGGACCCCAAATTTAGTATTCTTATCCATGATGAACCATCTTAATAAAATATTATCTATTTTCGTAATTTTATATCTGTTAACAAGCTGTGCTTCAAATATTTCAAGGAATATTGTTCAAGATATCAATCTTATTTCTATAGAGAAACCTAACTTATCTTACAAGCTAAATAATCAACCCCAAACCATTAATGTTTTATTAAACAATACCCAAGGTAGTCAAGAAGAAGAATTTATAAACGGCCTTTTAGTTAATTATTTTTACTTCAAAAAACAAATTGATTACTCACCAAAAATAAATTTTTTAAATACCAGAGACATAAAACTCACAAATTGCTCTTCGCCCTCAAACAGTAACAGTTTTTCTATTATATTTTTTACAGATGAATTTTTAGAAAATTTAGGAAAAGCATGTGCTAATAGGTTAATGAAGCTCAAAGGGCTTGTTATAAATACTAGCAAAAAGTTAAATTTTAATAATCAAATACAAAGTGTAATTAATTTAGATCAACAAAAAGAATATAAAGACTTATTAATTTATGCGAAAAATAGAGGCAGTCTTAACTCCATAATAATTGATGATGGAAAAACACAAGATAAAGACAGAATAAAGAAAATATGGACTGATCTTGACGGAAACGTCCTAGACTCTTCTACTTATGAATCTTCTGCTAATAACAATCTATTATCGAAAATACTATTGATAGACAATAGTAAAGAAAGAGCAAGAAAACTCTCTAGAGTTCTGTCTTCACCTATAGAGAGCACTCCTAGAAGAAGATTAGATGTAGATTCAATTATACTTTCGGTCTCTTTAGAGAATGCAAGAAGCCTAAGACCTGAATTAGAATTTAATTTTGGTGAATCTATTTCTGTATACCTACTTCCAAATTGGAAAAATAAAGATGTATATCTAAATACGGAATTAGACCTCGAAAAAGTTTTATTAATCGACCTACCTTGGATGCTAAACCCAGAAATATCTTATGTAAAAAATCTGCCAGAAAAAAGAAATAGATTCTTTGCTCTTGGATATGATTCTTATGATTTAACTTTATTATTAAACAATAATAAAACCTCAATTCAGCAAAAATTTCTAGGTATGTCAGGAAAGATAATTGTTAAAAATAAGAAAATTTCTAGGGAGTCCTTGAAAGTAGAAGTAAATCAGGGGGTGTTTTTAATTAAAAATAACTAATAACTTAGATAGATCTTATCTCTCTCTCTATTTCGCTTAAGCTGTCAATAAAGGCTTTCCTAGTAAAAACTTTTTTCATATATTCATTAAGTGGCTTGCTTTTCGCTCCCTTTGGAAGCTCAATGCCAATTAAAGGTAACCTCCAGAGAATTGGAGCTATGCAACAGTCTACAAGAGAAAATTCATCATTCATAAAGTATGGTTTTTCTTTAAAGATAGGAACAGACCCTAGAATTAAAGATTTTAACTGAGTTCTTAGTTTCTTTGCTTCAGCATCTTTTAAATTCTCATCTAAAAGTCGATCAAAAATTGAACACCAGTCTCTTTCAATTCTCTTTATATATAAACGAATATTAGCTCTGGCTACTGGATAAACAGGGAGCAAAGGGGGGTGTGGAAACCTCTCATCTAAATATTCCATTAAAGTAACAGAATCATAAAGACAAACATCTCTATCAACCAAAACTGGTAAAGTTGCGTAAGGGCTTACTTCCATAATGTCTGGACTGAGATTATTTTTGTCTGTATCAATTATCTCTGAAGAAATACCCTTTTCTTCTAAGACTATCCTTACCCTTTGGCAATAATGATCTCCTGAATCGGAGAATAAGGCCATTGAAGTTCTTTTATTTAGTGAAACCATAAGATTAATAATAGTTAGTGTACATCTTTCTTAAACTCCCTATACAAAAGATAGCTTAAGATAGTAAAAATTAGTAAATATAGGATAACAAATTTCCCTATGTATTCCCTTTCTTCTTTTATTGGGTCTGACATATAAGAAAGAAAATTGGTAAGGTCTTTCATGCTATTCTTAAATTCGTCATTAGAGACCTCTCCTTCTTTAGAGATATCAAGAAAACCACACTTCTCTTCTTTTATGATATCTCCTGTTAGCGGGTCCTGTTTTATCCCTCCGTTATCTGCAATCTTTGGGACCTCCTTACAAACACTTTTTTGAATTCCTTGAAGATTTCCCATCACATTAGGCATCCCAACATTTTCATATACCTTGTTATTTACTCCAAAAGGTCTACTTTCATCTTCATAAAAACTTATGAGATATGTGTAAACCCAATCCTCTCCTCTTAAAGAAGTTTCTAGAGTTAAGTCGGGAGGAGCAACTCCGAACCATTCTTTAGATTCAGACTGATCCATTCCAATGTTCATAAGATCACCCATTTTTTGATCTCCAAATAAAAGGTTCTTTTGAAAAAGGTCCTCTGGAATTCCTAAATCCCTTGCAACTCTATTATATCTAGCATATTTAAGTGAATGACAACCATAACAATAATTCATAAAAAGCTTTGCGCCTCTTTGCAAGGATGCTTTGTTTTCATGCTCTGATTTAAATTCTTCACATAGGCCCATAGCAACATCCTCAGATAAATAGTTACCACAAGGTCCGCCCTCTGCTGAAAATAACTTAAAAGAAATTATAAATAATATGACAATTAGAAATTTCATCTAACCTTAATCCTGCTTGGGACTTCCTTACATTTTTCATATTTTGTGTAAAAAGGCATAAGAATGAAATATAAAAAATAAAGAGCTGTGAAGACCTGAGCTAAAGTTGTTCTAAGTGGATTAGGAGCTACCATCCCAAGGTACCCCAGTACTAAAAAGCTAAATACAAGTAAGAAAAGAGCTATTTTGCTATAAATGCCTTTATATCTAATTGATTTTACCGGACTTCTGTCTAACCACGGAACAAGTGCAATTATTACCATAGCAGCAACCATAACCATAAATCCCAAGAATTTTGCAGTTAGTGGTCCTATAGGAAAAGTTATTGCACGTAACATTGCGTAGTAAGGTGTGTAATACCATGCGGGAACTATGTGTTCAGGTGTTTTTAAATTATTTGCCTCTTCATAATTAATGTATTCAATGAAATAACCTCCTCCATCTGGGAAAAAGAAGAGAATAAAACAAAATAAAATAAGGAAAACTCCTATAGCAAAGAGATCTTTCACAACATCATAAGGAAAGAAAGGGACACTATCTAAGGGAACACCATCATCGTCTAAATGTTTTTTTACATCAACTCCTTCAGGGTTATTGGATCCAACTTCATGAAGAGCAATGATGTGAACAAAAACTACTGCTATTAAAGCTAATGGTAAAAGGACAACATGAAAAGCAAAAAGCCTACTAAGTGTTATACCTGAAATAAGATAATCACCTCTAATCCAAGTAAGAAGTTCTTCTCCAAAAACAGGTATCGAACCAATAAGAGATAATATAACTTGAGCAGCCCAAAAAGACATCTGTCCCCAAGGTAAAACATAACCTGTAAAACCTTCTGCAACTAGAATTATGTAGGTTATCCAACCTAAGACCCAGAGAAGTTCCCTGGGTTTTTGATAAGAACCGTAGAGAAGACCTCTGAACATATGCAAGTAGATAAGTAAGAAGAACATCGAAGCGCCAGTAGTATGCATATATCTAATAACCCACCCATAATCGACATCCCTCATAATGTATTGAATGGATGCAAAAGCCCCTTCAGAAGTAGGTACATAGTTCATTAAGAGCCAGATACCTGAAATCAATTGAATTACCAAAACAACTATTAATAGGACTCCTGCTAGATACCAAATATTTTGTCCTATTGGAGCAGGATACTTACTCAAATGCCTTTCAAAGGTATCTGTTAAAGGGAACCTATCATCAACCCAATTTAATAGCTTTGTGAGCATTATGTAACTTCTCCGTCTTCACCAATAACAAGTACCTGTTCACTTTCATAATAGTGAGGAGGAACTGAAAGGTTTGTTGGAGCAGGTACCCCAGAATAAACTCTTCCAACTAAGTCAAACTTTGATCCATGGCAAGGACAGAAGAAACCCCCCTGCCAATCTGTATCAAAATCCGTAACACCTAATTCAGGATAAAATTTAGGTGCACAAGAAAGATGAGTGCAAACAGCTTCCAAAACTACAATTTCTTCTCTTCTAGACCTATTAGAATTTCTAGCATAATCTGGTTGTTGATCTTCTGTAGAGTCTGGGTCTGAAAGTCTAGAGAGGTTTTTATTTAGTGCTGCCAATGATTGATCTGTATGTCTAATTATATAAATAGGGATTCCTCTCCATTCAACTAACATCATTTCACCTTTTCCTAATTTACTAATATCTGCCTTCGCAGGAGCTCCAGCCGCTTTTGCTTGCTCACTAGGATTAAATGCCGCTACAAAAGGAATTGCAGCTCCAATCACAGCACCAGTTCCAACAAAAGAAGTTGCAGCAATTAAGAACTTTCTTCTTCCTGGATTAGAAGGATTCTTTGGCCGCATGTTATCTTTTTGAATATTGTGGTCTTTTTCTTGCCTTTCTCAGTCCGACTTTCTTTCTTTCTACCTTTCTAGAGTCTCTTGTTAAAAAACCTTCCTTTTTGAGAGAAGATTTTAAACTCTCATCATATTGAACAAGAGCTCTAGCAATCCCAAGCTGTATAGCACCAGCCTGTCCAAAGCTACCTCCTCCTCGGACAGTAGCTTTAATGTCAACACCATCTGATAAGTTAACTGCTTCTAGAGGTTGTTTAACTACCATTCTAGCTACCTCTCTACCAAAGTAATCTTCTAGTTTCTTCTTATTGACTGTTATTAAGCCGGAACCTTTAGCTAAAAAGACTCTAGCTTTAGATGTTTTTCTTCTACCTACTGTTACTATCTGGTTCAATTTCTTCCCTTATATTTCTAGTTTATCTGGTTTTTGTGCTAAATGAGGATGCTCAGAGTTTCTGTAAACTTTAAGCTTAGTTAACATCTTCTTTCCTAGCTTACTTTTAGGTAACATACCTTTAACTGCAGATTTTATAGCGTCTTCTGGAGAACTCCTTAAAACTTCTTCTAAGGTCCTAGATTTGATACCTCCTGGATAGCCTGAATGTTTAAAATATTTCTTTTGATCTAGCTTACTGCCTGTTACGTGAATTTTATCAGCATTAATAACTACTATGTAGTCACCTAAATCAGCATTTGGAGTATACTCAGGTTTATGCTTACCACTTAACCTCCGGGCAAGGGTGCTTGCTAAACGTCCAAGGGTTTTATCTTTAGCATCTACTAATATCCAAGATTCCTTTATATCTGACTGTTTAAAACTCTGGGTTTTCATGAAATTCCTACCTTAGGAAAGCGCGCGCATTTTAATCTACCTAATGGGGTAGACACAACATTAACTTAATAAATATTAATAGTTAAAAATACAAGAAGTTGTTTTCCTTTTTTATTTAAACTCAATATATTAACCTTAAACCATGGACTACCTTGATTTAAAGAAATATTTACCTTATTTAGCTTCAATATTTTTTGGTGCTGTCCTGGGTATCTTAATTTTTTTAATTTTTGGACTTCAAGATCAAAGCGAGGAGAAAGTAGAACCTAATAGTCTGTTAAAAATAGCTTCTTTTAATGAAGCAGTTAACAAGGCATCTTCTTCTGTAGTAAACATATATAGCAGTGTAATTGTAGATAATAATAGATCTCAACTTCCTTTTTCTGAAAGGTTTAATTCAATATTTGGTTTAAATAAATCGAGAATTCAATCTAGCCTAGGGTCTGGAGTTATTCTTTATGAAAGTGGTTATATTCTTACTAATCAGCATGTAATAGGAGATAAAAGCCTAGGTATTACAGTTGAGTTACCTAGTGGGAGAAAGGAGGAAGCTAAAATTATAGGCATAGATAAAGGAACTGATTTAGCGGTATTAAAAATAAATCAAAATGAAGAGTTATCTTCTATGGAGATAGGAAATTCAGATAGCCTAAAAATAGGAGATATTGTTTTGGCTATAGGTAACCCATATGGCTTGGGGCAATCAGTGAGTATGGGCATAGTAAGTGCCACAGGAAGAGAATTTAATAATCCGTATTCAGATTATATTCAGACAGATGCAGCTATAAATAGAGGTAATTCTGGGGGAGCTTTAATTGACGCAACAGGTCGATTAGTTGGAATAAACACTCTAATAAGAAGCAGCTCTGGAGGATCGGAAGGAATTGGTCTGGCTATACCTTCTTTGAAAGTAATAGAGATTGTCAATGATCTAATACAGTTTGGTGAAGTTAGGCGAGGTTGGTTAGGTTTTGGTATAGATAGACGAATATTGTCTAGAGAAAATAAACTAAGTATTAGCTATATATATCCAAATGGTCCGGCTAAGAAAGCAAAATTACAGGAAGGAGATTTGATAGTTGAAATAAATGGACAAAAATCTTCGTACTCTCTTTTATTCCAAGAATTTGCGAGATCAAAACCAGGCACTGTCATTAAACTTAAAATTTTAAGAGATTATAGTTACCTTGATATTGATCTTCTTACTTCAAGGATGCCAAACTAAATTGGCTTTTTTCTCTCATTTAATGAAAGAGAGTGTGCTGTAAGACCTTCTGCTTCAGCAATAACTGATGCATGATGTATAAGCTCATTAAAACCTTCTGTATCAATGTCTGGATTTAAATGAATATAAGCAGATGAAATCAAGAAATCCTCCTTTCTTAAAATCGAAGTAAACCTTGAAGTCCCCATTGTAGGTAAAATGTGACTAGGTCCTAACACATAATCAGAGAGACCATTAGCCGAATCCTCTCCAACCAATATAGCTCCTGCTGATTTAACTAACTTTTTTAACTTATTAGCCTCTGAGCAAACTAAATGTAGATGTTCTGGTGCTAACTTATTTGCTATAGAGATAGATTCAATATTGTCTATTGCTTTTACTAACAGTCCATAATTACTTAGAGATTTCTCTATAACTTTTTTTCTTTGAAGTAATGGAAGTGTCTCTTTAATGTAATCTTGAACTTTTTCAATTAAATGCATATCTGATGAAATTAATATGGTACAGGCATGTTCGTCATGTTCTGCTTGAGCCATTAAATCTAGAGCAATTGTTCTTGGATTAGATGTTTTATCTGCTACTACAACTAATTCAGATGGTCCTGCTATCATATCTACTCCAACCTCTCCAAATAATAGTTTTTTAGCCTCAGAAACATATTTATTTCCTGGACCTATAATCTTTTGAACTCTTGGTATAGTTTCACTTCCATATGTAAATGCAGCTATTGCCTGTGCACCTCCAATAGAAAAAACTTTATCTATACCAGCTATAGAACAGGCAGCAAGAACTAGATCATTAGGTTTATTGTTCATAAATGGAGTAGTTAAATAAATCTCATTTACTCCTGCAGCTTTTGCAGGAGCTGAAGCCATAAGAACAGTTGAAGGATAGGAGGCCTTGCCTCCGGGTGCATATATAAGGACTTTTTGTAAGGCTCTTACATACTGACTTACCTCCTCATTAATATTTTTTTCTCTATGGTTAAAATCTTCACTATAAAATTTAGCAATCCTATTAAAAGAAAAATTCAGAGCCTCTATCACCTTCTTTTCAACTTTCTTAGTGGATCTTTGAATTTCTTCCTTATCAATTACTAGTTCTTGTGAAATTTTGACGTTTCTATCATCTAACTTATTGGTTAGATTGATTATGGCCTTATCGCCCCCTATTTTTACCTTATTAATAATCCTTAGAACTTCTTTAGATAAATCTGAATTAAATGATATTCTATTATCAAGATAATCCTTAAATCCTTTTAAGAATTCTTTTTCTTCGCTATCTAATTTAAACCCGAACATAAAAAAACTAGTTAAATGAAGACATAAAATCTTCTATAAGATTTTTCTTAGTTTTTAAGCTGGCTATATTGGCAATCAATCTAGTAGAGATATCTCTTACTACTTCTATTTCTTTTAGACCATTTTCTTTCAAGGTCTTTCCAGAATCTACTAAATCAATAATCACATCAGATAACCCCATTTCTGGAGCTATTTCTTGCGAACCATGTAAATAAATGATGTCTGACTGAAGTCCTTTTTCTTCTAGAAAGGTCTTTGCTATATTTGGGTATTTTGTTGCCACTTTCAACTTTGACTTTCTATTAAAATTTAGACTTTTAGCAGCCAAAGAAAGCCTACACTTACATATAGATAAATCTTCAAGCTCTATAAACTCTTCAGATTCCTTTTCCATAATAATATCTTTACCAACTATACCTAAATGAGCTATACCTGAAGAAACATAGGTAGGAATATCCCAACCCCTCACAACAAGGACTTTGATGTTAGGAGTATTCGTATCAATTAGTATTTTTCTAGTTTTCTTAGGGTTTTTCTTTAATTGAAACCTTGTCTCTTTTATTAAATCTAAGAATTTATCTAAAACTCTACCCTTTTGAATTGCAATTATTAATTCTGGTAATTCTTTCATTTTTTAAGAAATCCTTTCTATATCTGCTCCTAGAATATTTAATTTTTCTTCTATTCTTTCGTAACCTCTATCTATATGATAAATACGGTCAATTTGTGTTGTTCCTTCAGCTACTAAACCAGCTAAAACTAAGCTAGCAGAAGCTCTAAGGTCTGTAGCCATTACTGGAGCTCCTATCAAATTCTTTGCTCCTTCGATGATAGCTGTATTTCCTCTTAAAGAAATTTTTCCTCCCATTCGGACTATCTCTTGAACATGCATAAATCTGTTTTCAAATATATTCTCAGTTACTGTAGAGGTTCCCTCTGCAATAGAATTTAGAGCAATAAATTGAGCCTGCATATCTGTAGGAAAAGAAGGATAGGGCCCTGTACTTAAGCTTGTAGCTATTGGTCTTTCTTTTTCCATTTTTAGAGAAAGCCAGTCCTCACCAGATTCGATGGTAGCTCCAACTTCCTTTAATTTACTAACAACAGATTCTACTGAATCAGGTCTACTTCCTCTTATTTTTATGTGTCCACCTGTCATAGCTACAGCAGTTAAGTAAGTAGCTGTTTCAACTCTATCGGGCATGACTGAAAAATTACACCCCTGTAATGTTTCGACGCCTTCTATAATAATCTGATCTGTTCCTTGGCCTTTAATATCAGCTCCCATTTGATTCAGACAAAGAGCTAAATCAACAACCTCTGGTTCTTTAGCCGCATTATTTATTTTAGTTGTTCCTTCTGCTAAGGAAGCAGCCATTATTACGTTCTCAGTTGCAGTTACGCTCACTGGATCAAAATCTATTGTTGTTCCTTTAAGTCTGCCTTTTACTTCGGCATTTATATAGCCTGCTTCTAAAGAAATTGTTGCTCCCATACTTCTCATGGCATCAATGTGAAGATTTACTGGCCTACTACCAATAGCACATCCTCCGGGAAGTGCGACTTTGGCTTTCTTAAATTTAGAAAGTAAGGGACCAAGAACTAATACAGATGCTCTCATGGTTTTAACTAGTTCATATCTAGCATTTAGATTTTTAATTGAAGAAGAGTCAATAAAAACGTCCATATCCTCATTAAGCATTATCTCTATTCCCATAGAGCCTAAGAGTTCGATCATAGTTGTGACATCATTCAAATGAGGTAAATTACCTACTTTCATAGGAGAATCAGCTAATAAAGAAGCTGCTAAAATTGGCAAAGCAGAATTTTTTGCACCTGAAGCAAATATCTCTCCTACCAATTGATTCCTACCTTTTATTAAGAGCTTATCCATGTTTAAGTTTAATTAAATTGAAGTTATCCACTTATCAATTACCACATCCATATCATTATCTTCAGTTTTCATAAGAGAGTAGAACTGATTTCTAAATGTTAATCCAAGATTAACCCCATTTATAACAATATTGATAAGCTTCCACTTTCCATTTTCATTTAAATACATGTCATAGGTAGCAGGATAAACCTTTGTAGAGGTAACAATCTTGAGAAAAACTTTTTCTTTTTTACTTTTACTAGACTTCATTGATTCAGGTGAAACTATTATTTCTTCATCTTTAAATTCAGCAAGTGTCTTTGAATAAGTCCTTAAAAGGCTTCTTTCGAAGACTTCTGTGAATCTCATTATTTGATCTTTAGTAGCCAATTTATAGTGTTTACCCATTACATTTCTTGATATTCTTTTAAAATCGACTAAAGGTTGTAAAGAAGATGAAATTGCATCTATGAATTCATCAGGGTTCTCTATGTAAACTGATTGCTTTTCTTTAACTACTTTAACAATATCCGCATGTATTTTTTCAACATACTCAGGAGAACTCTCGCCACTTACTGTCAATGTAAACAATAAATTTATGCAGAAAATTAAACTAATAAAAGAAAAGTGTTGTCTCATAGTATAGGGAGATAATTAGAGCTATATGAATTTTGAAGTTATTATATCACCTGCTTTAAACAACCTTAGTGAATTAAAGTTCATTCTTTGAGAACCTTTAAGTGAGTATTTTAACCATTTTTTATATAGTAACTGGAATAGTGCTTGTATGGGTTAGTGCTGAAAAACTTGAAAAATATTCTGTTCTAGCTTCGAATAAATATGGCATATCACCCTTCCTTATTGGTTCAACAATCATAGCTTTTGGAACTTCAGCTCCTGAGATACTTACAAGTTTCTTTGCAGCTTTAGAGAATAAACCTTTAATGGTAGTTGGGAATGTAATTGGTTCCAATGTGGCAAACATAGCTTTAGTTTTTGGTCTAACTTTAGGGGTATTATTTTACAAAAATAAGGTTTTCTCTTCTGTTAAAGAAATATCACTAAATTTGATTATTCTTATTGTTTCTACACTTATAGTTTGTCTGGTTTTATTTTTTAATCCTTTTTCTAAATTATCTTCTTTGCTTCTTATTTCTTCGTTGATTGTAGTTATTCTTATCTGGTACAAAGCAGATACCGTAAGTGACTTTCAGGTTGAAGAGCTAAAGGAAGAGCATTTAATTCTTAAATTATTAATGTCTATTTTCTTTTTAGTTCTGGCTGCTTGGCTTATAACCCGGGGAGCTTTAGATCTATTAGTTAGCTTTGGTGCAGGAGAGCTGTTTATAGGTTTTACAGTTTTAGCAATTGGTACCAGCATCCCTGAAATAGCTGCTTCACTTGCTTTGGCTTTAAAAGGAAGAAATGAAACTGTTGCTGGAACTCTTATAGGCTCAAATATCTTTAATGGTCTTTTAGTATTAGCGATTCCTGGAATCATGGGTACATATACAAATTTTAATTACATAAAATGGGTTCCTCTTTTGGGCCTACTTTTATTTGTAACTGTTATATTTTGTCTTTATATCTTCCTTAGAATTAAAGAACCTAAAAGAGCTAGTATATCTATATGTATTTTATTGTTTATAAGTTATTTCATATCATTATCATTAGCTTACACTTAGATAATTAGAAAGAATGCTATGAAGAAAAAAAATCATGTTACATCAGCTAAAAGGACACTTAATATTGAGGCTAAGGCCTTAAAAAAACTTTCTGAAAACTTAGACCCTAATTTTTCTAAGATATGTGAAGCAATTCTTAAGTCAAAAGGTAAGATAATTACTATAGGGGTAGGTAAATCAGGTCATATAGCTCAAAAAATATCAGCTACCCTTTCAAGCACAGGATCTCCTTCTTACTTCATACATGCAACTGAGGCACTTCATGGGGATATGGGTATGATATCTAAAGCTGACTGCATTTTAGTGTTTTCCCATTCTGGAGAATCTAAAGAAGTGGTCAGTTTGATACCCTCTTTGAAAGGTATTGGATGTAAGGTCTTTTCTGTGACTGGTCCAACTGAATCTACAATAGCAAAAAAAACTGACATTAATATTTCAACTGGGGTCTTTAAAGAAGCTTGCCCTTTAGACCTAGCACCCACTTCAAGTACCACAGCAGCTTTAGCTTTAGGGGATGCCTTAGCAATTGCTTTGCTTGAAAGCAAAAAATTTAGCCCTGAAGATTTTGCTAAATCTCACCCTGGAGGAAAATTGGGTAAAAAATTAACTTTAAAAGTAAAAGATATTATGAATAAAGGAAAAAGCCTGCCTTCTGTAACTCCAAATACACCACTTTCAGAAGCTTTAGTAGAAATTTCAAATAAAGGCCTTGGGATAGTACTTGTCATTGAAAAAAGGAAACTCAAAGGAGTTTTTACCGATGGTGATTTAAGAAGAACGATTGAATTAAAGAAAGATATTCACAAAACTAAGATATCCTCAGTTATGTCCAAGAATGCAAAAACTATCCAAGAGTTTTCTTTAGCTGCAAAAGCTATAGACCTAATGGAAAAGAATAATATATATGTATTAGTTGTCTTGAACTCCTCGAACAGCCCTGTTGGCGTTTTACGTATGCATGATTTGATGCAATCAGGCTTAGTTTAAAATTTTAAGTGAAAAGAAATACTTTCTTTATTATTAGTCTAGTTTTATTTGGAGCACTCATAATTTTTTACAGACCAGAAATTTTATTTAGTCCATATAAAGATAGAGAAAGCCTGCCAACTCAACTTTTTTCTGCTGAAAAACCATTTTGGAGAATTGAAAATTCTTCGGGTTTCTTTGAATTAAGTTCACTAAAACTTGTAGAAGAGGATAAAGAAAAAAACTTTTTATTGTATGAGCCATTATTTAAATCGTTTGTTCAAGGAAATACTCAAAGTTCCGCTTCTTCAGTGAGTGCATCTCTTCATCTGCCTGAGGAAAGCTTAATAATGAGAAATAATGTTCATTTAACAGTTTCAGAAACGGAAGACAAAATCGATCTTTTCACTGATAGTTTGAGCGTAAATCTAAAAAATAAAACATATTCTTCAGACAATAAAGTCATGGTAAAAAACTCTTCTTTAAACTTAATTTCATCTGGATTTAGTATTACGACCAATTCAAGTGGTATAGGTAAAGAAATTTCTTTTGACAATGCTCATTTTGTAAATAATGAAACTGAAAATAAATTCCAAGGAAAAGCTGATTTGATAATTTATAGAAGCCCTTCTGAGATACTAAGCATGAAAGGCTCTGCAGAAGTAAATATAAATTCTTCTATAATTACAGCTGAAGAGATTGAATTTAATTTTAAAACTAAGAAAATAATTAGTTCTAAGAAATCAAAAATAATTAAATCTTAAAATGGAACTCAAATCTCAAAACCTAGTTAAAACTTATTCTGGTAAAACTGTTGTAGACACACTTAATGTCTCTGTTAGACAAGGAGAGATACTAGGGTTGCTTGGACCAAATGGAGCAGGTAAAACTACTTTCTTTTATTTGATTGCAGGTTTAATAAGACCTGACTCAGGAAAGATTCTATTAGATGAAATAGATGTAACTCATAAAAGTGTCTCTTCTAGAGCTAATTTAGGACTTACATATCTTCCCCAAGAACCTTCAATTTTTAGAAATCTAAATGTAGAAGAAAATATCTTAGCAGCTTTAGAGCAAAGAAAAGATTTAAATAAAGAGGAAAGAAATAAGGAACTTAAAAGGCTGATTAAAGAGTTTAATTTAGCAAATTTTCTAAAAACAAAATCTATGAAGCTATCTGGTGGAGAAAGAAGAAGAGTTGAAATTGCTAGATCTTTAAGCTCTAACCCAAAGTTTATACTTCTGGATGAACCTTTTGCAGGAATAGACCCTATTGCAGTTACGGAATTAAAAGATACTTTAAAGAAACTAAAGAATATGAACTTGGGTATTCTTATAAGTGATCACAATGTCAGAGAAGCAATGGAAATCTGTGACAACGTTTTGATCATGAATGAGGGTAAATCGATAGCAGAAGGGCCGCCATCAAAAATTTCTAAAAATGCACTAGTTAAGAAAATATATTTAGGTGAGGATTTTTAATCTTTCCATGAAGCAAAGATTAAAACAACAAAAAAAACAAACCTTGGTAATAACCCCCCTTCTTCAAAGTCAAATAAAACTACTGAACTTATCTGGTCTTAATATAAGAGAAAAACTCAATGAGATTATCCTGGAATTTTGTGAAGAAGAAAAAAGTAAAGACTTTATATTATTCAAAGATATAGTTTTAGAGGATAAATACAGAGGCACATTAGGATTGAATGATAGTATCTCTAAAGATCTTATTCAAAACGAAGATGATGACATCAGGGTAAAACTTCTAGACCAACTTTATTTGTTGAGTCTAGAAGAATATGAAATTTCCATTGGGGAATACTTAATAGACTCTGTAGATGAAAATGGAAGATTAGATACCAGCCTGGATTATCAAGATCTAATTTCTTATATTCTGGAATCATATAATCTCATTATTTCCATAGAAGACATAGATGGAATCTTAAAGCAAATTCAAAACTTGGAGCCTGTAGGGTGTTGTTATAGAAATATTCTTGAATCTCTCAATGTCCAAACTGAGCATTTAGAGATAAATGAAAATGAAAAATCAGATATTAAGAAAATACTCCGAGAAATATCTGAAGACAAATTAAAAATAGCTAACTTAGACCCGAAAGTTATTAATATCCTTAAGAAACTTAAATTTAATCCAAATAGCCAAAGAAATATAAGCGAAATTAGTTATATTAGGCCTGATTTAGTAGTAAAAGAAATTTCAGATAATTTAGAAGTGCTATTAAATGACTCTTTCATAATAGAATCCTTAAGTGAAAAGGTAAAAAATAATATAAAGCAGTCAGGGTCAATAAAAAAAGAGGAAAGTCTATCCTTTATAAATGGTCTAGAGAGAAGACAAAATACTCTGCTAATAGTAGGAAAATATATAATTTCAAAACAGTCACGTTTCTTGCTGCATTCTGAAGAATTAAAACCTTTATCGTTAAAAGATATTTCTCAAACAACAGGTGTTAGTGAATCAACTATTTCAAGGATAGTTAAATCTAAGTATTTAGAATTTAAGCAGAAGAATATTCCAATCTCTTCTCTTCTTGAAAAGAAAGTAAATTTAAGATCATCAGACACTAAAAGTACATCTCCAAGTCAACTTGAAAAATTGATTGGTGAAATTATAGAAAATGAAAATAAATCTAAACCACTAAGCGATAGCAAGATAAAAAAATACCTTGAAGAAGAATATAAAGTAACTGTTGCTAGACGTACTGTTTCAAAATACCGAAAGAAAGCTCAAATACTTTCTGCACGACAAAGAGTCTAAAAACTTCTACTTAGTAACAAGCTTTATGCTTCTCTCTAAGTGATTATTATCTATCTGGGTAAAGACTATTTAAACCACTCTATAAATTCAGTTTTGGGATCTTTTATATTTCCTGATATCCGCCATTTTCCGCTACTTAACTTATTAATCGGCTTTTTAAAAGCTTTCCCAGCTATATATACAGTTGCAGCAGTTATAGGACCGCCTAGAATTAAAGCATATGCAGGCAGGTACTCTCTTAAGGGCAAGGTTATTAAGACATCTAAGGAAAGGTTCCCTAGATCTCCATTTTTGTTTTTTTGTATAAATCCACTCCACTTAAATTCCCCTGATCCGCTCCTAAAAACTATTGGCTCTAAAATGGTTATTTCATCTATTTTAATTTCAATTAACCCTTCAACTCGATCTGCTTGGAACCCTTTCTTAAATTTTTCTTTGAAATTTAAGTTAGTTAGATCTCCAAAAGTTCTTGAAACATTAAATAAGCTTATTAATCTTAAAAGACTAGAAGGGCTTATAGAATCTGATTTTGTCTCTATGGTTTTAAAGTCATCTACTCTAAAAGATATGCTCCCTATTAAATTTTTTGTGACAAATTCATCTGGAAAGCCGCTCCAAGATAACTCAAAGCTTATCTCTGAAGGACCTGCAAGAAAATTCACACTCTCACCTTCTTCATTAAATCTATTTATATATTCAGTGAGATTATCCGTATTTAAAAACCCCTGAAAAGTCGATTGTGGTTTTGAATCTTCTCTATAAATAAAAAGTCTGTTGTCTCTTATTCTCTTATCATAAACTCCTTCTTCTAAGTTTAAAAAGCTTACCTCAATATTATTAAAATAAAGACCTTCCTCTTCCCTATTAATAAAAAAACTCAGACTCCCATAATCAATATTTTTTATAAATAATTGATTTACAGAAAAATTTATTGGTATTGTTAAGTTTTCAAAAAGATATTCAAAAGTACTAGCACTATTTAGGCCCTCTGAATCTAAGTTCAATGTTGATAGATTAATTTCTAACCCTTCTGAGAGTGGTTGCTTAATTACTAAATTTCCATTTAATTGCTTATTAGAGAAGTTAAATTCCCTTCCCTTTGAGACTGGTAACATCTGTATTCTTGTATTTAAAAATTGTAACGGTCCTATCCTTAAATTAGAAACAAACAAATCTTTAGCTTTTAAAATAAACGGCGTGTAATTCACTGAATTCGAGAATAGACTAAAATACTCAGTTAGATTAATTTCTTTGATAGATCCCTTAAGATTTATTTCTTTAATATCAGTTTTTATATTTTTTATAAAAAACAGACTAGATCTTTCATCTAAAACTTCATTATTTAAATCAAAATCTTCTAATTCTATATTCAGGAAATCAGTCCTAAATCCTAAAAAACTTGATTTATTAAGAAGATTTAACCAATTTATTTCTATTTCTAATAAATTTGAATTAAGAGAATTTCTTTCTTCGATTTTCTTTACTTTGAAATCCTCTAAAAAAATAATTTGTTTGGTCAATGACCAATCTAATTTAGATATTTCAATATTGGTTTCATATCCCATTTCGCCTGAAATAACTTGGAATAATTTAGTCGTTGATTCCTTATTAGAAAGAAGTAAGGAAATTAGTGACAGGCCAAGAAAAAAAACTAAAGATATAAAAAATAGAAGTTTTAAGAGTCTTTTGAAAATTAAATTAACCACAAAAAAACAGTATTATCTTTTTTAAGTTTTTATCCATCTTCTTCTGTATTCTCTAAGAACTTGATAAATAAGAATCCAAGTAAAAGAATTCACTAAGGAAAAAATTATTGAATTATAAAGATAAGTTTTATCAGCTAAAGACAATACTTCAGTATTAATATTCTTATAATCTATAGCTAAAACAAATTTTAAAATTAAAAAAATAATAAAAATAATAAAAGCTTGCTGAACAAACCTCAAAGGCCTAAATTGATAGAAAAATCTTTGTGCTAAATAAGACAAAGTAATTAGAATCATTGGGTACAATCCTAAAGGGTTTCCGTTTATAAAGTCTAAAATAAAACCAAATAATACAGAAAAGTATAGATTAATTTTTTCTGGTAGAGCAATGTTCCAATATATGAACCCTAAAAGAAAAAAAGCAGGCATAATTTGATCTAACGTAGTTGAGAAAGAAAGCAGATCTAGCAATAAAAAAATAACTAAAGTTAAGCAGATTTTTAAATAGTTTTTTATATCTTCAGTCATCTTTTCTTTCTTTATTAAAAATAAGGAAATAATCTAGTCTCTCAGGTAGGCTTAAGAACTCAACTTCTACTGAAAGAAATTCACTGTCTACTTTTTCTTCCACTTTAATGATCTTTCCTACTAAAAAGTTTGGTGGAAATACTTCTCCTAGACCAGAAGAATAAAGTAGTTCCCCTTCATTTAAAGAAGTAGTCTTTTTGATATTAACTAACAGACCTTTTCTCTTTAACCCTCTGCCTTTCAGTATTCCATGTAACCTTGAGGTGGAGGAGATTACTGGTATTAATGATTTGGGATCTTGCGCTAGCATAACTTCTTTATTTATCTTACCTACAGATTTAATTTTCCCTATTATTCCCTCATTTGAAAGAACAGGCTGATTAACAAAAACAGAAGACCTTGGGTCTTCTACCTTTAATATTAATGATGGCTGTAATGGATTTGAAGAAAGAAAGACTTTTCTAGCTAATAAATATGATTTCTCTTCTTGTTGTGCAGAATCCCACAAAAGACCTAGTTCTTTATTTCTTTCAGTTAGATCCTTTAGTTGTGAATTAATTAAAACAAGTCTCAGATTTTCCTTTCGATAGAACTCAAGTCTTTCTCTAAGATCTTTATTTCTTCTTAAAGCTTCAGAAGAAGTATTAAAAATATTTTGGGGTATTTCTGCAATTTTATATATTGGAAATAGTAAATCGTGAGCAAATCCTCTTATGTGATTTGAAAAACTAAATTGTATGTCTAATGTAAGGATTGAAAGACAGAGTATGGAAGAAATCAAGAACTTCGTAGAGCTGATAGGTCTTATAGTAAAGATTGCTTCACCAGTTATTTTGGATACTTTATGATCTCCCCTACTCATCTACGTGATGATACCGAGCTAAAGAGAGAAAGAAAATAGTTTACTTATTCTGTTGAGAGTAAATCAATATCGTATTTATCCATAATCTCTAGAGCTCTTCCTCCACCTCTAGCAACACAAGTTAATGGATCTTCTGCAACAATCACAGGTACTCCTGTTTGACTTGAAATTAACACTTCAATATCTCTTAACTTAGCACCCCCACCAGTAAGTACTATGCCTCTTTCAGAGATATCAGCACTCAATTCAGGTGGAGAAGCTTCAAGAGCAGATCTAATAGCTTGTACTATAGAAGACAAAGGCTCCAACATTGCATCATATACCTGCTTGCTATCTAAAGAGAATGTTACAGGAGTTCCTTCAGCAAGGTTTCTACCTCTAACTTCTAATTCTAGAACTTCAGCTTCAGGAGAAGCAGCTCCTATATCGTGTTTGATCTTTTCGGCTGAGGAATCTCCAATTAAAACACCTTGGTTTCGTCTAACATAGGCAATAATAGATTCATCTAGTCTATCCCCTCCTACCTTCAGTGAATTAGAATAAACTACTCCATTTAAAGCTAAGATTGCTATTTCTGTTGTTCCTCCTCCAATGTCAACAACCATTGATCCACTTGCCTCCTCTACAGGCAAACCAGCTCCTATTGCCGCTGCCATAGGTTCTTCTATAAGCCTAACTTCCCTGGCTCCTGCTTTTAAAACTGATTCCCTAATCGCCCTTCTTTCAACTTGAGTAGATTGGCAAGGAACACAAACTAGAATCCTTGGACTAGGACGTATGTAGCTATCCTCATGAACTAACTGAATAAAATGTTTTAGCATCTCTTCAGTGACTTGAAAGTCGGCAATTACTCCATCTTTTAAAGGACGAATTGCAGATATATTTCCGGGTGTTCTTCCCAACATTTTTTTTGCTTCAGAACCAACTGCAACAACAGTTCGCTCTCCTTGTTGGGTTTTAATTGCAACAACGGAAGGTTCATCGAGAATTATTCCTTTTTCTCTAACATAGACTAGGGTGTTTGCAGTGCCCAAATCAATAGATAGATCGTTTGAAAATAATCCTTTTAGTCTTTTTAACATCTGTTGGTTTTTTTAAAAGATGGCTACTCTAGCAATAGCTTAGTTTTTGAGCAAGGTACAATGTGCTACATTAGCGACTTTTCTAGAAGAAAACAGTAGATTTATGTCCCTTAAAGATAAAGATTTAGAACAAATAGCTTATTTAGCAAGAATAAATATTGATAAAAGAAAGCTTCCTTCTTTAAAAGAAGAATTACAAAGTATTCTTAAGCTAGTCGAAAAAATGGACTTAGTTGATACTAAATCTATTACTCCAATGTCTCACCCTCTTGATATATCTCAACCCTTAAGAAAAGATCAAGTCACAGAAAAAGATGATAGAGAAAATCTTCAAGAAAATGCACCTTCCACTATGAATGGACTCTTTATGGTTCCTAAAGTGATTGAAGACGAAGATTAATATGAGTGAACTATATAAACTTTCAATAAAAGAAAAACTTCAAGGTTTAAAAGAAAAATCTTTTTCAAGTGAAGAATTGACTAAATCTTATCTTGATAGGATAAAAAGATTTGATTCGAAAATAAATAGTTTTATAACTGTTTTAGATGATCAAGCTATTAAAGGTGCTAAGGAGTCTGATAAGAGGTATGCATCAAAATCAAACTATTCACTTGATGGAATTCCAATAGCTCATAAAGATATTTTTTGTACCAAAGATATATTAACTTCCTGTGGTTCTAAGATGCTATCTAATTTTATTTCCCCTTACTCTTCTACAGTGGTTAAAAAATTTGAAGATTCTGGTTCTGTGATTTTAGGTAAAACCAATATGGATGAGTTTGCAATGGGCTCCTCAAATGAAACTAGTTATTATGGTGAAGTTAAGAATCCATGGAACTTAAACTTTGTACCTGGAGGGTCCTCAGGAGGTTCAGCTGCTTCTGTTGCAGCCGGATTAGCTTCTGGAGCAACAGCTACAGATACAGGCGGTTCTATTAGACAACCAGCTTCTTTATGTGGATTAACTGGTATCAAGCCTACTTATGGGAGAGTTTCAAGATATGGAATGATTGCTTTTGCTTCAAGTCTAGATCAAGGTGGTGTTTTATCTAAGTCTGCTGAAGATGCAGCTCACCTGTTACAAGTAATGTCAGGTCATGACGCTAAAGACTCTACCAGCCTTAACATAAAGGTCCCTAACTTCGTTAATGAAATTAAAGAAAATGTGAAAGGTCTGAAAGTTGGACTACCAAAACAGTTCTTTTCTATGAAACTTCCCGAATATCTAGAGGAAAGCATAAGAGAGAGCATAAAGATTTACGAGAATCTTGGAGTAAAATTTATTGATGTTGACTTACCTCACCTAGATCTTTCTTTACCCGCATATTATGTAATTGCCCCAGCTGAATGCTCTGCTAACTTGTCTCGATATGATGGTGTTAAATATGGCTATAGATGTAAAGACCCTAAAGATCTAGATGATCTCTATATGAGAACTAGAGAAGAAGGTTTTGGTTCAGAAGTTAAAAGAAGAATATTAATTGGCACTTATGCTCTTTCGGCGGGATACTATGACGCTTACTATTTAAAAGCTCAAAAATGTAGAAATTTAATTTCTGAAGATTTCAAAGAAGTCTTTAAGACTGTTGATATGATAATTTCTCCAACTGCTCCTGATACTTCCTTTGAAATAGGAGCTAAAACGTCCGATCCAATAGAAATGTATCAACAAGATATATTCACAATTCCTGCTAACTTAGTTGGCCTTCCTGGTATATCTTTGCCATGTGGAGAACATAATGGGCTGCCTTTAGGACTTCAACTAATTTCTGATAATCTGCAAGAAAGTAAATTACTAAGAATGGCGCATTATTACCAATTAAATACTGAATGGCATAATTCTTGGCCAGAAATAGAATAATGGAAAAAGTAACATCCGACTGGGAAGCAGTAATTGGTCTTGAAGTTCACGTCCAATTAGCTACCAAATCAAAAATATTTTCAGGAGCAAGTACGCTTTTCGGTTCAAATCCAAATAGCCAAGCTTGTAATATTGATCTAGGGATGCCAGGGGTGCTACCAGTTCTAAATGAAGAGGTTTTGAAGATGGCAATTAAGTTTGGTTTATCAATAAACGCAAAAATTAATAGTCCTACTCAATTTGCTAGAAAGAACTATTTTTACCCTGACCTACCTAAAGGTTACCAGATTAGTCAACTTGATGACCCTATTGTTGAAGGTGGACTTATAGAAATTAGCAGTAAAGAAGGCAAAAAAAAGATAGTTGGGGTAACAAGAGCACACCTAGAAGAGGATGCAGGAAAGTCAATACATGAAGGTTTCAAAGATAAATCTGGTATTGATCTTAACAGGGCTGGAACTCCATTATTAGAAATAGTTTCTGAACCTGAATTAAGTTCAGCTGAAGAAGCAGTATCTTATCTTAAAAAAATTCATTCTATTATTAGATATCTAGGAATATCTGATGGAAATATGTCAGAAGGTTCAATGAGATGTGATGCTAATGTTTCTGTTAGAAAAAAAGGAGATAAGAACCTAGGCACTAGGACAGAAACAAAAAATGTCAATTCATTTAAATTTGTTGAGAAAGCTATAAAACATGAAATAAAAAGACAGGTTAAGCTATTAGAATCTGGGAATAAGATAGTACAAGAAACAAGGCTGTATGACTCTCAGCGTAATGAAACAAGACCAATGAGGTCTAAAGAATTCGCTAATGATTACAGGTACTTTCCAGAACCAGACCTACTTCCTGTTATTTTAGATAATGATTTTATAGAGTCTATTAGAAAAGATATGCCTGAACTTTCTGAACAAAAAGAAGAAAGGTTTATTAAAGAATATGAACTAAATAAATATGATGCAAATGTTTTATCAGTAGATCCTCATCTCTCAGATTTTTTTGAAGAAGTAGTAAATATATCTAAGGATCCGAAATTAGCAGCTAACTGGATAATGGGTGAAGTTTCAGCTTTCCTAAATAAAGATAATTTAGTCATTTCTGAATCAAGAGTTAATGCAATAAATTTAGGTGCTCTTTTATTAAAAATTAAAGACTCAACAATTTCAGGAAAAATTGCAAAAGAAGTATTTGAAATTATGTGGCAAGAATTAAAAGACCCAGAAGAAATTATAGAGAGTAAAGGCCTAAAGCAAGTAACTGACTCTTCAAAGATATTAGCGATAATTGAAGAAGTACTTAAACAAAATACAGAACAGTTAAAACAATACCAATCAGGAAAAGATAAGTTATTTAGCTTTTTTGTGGGTCAAGTAATGAAAGAATCTAAAGGAAAAGCAAATCCAGAACAAGTTAATAAGCTTTTAAAGGAGCGATTAAAAGAATAACCTATCCTGTAAATGCAAATTTAGCATATTCCTAAAATCATTTAGAATTTTTGTTCTTTCTTTCCTTGGCTTATGAACTATATGATCAACAAATCCGTAGAAACTTAAAATAAAGAGATCTGTTTGTCTTTCTAGTACATTAGGGGTCTTTCCTGGCCAACCTCTTTTAATAATATTCTTTATTTTTTCTGCTAATACTCTTTTATTTTGTTCCCTAAATTCAAGACATACAGGTATAAAGCTACAAACTTCCCAATGTAAATCTGCGTCTGAAGAAAGATCTGAAACAAAATCCTCTAGAAAAGTATCAAATACCTTCTTAAAATCACCTGGCGTTTTTGCTTTGTTTATCTTTTTATTTAAAGATTTATAGACTGATTTCCAGTTAGCCTTCTGTTGATCTAAAAATATATCTTCCATAGAAGAGTAATATTTAGTGATATCAGTAAATTCAACTCCCAATTCTTTCGAGATAGATAGTAGATTTATTCCTGAAACCTTCGGGTCTCTTCTAACTGAATTAACAGCCTGAACAACTATCTTAGCTTTTAATTCTTGATCTTCTTTCATAAAAAGAATAATAAAACTTCTTCCGTGATTTTATAAAAAAAATGAATTTTTTGAGAACTTACGTTACAAACATAGATAGTGATTCAGCTACAAATGCTGGCTTATCTATACCCTCGATCTCCATAGTAATTTCAGTCTTCATTAAATACCTCCCATCGCCCTTATCGTCAACAGCCAGTACTTTGCTATGGGTCCTTACCTTTGATCCTACATTTACAGGATTTATAAATCTAACCTTATCAAGGCCATAATTAAAAACATGCTTTAAATTTTCAGGTGCTAAAACGGCCTGAGAAGTTAAATGGGGCACTAAAGATAAGGATAAAAATCCATGAGCTATTGTAGAGCCAAATAAAGGTGTAGCTTTCTCAGAATCTATATGAATAAACTGATGATCTAATGTAGCATCAGCGAACTGATTTATTCTTTCTTGGTCCACTTCAAACCATTCAGAACTTCCTATTTCTTCGCCCACATAGTCTGCTAATTTCTCAGCCGGTACAAGTCCAATCATATTATTCTCCTATCTCAATTAAGTGTTCTTTATACTCATCTCTCAAATCTGTTTTTAACAATTTCCCAGTTGCAGTATGAGGAAGTTCAGAAACAAAAATTACATCATCTGGTAACCACCATTTTGCTACTTTATCTTCTAAAAAGGATAAAATATCTTCTTTTGAAACTTCTCTGCCTTCCACTTTAACTACTAATAATAGTGGTCTTTCATCCCATTTTTTATGTAAAACTCCTATAACGCAAGCTTCAGCAACATCAGGATGTCCTACTGCAGCATTCTCTAAGTCTATAGAACTTATCCATTCTCCCCCAGACTTAATAACATCTTTACTTCTATCGACAATTTCCATTGAACCGTCAGAATGAATTTTTGCTACGTCCCCAGTATCAAACCAGCCATTATCATCTAAAGCACTTTCATTACTTTTAAAGTACCTTTCGACAATAGTAGGGCCTCTTACTAGTAAACGACCAAAAGCTACTCCATCTTTAGCTAACTCGTTCCCTTCATCATCTGCTATGGTCATATCTACACCAAAAAAAGCCTTACCTTGTTTTTGTTGTTGATCATATCTTTTTTCAATATCCATATCTTCCATCTCAGCTGTTCTTACTGTAGCTGTTCCTAAAGGACTCATCTCAGTCATACCCCAACCATGCATAAGAAATACATCATGCTTCTCTTCAAATTCCTGAATCATAGCCCTTGGTGCAGCCGCTCCACCTACTAGTGCAGTTGTAACTGAGTCAAGTGTTTGATTTGTTTCATTAAGGTATTGCAACAAACCAAGCCAAACTGTAGGAACTCCCATTAAAAGATCTGGTTTTTCTTGATTAATTAACTCAAAAATAGAGGCACCATCCATCATAGGTCCAGGTAATACTAACTTTGCTCCAAACATTGCTGAAGCATAAGGAATCCCCCAAGCATTGACATGAAACATTGGAACTACAGGAAGAATTACTGATGAACTTGAAACCTTAGCTACGTTACCAGAGCTGACGATCCAAGTATGTAAAATTGTAGATCTGTGGGAATAAAGAACTCCCTTAGGATTGCCTGTTGTTCCAGATGTATAGCAAAGACTTGAGGCTGTATTTTCATCAAATATTGGCCAGTTATATTGGTTAGATTCATTCTCTATTAGTTCTTCATAACAAATAACATTTTTAAGTTTAGTTTCAGGCATATGTTCTTTATCAGTAAGGATTATTATTCCTTTTAAGCCTTCTAAAGAATCAGAGATTGATTCGACTAGTTGAACGAAAGATAAATCTACAAAAAGATACTTATTTTGGGCATGATTAATAATATAAGTTAATTGTTCTGGAAAAAGTCTAGGATTAACTGTATTTACAACACACCCTATACCCGACACACCAAAATATAGTTCAAAATGCCTGTAAGTATTCCACGCTAAAGTGCCTACTACGTCCCCTTGCTTTAACCCTAGTTTCTCTAAAGCATTTGCTAATTTTCGAGAACGATCAGCTGCATCTCTAAGAGTATATCTATGTATCGGCCCTTCTACCGTTCTAGAAACAATTTCTGTATTAGTGTGATAGGTTTCAGCATGTTCTATCAAACCAGAGATCAGCAATTGACCTTCTTGCATATTTCCTAACATTTTTTCTCCTTATTTATTTTCTTTATCCCTAAACAAGACTTCCATTATCGGTTTAGAATATCTTCGAGAAGCCCACTCTTCAAGTACCTTTTGATCTTCATTCTTATAATTTTTTACAAGAAGATTTAAATCTATAAAAAAACTCCAAAGATAAGGAGCCCATTCCAACTGTAAGTTACTTTTCCATTCAATGCACAAAGGAGCAGAAAGTTTTAAAAGACCCTCTAAACCCTCAATGTCTTTTAGACTTGGTGTTCTATCAAAGGGTCCTTCAAAAAAGGGAAAAACCTCATTAAAGCAGCTAGGTACTCCAAAATCTTTTAATATTTCTTGAGTAGTTTTTAACCCTTTAAATTGAGAGAGTATTATTGAATCTGTTAAAGGTAGGCCAGTTGCATTTAGCCCGATTCCTATAGGACTATGTTCCAAGAATTCCCTACCTTTATATTCACCAATAAATAAATTTCTGGGGCAATAGTCATTAGCATAATAGTTATCCCAAATAATTATTGGATTCTTAAATATCTTATTTAAAGAGGATATATCCTCATCATCAATATTTTTACTAACAACTTCTTTTCCTGTCCAAAGCATTGGCATTTCAATAGGAATATTCTTAGATAGTTCTTTTAAATAGGAAGATTCACTTATTTCTCCTCGTGCAAAGTTATTACAGTAAACAGTGGGACAAAAAATAATTGGGTCTTCTTGGTCTTGATTAATAGAGTTAAGTATTTCTGAATGAACTTTTGCTAATTTATCATCCCTATCAAAGTCTACATCATCAAAGAATAAGGCAAATCTCTTAAACCCTATATCTTTAAACTGTTTAATTTTTTTATTAACTGAATTTATTACTTGTTTTAAATCATCCTCAGTACTAATAATCGGAGACAAAGCTATATAAGTTTTTATTCCAAATTTCTCTCCTTCATTATTGAGCAATCTTAGCTCTAGTGCTAAATCTTCTGGGTAATTAGTAGCCCAGTTAGAACGATGAAAAGGATCTTCTTTGGGACCATATATGTAAAAATCCATAGAGAGGTCTGCTAATCTTTTTAAAATCAGGCTTCGATGATCTTGAGTCATCAATCTGCCATAAAATCCCTCTATATAACCTTTTTTTATCATTTTATTAACTACAAACCCTGCATCCAGGATCTTTTTTTACCTTTAAAATTCTGCTTTGGTTTGATAATCCATCGAATTCAATGAGGCTCCCTGATGAGTTGCCTTCATTCAAAATTAGTTTAATTACCTCCAATGCCTGCAAGCAACCTATCAACCCTGTTACGGGTGCAAGGATTCCTGATTCAGAGCAACTCTCATCCTCTTTCATATTAGACCCATAAAGGCACTCATAACAAGGAGATTCTTTATCAGAGAAGTTAAGCCTTAGCAATTGCCCCTTCCATCCAATAGCAGAACCAGATATAAGAGGTCTTTTGTATTTAAAACAAATCTCATTTAAAGCATATCTTGCTTGAAAATTATCTGTTGAATCAACAACTATTAATTCTTTACGCAAAAGTAAATCAAGCTTCTTCTTATCTAGCTTCTCTTGAATTGTTTTGACTTTTATTTTGGGGTTAGCAGAACCTAATCTCTTCTTAGTTACGGCAGTCTTTTTAAGACCTATATCTTCATCATTAAATAGAATCTGCCTATGAAGATTAGAAACATCTATTTCGTCATAATCACAGACAGTTAATTCCCCTATACCAGCTCTACATAAATAGTTTGCTGTAACAGAGCCCAAACCTCCTAAACCAATAATTAATACTTTAGATTTCTCTATTTTCTTCTGCCCATCTATATCTACTTCTGGTAGAACTATTTGCCTGCTATATCGAAGCAATTCTTCATCTTTCATAGACTATGCGCTTTGAGCTTTAATCGCTCTTTTGTCTCCGTTTAAGTCATAAATAGCCGACGAATTTGTAAATTTAGAGTTTTTCATCAAAACCATTAACTCTTTTGCTTGCTTAGGAGCATGCTCCAGATACAAATAACCTCCTTTCCTCAAATACTGTCCTGCTGATGAAACAATTCCATACAAATGTTCTTTTCCACTTAACCCAGAAACAAGAGCCTCTTTGGGCTCAAATTTTAAGCCATCAGAAATAAGATTTGGATTACCTTCTTCAATATAAGGTGGATTACTTATTATTAAATCAAAACAGTTGTGCTTGAAAGAATTTAACCAGTTACTGCAAACTAAATAAATTTCTAGATTGTGTTTAATTGAGTTTTGTTTAGCTACATTTAATGCATTTTTTGAAAGATCAGAACAATAGACATGCCAATCTTTCCTTTCTTGTTTTAATGATAAACCTATTGCCCCACTTCCCGTTCCAAGATCAAGAACACTCAAACCCTTGCGATGAAAATTAGATAAAATATCTTCAACAATGACTTCGGTTTCTGGTCTTGGTACAAGAACACTATTATTTACTTCTAGATTAAGATTCCAAAATTCTTTTGTACCAAGAATATATGCAAGTGGTTCCCCATTATTTCTTCTATTAACCATAGAAGAGAGCCTATCTATTTGATTTGAGTCAAGATGAATCGAAGATGAAAATAGTTTTGTTCTATTTATCTTTAACAAGTCACATGCCATAAGCTCTAAGTCATACTTAGATAAATGTTCATTCTTTTGATCAGAAAAAGAAAGTGTTTCCGAAATAAATCCCTGAACTGTTTGAACCATTCTTAGACTTTCTCAAGATTTGCTAGAGCTTCAGCTTGGTTAGCTTCTAATAATGCAGTAGTCATCTCTTCTATATCGCCATCTAAAAAAGAAGCTAAATTATGAAGGGACATTTCAATCCTGTGGTCTGTTATTCTATTCTGAGGAAAATTATAAGTTCTTATTTTTTCTGATCTATCTCCAGACCCCACCATTACCTTCCTATTCTCAGCTTGCTCAGCATTCTTTTTTTCCTTTTCTGCATCCAACAATTTAGTTTTTAATAAACTTAAAGCCTTTTCTTTGTTTTTATGTTGAGATCTTCCATCTTGGCATTCTACAACTAGTCCTGATGGAACATGAGTTAGTCTAACGGCCGAATCAGTTTTATTTACGTGCTGACCTCCTGCTCCAGAAGCCCTGAATGTATCCACTCGAAGATCATTCTTATCTATCTCTATCTCAGAAAATTCTGTAAGTTCTGGAAGAACTGCTACTGAACAGGCCGAGGTATGTATCCTTCCTTGTGATTCTGTCTCAGGTACTCTTTGGACTCTGTGCACCCCAGCTTCAAATTTAAGGTTTTTAAAAACATCGTTTCCTTCTATTCTAGTTACTAATTCTTTAAAACCTCCATGATCTCCTTCTCTAACACTAATAACTTCAGTTTTCCAATTTCTTCTTTCAGCTACCCTTAAGTACATTCTAAAAAGATCCCCAGAAAATAAAGCAGCTTCATCACCCCCAGTCCCGGCTCTTATTTCTAAAAAGACATTTTTTGAATCGTCAGGATCTTTAGGAAGTAAAAGTTTTTTTAAACTACTTTCAAGTAACTTTACTTTGCCCCTTAACTCTTCTAGTTCAGATTCAGCCAAAGCTCTTATATCTTCATCTTTATCCTCTGACATCTGAGAGGCTTCCTCTATGGCATTTTGAGTTATTTTAATTTCTTTATAAGCCTCTACTACAGGTGTAAGCTCTGAATACTCTTTTGTAAGGCTAATATATTTTTTTTGATCTTTAGTTACATCAGGGTGACTTAAAAGGACCTCAATTTCATTAAATCTTTCTGAAACTTCTGATAATTTATTTAAAATACTTTCTATCATAGATTTAATTAATTAAAGGCATGTTAATAACTTGAATAAGCACAACATAAAGATTTTACTATTTCTTTTATCAACTGTTTTAATAAGTTGTGCATCCAATAACCAGCTTAATAATTCTCCTGAAATTATCTTTCAAGATAGAGATTTTACTATAGAGGGAAAGTTTAAAATTAAAATTAATGACTTTAAACAAAATGGTTACTTTGTATTTAAGGGGCAGAGAAACCAAGTAACCTTAACTTTAGGAAAAAATTACCTACTACCAGAAAGAAAATTTTTATTTAATAGGGAGGATTTAGTTTCATTTTCTGAGTTATTTAAAGATGATCAATTTAAATTATCTTCAGATCCTATTCCTCAAGACTTAAAAGTAGAAAAACTTATCTCAATTATTTTAGGAGAAAATAAAATAAACTCTTTTGGATCTTGGTCTGTATCCTATGTAAAGAGAGAGGGAGTAAAACAAGAAATGAAAATACCTTCTAAGATAATTTTTTATGAAAATTTGAACTCAATAGAGATAATTTTAAAAAAAGTTCTAATCTAGAAAAAATGAAAATTAAGTCTCCAGCAAAGATAAATCTACATTTACAGGTTATAAATAAAAGAAATGATGATTATCATGAAATTAGAAGTGTGTTTCAACTTATAGATTTATTTGATGAGATTAGTTTTGAAGTTACTGAAAAAGAAATTCAACTTAATCAGGAACCTTATGAAATAAAAGACAATCTAATTCATAAAGCAGCTCTTTCATTAAAGGAAGCAACAAATTCTTCTCTTGGAGCAAATATATCCGTAAAAAAAATGATTCCGATTGGAAAAGGGCTTGGTGGAGGAAGTTCAGATGCTGCTACTACTTTAATTGTTTTAAATAAGCTTTGGCAAACAGGATTAACTAAACAAGAGCTATTAGAAATAGGTCTTGGGCTTGGTTCAGATGTTCCTTTTTTTATCCATGGTAAAAATTGCTGGGCAGAAGGTAGGGGTGAGATATTTAAACAAATTAGTCTTCAATCCAAATTGTTTCTCTTAATTTTTCCTGAAGTAAATATCAGCACTAAAGAGGCTTTTAATAACCTAGAAATCGAAGAGAAGACTCCTATATCAAAAGAAAAATTTTTAGATGGCTTTTCTTTTAATTCTTTTGAAAATTGGGCAAAAGAAAACTTCTATGAAATAGAAAATGCCTTTGAATTATTAAAAGATTTTGGTACTCCAAGACTTACTGGAACAGGATCTGCAGTATTTGTTCCTTTAAAAAACCAGGAAGAAGGAAAAAAAGCTTTGAAGAATTTTGAAAAAGGAATTATTGTAAAAAGTTTAGATGATTCGCCTTTAAGACAATTAATAGAATAAAATACGCACCCAAAATATTGGGGAGTGGCCAAGCGGTAAGGCAGCGGCTTTTGATGCCGCCATTCGCAGGTTCGAATCCTGCCTCCCCAGCCATAAAAAGAGAGAGAATATGCATACAAGAAGACCAGGTTTAGTACTTTTTTCAGGAAATGGGAATAGAGAACTTTCTGAAGCGATTTCAAAGAAGCTAAGTCTAAAGCTTGGAGAATCTAGAGTCGAAAGATTTAGTGATGGAGAAATTAGTGTAAAGATTGAAGAAAACGTTAGAGGAATGGATGTTTTTTTAATTCAACCCACCTGCCCTCCTGCTCATGAAAACCTAATGGAGCTAGTAATATTAGTGGATGCACTTAAAAGATCTTCAGCTAGCAGAATAACTGCTGTTATTCCCTATTATGGTTATGCTAGGCAAGACAGAAGGGTTAGATCAGAAAGGGTTCCTATAAGTGCTAAAGTTGTCGCTGATATATTGGAGAGGTCAGGTATAGACAGGGTGTTGACCGTTGAACTCCATTCTGAACAAATTCAAGGATTCTTTGATATTCCTGTAGATAATGTTTATGGAACTAGAATTATTCATGATGATATCAACAAACAGAAATTTAACGATATTCTAATTGTTTCACCAGATGTGGGAGGGGTTGTCAGATCGAGAGCTCTTGCAAAAGTTTTGGAACTGAGTGATTTAGCAATTATAGATAAAAGGAGAGATGAAAATAATAAATCTGAAGTAATGAACGTAATAGGAGAAGTAAAAGATAAAGACTGCGTCCTAATAGATGATATTGTCGATTCAGCTGGAACTCTTTGTAATGCAGCTGGTGCATTAAAGGATCGGGGAGCAAAAAAAGTTTGTGCTTATATCGTCCATCCGGTCCTTTCAGGAGAAGCAATCAAAAAAATAAATAAATCAAAGCTTGATCAATTGGTAGTAACAGATACCATACCGCTCTCTGATTCAGCTAAGGAATGTAAAAAGATTAGGGTGATCTCCATGGCCCCTACTTTAGCTGAAGCAATAAGAAGAGTTAATAATGAAGAATCAATAAGTGCTATGTTCCTGTAATTAGTTACAAAGGAGATTAATTAAATGAGTGACCAAGTAAATTTAGCTGCATCAGAAAGATTGACTGAAGGAAAGTCATCCAATAGAGGTCTAAGAAGATCTGGAGTTATTCCTGGTGTTGTTTATGGAGGCAAGGAAGATCCCAAGAGAATTTCTATACTGGAAAAGGACATTGTGAAAGCATCAGAAATTTCAGGCTTTGCGACTCAAATCCTTAAGATCACCTTAGAAGGTACAGATATAGATGTAGTAGTAAAAGAAATTCAAAGACATCCAGCAACTTCTAGGGTTATTCATGCTGATTTTATGAGAGTTGATCCTGATTCTAAGATTACTTTAATTGTACCTATAAGAACAATAAACGATGAAACCTGTATAGGTGTTAAGGCTAATGGAGGTCAAGTTAATCATTTAATTAATGATATTGAAATATCTTGTTTGGCTTCTAACTTACCTGAATTTCTTGAAATTGACGTATTAGAAATGGATATAGGTGATAGCGTTTTACTTAGTGATATAAAACTACCAGAAGGCGTAGAAATACCAATTCTTTCTCAAGGTGAAGATAGAGACCAAGCTGCCGTTTCAGTCACTGAAGCTAGAGAAATTATCATTGAAGAGGAAGTACAAGAGGAAGTATTAGAAGGCGAAGAAGGCGAAGAAGGCGAAGTTGCTGAAGGAGAAGCTGCAGAAGGAGACGATTCAGCTGAAGAACCCAAGGAAGGTGGTGAAGAAACTTCAGAAAAAAGTGAAGATACTAAAGAAGGATAACATCCTTTAATTGATGGCTTTAGATAAACTTTTGATAGTTGGCCTAGGAAATCCTGGAAAAGACTATGAAAAAACCCGACATAACTTTGGTGCAGATTTTGTAGAGCTACTAGCTTCAAGGCATCAAGTGTCTTTATCCAAGAAAGATAAGTTCTTTTGCCATTATGGTGAAAAAGAATTAGAAACATGTCATCTTCATCTATCCGTACCATCTGTCTACGTTAATGAAAGTGGTAGAACAGTATTATCTATAAAAAAATATCTAAATCTATCCAGTGAAAAGATCTTAATAATTCACGATGATCTGGATTTACCTTTGGGAACTATAAGGCTGAAAGAGTCAGGAGGACATGGAGGCCATAATGGGTTAAGAGATATCATCAAAAATCTAAAAGGAGATAATGAATTCAAGCGCCTAAGGATAGGTATAGGGCATCCTTCCGAAGAAAAGGACGTCATTAAGTATGTCCTTAGTAAAGTTAGCAAAAAAGAAAGAGAAATCCTTGAAAATGCTTTTGATGATACGCTTTCAGCAATAAACCCTATCTTTGAAGGTGATTGGCAAAAGGCCATGCTTGAACTCCACAGCGATTAATTAAGATGAGTTTAAAATGCGGTATAGTTGGATTACCTAATGTTGGTAAATCTACCCTTTTTAATGCGTTAACTGCAGCCGGTATTGAAGCACAAAACTTCCCCTTTTGTACGATAGAACCTAACCAAGGAATAGTGTTTGTACCTGACAAGAGATTGGATAATATTTCCAGAATTGTTCAGCCTGAAGCGACCATTCCAACTACCACTGAGTTTGTCGATATAGCAGGTCTAGTTAAAGGCGCTTCCGAAGGGGAAGGCCTAGGTAATCAATTCCTTTCTCATATTAGAGAAACACAGGCGATCATTCATGTAGTCAGGTGTTTTGAGAATCCCGATATAGCTCACGTACATGATGACATAGACCCTATTACCGATTTAGAAGTCGTTGAGACGGAACTGCTACTCGCTGATCTGGAAACGGTCAATAAAGCCAGAATAAAATTAGAGAGAGTTTCTAAAAGCGGAGATAAAGATGCCATTAAACAATTTGAGAGACTGCAAGAACTGGAAGACCAATTAAATCAAGGTACCTTAGGAAGGGAAAGTTCTTATGCTGAAGACTGCGAAACATATTTCAAAGACTTACAACTGATAACAATGAAACCTTGCCTTTACGTTGCTAATGTAGAAGAAAATTCAGAGGGCAATGAGCTACTTCAGCAACTCCAAGAATATGCAGACTCAAAAGGAGCTAAAGTATTACCTTTATGTAATCAAATAGAAGCCGAACTAGCTGAGTTAGATTCAGATGAAGCTAGAGAGTTTCTAGAACAGCTTAATATGGAAGAGCCGGGATTAAATAAACTCATACGAGCAAGCTATGAGATGCTTAAATTACAAACTTTCTTTACTGCAGGACCTAAAGAAGTAAGGGCATGGACTGTAACTAAAGGATCAAGCGCTCCTCAAGCGGCAGGTGAAATTCATACTGACTTTGAAAAAGGTTTTATACGGGCCGAAACTATCTCCTATAAAGACTTTATAGAGCACGACGGGGAAAACGGTGCACAAAAAGCAGGTAAATTAAGGTCTGAAGGTAGTGATTATCTAGTAAAAGACGGAGACATAATACATTTTAGGTTTAATGTTTAAAGTTATCTTGACTTTGAACCATTAGGCTTTGACAATCCGCTTCATGGCTATGTAGCTCAGCTGGTTTAGAGCGCAGCATTC
>CAYFFW010000004.1:0-69703 GCA_964342745.1 uncultured Gammaproteobacteria bacterium
CATGAGACTTGGACAAAGACACCGATGGGACCTCATTGTGAAAACACGAAAGCTTGGCCTTTTTGTTTATCGGCAGCAGGGTTAGGACTAAAAATGTATGACAATGTATTTGATAAAGGAGCACATTCTGCTTACAAGACTTGGCTAGATTACACCAAAGATAAGTACTATGGTTTCGATAAAAAAGGAACTCTGCAATGGGTAACTATGTATTACGATGCTTTAAAGAATCACCATCATAAAATCCCTCCAGCACACGCTTTAGCGATAGCTTTCTATGCTAAACCTCAAGCTCCTGAATTTGCTGAGTTACTTTATAGGGAGGGGGTTAGATTCTTAAAGTGGGATGATCCTAATGAGCCTATTTCAGGTCAGATTGGTCTAGCTGACAGAATGTTAGCTCTAGGATTATCTATATCAAAAGAGTTTGATGACCAAATAACCCATGAAAGATTAAGGAACTTTGCCGAAGATAACTTTGAACCGAGATACTTTGGTTTAAATGATAGCCAATTTGGTTTTTGGTTTAATCTAGGAGAGAACTGGCCCAGAGGGCAACTTTCTGCTTTGGCTATGTGTGCTGAAGTTTGTGATCCTGGTGCTTGGGAGAGGTTGTTTAATAAACCTAATTTGACAAAGTATCATTCTCCATCAATTCATGGCATTGACTTCCCTTCAGTTGGAGTAAAACAAGCCTGCCATGATGACGATAAAGGTTTGTTGGTGTTTAAAATTGAAGATGGAGATAAAACGAAAACTAATCAAAAAACTAAAGTCAGCGTTTCAAATATTCCCAATACCGATCAAGTGGAGGTTTTTTGTGATGGAAAGCCATTCAAGGATTATTCTGTAAATTCTTCAGGAGGCTTGGTCTTAAGTACATCTGTTGCCTCTCATTTATTCCACATAAAAACTGGATATTTTCTTTCTAAAGAACAAAGAAAGGAGATGGATAAAGGTGTTCAATACCAAAAAAAATCTTCTTCTGATACGTTTAAAAAAAATTCAGAAGTTAGCAGTAAGATAATATTCAGAAGTAAAAATCTTTTTTTAAATAGATGTTGTTAGTATGACTGGATGGATAAAGCTATAAAAGGTAATTTAATTATCTAAGGGTCTAAGCGAAGTATTTGCCTCTCCGGAGGGAATCCCATCATAATTTTTACTGGAAGACGTAAAGGGAAACCGCGATCCACCATATCAAATTCTTCTCCCTCAACAGGCACAGCTACATAGTCTCTAACTTCACCATTAATTGTACCTTTTACATTGGGGTTTTTAACTGCTTCTTTGTACCAACTTCTAGGCCAGTGATGAGCAGAAACATAGATTTTCCCATCGGCACTAGTAAATCTAGCAAGCATTCGATCAGATGATTGTCCCTTCTCATCAGTAGTTGTAATGATAATCATAGGTATGCCACAACCTTGACCAAATTCAGAACATCCTCCTTCGTCCTCAAATGAAGGTTGGTTATAGCCAAGAATTACTGTTTCGAATAAGAAAACAAGGACTATATAAACCAATCCTAAATATCCTAACCATTTAAAAGCTTTCATAAGTTCTCTCTTGAATCTATATAATCAAATGTATCATATGAAGAATTTAATGTAGAGGTTTGATGAATTTAGAGCAAACAGACAGAGTAAAAGACTTGGCAGTTCAGATTTCTAAATTTATGGACGATCATATTTGGCCAGCAGAAAAAGTCTATGCTTCTCAAATGGATGCCTTTAGAGAAGAAGGGAATCCTTGGAGGGTGCCTCCCATAATTCAAGAATTAAAAAACAAAGCAAAGAGTCAAGGGCTTTGGAATTTTTTCTTGCCTGAAAGTAAAAATGGATTTGGTTTAACGAACCTTGAGTACGCACCATTGGCTGAAATAATGGGTCAAGTAAGTTTTGCTTCTGAAGTGTTTAATTGCTCTGCACCCGACAGCGGTAATATGGAAGTTTTAGACAAATACGGTTCTAAGGAACAACAAGACAAATGGCTTAAACCTCTTTTAGAAGGAGAGATAAGGTCTGCATTTGCTATGACTGAACCCGGTGTAGCTTCATCTGATGCTACAAATATATGCAGTACTATTGTGGCGGAAGGAGATAGTTATGTGATCAACGGAGAGAAGTGGTGGACCTCAGGTTTTGGTAATCCTGACTGTAAGGTGATGATATTCATGGGGGTAACTAATCCTGATAATCCAAAGCACCAAAGACAATCTCAAATATTAATACCCACTGATGCTGAAGGGATAAAGCTAAAAAGAATGTTAACTGTATATGGGGTAGATCATGCTCCGGGAGGTCATGCTCACTTATCCTTTGAAGGTGTAAGGGTACCTAAAGAAAATTTAATATTAGGAGAGGGTAGGGGTTTTGAAATAGCTCAAGGAAGACTAGGTCCGGGTAGAATTCACCACTGCATGCGCATGATAGGTCAAGCTGAAAGGGCCCTTGAACTACTCTGTAAAAGATCTACTTCTAGAATAGCTTTCGGTAAACCTTTAGCTGAATTAGGAGGTAATTATGATGTCATTGCTGATTGCCGAACTGAAATTGAAATGTGCAGACTTCTAACTCTAAAGGCAGCTTACATGATGGATAGCGTGGGCAATAAAATTGCTAAAAGTGAAATAGCCCAGATAAAAGTAGCTGTTCCTAATATGGTAGTTCGAGTAATTGATAAAGCCATACAGATACATGGAGGGGCAGGGGTATCTCAAGATACACCTTTAGCCGGTCTATATACTTCAACCCGTTTTTTGCGTATAGGCGATGGTCCAGATGAGGTTCATAGAAGGGCCATAGCAAGGGCAGAATTAAGTAAATATAACTCTGAATAAATCTATATATAAGCTAGGTATATTTATACAAGGTCGGCATTCATTACTTTATTCCAAGCTGAAATAAAGTCATTAACAAACTTCTGTTTACTATCATCACTGGCATAAACTTCAGCTAAAGCTCTTAGTTGAGAGTTGGAACCAAAAACTAAATCTACTCTAGTGGCAGTTCTAACTTTATCCCCTGAAGAACGATCTTTTGCTTCGTAAGTGTTATCTCCAGACGGTGTCCATGCCACACTCATATCAAGTAAGTTTACAAAAAAGTCACTAGTTAGTTTACCTGGAGTCTCTGAGAACAGCCCATGATTGTCTGTGCTAATCCCGAGAGCCCTCATTCCACCAACAAGCACTGTCATCTCAGGAGCTGTTAGTCCAAGCAATTGTGCTTTATCTAACATCATTTCTTCAGAGCTAACAGAAAGCCCTTTCTTATGGAAATTTCGGAATCCATCTGAAAGAGGTTCAAGTACTGCAAATGACTCAATATCTGTTTGGTCTTCAGAGGCATCTCCTCGTCCTGGTGTAAATGGAACGTTTGTCCCCGAAGCTTTTTCTATGCCTACATTACCTCCTAATACTATAACGTCTGCAATGGACGCACCTGTATCAGAAGCTATGCTTTCCAGTACACCCATGACACGTGCAAGTTGTTCTGGTTTATTTACTTCCCAATCTTTTTGTGGTGCTAGTCGAATACGGGCTCCATTTGCGCCACCACGCATATCAGATCCTCGAAAAGTAGAAGCACTTGCCCAGGCAGTTTCCACTAACTCTTGAACAGAGAGATCTGTTTCAGAAATTGCTCCCTTAACTGCTTCTATGTCGTAATCAGTATTTCCCTGAGGTACAGGGTCTTGCCAAATTAATTCTTCTTTAGGAACTTCAGGTCCTAAATATCTAGAAACAGGACCCATATCACGATGTAAGAGCTTAAACCAAGCTCGAGCAAATGCATCAGCAAATTCTTCAGGATTTTCGTGAAAATGTTTTGAGATTTTCTTATATGCTTGATCTTCCCTCATGGCCATATCAGCTGTTGTCATCATGGTAGGGACCCGCAAAGAAGAGTCTTCAGCGTCTGGTGCCTTATCTTCTTCCTTTTGATCTATAGCATGCCAAACAATCTTACCGGCAGGAGTTTCAACTTTTTCCCATTCATAGCCAAACAGAAGATCAAAGTAACCGTTATCCCATTTTGTGGGATTAGCTGTCCAAGCACCTTCAAAACCACTGGTGATAGTATCACTGCCCATTCCTGAGGCATGATTGCTTTGCCAACCAAAGCCCATATTTTCAAGTGGCGCTCCTTCAGGCTCAGTTTCTACATGTTCTTCAGCTCCTGCTCCATGTCCTTTACCAAAGGTATGTCCTCCAGCTACAAGCGCTACCGTCTCTTCATCATTCATAGCCATTCGACCAAAAGTCTCTCTGATATCTTTACCGCTTGCAACAGGATCAGGCTCTCCATCAGGACCTTGCGGGTTAACATAGATTAAACCCATCTGAACTGCCCCTAAAGGGCTCGCTAAATCCCTTTCGCCAGAGTATCTTTCATTGGCTAACCATTCTGTCTCAATCCCCCAATCAATATCTTCTTCTGGAGCCCAAATATCAGGGCGTCCGCCTCCGAAACCAAAAGTCTTCCCTCCCATGGATTCAATCGCAACATTTCCAGCAAGAATTAAAAGATCAGCCCAACTAATCTTATTACCGTATTTTTGTTTAATGGGCCAAAGCAGTCGACGAGCTTTATCTAAGTTTCCATTATCCGGCCAACTATTAAGAGGTGCAAAGCGTTGAGCTCCTGTTCCGCCTCCGCCGCGACCATCACCTATTCTATAAGTTCCAGCTGCGTGCCAAGTCATTCTGATAAAGAATGGACCATAATGACCGTAATCGGCAGGCCACCAATCTTGAGAGTCGGTCATAAGATCATTTAAATCTTTCTTTAGGGATTCATAATCAAGCTTTTTAAACTCTTCGGCATAGTTAAACCCTTCTTCCATAGGGTCAGATTTTTTACTATGCTGATGGAGAATATTTAAATTTAATTGATTTGGCCACCAGTCTTGATTAGATGTCCCTGAAGCACTATTACTTGTTAAGGAACCATGCATTACAGGGCATTTATTTTCATTGTCTTTACTCATTCAGAACCTTCCTTATGAATTTAATAAGTTAACCTTACATATATTCTAAGTTCTTTTCTATATTCTAGCTAGATTAGATTTGTTACTTTAAAGCAACAGCTAATTTAAGAAATTTAAGTTAAAGAATTGGATAATGACCTTGGAATCTCTTGAGTTCTAACGTTGTAATTTGGGTGTTCTATTCCTGCAAACAAAGTAGCACCAGACTGCAAGTCTTTTACCATAAGATTACTTAATTCAAAGAGAAGAGAATAGAATAAAGTATTAATTTCTTTATTGTCTTTAGAGTTTTTATCTTCAACAACAATATTATAGACACGGTCATTCTCACCTATCTGTACCCAAACACTATGCTCCATACCTTTTAGCTCCTCCAATCTAATCTTTCCATAAGGTTCATCTAAGTATTTGATAGCCATTTTAGCTTTTAAAGGATTTCTGTCTTCGTTAACAGAATTAATGTCTAAGGTTTCAAAAATTATAGAAACCTTACTTCCAATGTTCACAGGGCATTCTTTTAATTCTTTCATTCTTTTGTAGAAAGGCTAGTAGACATTGTGTCTAAAAAAAGGAAAATGAAAATAGATTTAAAGGGAATTTTACAGGTATTTAGTCAACAATACTATGGTAGTAAGTTTACGTAGAATGAAGTTAATATTTGAATAATAGTTATCTCAATGAGATTCTTTTTTTTATAAAATATGGGAGAATGCAAGTGATTAAAGGAACAATAAATGAAAAAAGCTTTATATCCCGGAACTTTTGATCCAATTACTCTTGGGCACATAGATATTATTGACAGAGCTCTTCATTTATTTGATCAAGTAACTATAGCGATAGCCACTAGTGAAGCCAAAACTCCTCTTTTTTCTCTAGAAGAAAGAATTGATCAAATTGATTCAATTTTCAAAGGGAATAAAAATGTAAGAGCCATTGGCTTTACTGGATTAGTTGTTGATCTTGCTAAGGAAGAAGATACTAATGTTCTCATTAGGGGGTTGAGGGCCGTTTCAGACTTTGAATACGAGTTTCAGTTAGCAAACATGAATAGGGCCATGTCTCCTGACCTTGAAAGTGTCTTTTTAACTCCTAAAGCTAAGTTTTCTTTTCTTTCATCTACCTTGGTTCGAGAAATTGCTTCAATGGGAGGGGAGTTATCCGCTTTTGTTGATCCAATAGTTGAGGAAGCCCTAAAAGATCGTTTTAAGGGTTAATTTATGATTGGCATTTAGGGCAGTAAACACTGCTCCTGTTGGACAAGCGAATTTCCTTTAATTTTGAAGAGCAGATCTTACAGCTTAAACCAGGTCTACCATATACAAGTAATTCATTTTTAAAATAACCCGGCTGACTATTAGTTCCTAAAAAATCACGTAAAGTTGTACCTCCTTGATCTATTGATTTTTGCAGTATCTCTCTAATGGAAGAAGCTAAAAGTTCATATTGTTTTTTACTAACAGCCCCTGCTCTTTTTTTAGGTCTTATACCTGATAAGAATAAAGCTTCTGAAGCATAAATATTTCCAACTCCGGTAACTATTTTTGAATTCATAATAAAGTTCTTTACTGGAGATCTCCTTTTTCTTGAGATTTGAAATAAATATTCTCCTGAGAAATAATTTCCAAGCGGTTCTGGACCTAAATCCTTTAAAAGTGAGTGTGATTCAATATCTTTTGACCACAGGAAAGAACCAAATCTTCTGGGATCTCTGTATCTTAATAAGATTGTTTCATTAAAAATGATATCAATATGATCATGTTTTTCTGGCTTTACATAGGTATCTATAATCCTTAAAGAACCAGACATCCCAAGATGAATAATGAGTGAGCCTGTATCGCTTTTTAAAATTAAATACTTAGCTCTTCTTTTTATAGAAGAAAAAGTTTTACCTATTAAGTTTTCTTTTAAGTCTTTTTCAGGAATTTCCCATCGCAGCTTAGGAGTCCTGATTAAAATATTGGAAATAGGTAAGTTTAATATATGAGGCTCAATACCTCTTAAAGTTGTCTCGACTTCAGGGAGTTCAGGCACCTTTTATTTCATCTGCGAACTAATATTAAATAAATCTTCAGGGCTTAATGATCCTACTGACTTTTTAAGTCTTAGTACTGAAATAATGTAATCGTATCGAGATTTAGCGTAATCTCTTTGTGCAGCATAAAGACCTCTCTCGGCTTGTAAAAGATCAACAACATTTCTAAAACCTCCACCAAATCCTATTTCAGTGGCCTCTAAAGATGATTTAGCTGAAGTAAGAGCTTGTTTTCTTGCAGTAACATTAGCTGATTGGGTTTGAACATTGAAATGACTAGTTCTAATTTCTCTAATAACAGTTCTCTCTGTAAGCAAAGAGTATTCTTTACTTCTATCATACTCAGCCCAAGACTGTCTTCTGGCAGAGCTAATAGCACCTCCAGCAAAAATTGGAACATTTACTTGTATCTGATATTGCCTGTTATCTGACTCTAGGTCATAAAGAGGATTTTGAATAAATCCTCCAAATTTCCCTTGTCTAGAAGTACTTCTGGTAACTCTTCCAACAATATCAACTTGAGGGAGATGTGCTGAACCTCTTGACCTGGCATTACTCTTAGCTGCAGAAGCATTAAGTAAAGAAGCTTTTAATTGAAAATTATTTGCTAATCCTGTTTTTACCCATTCTTCTCTTTCAATAGGGTAAGGTGGCGGAGTAGGGTATTCATCTTTCAAAGGGGATAAAAGAGGGATTTTTCCTCCAATAATGGATGCTAAAGATTCTTTTGCAGAATCGAGTTGAGCTTCTCTAGAGATTTTTCCTACAACACTTAAATCATAAGCTGCCTGAGTTTCTTGCACTTCAGTTATCGAGGCCAAACCAACATCAAATCTTGCTTTAGCTTGGTCTCTTTGCCTTCCAATTGCATCAAGTTCAGCTTTAGCAGCATTTAAACTATCTATTGCATACAATACATCAAAGTAACTAGTTGCCACTCGAACCATAGTTTCTTGCTGTTGAGATGAAAACTCTGCAGCAGCACTTTTTGTTAAAGCTTTCCCCTGTCTAAATTGAAACCATTTATCTAAGCGAAAAAGAGGTTGTCTTAATGATCCTGAATAATTATTAGAGTTATATTCATCAAGTAGGGTTTCTTCTAATCTGTATTCATTCCAACCCGTAGACCCGCTAACAGTTATAGAAGGTAATAACCCAGCCCTTGCTTGAACTTTGTATTCTTTACCAGCTCTAAAAGATGCTTCTGCAGCCTTAAAGGTCGGGTCATTGATTAGTGCAAGTTCATATATATCTTTTAAATCTTCAGCCCAAGAGTGAGAAATATGAAAGATAAAAAGATTTAAAACAAGTAAGACTTTTACTACTTTTACTTTTGTCATGTCTAACTCCATTTTTAAGGTGTATTAGTCAAGTATAACACCTAATTCTTTTTAACCTCAATATTTTTGTAAATTATCTTAAAACACATCTATTTTAAGAATTAGATATATATAATAAGAGTCTTAAATACACCTCATAAGAAATTGAGCTCTTCTAAGCCTAAAACCTACAAAAATAATCTAAAAGGAACTGAGAATGTTCAGCAATTTGCTGCTTCAAAAAAAGTTTATCTGAGTGGTTCTAGAGAAGATATAAGGGTACCGATGAGAGAGATAAGCCAGACCTCTTCAAAAACAGAGACTGGTGAGAAAGAAAACCCGAGTATATTGGTTTATGACACTTCAGGTCCCTACACAGATCTAAGTAATAATATTGACCTTTCTGTAGGATTGAAACCTCATAGATTGAGTTGGGTTTTAGAAAGAGAGGACACTGAAGAACTTACTGAAAGGTCCTCTATATTTGCTAAAAATCAATCTGAATTACAAAGCTTAAAAGAATTAACTTTCTCCAAGTTACCCAAGGCTAGGAAAGCTAAAAGCGGTAAAAATGTAACTCAATTACATTATGCTCGACAAGGAATAATTACACCTGAGATGGAATACATTGCAATAAGGGAGAATCAAGGCTTAGAGCAGGCAAGAAAGAAAGGTTTAATTTCTAGCCGTCATTCAGGCAAGTCTTTTGGGGCAATTATCCCAGAAGAAATAACTCCAGAATTTGTAAGAAATGAAGTTGCTAATGGCAGAGCAATCATTCCTCTAAACATTAATCACCCTGAATCCGAACCCATGATTATTGGGAGAAACTTTAAAATAAAGGTAAATTCAAACATAGGGAATTCAGCTGTGACCTCTTCAATAGAAGAAGAAGTCCATAAGATGACTTGGTCCACAAAATGGGGAGCAGATACAGTAATGGATCTTTCTACAGGAAAACACATTCATCAAACTAGGGAATGGATAATTCGAAATTCTCCTGTACCTATAGGTACAGTACCTATATACCAAGCTCTAGAAAAGGTTAATGGTGTTGCTGAAGATCTGAATTGGGAAATCTTTAAAGACACTCTGATTGAACAAGCAGAGCAGGGAGTAGATTATTTCACTATTCATGCAGGAGTTTTGTTGCGATATGTACCAATGACTGCAGAAAGGTTAACAGGAATAGTTTCTAGGGGCGGTTCAATAATGGCCAAGTGGTGTTTATCTCATCATAGAGAAAACTTTCTCTACACTCACTTTGAAGACATATGTGAAATTATGAAATCCTATGATGTTTCTTTTTCTCTTGGTGATGGCCTAAGACCTGGTTCTATTGCCGATGCAAATGACGAGGCTCAATTCTCTGAGCTGAAGACTTTAGGTGAGTTAACAAAAGTTGCCTGGGAGCATGATGTTCAAGTCATGGTTGAAGGACCAGGGCATGTTCCGATGCAGATGATTAAAGAAAATATGGATAAGCAATTAGAGATTTGTCATGAAGCTCCTTTTTACACCTTAGGGCCTTTGACTACTGACATTGCTCCTGCTCACGATCATTTAACTTCTGCAATAGGAGCTGCCATGATTGGCTGGTTTGGTTGTGCCATGCTTTGTTATGTAACTCCAAAAGAACACTTGGGTTTACCAAATAAAGAAGACGTTAAAGAAGGATTAATTGCTTATCGAATAGCAGCTCATGCAGGTGATTTAGCTAAAGGACATCCCGCAGCACAGTTAAGGGATAACACTTTGTCCAAGGCAAGATTTGAATTTAGATGGGAAGATCAGTTTAATCTAGGTTTAGATCCAGAAAGGTCAAGACAGTATCATGATGAGACTTTACCAAAAGATTCGGCAAAGGTAGCTCATTTCTGTTCAATGTGTGGGCCAAAATTTTGTTCAATGAAAATTAGCCAAGAAGTCAGGGAATATGCTAAAAATAATGATGAGAAAATAGAACTTTTGGATATTGATGACATAGAAGAGGGTTTAAAGCAGAAATCTGAAGAATTCAAACAACAAGGTTCAAAGATTTATCATGAAGTATAATTTAAATAGGAGTCATTATGACAATTCAAATAGGAGATAAGTTACCACAAATAACTGTTAGTACCATGACACCAGAGGGTCCAAAACCAGTGTCTTTAGAAGAGCTCTGTTCAGGTAAAAAGGTAGTACTTTTTGCTGTTCCAGGTGCTTTTACGCCAACTTGCAGTGTCCAGCACTTACCGGGGTTTGTTACAAATGCAAGCGCCCTAAAAGAAAAGGGGGCTGATGTAGTAGCATGCATTTCGGTAAACGATCCTTTCGTTATGGCAGCTTGGGGTAAGGAAGGGAATACCGGCGAAGATGTTTTAATGCTTGCTGATGGCAATGCTGAATTTACTTCAGCTATTGGATTAGAGATGGACGGTACCGGATTTGGGTTGGGTAAAAGATCACAACGTTATGCAATGATAATTGACGATGGAGTAGTTTCTACTTTAAATGTAGAAAGTGGTCCTGCTCTTGACGTAAGTTCCGCCGAAACAATATTAGAAACCTTATAAAAAAATTATGGCGAAACCTATTTTTGACATAGGTCAAATCTGTGAGCTAGATAAATGGGAGACCTTTATTAATGGTCAACCTCATGAAATCTTTACACGATTAAGAAACGAAGCTCCAGTTTATTGGCATGAAGAGTCCTTATCTTATGAAAAAGGTTTTTGGGCTTTAACAAAATACGAAGATATCATGAGTGTTTCTAAAGACCCTAAGACTTTTTCTTCCGCTCAACCAGGTATTTTAATGACTTACGGAGATCCTGAAGTAGCTGATCCAGTGGCCACTGCTGCCTTAGTTAGTAACATGATTGCAATGGATCCACCTCAGCATACAACTTATAGAAAAATGGTCTCACCTAGTTTTAGCCCCAAATCTTTAAGAGACATGGAGGAAGGTATTCGGAATAAGGTCAGGGAATTGCTTGACAAAGTATCTAAAACTAAAGAATTTGACTTTGTAACAGAAATATCAGAAAAGATACCTTTATGGGTTTTGTGTGAAATGATGGGGATAGAAGAGTCAAAAAGACAGAAAGTTAGAGAAATAGTTAACAACTTAACTGATGCTTCCTCAAACCAAAATCCAGATAATGCTATGAAAATTTGGGTCAATTATATGGAACTTTTCAAAATGGGAAGAGATATGATTGAAGAGAGACGAAAAAATCCAACCGATGATTTAATGAGTGTAGTTGCTAATACTGAAGTTGAAGGAGAAGGTCTACCGCCTGAGCTTTTAGACGGTTTTATGATTTTGATGGTAATAGCTGGTAATGAAACCACCAGGAATACCATGACGGGAGGGTTAATTGCTTTAGATCAAAATCCAGAAGAAAGGCAGAAGCTAATTAATAATCCAAACCTAATATCCAATGCAGCAGATGAAATGCTTCGATGGGTAAGTTCAGTGATTTACATGAGAAGAACTGCTGCTGACGATACCGAGATAAGAGGCCAAAAAATAGAAAAGGGAGATAAACTTATTTTATGGTACGGAGCAGCCAATAGAGACGAAGAAGTTTTTGATGATGCCCATGCTTTTAGAGTTGATAGAGGAGATGCAAGAAAACACATAGCGTTTGGAGCAGGTCAACATCTTTGTTTGGGCAATAGACTTGGAAAACTTCAAATTCAAATTCTTTATGAAGAATTATTGGATCGTTACCCCGATATAAAAGTTGTTTCTGAACCCACCAGAATTCCCTCTAATTTTTTAGATGGAATCTCTAATTTAAAGGTAAGGATTTAAAGTACGAAGAGTAACTTCACCTAAAAGTAAGTAATCATATACGTAACTGAAACCAACATAGATATAAAGACAAAACCTATTGCTCTATCTCCATCTCTCTTAGCTCTATAGTTTCTTTTGAAATCTCTAGGTCCTATTCTAGATTTACGCTTATCTTTCAAAGATATATTTGTCATTTTCTTAAATAAAAGTTAATTAGTTAATTAAAGAATAAAAAATATTATATCATTTATATTTATATATATAAATAGATTTCATGAATAATTAGGGAAATTCCTATTCTTATAAGCCCTTTTTAGGACCAAATTGTTTCAAACTTCGTAAATTACTTACTTGCTATCTACCTGTATAATATGCGAAAACCTCAATGGTTAGAGAATACACTGCAGAATCTATTGAAGTCCTTTCAGGGTTGGACCCGGTGCGAAAGAGACCGGGAATGTACACTGAAACTTCAAGACCTAACCACCTAGCTCTAGAAGTTATAGATAATAGTGTTGATGAAGCTTTGGCAGGTTATGCTTCTAGAATAGATGTCAAACTTAATAAGGATGGCTCTCTCTCTGTTAAAGATGATGGCAGAGGTATGCCGGTTGATATTCATCCTGAAGAAGGTATTCCAGGAGTTGAATTAATTTTTTCAAGATTACATGCTGGAGCAAAGTTTTCTAATCTAGATTACAAGTTCTCAGGTGGTTTACATGGAGTTGGTGTCTCAGTAGTTAATGCTCTTTCGAGCAGTCTTAAAGCTGAAATTAAAAGAGGAGGGAAGAAGTATTCAATTGAATTTAAGAATAGTGAAAAATCTAAAGACCTTAAAGAAATTGACTCAGTAGGTAAAAAGAATACTGGTACCAAAGTAACATTCCTACCTGATCCAGATTTTTTTGATTCAGTAAATATTTCAACCACTCAGTTATCACTAGCATTAAAAGCTAAAGCTGTTTTATGTCCTGGCCTAACAATAAATTTCAATGATGAAATTTCTGGTAAGAAAGAAACATGGTGTTTTTTAGAGGGTTTAGCTGCCTATCTATTAAAAAGTAACGAAGGTGGACAGCTTATCCCACTTGAACCTTTTGAAGGTGATCATATGGTAGATGAAGGGGGTCTTACATGGGCAATTCAATGGGTTAATGGAATAGAGAATCCTCTTTCAGAGAGTTATGTAAATTTAATACCCACTCCTCAAGGAGGGACTCATGTAAGTGGATTAAGATCAGGGTTAACAGATGCTTTAAAAGAGTTTTGTGAATTTAGAAACCTTATACCACGTGGGGTGAAACTTACAGCAGATGATATTTGGGTAAACTGCAGTTCAATCATTTCAACAAAACTGAAAGATCCTCAGTTTACTGGTCAAACCAAAGAAAGACTCTCTTCTAAAGAAGTTACAGGATTTATTTCAGCAATTATAAAAGATGCCTTTAGTCTTTGGTTGAACCAACACACAAATGAAGGAGAAGAAATAGCCCTATTGTCCATTTCTAATGCTCAGGCAAGGTTAAAGGCAAGTAAAAAGGTACAAAGAAAAAAAATAACCTCAGGACCTGTATTGCCAGGAAAACTTACAGACTGCACTACTGATGATTTCGAAGAGGGAGAATTATTTCTTGTTGAGGGCGATTCTGCAGGGGGCTCTGCAAAGCAGGCTCGAGATAGAACCTTTCAAGCAGTCATGCCTTTAGGAGGAAAAATTCTAAATACTTGGGAGGTAGAAACTTCAGAAATATTATCTTCTCAAGAAGTTCATAATATTTCTATAGCTCTAGGTGTAGAGCCTGGCTCTAATGATTTATCAAAATTGAGATATGGAAAAGTATGTATTTTAGCTGACGCTGATCCAGATGGTTACCATATTGCTGCCTTGTTATGTGCTTTATTCCTTAAACACTTTAGGTCGTTAGTAGAAGATGGAAGAATTTATGTTGCAATGCCACCCTTGTACAGGATAGATCAAGGTAAAGATGTTTATTATGCGCTAGATGATAAGGAAAAAGATTCCCTAATAAAAAAACTAAAGTCATCAAATAAGAAAACAAAGATTGGTATACAAAGATTTAAAGGATTGGCAGAAATGAATGCTTCGCAATTACGTGAAACTACCATGATTCCCGGAGCAAGAAGATTAGTACAGCTCACAGTTAAGAAAGGAGATAGATCATTAAAAACAATGGACATGCTACTTTCTAAAAAAGGAGCTAACGATAGAAAAGAGTGGTTAGAAGAGAAAGGAGATTTAGCTAATGGTTAAAGAAAATGAGAAATTGGCCTTAAGTAAATTTACTGAACAGGCTTACCTAGACTATTCCATGTACGTAATTTTGGATAGAGCTTTACCTAATATAGGTGATGGATTAAAACCTGTTCAGAGACGAATTATTTATGCAATGTCAGAATTAGGTTTAAGTTCTAATGCTAAGTTTAAAAAAAGTGTAAGAACTTCAGGAGATGTTGTAGGTAAGTTCCATCCACATGGAGATGCGGCAGTTTATGAGGCTATGGTTCTGCTTTCTCAATCATTTTCTCTTAGGTACCCTTTGATTGACGGGCAAGGAAATTGGGGAACAGTAGATGATCCAAAATCTTTTGGAGCCCAAAGATATACAGAATGTAGACTTGATAGTTATGCACAAGCTTTACTACAAGAATTAGGTCAAGGTACTTCAGACTGGCAAGCCAATTTTGATGGCACTTTACTTGAACCTTCAGTTTTACCAGCAAGACTTCCAAATCTAATTCTAAATGGTTCTACGGGTATTGCTGTTGGTATGGCCACTGATGTACCTCCTCATAATCTTAAAGAGGTAACTACAGCCTGCATTAAATTATTAAATGAACCTAAAGCTTCGATAGAAGAGCTTTTCAAAATCTTGCCTGGACCTGATTTTCCTACCAAAGCAGAAATAATAACTCCTAAGGAAGAAATTCTAGAGGCTTACAAAACTGGTAAAGGATCCTTACGAATGAGAGCAACCTATATTGTTGAAGATGGAGAGATAGTTATAAACTCATTACCTTACCAAACCCCCAGTACAAAAATTCTTGAGCAAATAGCAACTCAGATAGAAGCTAAGAAGCTTCCTATGATTGTTGACCTTAGAGATGAGAGCGATGAAGGAAATCCTACACGACTTATATTAGTGCCCAAATCTAACCGTGTTGATAAAGAGGCTGTCATGAATCATCTGTTTGCTACTACTGACCTGCAAAAAAATTTCAGAGTAAACATGAATGTAATTGGTCTTAATGGAAAACCACAAGTTTTAGATATTAAGTCAATCTTAAAAGAATGGTTGAAGTTCAGAACTAAAACTGTAACCAGAAGACTGCAACATAGGCTTGATTGGGTATCTGATCGATTACACATCTTGGAAGGCCTAATGATTGTCTATATGAATATAGAAGAAGTAATCAAAATTATTAGGAATGAGGACAATCCTAAGAAAGTTATTCAGAAAAAATTTAAGTTGAGTTCTATACAAGTAGATTCAATTTTAGAAATAAGATTAAGGCAATTGGCTAGATTAGAAGAAGAAAAAATAAGAAGCGAACAAGAAGAACTTGATGGAGAGAAATCTGAATTAGAAAAGTTACTGAATTCTAAGGCACGCTTAAAAACTTTAATAAAAAAAGAATTAGCTGAAGATGCTGAAAAATACGGTGATGATAGAAAAAGTATATTAATTGAAAGAGAAGAGGCCAATGCTTTCGATGAAACTGAGCTAATTTCTTCTGAACCAGTAACAATAATACTTTCTGAAAGGGGATGGGTAAGAGTTGCTAAAGGGCATGATGTGGATCCTGAAGGAATGAATTACAAAGAAGGAGATACTTTTCTTTCTTCTGCAAAGGGCAGAAATAATCAGAACGCAGTTTTTATTGGATCACGAGGAAAGGCATTCACATTGCCTTGTCATAGTCTGCCTTCAGCTAGGGGCCAGGGAGAACCTCTTACTGGAAGGTTAAATATAGAGTCAGGAGAAACTTTTGCAGGAGTAATATCTGGAAAGGATGATCAAAATCTAGTTTTAGTTTCTGATGCTGGTTATGGCTTTATGACAAAGAGCGGTAATCTACAGACTAAAAATAAATCTGGGAAAGCAGCCTTGAAAGTTCCTGAAAATGGAAAAGCTCTTTCTCCACAACCTGTGATTACAATTGAAGATAATATAGCGGCGATAAGCAGTGAAGGGAGAATGTTAGTATTTCCAGTTAGCGAATTACCTGAATTAGCAAGAGGAAAGGGCAATAAGATTATCAATATTCCAAAGAAGAGGTATCAAGCAGGAGAAGAAACACTTAAGGCTATCGCTGTTTTAGGTGAAGGCAGGGAGTTAAAACTTGTAAGTGGAAAACGACATTTCACGATTAAGTCTAGGGATTTAGAGAACTTTAAAGGGTCTAGAGGGCTAAGAGGCAATCTTTTACCAAAAGGGTTTCGTAAGGTTGATTTTATTGAAGTTGTATCAAAGCTAAGTAAACAAAATAAAGACGAAGAAGAGTAATTTTAAATCGTGAAAGAAAAATTTCCTTATCCCGGTAACCCGGTAAAAGTCACCTCGGAGATGTGTGATATGAATGGCCATATGAATGTAGCTGATTACGCAAGAATTTTTGACCATGGTTCTGGTGAACTCTACAACGACATGGGTTTTGGACAAGAATATTTCAAGAAAGGATTTTCTTGCTTTACCTTAGAAATGAATATTCAGTATTTAGAAGAATTACTTGAAGGCCAGACTGCTTTTCCTTATTACAGAATTATTGATATAAATCCAAAATTAATTCATTACGGCGGTATATTGATAACGGAAGAGGGGAAGCTTTCTGCTACTAATGAGCAAATGTTAGTTCACATAGATATGTCAAAAAGAAAGTCTTCCGAAATGCCAGAAGCAATGTATAACAATCTAAAAATCATGTGCGAAGAGCACAATAAGTCTGGTGGTATTGGTTTTGAACTTAGATTAAAGATCAGGAAATGATTTACTAAATACCAGCTAATTTTCTCTGTACATCTTCTGTTAGAAGACTGACAGCTTCAATAGATTCAAGGTTTTCTTTTAATTGGTCTACCTTTGACGCTCCCAATATTACAGTAGAAACATTTGGGTTTAACAGACACCAAGCTATAGACATTTTTGTAAGACTAATTCCTAATTCATCAGCAATAGGTTTTAATTTCCTAACCTTATCCATTCTGGCTTGACCCCTTTCAGAATCAATCATGTGTTTTTTTAACCATTCATATCCTTTCAACGTAGCTCTCGAGCCTTCAGGTAAATCGTCTAAATACTTTCCTGTTAAGGCTCCTGAAGCAAGTGGAGACCATATGGTTGTTCCCATTTGATATTTTCTAAAGATGGGATCGTACTCAACTTCGAACCTTTTCCTGTCTAGTAGGTTGTATTGAGGTTGCTCCATAGTAGGGGGTGTCAAATGGTTCTTTTCTGCAAATTCATAAGCTTCAGTTATTTCTTCGGCTGTCCATTCTGAAGTACCCCAGTACAAAACTTTCCCTTGTGTAATCAAGTTATGCATTGCCCAGACAGTTTCTCCAATAGGAGTATCTGGATCTGCTCTATGGCAAAAATATAGGTCAAGATAGTCAACTTGAAGTCTTTTCATGGCTTGATGACAGGCTTCAGTAATATGTTTTTTACTTAGACCTAGTTGTGTTGGTTTAGGGTTAGGCGAAGAACTAAAAAAAACTTTAGATGAAACGCAATAACTATCTCTTGGTTCATTGATATTTTGAAGGGCTTGGCCCATAACTTCTTCAGACTTACCTCGATCATATCCCTCAGCATTATCAAAAAAGTTTATTCCTGAATCGAAGCACACCTTAAACATCTCTTCTGCTAACTTTGTATCTACTTGAGTATTAAAGGTTACCCAAGATCCGAAAGAAAGCTCAGAAACTTTCAATCCAGATTTACCTAATTTTCTATATTCCATGGATTCATTATAATAAAAACAAAACTTCAACAGGATTAATTCAAGAGGACTTTGTAGATGAAAAAGTTTTTAATTTACCTTGTAGCATCAATACTCATTATTACCATTGCAGCAATGGTTGGATTGAGAAGCCCTTCTGTTCAGGACAGAATCATGGTGTCTGTTGTTTCTGGAATGATAAATGCTCCTAATAATCTTCCACAAGAAGATGCACTGAGCGCAGCAGTTTGTGGATCCAGATCTCCAATACCCAGTCCAGGAAGGGCAGAGACCTGTGTCATGGTTAGAGCAGGCGAAAATATTTATATTGTTGATATTGGAGATGGCAGCGCTTCTAACCTAAGAAGTTGGGGGATACCTTTCAATAAAATTAAATCTGTCCTTTTAACTCATCTTCATTCAGATCACATTTCTGACCTGGCCGATTTGCACCTCGCTTCTTGGATTAATGAAAATAGGGAGGCAAAATTAGATGTCTTTGGTCCTGATGGTGTAAATCTTGTTACAGAAGGTTTTGAAAATGCTTATGAACAAGATTATTTTTTTAGGAATGCTCACCATGGGGATCAAATTGCCCCTTTGAACGAAGCAGGATTTAATCCTCATATCGTAGATTTAAATCAACCAAAGGTCATCAATGAGGATAATCTAATAATAACTGCATTTGAAGTGACACATGATCCTGTTAAACCAGCTCTTGGTTATCGTTTTGACTATAAAGGTAGAAGCTTGGTTATTAGCGGTGATACTTCTTATAGTGAAAATTTAATTGAGAAATCTAGAGACGTAGATGTGCTCATTCATGAAGCACAAGCTAATCATATGATCAATATAATAAGAGATTTTAGCTTACAAATGGGAGCTGATGGACAAGCAAAGCTTATGGAAGACATAACCACCTACCATACAACCCCAGTTGAAGCAGCAGAAATTGCAAACTTAGCAAATGTAAAACATCTTATCTTTTATCATTTGACGCCTGCTCCCAGAAACTACATAACTGAGATTATGTTCTTAAGGGGTTTAGATGAAGTTAGAGAAGAATGGACTCTTTCAAATGACGGAACAATGGTAGTCTTACCTGTTGGAAACGATGAAATAATTATTTCAAAGATCAAATAGATTTAAAATTTCTTTAGAGCTCTATCTAACGCTTTTAAACCTTGCTGTATATCTGACTCAGATATATTTAATGCTGGAGCAAATCTTAAGGTAGATGAACCTGCGGAAACACCAATTAACCCTTCTTGATAACACAAGTCTAAAAGTAAATTTACTTCGTCCTTTTTATTTAAATCACAACCAAACCAAAGTCCCTCAGATCTAATTTGATTGAATACATTATAGTGATTTGAAATGTCTTCTAGACCTTGTCTTAACAACTCTTCTTTTTTTATAACATTCTCCAGGAAATTATTTTGTTTAACTAAATTCAAGACTCTGGAAGCTACAGCACAAGCTAAAGGGTTACCTCCAAAGGTGCTTCCATGACTTCCAACAGTTAAAGCCTCAGCAAATTTATTTTTCGTTAATGTTGCACCAATTGGCATGCCTCCACCAAGACCTTTTGCGCTGGTTAGGATATCTGGAACAACCCCATATTTCATGTATGAATATAGTTTGCCAGTTCTACCTATTCCACTTTGTACTTCATCGAAAATTAGTATTATCTCGTGTTGATCACAAACTTCACGAATATTAATTAGAAACTCTTTATCTGCAGCACGGACACCAGCCTCTCCTTGTACTGGTTCAATGATGATAGCCGCAGTTTTGTCTGATATACATTTTTTTAGAGAATCCTGATCATTGAATTTAGCTCTAAGGATGGACTGGTCTAAAGGCTCAAAGCCTTCTTTATGTTCTTTAGAGCTTCCTAAAGATATATTCAGAATTGATCTTCCATGAAAGGCATTTTCAAAGGCAATTATTTCTATTTTGTTGTTGTTTTTTGAATGATGATATTTTCTTGCTATTTTTATAGCAGTCTCGTTTGCTTCTGATCCTGAGTTACTAAAGAAAACCTTGTCTGCAAAGGTTAGGTCTACAAGTGTTTTCGCTAGTTCAATCGAAGGCTCAGAAGCTAGATAATTACTGTGGTGCCAAATTTTTTTGGCTTGTTCTTCTAAAGCTCTAAGAAGCTCAGGATGAGAGTGACCCAAACTATTAACCGCTATACCTCCACCAAAATCTATATATTTTTTATCATTAACATCCCATACCGAAGATCCCATAGCTTTTTTAACAACAAAATTAGCAGGAGCATAATTAGGCACCATTACTTGGCGGTAGTTTTCTAATAACTGATCGTTTATATTTTTTTCTTTATTCATACCTAACTTCTTTTGAAGGCGCAGTATTGTATGTACTATTTACAAATGATCCAAATAGAATCTAATGATAAAGACTCACTCTTTAGAATTACCTTAAGACCAAATAAGTCTTTCTCATGGAAATCAAATCTAATATTTATTTTAGCTATATCGTTAACTTGCGGTGCAATAGGTTTGGGTTTTTTTATAGTAGGAGCTTCATTAATCTTACCTTTTGCCGGACTTGAAATTATTTTAGTAGGAACTTGTGTCTATTTTGTTGCCCAGAGAACTTATAAGCAAGAGGTCATAATTTTAACTCCAGAAAGACTAAGAATTGAAAAGGGAATCAAGAAACCTAGCCAAGTTTGGGAATATTTTAGAGTTTGGTCTTTTGTTGTTATTGAAAAACCAAAACACCCATGGTATCCAGCTCACATTCACATAACATCTAAAGGTGAAAAAGTTCCTATAGGGGATTTTCTAACAGAAGAAGAAAAACTAAATTTAGTAGAGAACTTAAGAAATATTATTAATTCTTTTAAATAAAATCATTTCCTCTGGTTAAACCTTCTCCCTACCAGTGAAGCTGCAATGTTTATTTTTTGAATATCTATTGTTCCACCTGCTATACCCCAGCCCCAAGCATCTCTAAATCTTCTTTCCATTTGATATTCTTTGTTGTATCCGTATCCACCCATAAGCTGAATGGCTGCACCTGTAACCTCTCTAGCCATCTCATTTGAAAAACATTTACCTACACTTGATTCAAAAATACTTGGCAAGCCTTCAGCTGCATTATGAGCTGCTCGATGAATTAAAAGTCTACTTGCTTCTACTTTCATTGCCATCTCTGCTAATTTAAGCTGAACAGCCTGAAAATCCACTATAGGCTTACCAAATTGCTCTCTTTCTTGCACATACTCAAGAACTTGTTCTAGAGAGCCTGAGGCTTGTCCTAAGCTCATTGTTGCATTTCCACATCTTTCTAGATCAAAAGCTTCCATTAACTTTTTAAAACCGCCATTAGCTTCGACTACTAGGTTTTCTTTGGGAACTTCCACATTATCAAAAAAGATGTCTGCTGAGGGAACGCCATTAAATCCCATAAGTTCTTCTTGTTTTCCGAAACTAAAACCATCTGATCCTTTTTCTACATAAACAGCTCCAATTCCTTTTGCTCCAGGTTCTTCTGACATTCTGCAATAAACTACATATCCTTGTGCGTGTCCCGCCCCTGAGCACCACCTCTTCATTCCATTTAGTATTAATTTGCCATCTTTTTCTTCTGCTCTAGTAGTTAAGTCTGTTAAAGCTGATCCTGCGTTAGGCTCAGACATACTTACAGCAACAAATAAATTACCTTTACAAACTTCAGGTATAACTCTTTGCTTTAAATCTTCATTAGCAAAATGTTCTATGGCTTTAATTGGACCTACAGCACTTTCGAAAATAGGCCAGGCAACTACAGAAGAAATTTTTGCAAATTCTTCTAGTACCAAAAGAGCGTCAATATTGGATAGACCTAAGCCACCGTATTTCTTATTGATATTTATTCCTAGGAATCCCATTTCTGCATATCGAGCAAACCATTCATCAGGAAGAAACTCTTTTTTTTCTTCTAATTCTTTAGCAACAGAAGTCATCTCCTTTTGAGCAAACTCTCTTGCTACGGACTGTAGTTCTTTTTGTTCTCGTGTTAATGAAAAATCCATGAGTTCTCCTTTTTTTAAACTATTCTTTTCTCTCTTAAATTTGAAATTTCTTTTTTAGAATATCCTAATTCCTCAAGTATTTGGTCAGTGTGTTCACCTAATAATGGTGCTCTGGTCATTATTTCTCCAGGATTTTCAGATAATTCTAAAGGTGTGCTAACGATAGGGACGGGGTTTTTTATACTTGGATAAGAAACCTTTTGAAAGAGGTTTCTTGCTTTTATATGCGGTTCATTTACAACCTCATTAGCTTTAAGTACTTCTCCAACAGGAATTCTGGCTTTATCTAATTCTTTAATTGCCTCTTTTGTAGTTCTTTCTAAACACCATTCAGCCATCCTTTGGCTTATTATTTCAGAATGGTTACCTCTACTTAAATCATCTTTGAATCTTTCATCTTCAAGCCATTGGTTTTCATTAATTAGGTCAACCCATCTTTCAAATAAAGGCTGACCTACTGTTGCTATTAAAATCCAACCATCCTTTGTTTTAAATGTATCCGATGGAGCGGCAGTTTGAGCTCTGTTATAGGTGGCTTTGCGATTTACGTTTAGCAACTCCTGTTCAATAATTAAACCATTAGTCATAGTAAGTGCAGTTGCTAACAGAGAAGTCTGTACTCTCTGTCCTTTTCCTGTCTTTTCTCTTTCCATAAGTGCCATACATGTTCCAAAAGCAGCAAGAGATGCACTACAAAAATCTACATAGGGTGCATAGTTTTTTGTAGGTAGATCCGGACTACCTGTCATGTCCATGGAGCCAGACATAGCTTGAGCAACACCATCAAAACCAACTCTATCAGCATAAGGTCCAGTAGTTCCAAAAGCAGTATTAGAAGTAAGGATAATCTTAGGATTTATTTGGGATAATGATTGGAAATCTAGTCCCATAGCTTTAAGGGTTGTTTCAGGAAGATTTGCTATAACTACGTCTGCAGTTTTAGTGAGCTTAGCTATTATCTCTTTTCCTTCAGGTTTCATAGGATTTAAAGTAAAACCTAACTTATTCCTGTTCATTTGTAGAAACATAGAGCCATCTTCTTTATCTGATACTGGAGTCGTAAACCTATCTTCACTTCCTTTAACTCGTTCAATTCTGATAACTTCTGCACCATAATCAGAAAGCAGAGCGCCACAAAAAGGTCCTGCTATATATCTACCAAAATCTAACACTCTGTAGCCTTCGAGAATGTTTTTTTGTTTAGACATCTTCTCTCCTATGGTTACTAAAGAATTCCCAAATCAGTTCATTACCCCAATTAATCTCTTTATCATAATCTTCAAGGCATTCATTTTGATTAGGTATGCTTTCAATTTGTTCTTTTGATCTACAATAACCAACACCTGGTTTTTGTCCTGGCCATGCATGCCCTCCATCAGGAATTAGACAATTGGTAACTTTTAAATTTTTTCCTTGATCACATTCACTCCTTGAAATACAAATTAGGTTATTGTTTTTTCCTATTAATAATTCAGCTTCAACAGCTTGTTTTGAACACCCCATACTATCAGCCCAGTTATTGAATGAGACTTCAGGTTTTTCATAAAACCACCCATCTCCAGATACCTTTCCATTTATTGGAGTTACAGTATCTTTATTACCAAATACTTGAAGGTAAGATATAGGTGTTTGAGGAACACAACTCCTATCTCGAGGGATAGAGCCGCTAATTGATGCCGCCGCTGCGAGCATTTCGGGATATACGCACGCAAATCTATGTGCCATAGCTCCACCATTACTGATTCCTGAAATATATCTTCTAGATACATCAATGGCATAGTCTTCTGTGACACTCTCAATTACTTTTTTTATAAAACCAATATCGTCATAACATCCTGTCCAAGAACAATGACTAAATTGATCGCATTCTTTAGGCCTGGGGTATTCACCTCTATTTTTTGTGCAAATAGGTCTTTCATTTTTTCTAGGAGGAGCATTACTCTCTATATCATTCCAAGAACTAACAAAAAAAGGCAATCCATTAACTTTCCCCCAAAAGTTAGAACCCTGAGGATAAACTGCTATGTAATTTCTGTAATCAGCATGTAAGTTCATACCCTTAGTGGTTTCTTTCTCGAATCCACTGGCGGTTCCAGTGTACCCATGAAGGCCCACTACAAGGGGTAATTTTTTCTTGTCATCATAACCTTTTGGTAAAAAGACAAGGTATTCTCTTTCAACCCCCTCCCAGTCAATAGTCTTTTTGATGAAATTTGAAGTATTATTTTCCTTTGAGCAGGAAAGTACACCTAATAACAGAATGGGTAAAATTAATATTTTTATTCTTTTAAGCATGATCAATTTTCTTCTTTGAAGATTATAATGAACTTCTATGAGTAAAACAGAAATACCAGAAGGATATAAACCATTTGACATTAGTCAACCTCACATAGATAACATGGGTCCAGGTTTCTATAAAAAAGAAGAAGATGACCAGTTAGTTTTAGGATTCTATGTTAAGGAAGAAAATTTAAATGGTTATGGTTCTGCCCACGGAGGCTTGTTAATGGCTTTAGCAGATTTTACTTTGGCTACTTCAGCTATGAGGAACTCTGATCGGCCTGTTACAACTGTTAGTTTTCATTCTGAATTTATAAGTCCAGCGCCCATGGGTTCTTTATTGGAAGTGAGAGCTAAAGTAACAAAAAAAGGAAAGTCTTTAGCATTTTCTAAAGGTAATATAAGAGTTGGAGAGCAAGTTATTTTAAATTTTGGAGGAGTTCTTAAGATACTTTAATTTATGGAAAAAGATTTAGATATTGTTGTTTATGGAGCAACAGGGTTTACAGGGAAACTATGCGTAAAGTATTTATCTGAGAATGCTAAAGACCTTAAGTGGGCAATTGCTGGCAGAGATAAAACTAAGCTTTCTCAGGTGGCTATAAGGTATGCTCCAAATACTGAAATACTTGTTGCCGATGGAGATGATCAAAAAGGCTTAAATGAAATAACCAAAAGAACAAAAGTGATTATTTCAACTGCAGGTCCTTTCCATAGATATGGTTCAAATCTTGTAGCTTCTTGTGTTGAGAATCTAGCTCATTATGTAGACATTACCGGTGAGACATTTTGGATAAAGGAAATGATAGATAAACATCACGCTGAAGCAGCTAACAAAGGGGTGAGAATTATTCCTTCTTGTGGATATGACTCCTTGCCTTCTGATTTAGGGGTCTTATTTGCTTCTTTATCTTTAAATAAATCGATAAAGAGAATTGAATCATTTCATACAGGTCAGGGAGGGGCATCTGGGGGAACTATTGAGACAATGTTTTCAATGGGTGACTTAAATTTAGGTAAGCAAATGCAAGATACTTTCTTATTAAATCCTGAGGATTCTGCAAGCGAAGAACAAAAAAAATTGAGTTCAGATAAAGTAAGAATAAAGAAAAACAAATTAATAGATGCTTGGACAGGTAGATTTATTATGGCAACCATGAATACAAGGGTAGTCAGAAGAAGCGCTGCCTTATTGGAGTCTAGACAAGAAGGATATGGAGTTAATTTTACTTACCAAGAGCATGCTTTTTATACAAAATATATTAATGCACTCTTAGTTTCAGTTGGAACTATTCTTTCAATGCTAATTATTATTACACCTCTTAGAAAGTTAGTAAGAAAATTATTACCGAAGCCAGGAGAAGGACCAAGTGAAGAAACGATGCGTAATGGTTTTTTCGATTGTTTTTATACAACTGAAGCGGACGATGGTTCGACAAGCATTTTTAGGATGCATGGGAAAGGGGACCCGGGTTATAGGGTTACCTCAAAGTTTGTTTGTGAAAGTGCACTTACTTTAATACATAACCAAGACAATTTACCTGGAGGAAAAGACTATGGAGGCCTCTTAACGCCGGCCTCTGGCCTTGGAGAGCCTTTAATTGATAGGCTAAGTAAAGCTGGTATATTCTTTGAAGGTCCTTTAGAAAGATAGATCTTTAATTCTTAGGTATTTTGTAATTTTTAAGCTTTTTCTTTAACAATTTACTTCTTAAAGAAGCAATCACTGGGATACCGTCTTTGTAAGGAGGATAAGCTTCTCCTTGTATAAGTGGTTCTAGGTAATTTTTACAGGACTTAGTGATTCCAAAACCATCTTTAGAAATATAACTTCTAGGCATCTTTTTCTCTTTATTAGCTACCTTTGTAAGAGCAACTTTATCTATTTTCCATGAGTATTTTTTAGTTCTACCCCTCTTGATAATAGGCATCACTGCATTCTCGCCGTTAATTACAAGTTTGATTGCTGCTTGCCCTACTGAGTAGGCTTGTTCCAAATCAGTTTGAGAAGAGATGTGCCTTGCTGATCTTTGAAGGTAGTCAGAAACCGCCCAATGATATTTATATCCTAAAGAAGAATTAATAATCGAAGCAATCTGTGGAGCTACACCACCTAACTGTTTGTGTCCAAAGGCATCTCGGGTACCTGCATCAGCTAAGAAATTACCCCTTCTATCTCTTACACCTTCAGAAACAATGATTACACAATAACCATTTTTCTTAACAGAAGATCTTACCTTAGAAATCATCTTATTTTTATTGAAAGTTATTTCAGGAAAAAGAATTAAGTGTGGTGGATCGCCTTCATTTTGTTTCGCTAAACCTGCAGATGCAGCAATCCATCCAGCATGCCTGCCCATAACTTCTAAAATAAAAACTTTAGTTGAAGTTTCTGACATACTTAAGACATCTAACCCAGCTTCTCTAGTGGAAACAGCTATATATTTAGCGACTGAACCAAATCCAGGACAGTTATCTGTGAAAGGAATATCATTATCAACTGTTTTTGGAATACCTATACACTGAACAGGAAAGCCCATTTCTTTTGTAAAATTCGCAATCTTATTTGCTGTATCTTGAGAATCTCCACCTCCGTTATAGAAGAAATATCCTATATTGTGGGCTACAAAAATGTCTAATAACCGCTGATATTCACTTATACTTTCCTTGGGATCTTTAAGTTTATATCTACAAGAACCAAAGACTCCTCCTGGAGTATATTTAAGTTTAGAAATTTCTTTAGCAGACTCTACACTGGTATCTATTATCTCTTCTCTTAATGCCCCTAATATTCCATTCTTTGCGGCATAGATTTTTCCAATTTCTTTTGATTTTCTGCCTGCTTCTATTACACCAGCTGCTGTTGCATTGATTACTGAAGTTACCCCACCAGACTGAGCGTAAAGGACATTTCTCTTTTTCATAGATGCGATGTTACTTAAATCTTGAGCAAGAGGGAATTAAAGGAGATAGGTATAATTAAAATATGTCTTCGAAGAAAATTCATATTTTAGGCATTTGTGGTACTTTCATGGGAGGTTTGGCTCTTATAGCGAGGGAGTTGGGTTATCAGGTTTCAGGAAGTGATGAGAATGTTTATCCTCCCATGTCTGACTTACTAAAGGAACAGGGCATTAAGATTATAAAAGGGTATGAAAAGGAAAAATTGCCAGAAGCAGACGTTTATTTAATAGGGAATGTTATTTCTAGAGGTAATGAATCTATAGAGTATATTCTTGAAAACAAACTCTCGCACACCTCTGGCCCAGCTTGGCTATCTGATAGTGTTCTAAATGACAGGGACGTAATTGCTGTAGCGGGAACTCATGGGAAAACTACAACTACCGCAATGATTACGCATACGCTTATGAAGTTAGGTTTAGATCCCGGGTACCTCATAGCTGGTAGACCTAAAGACTTTTCTGTTTCTGCAAAACTAGGAAAAGATAAAATATTTGTGATAGAAGCTGATGAATACGATACAGCTTTTTTTGATAAAAGAGCAAAACTTATTCACTACCAACCAGAAGTTTTAATTATCAACAATTTAGAATTTGATCACGCAGATATATATTCAAATCTAGAAGAAATTCAAAAACAATTTCATAATCTCATAAGGACAATGCCTTCTGACTCTTGCATAGTATTCCCTGAAGAGGATAAAAATATTAACAAAACTCTTAAGCTAGGAGTTTGGAGTAAAAAACTCAGCTTTAATCAGAAGAAAAAAGAGTTAAATTATTTTGAGTCGAAGAACGAAGATTTTTCGCATCTTAAGTTTTTTATTAACAACGACAATGCTGAAATTAATTGGGGCTTAATAGGAGAGCATAATGCAAGAAATGCTATGGTAGCTTTACTTGCTTTGAATCATTTTGATATTTCTCTATCTGATTCTCTAAAGGGGCTAGCAAGCTTCTCGGGTGTGTGCAGAAGGTTAGAATCGGTCATAGATAAGCCTGAATTAAAGTTATTTGATGATTTTGCTCATCATCCTACGGCCATCAAAGAAACTTTGAAAGGTGTGAGAGCTCGTTATAAAGAAAACAGAATTATTGCTTTGGTCGAGTTAAGATCAAACACTATGAAGTCTGGTTTTCATGATGAAAAGCTTATAAAAGCTACCAGTGAAGCAGACCTAGTTTTTTGGAAAGGGGAAGATAAGATTCAACTTAAGAAGTTAATTAGTAACTCTCCCAAAAATAATTTTTTAATTGATTCTATTGATTCTTTAGTAGAAGACTTTAAAAATAAGATCATTAAAGATAGAGATGTAATAGTAATGATGTCGAATGGAAATTTTGATGGGCTGTCACAGGCCTTAAGATCTAGGCTTTAAAGATATGAAGATATTAACTTTAGCCTTAGTAAGTTTACTAATGTCTTGTACTGAGCAAGAGAAAATTTTAAATGCTGAAGATCTTGCGCAAGAGCTACTAATAATCGACTCTCACATAGATGTACCTTACCGGTTATGGCGTCAGAATTTAAATGGTTTGGAAATTGAAAATATATCCCTCTCAACTGAAGGTGATTTTGATTTTATAAGGGCGAGAAAAGGAGGTCTAAATGTTCCTTTCTTTTCAATATATTTACCTGCATCAACCCAGGAAGATGGGACTTCTCATGATATGGCAAAAGAGTTGATAGATATGATCGAAGACATTGTAACCCTGCATTCGGACAAGTTTCTATTAGTAAAGTCTGTTGATGATTTATCTTCTCTAACTAAACAAAATAAGATAGGTATAGCTTTAGGTATGGAAAACGGAGCTCCTATTCAGGGCGATCTTTCTAGAGTGAAATATTATTTTGATAGAGGTATTCGTTACATTACCTTAACTCATTCTAAGAGTAACCACATTAGTGATTCTTCTTACGACGACAACATCCAATGGGAAGGGCTCAGCGACTTTGGAAAAAGTTTAATTGAGGAAATGAACAAAGTAGGAATTATGATTGATGTGTCACATGTTAATGATGAAGCTTTTTATCAAGCAGTAGAATTAAGCCAAGTACCTGTCATAGCGAGCCATTCTTCATTAAGGTATTTCACCCCAGGATTTGAAAGAAATGTAGATGATAAAATGTTGAAGAAACTAGCTGAAAAAGGGGGAGTATTACAGATAAATTTTGGAAGTAGTTTTATTAGTCAAAGATCAAGGGACTATGTAGATCAGGTCAATAAATTCTTAGATAAAAAGTTTGGTATAGAAAGGGAAGAAATTTCTCAAAAGGAAATAGTCGAAGCAAGAAATGAATTTATCCAAAATAATCCTTACCCATTTGCAACTATTAACGAGGTTTTAGATCACTTTGATAGGGTTGTAAGCTTAGTAGGTATTGATCATGTAGGAATTGGATCTGATTATGACGGAGTAGGCAATACTTTACCCATTGGTTTAAAAGATGTATCTACTTACCCAGCTTTAATCGAAGCTTTATTGGAAAGAGGGTATAGCAAGGAAGATCTAGAAAAAATTTTAGGAGGAAATCTAGTAAGAGTTTGGTTAGAAGTTGAGAGATATGCAAGCCAAAGCTAATTTTTCTAAGGAAATTCCTATATTTCCTTTAACTGTCAATGTTTTACCTGGCGGATACTTACCTTTACAGATTTTTGAACCAAGATATTTAGATATGGTTAAGTCCTGTATGAGCAAAGAAACAGGTTTTTGTGTTGTTTTACTTAGGGGACATCAAGAAGCAAAAAGAACAAACCTTCCTGATCACTCTCCAATAGGGACTTACGTAGAAATAATAGATTTTAACCAGTTAGAAAATGGTCTGTTAGGTATCACTGTACAAGGTCAATATAGAATTAAAATTTTAGATAGAAAGGCCCAAGAAGATGGTTTGATTATTGGAGATTCTATAGAACATCCTGAAGAAGATGAGTCAGTCTCTCTAGAACCACAATATAAAGAAATTTGGAGAATCTTAAGAGAAATATCTAATCACGAAGATATTAAAAAATTAAACTTAAGCATAGATTTTGATAATTCATCAAGTGTTGCTTATAACCTGGCTAGTCTATTGCCTATAACTCCACCTGAAAGACAGAACATATTAGAATTTCAATCAAATGTGGATAGATTTGATCATCTTCAAAAAATCGTTAAACAACTAGGAGGTTAGGCCTAAATCAATCTGGGTCAGAAATTTTAAGTAATTGTTTACCAAAGTTCTGTCCTGTAAACAGCCTTATTAGCGTATCAGGTGCATTTTCAATTCCTTCTTGAACGTCTTCTAGGTATGTTACTTTTCCTGCTTCAACCCATTCCCTTAAACTGCTTATCGCTTCTGGGAATCTTTCTAGGTAATCAAGAACGATAAAGCCTTCCATCTTAGCCCTATTTATTACAAGCGACATGTAATTAGAAGGTCCAGGAGAGGGTACCTCATTATTGTAAGTAGATATGGCCCCGCACAATACTATTCTTGCATTCATATTTATCAACATTAAAGATGTGTTAAGGAATTCACCTCCAACATTATCAAAAACTACATCTATACCATTTGGACATAGCTCACTTAAAGCTTCAGATAAATCAGAGTTTTTATAATCTATAGCAGCATCAAAATTAGCTTCTTCGGTCAGCCATCTGCATTTCTTAGCTCCTCCAGCAATTCCAATGACCTTACACCCTTTTATTTTTGCTATTTGTCCTGCAACAGATCCTGTGGCTCCTGCAGCACCAGAAATCACAACAGTTTCCCCTTCTTTAGGTTCACCAATATCCAATAATCCAAAATATGCAGTCAACCCAGTAACTCCATAAACACTTAAGGAGGCAGTTGGAGGTATATTTTCTGGAATTTTAGAGGCATTCATAAAACCTGCAGTACCATCAGTTATAGCAAATTCTTGCCAACCAAAACTACCTTGTACAAAATCACCAGGTTTAAAGTCTGTAAGATTGGATTCTATAACTTGAGAAATTGTGCTTGAGCGCATAACTTCACCTATCTGAACTGGAGGCATGTAACTTTTCATATCATTAAGCCAACCTCTTTGAGTTGGGTCAAAACCAAAGTAGAGATTTTTTAAAAGCATTTGGTTCTCTTTAATTTCCTGCATCTCCTCTTCTTCAAATATAAAATTCTCTTTACTCACCATCCCTTTGGGCCTAGAAGATAAGACCCATTTTCTGTTTTTTAAGTTTTTTAAAGTCATAATTTAGTTTTATCCTTGTCTCCAATTACCATGAAAACCGTAAGGTATTCTGTGGGGTAAATGCGCTGTAGCTATTGGACCTGAATCCACATTCATAGCATTAAAAATTAATAAGTCCGATCTATTTTCATTACCCCTGTAAGCTAGGGCTATTAAATAACCATCTCCCTCTTCAGATTCTTTCGATGAAGGAACAAAAATAGGTTCTCCTATAGCATCTACTTTATCTTTTAAAGTATAAACTTTTTTTGTTTGGGTTTTATGATCACGATGAGTGATAGAGTTAAAACTGATACCAGGGGGATGATCTCCAACACTAGAAGCATAAAAGCCATGCCTATAATTCAACATACTAAACCTCTCATCCAATCTAGGAAATTCTCCTATATCCTCATCTAAGTAATTTTTGTTAATTTTCCCTGAATTAGAAGACAAGTCTATTTCCCACCTGTTTAGTCTAGCTTCTGCCTTTTTAGGGTCTGGAGCAGAGCCATCTACATGGGGGAATAGTGGAGCTTCTTCAAATTGCATCATATCTGCAACAATCTTATCTCCATCTGTATAAGCATTCATTGGATGAAATACATAACAAGGATCATCTTCAATCCACTTAATATCTTCAACAGACCCATCTCTTGGCATGACACCAATATAAGAGGGCATGCTTCCATTCCAAGCTATAGGAGAATTACCTTTTACAGCCTCTTCAAAATCAATAACTAGAGGAAAGATAGGGAATATCACATGCTCAGAAGTGACAATAAAGTCATGGACCATACTTGAATATGGAGCATTGAATTCAGAATATCGAGTTAATTTTCCATCAGCATCAATCACAAAAAAAGTTAATTTTTTATCGCCGAAACCATAACTGAAGGCAAACATTTCTCCTGTTAATGGGTCTATCTTTGGATGGGCAGTCATAGGAGACAGCAACTTACCTTCATAGTCGTAAGACCCTATTGATTCAAGAGAGATTGGATCTATTTCAAAAGGAAGATGACCTTCTTCAAGAGCTAAAAGCTTGTCCTTATGAAAGATAATGTTTGTATTTGCTGTTCCATCTTCTCCTTCAGGATTCCATTCTGGGTCAGGATCCATAGGATTTAACAAGTTTATTAGAGATCTGCCTGCTTTTCTTTCTTGTTTCCATTTTGATGTCTTTACCCATCGATTTTTATAGGAAACATTTCCGTTTTCAAAATTAAAAGCATGTATCATCCCATCCCCACCAAACCAATGGTAGTGACCACCTCTAGGGGGAAACTGAGGGTCAGGACCGTTACGATAGTAACTTCCAAATAAATCTTTAGGTATCTCTCCTTCAACAATTAGGTCATTCAGGTCGCTTTCCATTCTTAGAGGGGCAAAATTACCGTTTAGATTTATGTGATCAGGATAAGTTGTTGTCATTTTTATTCCTTATTTTTTTAAATTAAGTTTATCATCAGTAGATAATTATTTTTTACTAACTAAATATCTTGCTAAAAAAAGAAAAACAATAGCTAAAGCTATTAGTCCTGCAGCTAAAGTAAAATTTCCAGAGTCGTCAATAGCTGACTTAGCAGCAAAGTAGCCTGGTAATGTATATAGAGGAGCCCAAATAAGCCCCGATATTAGGTCTACCGTGATGAAAACTTTTAAGTCCATTCCAAGTGATCCTACAGTTACTGGGATTAGTGGTCTAACAGGACCAACAAATCTGCCTAGAAATACACCTGGAATTCCATAATTATCTGAGAATTTACGACCTTGTTCTAACCATAAAGGATTGTTTTTAAAAGGCCAAACCCTATCTATTTTATTACTAAGGTATTTCCCTATAAAAAAACTTAGTATATCCGCTAAACAACTCGATATATAAACTAAAGATACTACTTGAAAAACAGAAAGATTCGTTGATGCAGATAAGCCGGAAATAGCAGCTAGTAAAACTACACCTGGAATTATTATCCCAATTAAAGCAAAAGATTCTATAAATGCTGCGGAACAAAGTCCTAGGACAATCCATTCAGGATTTTGTTGTAACCATAGGGTTACTGCTCCGATATCAAACATCTTATAATCCGTTTTTTATTTTTGCTTTCCTATAGAATATTTGATTATGAAAGATAGTAAAGACATTACTGCATATATGGGATTGATAGGTTCTAGGGCTAAGGAAGCTTCAGAAGTTCTTGCAGGTTTATCTAGTGAGAAGAAGAATTCAGCTTTAAAAGAAATGGCAAAAGCTATTGAAGAAGACAGGAAGGAAATAATTAAAGCAAACTCTCAGGATTTATCAGAAGCTAAAACTAAAAAAATAGGTGAGTCACTGGTAGATAGATTGGAATTAAATAATTTAAGAATCGATTCTATGATATCTGGGCTTTTATCAGTTTCAGAATTAGAAGACCCAATTGGTCGAATAAAAGAATTAAACGCAACGCCTTCAGGTATAAAAATAAGTCAGATGAGGGTACCGCTTGGGGTAATAGGGATTATTTATGAATCTAGGCCTAATGTTACTGCTGACGCAGCTGCTTTGTGCTTAAAGTCAGGAAACTCATGTATTTTAAGGGGTGGTTCTGAGTCTTTCAAAACTAATTCAATAATCACAAAAAGTCTCAAAAGAGGATTATTAGAATCTGGTTTACCAGAGAACTCTATAGAGTTGGTAGATACAACTGACAGAGAGGCCGTAAAGATTTTATTGGGCATGCATAGATGGATAGACGTAATAATTCCTAGAGGCGGTAAAGGTTTGGTTAAGTTAATCTCTAATGAAGCAAAGGTTCCAGTCATAAAACATTTAGATGGAATTTGTCATGTTTATCTAGATGAAGACTGTGAATTAGAAAAAGCTTTATCCATTGCCGTTAATGCAAAAACTTACAGATTTGGTATTTGTGGTGCAATGGAAACTCTATTGATTCATAAGAATATTGCTCAAAAGGTTTTACCTTATCTCAAGAAAGAATTTGATGAAAAAAATGTTGAGTTAAGGGGCTGTGAAAGGACTTTGAAATTTTTAAGCATTTCTGAAGCTAAAGATGAGGACTGGGTAACTGAATACTTGGCTCCAATATTATCTATAAAAATAGTAGATGATCTTAACTCAGCTATTAAACATATAAACCACTTTGGATCTTCCCATACTGACAGCATAGTTACTGAAGATAAACAGAAAGTTTCAGTATTTATGAGAGAGGTAGATTCGAGTTCTGTCATGCATAATTTACCAACTTGCTGGGCTGACGGCTTTGAGTATGGCTTAGGCGCTGAAGTTGGAATTTCTACAGACAAGTTCCATGCGAGAGGACCTGTTGGACTAGAAGGACTCACTTCACTTAAGTACATAGTTGAAGGCAACGCTGAACTTAGAAAAAATTAGTTTTTATTAAATGCCAAAGATAGTAGGAGTTTTTGGAGGTACTTTTAACCCTGTACACAATGGTCATGTACAAACTTTATCTGAATTAGTAAAAATAATTCCTTTCGAAAAGATACTAGTTATACCTAACTTTCAACCACCTCATAGAGAAAATACTGAAGTTTCATTTGAACATAGATATAAGATGACTTCTCTTGCCTTTAAGGATCTCAATGAGGTAATTGTTGATGATAGAGATAAGATTAGAGGGGGTGTTTCCTATGCGATTGAAACCGTTGAAGAAGTTATTAATGAAGAGAAAAAAGCTAGGGTTGTCATGATTGTTGGCTCTGATTCTTTTGCAGAAATACAATCTTGGTATAAATGGAGAGAATTATTGAGATTAGTTGATTTTATTGTAATGAAAAGACCTGATATGCCTCTTTTTAAAAATAAAGAAGCTAATGATATGGTTAGTCACTTAAACTATTCTGAAGAGCTAATTAAAAGGAATAAGAAAAAAAATGTTTTTGAAATTGAGGTTACCCCTTTTAGAATTTCTTCTTCACTTATTAGAAAGAATATTGCCCAAGGTAGGGAAGTAGATAATTTTTTAGATCCATCTGTTAAAGATTACTTGGAAGAGAATCACCTATATGTCAAAAAAGATACAACCTAGTTACCTCAGGGACCTTGTTTCGTCTAGTTTAGAGGAACTAAAGGCAGTTAACCCTGTCACAATTAATGTTAAGAAATTAAGTACCTTTACTGACTATATGATTATTGCTAGCGGGACATCTAACAGGCATATTCAATCAATCGGTGAAAAGGTAGTCGAAGATTTAAAAGCAAAAAATTTAAAACCTTTAGGTGTGGAGGGAGAGGGGAGCGAGGAATGGGTTCTCATAGATATAGGAGATGTCGTTCTTCATTTAATGTCAGACAAAGCAAGAAATTTTTATGATTTGGAAAGTCTCTGGGATCCAGATTTGAGCAGATGAAGATTAATATAGTTGCAATAGAATCAAAAAGACCTCCTTGGGCTAGATCAGCTTTCGAGATTTATCAGAAGAGGTTTGACAAATCAGTTGAAGTTAAGTGGTTAGGCATAAAGCAATCTGCGAATATTAAATCTTTAAATAAGAAGGGCAAAATAAGAGAAGAAGGAAAGATGCTTCTAAATAAAGTTAGTAAAAAAAATATTATCGTTTCAATGGATAGACAAGGGTCTAATTGGAGTACTATGAAACTAAAAGAAAATTTAAGTAACTGGTTATCATCTTCAAGAAATATTTCCTTTTTGATTGGAGGCCCAGAAGGTCTAAGCGATAAATGTTTAGAAGAGTCCGAAGAAATCTGGTCTCTTTCGCCTCTAACTTTTCCTCACACAATTGTACCTGTCATTGTAATTGAGCAACTCTATAGAGCCTGGTCAATAGAAAAGAATCACCCTTACCACAGATAGAATGTCAAAGTATTTAAGTTTAGATTTAGAAAATAAAGTTAAACGACAGCTTAAACAAAGAACGATTATTTTATTCCTTATATTGAGTTTAATTGGTATAGCAACCTTATATCAGTTAGTAAAACTTACAATTATTGATTCAGGCCTTTATTCCACTATTTCAGAAGAAAACAGAATAGTGCGCGTGCCTATTTATCCCTCAAGAGGCCTAATTAAATTATCAGATGGTGAAATTATTACTGAAAATATAGTTTCGCAAGCACTTACCTTGGTACCTAGCAAAACAGAAGATGCAAAAAGAACTTTAGTTGAGCTAAAGAAAGTTTTAAAAATTGAAGAAAAACAAATATTAGCTTTAGAAACCAAACTTGATAATAGGTCTTCAAGGCTTGAGCCGCTTGTAGTAGTAGAGAACTTATCTTCACAACAAATAGCTAAATTTTCAGTAGAAAGAAATAAATGGCCAAATGTAAATATAGAAGCCCGACTAATGCGATATAACATTCTCGGATCAACGTTCTCTCATCTACTAGGTTATGTTGGACAAATTAATAAAGACGAAATTGAAAATAGCGAAAGTTTTAATTACCCGCAATCTTTCCTAATAGGAAAATCAGGTATTGAAAAATTCTATGAAAAAGAAATGAGGGGTGGCATAGGTTATAAAACTGTTGAAGTAGATGTACACGGAAGGGAACTGAGAGAATTATCAAGAGTTATTCCACAGAAAGGTAAAGATATCTACCTTTCTTTAAACAAAGATTTGCAAAGTTTAGCTAAACAAGAACTCTTTGGTAGAAGAGGGGCTGTAGTAGCTATAGATCCTAACACTGGTTTTATAAAAGCTCTTGTTAGTTCACCAGATTTCAATCCAAATATTTTGAATAAGACTGAAGCTGGTGATGTAAAAGCTATTCTGAGTGATGAAAATAGTCCACTTTTTAATCGAGCTATTTCAGGAAGTTATCCTCCAGCATCAACAATAAAACCTTTTATAGGTCTTCTGGGTTTAAAGGAAGGTGAAATAGATTGGAATACAACCATCGAAGATAATGGTTTTTTTCAGTTAAATGAAGATGGAAGAAAGTACAGAGGGTGGAAGGAAGAGGGTCATGGCAAAGTAGATCTAAGTAAGTCTATTATTGAATCCTCGGATGTTTTCTTTTACCAACTTGCAGCAGATTTAACTGTTGATAGGATCTATAATTTTTTAAAACAATTTGGTTTTGGGAAAAAGACTGAAATTGATTTATTTGCTGAAACTGAAGGTATATTACCTAATAGAAACTGGAAATTAGGATCAATAGGCGAATCTTGGTTTGTTGGTGACACTATCAATATAGGAATTGGACAGGGCTATATATCCTGTACCCCTCTTCAGTTAGCTGTAGCAGTATCTTCTATCGCAACCAAAGGCAAGGTTTTTAAACCAAAAGTTGTAACAAGAATAGAAGAAGAAAATATCAAAAAAGAACTGGTATTTAAAATTGATTCTATAAAAGAGAAGGATTGGATTAATATTGAAAATTCTATGGTGTCTGTAATTTCAGATTGGAGAGGTACAGCACACAATCTTACTGCTTTTGCTCAAAACAAGATTGCCGGAAAAACAGGGACTGCACAAATTAAAAGTCTTACTGACGAAGAGCTTACTGTTAAAGAAGAGTATGAAGGAATAAGACAGAATGTAACTAACAGAGACCATGCTTTATTTGTTGGATACGGTCCTATACCAAAACCAGAATTAACTGTTGTGGTGATAGTAGAAAATGGTGAATCTGGTAGTGCAATTGCTGCACCTATTGCACAAAAGTTAATAGATAAATACCTTGAAGAGAAGAACTGATGTCTAGAGCGCCTCTTGATTACCAGCTGAATAGTTCTATAGGAAGAAAGAGCTTCTCTTTTAAAAGATTTTTGATAGACCCCATTCTGGTAGTTTCTCTTATAACAGTACTTTGCTTTGGTCTTTTTGTTTTATATAGCGCTAGTGGTCAGTTAAGTTCTATGGTTTTTAGGCAGTCTATTTATATTGGTCTTGGCCTCCTCATTATGTCATTTATTTCTCATTTAGATCCAAGTGTCTATAAAAGTTTTTTACTTCATTTATATTGGTTTGGATTATTACTTTTAATTTGGGTTTTATTATTTCCTGCAGAAGGATATAAAACAGATCGCTGGATAGACTTAGGCTTTATATCCTTTCAGCCTTCAGAAGTTCTAAGGCTTTTATTGCCGTTATCAGTTGCCTCTTATTTAACTAGGAATCACAAGAGACCAAACACAAAGGACTGGTTCATTGTGTTGATTTTTATTCTACTTTGTAGTTTTTTAATCTTTAGGCAGCCAGATCTAGGAACTTCTTTAATAGTTCTAGCTTCGGGCTGTATACCTGTTTTTTTGGCAGGCTTTCCTATTGTAATTTTATTTTTTCTTATTATTCTAGTTTTACTTAGCACCCCATTTCTTTGGGCAAACTTAAGTCCTTATATGCAGCAAAGAGTAACTACTTTGTTTAATCCAGAAAGCGATTTATTAGGGGCTGGGTGGAATATTTCACAATCTAAGACAGCAATAGGTTCTGGTGGTCTTTTGGGTAAAGGCTATTTAAGTGGAACTCAAAGTCAATTAGACTTTATTCCTGAAAGTCATTCTGACTTTATTTTTTCTGTTATTGGAGAGGAATTTGGTTTTTTGGGTATATTATTATTGATTCTTTTATATGGAATTATTCTTTATAGAGTATTTAAAATTGGGAATGAAGCTTCCTCAGAATTTTCCCGGTTAACAGTATCTACTATAGGATTTATTTTTCTTATTTATGTCTTAATTAATATTTCGATGACAGTTGGAATTTTACCTGTAGTTGGTGTTCCTCTACCCTTAATAAGTCAAGGAGGTACCTCGATCTTAATTCACTTAACAGCATTTGGATTTGTTTTATCTATGAAAAGAAGACAAACTTGGTAAGAATTATGAAAATTAAACTTCTTTATATTCTAACTTTTATATCTTTCCCTCTTCTAAATTTGCTAGCAGAAGACTTTGAGCCTTATGAAGAAAGAGCAGAAGTAGTTAACTTTATAGAGCAAATGCATAAAAGACATCAATTTGATAAAAATAAATTAAAAGAATTATTTTCTAGTGCTATTTTCCAAGAAAGAGTAATAAGAATAATGGATGCTCAACCAGAGGGCACTATGACTTGGTCTAAATATAAATCAATAATGGTTTCTGAAGACAGAATAAGACTAGGAAGCAATTTTATTAGTACTTATAAAAAGGATCTAGAGCGTGCTGAGGATATTTATGGTGTACCTGCGAAGATAATAGCCTCTATTATTGGGATAGAAACAAGATATGGCAGAGTAACGGGTAATACGAGAGTTCTAGATTCTTTAACCACATTGTCATTTGATTACCCTAGAAGAGAAAAATTTTTTAGGATTCAGTTAGAGGAGTTTTTATTATTAACTAGAGAGGAAGGCCTTGATCCTTTTAAAATAAAGGGATCTATAGCAGGAGCAATGGGTTTTGGTCAATTCATGCCTGATAGCTATAGAGACTATGCTGTTGACTTCGACTTTGATGGTAGAAGAGATATCTTGAATAACCCTATTGATGCCATAGGCAGTGTTGCAAATTTTTTAAATAAAAAAGGGAAATGGGATCCAAATACACAAGTAGTAATAAAGGCAAAACTTTCTGGAGAAAGGCCTGACATCAAATCATCATTCAAGCCCTATATAAAAATATCTGAACTTAGTTCTCTAGGCTTATCTCCTAAATTTAATTTAAATGGTCAACTAAAAGTTATTCCTATAGAGTTAAAGATAAAAGAAGGTTACGAATATTGGTTAGGACTGAATAATTACCAAGCCTTATCAAGATATAATAGGAGCAAACTTTATGTAATGGCTGTCTATGAGTTTAGTGAATCTTTGGATCAATTTTTTAGAACAAGATAATGAATAAAATATATACTTTTATTTTTAGCCTCTTTTTTTCTTTACTCAATCATGCGGGCGAGAGTTTCATTCCTGACCCGCCTTCTTTGAGTTCTTCAAACTATATATTGATTGATACAAATACTGATAGAGTTTTAGCTCAGTTAGGCCCAGAAGAAAAAATAGAACCTGCAAGTATTACTAAGATTATGACAGGTTATGTTGTTTCTGATCAGATTAAAGATGGATTCATAGGTTTAGATGATGAGGTTTTTATAAGTGAGAATTGTTGGAGAAAAAAGGGCTCAAGAATGTTTATCGAAGAGGGTTCAATGGTCTCTCTTTTAGATTTAATTAAGGGCATGGTCATTCAATCTGGTAATGATGCAACATGTTCTATTGCTGAGCATGTTGCGGGCTCTGAAGAGAATTTTGTGAGTCTCATGATGCGTTACGCAGAGAGAATGGGCTTAAATGATACAAATTTTGTAAATTCTTCAGGTTGGCCTGATCCAAATCACTATTCTTCCGCTAGAGATATAGCTAAGCTCTCATCTTTTTTGATAAATGATTTCCCAGAGCACTATTCTCTATATAAAGAGAAATGGTTTACTTATAACAACATCAGACAGAGAAATCGTAATTCTCTTTTATGGCAAGATGAAACTATTGATGGATTGAAGACAGGACATACTGAATCTGCAGGATTTTGTTTGGTTTCTTCTGGTGTAAAAGAGAACACAAGGCTTATTGCAGTAACTTTAAAAAGCAGTTCAGACAAGAGTAGGCTTACTGATAACAGAAAATTATTAGATTATGGATTTAGGTATTTTAGAACTAAAAAATTGATAGAAAAAGATAAGATGGTTAAAGAAGAGCAAGTTTGGGGAGGGGATTTAGAAAAAGTAGGCATTGCTCCTGAAGAAGATTTTTATTTAACTCTTCCTTTGAGAGACTTTAAAAAAGTTGAATCATTTATTTCTTTAGACGATTACCTTAAAGCTCCTTTTAAAAAAAATAAGAAAATAGGAAGGATGATATTTAAATTAGGCGACTCAGAGGTCGGATCTGTAAATCTCGTCTCTATGCAGGAAGTAAAAAGTAAGGGTATCTTTGGAAGAGCCTGGTCTAATATTAAATTACTAGTCTATAGGTTTTTAATGGAAGACGAATAGTTTTCAAGATGGTTTGGACATACTTAAATAATGACTTTATAAAAAAAGATGAAGTCAGGATATCTCCTTTTGATAGAGGATTCTTATTTGGAGATGGTGTATATGAAGTTATTCCGGTTTATGATCATAAAAGTTTTCTTTTAGATGACCATATTGATAGATTAGCAAGATCTTTATTTCTTACTAAAATAAATAAACCAAAAGTCTGGAAGAATATTCCTCAAATAATAGATAAATTAGTTAAAAAAAATAACTTTAATAACCAATCTGTTTATTTACAAATCACTAGAGGTGTAGATTCTACGCGAAGCCATATACCAGAAAATAATGTTGAACCAACTTTATTTATTACCTCTTCTGAACTAAAGGTAAATCCTTTTAGGATCAATCCTGAGAGGGATAGGTTAGAGATGAATCTAATAGAAGATCCCAGGTGGGATAGGTGTGATGTAAAGTCAGTAATTTTATTACCAAATGTCTTAGCCATGAATGAAGCAGTTAAAGAAGGAAAAGATGGAGTATTGTTTTACAAGGAAGGTAATATAACGGAAGGAGCTTCGTTCAATGTATTTGCTGTTTTTGACAACCTTGTTGTCACTACCCCAGAATCAAAAAGAATTCTATCTGGTGTAACAAGAAAACATATAATAAATATACTTAATAAAAAGAAAGTTAAGGTCTTAGAAGGGCAATTAGAATTAAAAAAGATATTCGAAGCAGACGAGGTTTGGATCACTAGTTCAACACAAGAAATACAGCCAGTAGGAAAAATTGAAGATAAAGAGTTAGTTTACAAGCCAACTCATGAATCTTTATGGTTTGATGTTTTAAAAGTCTATTTTGAGTCTGAATTAAAAATTAAGAGTTAGTTCTCTTATACTTAACCAAGGGTTTTGTTTATCAAATCCTTTTATTGAAGCATCTATCAAGGCAATACTTTTGTAGGCGTTTAAAATATCTTTTGAATTTATATCTTTAGATGTTTTTTGAAGTGAATTCAGATAACTTGTGGGCCCCCAAACCCCTTTGGTAGAACCTGATTTATTTACTTTAAACAAATTATTTAATTCCCTATTCAAGGCCCAAATGATTAAACTTTCTGGAGTTCCTTCAGCTTTTAGTGACTCAAGAATATGTATTGCTTTTTTTGTATCTCTAGAAATGAATGCATTAGAGAAATCAAAAATACCAAATTTAGAAGAATCCGTTATATTTTTTTTCATTCTATCCTCATCAATCTTTTCTGAAGGATAAACCAGAGATAATTTCTCAATTTCTTTAAGAGCAGCCATCAAATTGCCCTCTGTTTTTTCAGTCAATATCTGTACAGCTTCTTTTGTAATATCAATATCTAACTGCTTGCCTTTATGTTTGATCCAGTTCTTCAAGGATTTAGAAGAAAGCTTAGGTATTGAAATTAAAATACCTGACCCTTCTAATGCACTTAGCCATGCAGAAGATTGAACCTTCTTTTCTAAATTTTCTCCTATAACCATCAAGAGAATATTGGGATCAGATTCTTTAGAAAACTCTTTTAATGCATTAGCTCCTTTAACACCAGGCCCCTGACCTAATAGTTTAATTTCTATAATCTTTCTTGATCCAAATAAATCTAAATTATCAGAATTTCTGTTTAAGAAATCCCAATCTGTATTTGGTTCAACTATATGAGTTTCTTTTTGTAAAAAGTTATTTTGTTTTGCTACTTTATAAATTTTGTTTTGGGTTTCTTCTATCTGAATAGATTCATTAGATAGAATTATATAAATATTATGTAGCGATTTATTTAATGAAGCATCAAGACTTTTTTCAGTTATTTTCATTCATCTATGAGATTCATTAGAGAAAAATTAATTCTTTTAACTGAATTTAAAAAGAAGTTTTCTTTAAGTTTTTCTTCTAGTTGTTCTAAAGCTAGAATCCTTGTTTCATCAAAAGAATAGTAGCTATTATCTTTATATTCTAGGGTGTTATTTCCTTCTTTTCCTTTAAGACTTAAATTCAATTTAAGGTAGTACTCCATTCTTGCTTCTTTAGATCGAGCACCAACTCCTATGCCAGCTGAGTATCTAGTTATTTGATGGTCAAGTATCTCTATATATAAATCAGCATTTTTTTTCTTTTCATTCAAATAAAGTTTCTTTAAACCTATATTTCGTCCAAGGGCATCTACCAAACCTTGGTTTAGTTCGTTTTCCTTAAATAAGATAGAGGCTTCTAGGTTATTTAAGTTTTTATATGACTCTCTAGGTTTATATTCACACCCTGTAAGTAAAACCCCAAAGATTAAAGTGATTAAGAAGCCTGCTTTAAAATGACTTAGCATCTTTATGAAACTACAAGATTTAATAATTTATTATCAATATAAACAACTTTTCTTATCTCTTTATTTTCGATGTATTTTTTAACATTACTTTCTTCTTTTGCTAGCTGTTCTATTGCGGATTGATCAAGACCAGGCTCCACTTCAACCTTGCCTCGAAGTTTTCCATTAATTTGTATCGCAATTTCTACAGACCTCTTTTGTAATAATTCTCTATCAGTCTCAGGCCAAATAACATCTATGATTGCATCTTTATGACCTAATTTTTTCCATAGAGCATGAGTTATATGTGGAGTAATAGGAGAGAGACATATTAATATTGCCTCTATAGCTTCTTGAGCTGAAGATCTTTCAGAAGCACTAGCATCAGCGTTTATAAAATTTTTAGGTATTGCATTTGTAAGTTCCATTAAAGCAGCTATAGCTGTGTTAAAGGCATGTCTTCTTGAGTAATCATCTTTAACTTTATTTAGAGTTTCATGAGTTTTACTTCTAAGGTCTTTCACTTCAGTAGTTGATCCTTTGAAGTCTAAATTTTTTAATAAGCCTAAATTGATATGTTCTTCAGTTAAGTTCCATAGTCTATTAAGATATCTATAAGATCCTTGTAATCCTCTATCAGACCATTCAAAAGATTGGTCAGGAGGGGCAACGAACAATACAAATAGTCTTAAGGAATCTGCTCCATATTTTTCAATGACTTCATTGGGATCTACAACATTTCCTTTTGATTTGGACATCTTTGATCCATCTTTTAAAACCATTCCTTGACAGAGGAGATTTTTAAAGGGCTCTGAGCCCTCTACTAAACCTAAGTCCCTTAGGCATCTATAAAAAAATCTAGAGTAAAGAAGATGAAGAACAGCATGCTCTATTCCTCCAACATACTGATCTACTGGAAGCCAATATTTTGCTCTTTCATCCAACATGGCTTCATTGTTATCAAAAGAAGCAAATCTAGCGTAGTACCAAGAAGACTCAAAAAAAGTATCGAAAGTATCTGTCTCCCTAGAAAAATCCTGGCCTTCATAGGACACTTTAGTGAATTCCTCCATTTCAGAAAGAGGCGATTTAACCCCTGAGAATTCTACTTCAGTTGGCAGAATTACAGGAATTTCATTAGCACCTTCAACCTCTCCTCTAGAATTCTTCATTACAGGAATAGGAGCACCCCAATATCGTTGTCTTGAAACACCCCAATCTCTTAATCTGTAGTTAGTTTGCTTGGTTCCACAATTTAATTTTTTAGCCTTTCTTTCTATTTCAATAAAAGCATTATTAAAATCAAGCCCATTAAATTCACCAGAATTAATAAGATTATTTTTCTCTAATAATGCTACATCTTTTACGCTTTCTTCAGAGTTACTCTCAATTACCTGTTTTATTTCTAACTTGTATTTTTTTGCAAAGTCATGGTCCCTTTGATCGTGTCCAGGAACTCCCATGAGCGCGCCGGAACCATATCCTGGCAAAACAAAATTGGCTATCCATATTGGTATCTCTTCTTTAGAAAAAGGGTGAACAGCTTTAAGTCCAGTATCTATACCTAATTTATCTTGTTTAGCTAAGTCAGCTTCAGATAATCTATTTGATTTTATGCTTTTAACAAAGGTCTTAATATTTTTGTCTTGTCTTTCTAACTCCAACGATATTGGGTGATCTCTAGAAATTGCTATAAAGGTAACACCCATGATTGTATCTGGCCTTGTTGTGAAAACCGAGATAACAGACTCTTTTGTTTTTACTTTAAAGCTAAATTCAAGACCCTGTGACTTTCCAATCCAATTTCTTTGCATGACTTTGACTTGCTCAGGCCATCCATCTAAATTCTCAGTCTCCTTTAGCATTTCTTCAGCATATTTAGTTATCTTTAAAAACCACTGTTTAAGCTTCTTTCTCTCAATTTTGGCGCCGGACCTCCAGCCCTTTCCATCTTCTACTTGTTCATTTGCTAGAACTGTTTGCTCTATCGGATCCCAATTGACCTCAGCTTCATCTTGATAAGCCAGTCCTTTATTAAGCATTTCAAGAAAAAACCACTGCTCCCACTTGTAGTATTGAGGGTCACAAGTAGCTAATTCTCTTTTCCAATCATAAGCAAAACCCATTTTCTTTAATTGTGACTTCATGTTTTCTATATTCTTTTTAGTCCAATTAGAAGGTTGAACTTTGTTCTCTATAGCAGCATTTTCTGCTGGTAAACCAAAAGCATCCCATCCCATTGGCTGTAAAACATTTTTTCCTAGTAATCTTTGGAATCTACTTATTGCATCTCCTAATGTGTAATTCCTGACATGACCCATATGCGCTGATCCACTTGGGTAAGGAAACATACTAAGGCAATAGAATTTTTCTTTATTAGGATCTTCGGTTACAGAAAAAACTTGATTTGTGTCCCAAAAATCTTGAGCATCTTTTTCCACTACTTTATGGGAATATGCTTTATTTGCCTTTGGCATTTTATTTAGTTTCTTTAAATCTATTCTCTAGATAATTAATATCAAAGTTACCTGAAATAAAATTTTCATCAGTAAGTAGGTCTATATGCATTTCAAGATTGGTATTTATACCTGTAATAACCATTTCTTCTAAAGCTCGAAGTAATCTAATCCTAGCATCTTCTCTGTCATTAGCCCTGACTATTAATTTAGCTATTAAAGAATCATAATTTGAGGGTACCTCATAACCATTATAAAGATGGGAATCTATTCTTACCCCAATTCCTCCAGGAGCATGATAGTCTAATACTTTACCTGGAGAGGGGATGAAAGTTTCAGAGTGTTCTGCATTAATCCTACATTCAATAGCATGGCCATTAGTTTCAACATCCTTTTGCTTAATCTTTAGTTCCTCACCTCTAGCAATCCTTAACTGAAGTTTAACTAAATCAAGACCAGTAATACTTTCCGTTACAGGATGTTCTACTTGAATCCTTGTATTCATTTCAATGAAGTAAAAATTACCATCTTCATATAAGAATTCAAATGTACCTGCACTTTCATACTTGATTTCTTTACATGCCTCAACGCATTTGTTAAGAATTTCTTCTTTTATGTTTTTAGGAATTCTTAAGGCGGGAGCTTCTTCTATTACTTTTTGATGTTTTCTTTGCAAGGAGCAGTCTCTCTCGCCAAGATGTATTACATTCCCAAATCTATCTGCCAATACTTGTACTTCAATATGTCTTGGAGATAAAAAGAATTTTTCCATATACAAAGTTGAATCACCAAAAGCTGTTTCAGCTTCTGCTTTTGTAATACTTATACTTTCTTCTAGTTCAGATTCAGAATTAACTACCCTCATACCTCTTCCTCCACCTCCAGAGGCAGCCTTGATTATTATAGGGTAGCCTATTTCTTTTGCTTCATCTTTTGGGTTTGCTCCTATAGGTCCTTCAGAACCAGGAACTATTGGAAGACCAACTTTTTGAGCAAGTTTTTTAGCAGAGATTTTATTACCCATGGTCTTAATTATTTCTGAAGAAGGGCCAGCAAATTGAAAACCACTCTTTTCTACTTTTTCAGCAAAGTCAGGGTTTTCAGCTAGAAATCCATATCCTGGGTGTACTCCATCAGATCCACTTAACTCCATTGCACTAATTATTGCCGGAATATTTAAATAGCTTAGGTTAGAATCTGCAGGTCCTATGCAAATTGACTCGTCTGCCATTTTTACATGCATTAGATCTCGGTCAGCTTCTGAGTAAACAGCCACTGTAGGGATGTTTAGTTCTTTACAAGCTCTATGAATGCGAAGAGCTATTTCGCCTCTATTGGCAATTAGTAATTTTGTTAGCATAAACTATTTTATGACAAATAAAGTTTGACCAAACTCTACTGGTTCGGAGTTTTCTACAAGAACAGATACAACTTTCCCAGAGAAATCTGATTTTATTTCATTCATCATTTTCATAGCTTCAACTATACAAACCACATCACCTTCTTTAATTTCATCTCCTACAGATATAAAAGGTTTAGCTCCTGGAGATGAAGCAGCGTAAAAGGTTCCTACCATTGGGGAGGTAATTATCTCCCCATCTGGATCTTCTATAGGTGGTGAGGGCTCTTCAGCTTTTTTTGCTAGTTCTTGTTCTATGTTTTGAGTTACGGCACTGGCTTTAACTTCAGAAACAACTGATTCAGGCTGTCTTTTGACCAATCTTACTGATTCCTCACCTTCTTGTATTTCTATTTCTTCTAAATCTGATGATTCAAGCATTTCTATTAATTTTTTTACTTTTCTTATGTCCACCTTCTCTCCTATTTTCCAAATTTATCAATGGCTACTTTTAAAGCCAATTCATACCCTTCAACTCCTAACCCAGATATGACTCCATCTGCAATATCAGATAAAAAAGATTTTTGCCTGAAATCCTCTCTGCTATATATATTTGATATGTGCACTTCTATAAATGGAATTTCTGTGCCTGATAAGGCATCTCTAATTGCAATACTACTGTGTGTAAAAGCACCTGGATTAAAGACTACACATGAAACCCCTTTATCTTTAGCATCATGTATACAATCCACTAACTCATGCTCTGCATTACTTTGTAAGGCATAAAGCTCATGACCTGACTTAGTACAAATACCAGATAATTTATCTACAATTTCATTCAAAGTGGTCTTACCATATACCTCTGGTTCTCTAGTTCCCAAAAGATTTAAGTTAGGGCCGTTTAGTAATAGAAAATTTGCCATATATAAAAAATTCAGAACGATTTTATAAGAATTTAAAGGAAATTAAGAGAAAATAATGCCAATTTAATATTTTATTAGTGCAAACAGATTTACCTTTTAACCATTAAAGTATTTTCTTTAATTATTATTTCCTTCTTAATTGGTGAATAACAATATCCTTTTTGATTACAGCCCTGGTAGGAAACTTTAATTATATTCTCCTTTAAATCTTGAATAAGCATACTCACCTCTATTCGATCAAAGAAGACTTTAACTTTTCCAAAGTATTGATCTTCAAGTTCTTTTGCTGCTGGGAAAGAAGGCTCCAGAAAAGAGTTTAACTCTACGTCTAAGAAAGAAAATTTTTCTAAATAAAGATATGAGTCTTGCTCAATTTCCCATCTTAAATATAGCCTCTTGTTAATCAAATTTGCTGAGAAGATAAACACTTGGTCCGGAGGTTTTATTCCGTCTTCAAAAAAAAGCATGTTGTTTTGAGTCTTATTCAATTCCGGGTTAGCTGTTATAGTCGACATAAAAATTAAGATGAAGGACATTAAGCAAATTAAATAAATATGAAACTTAAGTTTAAGAAAAGTCATTTTTTTATTTACATTATCTCATTGTTGTTCTTGTTTTCATGCTCAATATCAGAAAATGAGACTTTTGTGGTTATCCAAGATGCTTACTTAAATAAACCACTCAAAGGATCTCATTCTACTGCTGCATATATGAATTTAAAGAATAGGTCAGAAGATAGAATCATAGTAAAAAGTCTCAGCTGCACGAATGTTTTAGCCGAGTTCCATCAAACTGAAATCTCCGATTTAGGTGTGCTGAGAATGAAAAAATTAGATCTCATAATCCTGGAACCAAAAACAGAAAAAAGATTTGAACCAATGAAAGAACACATCATGTTGATGGGTAAGGGTATTGCAACTATCAGTGATGGATTAAAGTGCAATTTGATAATTGAAAATGAGAATTTAGATCCTTTATCCATGGAAGTACCATTTTTTTTTGAGCTAAGGGGATGAGGTCATGAAACAAACTTTTAATAAAGTACTAGAGGTTAAAGACTTATCAGTAAGTTTTTCTAGTAAAGAATTCTCTTTCGAAGCTGTTAAATCAGTTAACTTCTCTATAGAAGAGGGAAAAACCTTAGCCTTAGTTGGTGAATCTGGATCAGGTAAATCAGTAACTGCTTTATCTATTCTAAAATTACTTCCTTACCAAATAGCATCTCACTCTACTAATACCTCTATAAGACTCAAGGGTAAAGAAGTCATGGATATGAATTCCAGTGAAATTAGATCTATGAGAGGGGGTTCAGTTTCCATGATTTTTCAAGAACCTATGACTTCCTTAAATCCTTATCAAAAAGTAGGTACACAAATTGAAGAGGTATTAATTGTGCACAAGAGCATGAAAAGAGGTGATGCAAGAAAGAAGGCTATAAATTTATTAGAAAAAGTTCATATTCCCGATCCAGAATTGAAAGTTGATTCTTATCCACACCAACTTTCAGGAGGACAAAGACAGAGAGTAATGATAGCAATGGCGCTATCCAATAATCCTGATCTTCTTATAGCTGATGAACCAACTACAGCTTTAGACGTTACTGTTGAGAAATCATTATTGGAGCTACTTAAAGAACTTCAACTTCAAATGGGTATGTCTATATTGTTTATTACGCATGATCTAAATATAGTTAATAAATTTGCTGATGAAGTAGCTGTGATGAAAGATGGAGGTATTGTAGAGAGCGGATTAGTTAAGAAGGTATTTTCTTCTCCTCAAAATAGCTACACCAAGAAATTGTTAGATTCACTGCCATCACCTAAGACTGATTTAGTTGATAAAGGAAACTCTATACTTACCTCTGAAGGATTAGTGGTTAAATATTTAACAAAAAAAACTTTTTTAAAGAAAGACACTTATTTTAAAGCTGTGAAGGACGTATCAATAAAAGTTCTTCAAGGAAGAACTACTGGTTTGGTCGGCGAATCAGGTTCAGGAAAATCCTCATTAGCAAGGGCATTGCTTGGGTTGGAGCAGTCGAAAGGCTTTATTGAGTTTAATGGAAATGATTTAGGTTCTTTAAATTCTAAAATGAAAAGATTTATAAAAAAAGATTTTCAAATAGTTTTTCAAGATCCTTTTGGTTCTCTTTCTCCTCGTCAAACTGTAGGAGAAATAATAGGAGAAGGGCTGAAAGTACATGAACCGCAATTAATTAAATCAGAAAGAGAAAAGAAGATTTACGAAGCTTTAGAAGAGGTAGAGCTTGATTCATCCTTTTTCATTCGTTTTCCTCATGAATTATCAGGGGGTCAAAGACAAAGAATTGCTATTGCTAGAGCAATAATTTTGAAGCCAAAATTGATTCTATTAGATGAACCAACTTCAGCACTTGACGTTTCTATTCAGATGCAAGTAATTGATTTACTGTCTCAATTACAAGAAAAACATAATCTTTCTTATTTATGTATTAGTCATGATTTAAGAGTAATCAGAGCCTTATCTGATCTAGTTTATGTAATGAAAGATGGAGAGATATTAGAGGAGGGGAGGGCTGATCAGGTTTTCAATGAACCTAATAATGAATACACTAAAGCCTTAATTGAAGCTGCAATTTAAAAAGTGAGTAACAAAAATAGAAAATATTCTTCCAAGATAGTTGATGGTGTTGAACAGGCACCTTCAAGAGCAATGCTTCGTGCTGTTGGTTTTGAAGAAGAAGACTTCTCTAAGCCTCAAGTTGGAATTGCTTCAACCTGGAGTATGGTTACACCATGCAATATGCATATAAATGAACTGGCAAATATTGCTTCAGAGGGAGCTAATAGTTCAGGGGGTAAATCTGTTATTTTCAATACAATTAGTGTTTCAGATGGGATATCCATGGGAACAAAAGGCATGAGATATTCTCTAGTCTCCAGAGAAGTAATTGCAGATTCTATTGAAACTGTTGTAGCTGGACAGGGGTTTGATGGTTTATTGGCTATTGGAGGATGTGATAAAAATATGCCGGGCTGCCTCATGGCCATAGCTAGATTAAATAGACCTTCCATATTTGTTTATGGTGGAAGCATTAAACCTGGTAAAGATCGTACTGATGTCATTTCAGTATTCGAAGCAGTCGGAGCTCACTCTGAAGGGAAAATTTCAGATATTGAGCTTTTCGATGTGGAGTCTAAAGCCATTCCGGGACCAGGAGCTTGTGGGGGTATGTACACAGCCAACACAATGGCTTCAGCTATAGAAGCCTTAGGGTTAAGTTTACCTAATAGTTCAGCTAAAAATGCTGTTTCTTCTTCAAAAAAAGAGGACTGTTTAGAAGCCGGGAAAGCATTAATGCATCTAATAGACCAAGATTTAACACCTAGTAAAATTTTAAGTAAAAAGTCTTTTGAAAATGCTATTACAGTTGTTATAGCTTTAGGCGGTTCAACTAATGCAGTTCTGCATCTTTTAGCAATAGCTCATGAAGCCAGAATTGATCTTAAAATAGATGACTTTACGAGGATTGGGAAAAGAGTTCCTGTTTTGGCTGACTTAAAACCTAGTGGGAATTATTTAATGTCAGAATTAATTGAAATAGGTGGTGTTGCACCTTTAATGAAAATGCTCATGAACGAAGGTCTTCTTCATGGAAATGTTTTAACGGTTACAGGTAAAACCTTAGAAGAAAATCTTTCTTGTATCAGAGACTTCAATGATGATCAGAGTATAGTTAAAACTTTTAAAGAACCTATAAAACAAGAAAGTCATTTAAGAATTCTTTATGGAAATCTTGCTCCAGAAGGAGCTGTTGCTAAGATATCAGGCAAAGAGGGAAACCAGTTTTCTGGAAAAGCGAAGCCCTTCGATTCAGAAGAAAAGGCGATGGAAGCAATCATGGGAGGTCAAATCAATTCAGGTGATGTCGTTGTTATTAGGTACGAAGGACCTAAAGGCGGTCCTGGAATGAGAGAAATGTTGAGTCCAACCTCAGCGATTATGGGTAAAGGTCTAGGAGATAAGGTAGCTTTTTTAACAGATGGAAGATTTTCTGGAGGAACCCACGGTTTTGTGGTGGGTCATATTTCACCTGAAGCCCACTTAGGAGGACCTTTAGCTTTAGTAGAAGATGGAGATCAGATATTAGTAGATGCAGAGTCAAATCAAATAAATCTTCTTGTAGAAGATTCTGTCCTTAAGGCAAGAAAAGAAAAGTGGAAGAAACCAAAAGAAGAAAGCGTTGGGGTTTTAGCTAAATATTCTCGGACAGTTGGTTCGGCTTCTTCTGGAGCTGTAACGACATAACAGAGTTTAAAATATACTTGAAAAAAAATTTTCACTCCCCATAATAGAAAAAAATGCTTAATTCAGGTCTTTTTAGACACCCCCTTTTAAACTATTAGTTGATTATTCTACGGAGAAAACATGACAGTATTAACTATAACCGATGATAACTTTGAAGAAGAGGTATCTTCTTCTGATACACCTGTTCTTGTAGATTATTGGGCAACTTGGTGTGGACCCTGCAAAATGGTCGGTCCGTTAGTAGAAGAAGTGGCTTCTGAGTATGCCGGGAGGTTAAAAGTTGGTAAATTAGATGTTGATAATAATCAAGCTTCAGCAGCTAAACAAAATGTCATGAGTATTCCAACTTTACTTATTTTTAAGGACGGACAGGTGGTTGGTCAACAAGTAGGAGCTTTAAGTAAAACCCAATTGACGGATTTTATTGACTCTAATATCTAGACCCTAAAAAACTAGACGTCTTTATTTAAGGATGTTAGATTGTTAACTTGTATCAATTTCTGATGCACGTTAAATCCAAAAATTTTTTTTAAGATGCAATTATCAGAATTAAAGACTTTACCCGTACAAGACCTTATTTCTCTTGGAGAGGGCTGTGGATTAGAGAATGCTGCAAGAATGAAAAGGCAAGATGTTATTTTCGGTATCTTAAAAAATAAAGCCAAACAAGGAGAAGATATTGAAGGTAGTGGAGTGTTGGAAATTCTTCAAGATGGTTTTGGATTTCTTAGATCTCCAGATTCGAGCTATTTAGCAGGACCAGATGATATTTATGTTTCTCCAAGTCAGATAAGAAGATTTGGATTAAGAACAGGAGATACCATACAAGGTAAGATTAGACCTCCTAAAGAAGGAGAAAGGTATTTTGCTATTTTAAAAATAGAGAATGTAAATTTCGAGAAACCAGATAAAACAAGAAATAAGGTTGCTTTTGAAAACCTTACTCCTTTATTTCCTGACCAAAGAATGACATTTGAAAGTGGATCAGGAAGTACCGAAGATCTCTCAGCTAGAGTTATTGATTTAACCGCTCCAACGGGTAAGGGACAAAGGTCTTTAATAGTTTCCCCACCAAAAGCAGGGAAAACTTTATTGCTTCAGAGTATTGCTCATTCAATAGAAAAGAATAACCCTGAATGTAAAATAATGGTTCTACTTGTAGATGAGCGACCTGAGGAAGTGACAGAAATGGTACGTTCAGTTAAGGGCGAAGTTATAGCAAGCACTTTCGATGAACCACCGTCTAGACATGTTCAGGTTGCTGACATGGTGATAAATAAAGCTAGAAGATTAGTAGAGCATAAAGAGGATGTAGTCATTCTTTTAGATTCGATTACTAGATTAGCCAGAGCCTACAATTCTACGCAAGCTGCTTCCGGTAAGATTCTTACAGGTGGAGTTGATGCTAATGCCCTTCAAAAACCTAAAAGATTTTTTGGTGCTGCTAGGAATATTGAAGGTGGAGGAAGCTTAACCATCATAGCCACAGCTCTAATAGATACCGGATCTAGAATGGATGAAGTTATATTCGAAGAGTTTAAAGGCACAGGAAATTCAGAAATTAATTTGGATAGAAAAATTGCAGAGAAAAGGGTTTTTCCAGCTATCAACATACGTAAAACAGGAACCAGAAGAGAAGACCTTTTAACTTCTGATGCTGAATTGCGTCACATAACTATTTTAAGAAAATTACTCAATGAGATGGAAGATACGGCAGCTATGGAGTGGGTCTTAGATAAACTCAAAGATTTTAAGACTAATGCCGAGTTTTTTGAATCCATGAAAAGAAAATAAAAATCATTTCTTAACAGCCATCTCTTTCTTTTTAGACTCTTTCTTTTTAGATTTAAATAAAAGGATTCCTTTTTCTATAAAAGTTAAACCAAGAAAAGTTAAGATAATTGCTGAAGTTAAGCCACTTAAAATTATCTGTGAAGTCACAATGATTTCTTTTCCAAATATTTCACTACTTTTTGGTTCAAACATAAAATCTTGCCCTGAAAAAATTAATGCGACAAGAATTGAAGATATTATTGTTATTAAATAAACTCTAGACATTATTTCTTTTGAAGAAGACAAAATCTTGATTGACCTGCTACCTTAGATTTAATCATATCCCAGCCAGAAAGTATGTCTTCTGGTTCCTTTTCCTTTTCAATTTCACAACATACAATTGTTTTGCTTGTAATTAAATTCTTCTGATTAATTAAATCAAGAGATTTCTTAAGTAAATTTAATCTAAAGGGAGGGTCAACAAAGATTATATCTAGAGGTTCAATGATCTTTTTTTCAAAAGGAAATTTCATTGAGTCAACTGTTAAAATCTCAGTTTTGTGGTTTATTTTTAATTTAATAATAGTTTTATAAAGTTCTTCACACATTTTTCTATTCTTCTCAGCAAAAAATACAAAATCTGCCCCTCTTGAAATTGCTTCTATACCCAGGCTTCCTGTTCCTGCAAACATATCCAAACATTTTGATCCCTTAATGTCCTTAACTAGCCAACTAAATATGGTTTCTTTAGTTCTGTTAGTAGTAGGTCTTATGTAGCGAGAAGCTTTAAAGGGAATTTTTAAACCTTTAAATTTCCCTGCAACTATTCTTACATTAGAAGATCTTCTTTTCATCTAGAAATAATATCAGCTAATTTAAATTAAAGTAGATTTAGCTCTTTAGACATGATAATTTGCGGCGTTATGGATCCTGATCCCCTTAAAAAAGAGTATCTCCAGGCCATGCGAGGGATAACCTCAACAGTTACAGTCATCTCTGCAGCAAATGGATTAAAAAAACACGCTATGACAGCAACTTCTGTTACATCTTTATCTCTTAACCCGCCTTCTATTTTGGTTTGTATAAACCGTGAGGCTCTAATTCATAAAGTGATAGTTAAAGATTTATTCTTTTGTATTAATATCCTAGGTTCTGGTCAAGAAGATTTAGCTGACATTTGCAGCGCAAAAGATAAGGAAGAGTTAAGGTTCCAGGATAGAAACTGGTCTGAGGATGATAGTGTTCCATACAATAAAGCTTGCAAATCTAATTTGTTTTGCAGATGCATTGACTCTTTTGACTATAAAACACATACAATTTTTATTGGCGAGATTACCAAGGTTATTCGTAATAATGAAGGTGATCCTCTGTTGTATAAAGATGGAAACTACTTAGGATAGTAAAAATGAAAAATAAAAACGCATGGAAGCTGAACTATAAATCAAGTCTTTTTCTTTATTTTCTATTCTTTTCTACAATCATTACTTCCGAAATTCTTTTAGATGGAAAGTTAAATGAAGAAGAGTGGAAAGAAGCTAGGACAATAGATACGTTCTATGAAGTTTTTCCTTTTTCACTTAATGATGTGTCAGGTAATTCAAAAATACTTATACAAGAAGATAAAAAAGGAATCTATTTTGGTTTTATCAATATACAGCCAAGAGAAACTATTCGATCTAATCAGCATCAAAGGGATCAAGGAGCTCGACCTCCAATTGGAGACCAAGTTGGAGTTACCATAGATTTTGATAATGATGGAAAAACAGCATACAGATTCTCTGTAAATGCAGGAAATTCTATCAATGACGGTACAGTCATAAATGAAAATGAACAAAATTTAGACTGGGATGGGGACTGGTTATCAGCTACTAGCATCTCTGAAGAAGGCTGGTATGCAGAGATCTTTATCCCTTGGACTATTACTTCTATGAAGTCTCAGGAAGGTAAAAAGAGAAGTGTCGGTTTATGTTTTTACAGAATGTTAATAGCTGATTATAAAGTGCAGGCTACTTGTAAAGGGAGTCCTTATGTAAATAAATTCCTTTCAGTATTTGATGAAATAGATTTTCAGCAATATGAAGTCTCCCAAATAGATTTTTTCCCTTACATTACTTTTTCTGATGATTCAGTTATTGAGGAAAATGATACAAAATTTGGTGCTGAAGTTTTTTGGAAAATAGATTCAAGTAAACAACTAAATGTAACTTTCAACCCTGATTTTGGTCAGGTAGAAAGTGATGAGTTAGTTGTAAATTTCTCTGCTTCTGAAACTTATTACTCTGATAAACGTCCATTTTTTGCTGAAAATCAATCTATGTTTGAAGTTCAGGGATACGAAATGTTCTATGTAATCAACACCAGACGAATAGGAGCAGCACCTGATTACAATTGCTCTGAACTTCCTTCACTACAAGCTTCTTTGTGTAATTCTAATAAGAGAGGTATTTCTGATATAGATATGGCTGTCAGATACATTCATCAAGGAGAGAATCTAGATTTCGGTTTTTTAGGAGCTTCTGAAAAAGATGAAGAATATAGTCAAGGAAGAGATTTTTACGCCACCAAATTAAGAAAAACTAGTAAAGATCTTTCTATTGGATATCTGGGCACTTATGTTGAAAGGCCTATCTTGGATAGAAATGCAACTGTTCATGCAGCAAATTTTGAATACTGGACCTCTGAAGATTTAGTGGTCAGCGGTGTTCTCATGAATTCTAAAGTAAATGAAGAAGATGGATATGGATTCCGAGTTGGCTACGGTTATACACCTTCTAAAACTTTCTCTGGAGGAATAGGTCTCTGGTATTTTGATGACAAGATAGATTTAAGTGATATGGGTTATTTATGGAGAAATGATCAAGCCTTTTTCTCTGGAAGGTTCGAATGGAAAAAATATGAGTTTCTAAAAACTTCAATAACTAGAGAAAGAAGATATCAGTTGGACTTCACATATGAGACTGACAGCAATGGAAATAAAGAGACTCCTCCAGTATCTTTAACACTTACAAATGGTTTTAAAAATTCATCTCAAGCAACATTAAAGACTTTTTACAGGTTAAGTGGACGTGACACTTTAATAACGAGGAAATATGAAGAAGCTCCTTTTGTAAAAATGCCTGCTGGCTATGGTTTCGAGTTTGAGTATATGGGGCCTTCTAGAGACTTCTATCAGTACATGATCAATTATCAAAGAAGAAAAGGAGAGGAATATTTACCAGCACTAGGCTGGAATACTGTTTATGATTTCTTTCTACAAGTTTCTCCTTCTGATTTTTTCTCAATGTCTATTTTTTATCAAGAACATGAAGAGAAAGATTGGTTGAATTGGATTCAAGATAACCTATTGGCTACCTATGATATGAAACAAAGAGTAACAGTAGCCGGCTTAAATTGGTTTAAAGGCGATAGGCATGAATTGAGAGTTAAAGCTCAAATGGTTGCCTTTACAGCTAGAGAGCCATTACCTTTTTTAGCTGATCTTAATGGAAATTTAAACATTTCACCTAAGATTGCAGTTCCTTCAATAACTTTAAGTGATTTAGCTTTTCAAATTAGATACAGGTACGAATTACAACCATTGTCATATCTATACGTTGTCTACACCAAAGGAGGAAGGATATTTGGCAACGATGAAGAAGATAATTTAAGGAAACTATATAGGCGTCCTTGGGAAGACCCTCAATCAGATACTTTTACTGTAAAATTAAGATACAGATTCTAATAGAGGAATAAATGACATTTAGGAAGTCCATTTTTGGAGGCATATCATTAACCTTTTTTCTTTTCTTCAGTAATTTTATCCAAACTGAGATAAAGGTAGACGGAGAATTAAGTGAAGAAGAGTGGGAATCAGCTAAAAAGATAACTAAATTTTATCAGGTTATCCCCTTTAATCTTGAAGAACCTGAGCAAGAAACTTTAGTTAGAGTTTACGAGACTGAAGATGGATTGTATTTGGGTTATACCAACTATCAGTCCAGAGAAACCATGCGGGAACAGCAGCATGAAAGAGATGCTGATAATGCCAATGCAGATAAAGTTGGAGTGACTATAGATTTTGATGGTGATGCCTTGATGGCTTATTCCTTTACAGTTTCATTGGGTGGGTCTTTGAAGGATGCAGTTTATCGAAACGAAAACGAAGAAAAAAAAGATTGGGATGCTGATTGGATTGCCAAAACTTCAATTGGAAAGGATGCTTGGTTTGCAGAGTTTTTTATTCCTTGGTCTGTTGCCCCAATGAAAGATCAGGAGGGGGACAAGAGAAAAATAAGAATAAGCTTTTGGCGTATGTCCATAGAACTGTCTAAAGGATTTGCTACCATTCAATCAAATCCAAGAAGAGCAAGATTCATTTCTGCTTTTAATGATATGTACGTAAAGAACTTTAATAGTTCTGGTGTTGATTTCTTTCCTTACATAACTGCTTCTAATGAAAGGATATCTGGATCCAATGAAACCAAGGTAGGTGCCGAAATATTCTGGAAAATAGATTCAAGTAGTCAGCTAAACGTTGCAATAAACCCTGATTTCGGTCAAGTTGAAAGCGATGATGTTGTTATCAATTTTTCTGCAATGGAAACTTTCTATTCAGATAAGAGACCTTTTTTCTCTGAAAATCAATCTATGTTTGATGTAGATGGTTATCGTTTTATATATGTAATTAATACCAGAAGAATAGGAGGTGCCCCTGATTATAAATGTGAAGATTTCAATTCAGATTTAGAAGATTTATGTAATTTAAATAAAAAAGGTTATACAGATATTGATACTGCATTTAGATATACAAAAGTTGGCGAAGATTACGATATGGGATTCTTAGGAGCGGTTGAATCAAATGAACATTTTTCTGAAGGAAGAAACTTTTTTGCTGCTCGTTATCGATTAAAACAAGACAACTTATCTTATGGTTATTTAGGGACTTTTACTGACAACCCTATTTTAGATTCTTCAGCGAATGTTAACTCCATGGACATTACCTATAAACCAAATAAAGACCTAAGAATTTATGGTCTTTTATTAAATTCTATTGTTGAAGACAAAAAGGGTTATGGTTTTAGGATGAGTATGAGCAAACAGGTGAATCAAGATTTATCAACAGGAATGGGTTTTTTCTACTTAGACAAAGATCTTGATTTAAGCGATATGGGTTATTTAATGAGGAATAACTGGATAATGTTAGGAGGGCAGACACAGCTTCAGCAAACTAACTTCAATGACTCTTCAAAGACCTTAACACGAGATTACCAAATAAATTATGGTTGCAGAGCTCTTGCAAATTTTGATTCGGAGGGCTGCATGATTGGATTTGATTTTAAGAACCAATTCCAAAATACATCTATGGTTGAGACAGAGATAAATTTTCGTACTAAAGGAAGGGACAATATGATTACTAGAATGTCTCCTTTGGCACCATATATCAGGATGCCACAAAACTATGGCTTGGAATTAAAATATGTTAGTCCAAGAAAAAAATTATGGCAATGGGATATCTTTGCCATGAGAGGCAAGGGAAGTCAAAGATCTAGTTCAATGGGATGGAGAAATAAATATTATTCTTCTATAAAACTATTTCCTTTAGATAACTTAACTTTAAGGCTCTCATATTCTCATGAAAACCAATCGAATTGGTTGAATTGGATCGAAGGTAACTTACTTGCTACATACGATAAAACGCAAAGGAATACTAATTTTTCGATTAAATATTTTAAGGGAAATCAGCATGAGTTGCGTGTAAAAGCCCAGTTAGTAGCCTTTAACGCTAAAAAACCTCAAGCTCAGATAGCTTCTTTTAATGGGAAGTTAAATGAATCTTCTGTTAACTTAGATTCCTTTAGTATAGGCCAACTAGCTTTCCAGGTTCGTTACCGTTATGAGTTTATGCCCTTAGCTTATTTGTATGCAGTTTATACTAGGGGCGGAAGAATTTATGAGAACGATGAAGAGGATGATTTAGGAACCTTGTATCAACGACCTTGGGACGAACCTTCAGCTGATAATTTTACTTTAAAACTAAGATATCGTTTTTAGGTTTTGTGTTCTTCACAGCAAAACCATACGTTTTCTAAACTGATTGCCTCTGACTTGGGAATGTTTACTCCACAAGTTTGACACTTAACCATTGCAGCGCTCTTCTTCTTTGTTTTTTTTTCTTTTCTTATAAAAAGAAAATACAGCCAGATTAATCCTATTACGCCTAAGATTAAGATTAATTGAGACAAATTTAGTTTTCCTTAAGAGGAGGTAGTATTTCTTCATCTCCTAACAAGCCAAAAGACAATCTGTTTTTCCAAGAGCGCTTTGGTTTAACTAATTCTTTTGAAGCAAAGTTAGGATAGTTAGTTCTTAGGATTTCGAAGTTTTTTTGCCTTAAGTCTTCGTAACCCAAAAGACCATAAGCTATTACAAGTATAGATAAGGCTTCTGGGACTTGTGGTGTATTAGGCATGTGCTCGATTACATACCTGGCTCTTCCAACGGCAGCTACATAAGCTTTCCTTTCCATGTAAAAGTTAGCTATATATATTTCATGTTGAGCCAAGATATTCTTAAGATAAATCATTCTTTGGCGAGCATGAGAGGCATAAGGAGATTTAGGGTATCTAGCTAAAAATTCACTGAGATCTTCAAATGATTGTTGAGCAGGCTCAATATCTCTTTTAGATAAATCGGAAGTAAAGTATCTAGAAAAAATACCTGAATCATCTGTGAAGGCCGAAAGTCCTCTTAGATAATAGGCATAACTTGTATGAGGATGACGAGGATGTAGATCAATAAATCTTTCGGCAGCAGATCTGGCAGCTTCAAATTCAAAATTTCTATAGTATGCATAAATAAGTTCTGCTTGGGCCTGTTCAGCATACCTACCAAAAGGAAACCTTCTTTCAAGGATTTCAAGACTTCTTATAGCATTATTAAAGTTCCCATTCTTAAGTCTAACTTGAGAAGCATCATACAGTTCCTTTTCTAATAACCTTTCATCAAGCTCTTCTTCAGTAGAAGAACAGGAAGCAAGTATAAAAATTGATAAAAATGACAAGAGATAAGATACTTTAATTATCTTATTTAACGGGTTAATAGTAAGGTACTTCTGCATTTGGAATGATGATTCTACATTTCTGAAAACATATTGGACAGAAAAAGAATCTTATTGTTCCATTTATTGGAAAGATGAATCGCAAGATAGGTTTAAAGTTTCAAGTTAATTTGGATCACAAAGGTCAACGCATTGATTTAGTAATCTCTAAAGCCTTTATTGAATTTTCTAGGAACCACTTACAAAGATTAATTAAAGATGGAGCAGTAAAAGTTAACGGTAAAGAGGTTAAGCCAAGACATATTTTGCAAGGCGACGAATTAATTGAAATACTTGCTGAAGAAACTCCTCAAATCAAAGATGAACCTCAACAAATAGATTTGGATATTGTTCATGAGGACCAAGACATTCTGGTAATTAATAAGAATTCAGGCTTAGTAGTTCATCCTGGAGCAGGTAATAAATCAGGTACTTTAGTTAATGGACTTATAAATTTTGATCCTAATCTCAGCTATCTTCCTAGGGCTGGTATAGTTCATAGGCTAGATAAGGATACTTCAGGATTAATGGTGGTCTCTAGAAATGAAAAATCTTATTTGAACCTAGTAAATCAATTGAAAGAAAGGACTGTAAAAAGAGTCTATAAGGCTATAGTTGTAGGTGAACCTAGTTTAAGTGGAATTATTGATAAACCAATTGGCAGACATCCCAAAGTTAGAACTAAACAAGCTGTTGTAAAGTCTGGGAAGCAAGCCATTACTCAATTTAAGACAATTGATAATTTTAAAGGTTATTCATTGGTTGAGGCTTCATTAGAAACAGGAAGAACTCATCAAATTAGGGTACATTTATCATATTTAGGTTTTCCAATAATAGGTGACTCAATTTATGGAGGAAGGAGAAAATATGCTAAAGGAACATCTCAAGAGATTAGAAATATAATTGACGGCATCAGTAGACAGGCCCTCCATGCCAGCATTTTATCTTTTAACCATCCCTTAACCGAGAAGAACTTAAGTTTTAAAAGTAAATTACCGGAAGACATGTACCATCTTTTAGCTACATTAAAGAAAAATGACGCATAATTTAGTGATCAATCCAAAAAGTAAATTAGGTAATGGAATTAATGCCGTTATGTTTACTAAGACTTATTTTAAGGAGCATGCACCTGATTACGAAGAGCTTCCTTTAGAAAAAATTTTAGCTTCTGAGTTGGGTCTACCCATTATATGGTTAGAACAAGTACACGGAACAAGGGTGAAAGAAGTTTTTAAAAAGAGGCCAAATCTAATCAAAGCTTGTGATGGTTTATACACTAATAAGAAGAATATTGGATTAGCTGTCAAAACTGCCGATTGTTTACCTTTGGTAATCTCTTCTAGAGATGGCAAAGAACTCTCTGTATTGCATGTTGGTTGGAGAGGTCTTCATCAAGGAATAGTCGAGAATTCAATATCAAATTTTAAATGTACTAAAAAAAATCTGATTGCTTGGTTAGCTCCTTGTATCTCTTCAAAGAACTATGAAGTTGGAGAGGATGTTTATTCTTTATTTGTAAGTGAAGATAACGAGAGTATTTCAAGTTTTGTAACTACTTCTCAGGATAATAAATGGTTATTTAGTCTAAAAGAAGAAAGTACTAGAAGATTAAGAAAGTTTGGGGTAAAAGTTATTTCTGAATCATTTTGTACTTTTGAAGATGAAGATTCCTTTTATTCTTACAGGAAAAACTTTTGTTCTGGAAGGATGGTAACTTTAGCTTGGAGAAGTGATGAAAAATAAGGCCTTTATAGGACTTGGAGTAATGGGTTCTCACATGGCAGGGCACATAGCTAAAGCAGATTATAAATTAAGAGTTTTCAATAGGACTGCTAAAAAAGCAGAGATTTGGAAGCAAGAATATTTAGGAGATATTGCTTCTTCACCCTCTGAGGCTTCTCAAGGCTGTGACATGGTTTTTCTTTGTTTAGGTGGAGATGATGACGTAAGGGAGGTTATAGATGGTAAAAGTGGAATTTTAGAGACTTTAGAATCTGGAGCTATTGTTATAGATCACACAACCACTTCAGCATCTTTATCAAGAGAAATAGCATCTAAATTGTTTGAACATGGAATTCATTATATTGATGCACCAGTCTCTGGGGGAGAGATAGGGGCCAAGGAAGGACAGCTAACTATCATGGCAGGAGGTAATCAAGAGGCCTTTAATACATGCATCGAGGTAATGAATTGTTATTCAAAATTTTGTAAAAGGATGGGAGGTCCTGGTTCAGGTCAGTTAACTAAAATGGTTAATCAGATTTGCATTGCCGGCTTAATACAGGCTCTAGCTGAAGGAATGGATTTTTCAAAAAAAGCAGGATTGGATACTAAAGAAGTCATAGATGTCATTTCAAGAGGGGCTGCACAATCATGGCAAATGGAAAATAGGTGGAAATCTATGCTCGATGACTTTTACGAACATGGATTTGCCGTTGATTTGATGAGAAAAGATTTGGGGTTCGTTTTAGAAGAAGCTGAAAAAAATGGATCAATTCTTGATATTACTAAGTTAGTGGATTCTTTTTACTCCGAGATACAGAATAGGGGCGGAGGAAAATGGGATACTTCTAGCCTGTTTAAAAGATTAAGTGAGAAATGAGTTCTTTGCCCGATCCAAATACTAGTTTTTGCAAAAGACTTTTCGAAGGCACTGAGGATAGACTGAGGAAACTAGCTAAAGAATTAGAGATAAATTCCATTTCAGACAATTTTTTTACTGAAATTGTTATTCCCTTATCAGGTTTTTTTAGTTTATTAGAAAAAAAGGATAAACCTTATTTTATATGTTTTACAGGAGGCCAAGGATCTGGGAAAACAACATTATCTGAATTCATTCAAGTGGTTTTACAGAAGGGATGTTCAAAAAAGACAGTAGGATTTTCTATTGATGATATATATAAGACTCGAGAAGAAAGAGAACATTTAGCTGAAACAATACATCCTTTGTGTAAAGTTAGAGGTGTGCCAGGAACACATGATGTTCAATTAGGCTTAGATACTCTTAACAGTCTTTCGGGAGCAAATGATAGTACTCTCACTCCAATACCTTCTTTTTCTAAGCCATTAGATCAGCACTACCCAAGAGAAAACTGGAGGGTCTTCAAAGGAAAACCAGACTTTATCTTCTTTGATGCTTGGTGTGGAGGAGCAAAGCCAATTTCAATTGATAACTGGAAGCCTCCTATGAATGATCTTGAAAAAGAAGAAGACCCAAAAGGCAACTGGTCAAAGTGGAGTAATGCCCAATTAGCAGGAGATTATCAAGATTTATTTAAAAGGTTTGATTATTTATTAATGATAAAGGTACCAAGCATGGAGCATGTTTACGAAAGTAGATGGCTTCAAGAACAGACCCTAGAAAAAACTCTCAAAGATTCTGAAATGAAGAATAAGATAATGAATAAAGAAGAGGTTTATAGATTTGTTATGCATTACGAAAGATTAACTCGTTATATTTTAGAAGAAATGCCTTCTTTTGCAGATATTGTTCTAGAGAGGGATAAGGGATTTAATTTTTCTTTAATTAAAGCACCTTAAATACTGATTTTACGCGGAATTCTTGACTTAACCCTATCTGATGTCAAAATGCGCCACCTTCAGCTTTTTGCTGAAATAAGGTACATATGATGGCTAAAGAAAGACTATCTGGCGCAGAAGCCCTGATGAGATCCCTTCAAGATGAGGGGATAGAGCTTGTATTTGGGTATCCTGGTGGTGCATCTTTACATATTTACGATGCATTATTTAATCAACAAGCAGTCCAGCACGTTCTAGTTAGGCATGAGCAAGGAGCTGTGCATGCAGCAGATGGATATGCAAGGAGCACTGGAAAGCCAGGTGTAGTTTTTGTTACTTCTGGTCCTGGAGCTACCAATGCTATAACGGGTTTAGCAACAGCACATATGGATTCAATACCAGTTATCGTTATTTCTGGCCAAGTAAAATCACATTTGATTGGAACTGATTCATTTCAGGAGACAGATATGATTGGTGTTTCAAGACCAATAGTTAAACATAGTTTCTTAGCTCAAAAAGCGGAAGAAATCCCTTTGATTATCAAAAAAGCTTTCCATATAGCTACCACAGGAAGGCCTGGTCCGGTGGTAATAGATATTCCAAAAGATGTGACTGATCCGGCTTATAAATTTGGCTATAGTTATCCAAAAGAGATAGGCATTAGGTCCTACAAACCTGTAGATGAAGGTCACTCGGGCCAAATAAGAAAAGCAGCTAAACTTTTATTGTCTAGCCAGAGACCTGTGATTTATACAGGAGGTGGTGTTATTCAGAATGATGCATCTGAAGAATTAACCTCCTTAGTAAAATTTCTAAACTTTCCAGTGACCAACACTTTGATGGGTTTAGGTGCTTACCCAGCAACTGATAAAAACTTCCTTGGAATGCTAGGTATGCATGGTACCTATGAAGCCAACATGGCTATGCATAATGCGGATTTAATTTTAGCAGTTGGAGCTAGATTTGATGACAGAATCACAAATGATCCAGCTCAATTCGCTTTAAATGCTAAAAAAATTCATATAGATATCGATCCTGCTTCACTTTCAAAGATTATTAAGGTTGATGTCCCAATAGTGGGTTCTGCAAAGACTTGTCTAACGCAGTTATTAAAAGAGTTAAAGAAACATGAGTCTAAATTAGATATCAAGAAATTAGAGCCATGGCATGATCAGATTAAAAAGTGGAGAAAGAAGTATGGTTTAGATCATGAAATGATAAAAAAAGCCCCATCCAGTGGAAAGATACTTCCTCAGCAAGTTATTCAATCTTTGTATAAAGAAACCAAAGGCGATGCTTACGTCACTTCTGATGTAGGTCAACATCAAATGTTTGCAGCACAGTATTATCATTTTGATAAACCTAGACGTTGGATAAACTCAGGAGGGTTAGGGACTATGGGTTTTGGCTTGCCCGCTGCTATGGGAGTTCAATTAGCTTTTCCTAATTCAACAGTTGCTTGTGTTACAGGAGAAGGAAGTATACAAATGTGTATTCAAGAACTTTCTACATGTCTTCAATATGATTTACCCATAAAAATTATTAATTTAAATAATTCAGCTCTTGGCATGGTCAAGCAATGGCAGGATATGCAATATGGGGGGAGGCTCTCACAAAGTACTTATGAAGATTCTTTACCAGATTTTGTTAAATTGACTGAGTCTTTTGGTCATGTGGGTTTAAAAGTAGAGAAATTTGAAGATCTTGAATCTGCTATGAAGGAATGTTTTGATCAAAAGGATAAGTTAGTTTTTTTGGATGTTGTAATTGATGAAGACGAGCATGTTTATCCTATGTTAGAGGCTGGCATGGCCATGGATTCTATGTGGTTAGATAAAAAAACAAAAACTTGGGAATGAAAAGAGTAGTCGCTTTATTAATGGAAAATCAGCCAGGGGCTTTATCTCGTGTGGTTGGGTTATTTTCTCAAAGAGGTTACAACATAGAATCTTTAATAGTTGCTCCAACCGAAGATCCTTCATTATCAAGGTTAACTATGACAACAGAAGGTGATGCTGCCGTAGTCGAACAAATTACTAAACAACTAAATAAACTTATTGATGTAGTTAAAGTTATAGATTTATCCTTAGATAAATACGACGGAAGAGAACTTTTACTTATTAAATTAGAAGCCTCACCAAATACTAAGTCCGAAGTAGAGAAATTAGGAGGTAAAGTTTTATTTAGCAATGATAGTCTTCTAAACGCAGAGTTTGTAGGAAGTTCTGAAGATTTAGACAAGGTAGTAAATTCTTTATCTAAGTTAAAGCCCTTAGAGGTAGTAAGAACTGGGCTATCAGGTATATCCTCTACATCTAAGACTTTAACTATTTAGTTTCTGGAGAATATTATGCAAATTTATTATGACAAAGATGCTGACCTTAAATCTCTTAAAGATAAGAGAATAGTTGTTGTTGGTTATGGCTCTCAGGGTCATGCTCATGCCAATAACTTAAAAGATTCTGGTATGAATGTGATTGTTGCTTTAAGAAAGGATTCTTCATCTTGGCAAAAAGCAGAGGAAGCTGGATTCGAAGTTTCTGAAGTTAAGGAAGCGGTAAAGGAAGCTGACTTGGTGATGCTTTTAATGCCGGATGAGCTTCAATCTTCTACTTATGTTTCTGAAATAAATAACAACATAAAAAAAGACGCAGTTTTGGCCTTTGCACATGGATTTAATATTCATTTTGAAATGATAGTTCCCAGAGGCGACCTTGATGTAGTTATGATAGCTCCAAAGGGACCAGGTCATACAGTCAGATCTCAATATGTTGAAGGTGCAGGAGTTCCTTGTTTAATTGCAATTCATAAAGACGTTTCCGGAAATGCTAAAAATCTAGCCTTAGCTTATGCATCGGCTATTGGCTCTGGAAGAGCAGGGATCATAGAAACTAATTTTAAAGATGAGACCGAAACAGATTTATTTGGTGAACAAGCTGTCCTTTGTGGAGGTTTAACCTCTCTTATTCAGGCAGGTTATGAAGTTCTTGTAGAAGCTGGGTACCCACCTGAGATGGCTTATTTTGAATGTTTACATGAGGTTAAGTTAATAGTGGATTTAATCTATGAAGATGGATTGCAAAATATGCGTTATAGCATATCCAATACAGCTGAATATGGAGATTATACCAGTGGACCAAAAGTAATAACGGAAGAGACCAAAGACGAAATGAGAGCAATCCTTAAGAGAATTCAATCAGGAGAATTTGCAGAAAAGTTTATGTCTGATTGCAGGCAGAGTAATGATGGTAAGGGCGGTCCTGAGATGAAAAATTATAGAGAACAAGCTTCCTCACACCCAATAGAAGAAGTTGGTAGAGAACTGAGGGCGATGATGCCATGGATCGCCAAAAATAAATTAGTTGATAAGGAAAAAAATTAGTTCAAGTGTCAAAAAAACCTGAAAATTTAGACCTTTATGACGAACATGAAGAGGTTGTGTCTGAAGGAGGAAAAAAAGTCAGAAGAAGAGGAATCTATCTTTTACCTAATCTTTTAACAACGGCTTCCTTGTTTTCGGGTTTCTTTTCAATAATATCTTCTATTGAAGGAAACTTTATTTATGCAGGAGCAGCTGTATTTGTTTCTCAAATACTTGATGGTTTGGATGGAAGAGTAGCAAGATTAGCTAAAGCTGAAAGCCAATTCGGAGCTCAATTTGATAGTCTTTGCGATGTTATTTCTTTTGGGTTGGCACCCGCTATTTGTATATTTTTGTGGGGCTTAGATTCTTTAGGTCAAGCGGGGTGGGTTTTATCTTTTCTATTCGTAGCATGCGCTGCACTGAGACTAGCTAGATTCAATGCGAACATAGGTTCAGAGGATAAGTTCTTTAAAGGTCTTCCAAGCCCAGTGGCCGCAGGTTTTATTGCTTATTACGTTTGGTATCTAAGTTCTTTGGGGTTACAAGATGAAAATCTATTTCCAGCTCTGACTATTATGAGCGCATGCATCACAGGCGTAGTAGCAACATTGATGGTGATAAATATTCCTTATTACAGCTTTAAAGAAATAGAAATGAAAAGAAGAGTTCCTTTCTTTTCTATCTTAATGGTGGTATTTATTTTCGCATTAATCTCTTTAGATCCTCCTTTAGTCCTTCTAACTTGTGCTTTTCTTTATATTTTGTCTGGTCCAATTATTTGGGTAGTAAAAAGCTTACGCAACTAACCTATTCATTGTAAGATTCGCCCTCCACACAAGTGGGTCTGTAGCTCAGCTTGGTTAGAGCGCACCCCTGATAAGGGTGAGGTCGGAAGTTCAAGTCTTCCCAGACCCACCAGTTTCCTCAAGTTACATAAGGGTTTCAAGAAAACTTTTCTTAGAAAATAAAGATAGGGGGCTAATAGGCGCCCCCTAAAGTCCTTAAGGATAAAAAGGGTTATCGGTTATATAGGCAGGAAGATCAGTAGATCTTTTAGTTCTGCAAACCTTTGGACTTTTTATTTTCTTAAGGGATTTTCTGACTACACGATTGATTATTCGTGCTTCTTCATAT
>CAYFFW010000005.1:0-65703 GCA_964342745.1 uncultured Gammaproteobacteria bacterium
GGGGGCTAAGGTTTTTACTTAATTCTTCCAAATCAAAATACCGCTCTAATACAGAAAACATATGCAAATTAGCACAACACAGTTTAGCGCTTACAAAACAGATTAGAGAGAAATATGGTTTCAATTACGACCATTCTTCAGTAGGCACCATGAAAATTTTTCGCGATGAATCAAGCTTCAATAAAGCTTCAAAAGAAGTTGAGAGATTAAGTGATCTAGGTTTAACTTTTAAGGTTCTTACAAGTCAGGAAGTGGTAAAACAAGAACCAGCTTTGAGCGATGTTTCTGAGAGGATTTCTGGAGGAATAATTTTTCCTGATGATGAGACTGGAGATGCTTACAAATTCTGTAAGGAGCTGGAAACAGTTATAAGAGAAAAAGGTGGAAGAATTCATGTAAATACTGAAGTTAAAAAGATTCACTTTAATAAAAGAAAAGTAAACTCAGTTGTTACAGATAGAGTCGAAATAAATGCTTCAAAAGTAGTCCTAACTTCAGGTAGTTGGACAAATAATCTTTTAAAAAACACTAGATTAAATTTACCCATTAAACCAGTTAAAGGTTATTCATTAACTTTAGATACCTCAATCTTAAGTGATGTACCAAAAATGCCTATTATCGATGAAGGGATTCATACCGCTTTTACTCCACTAGGTTACTCGTTAAGGGTGGCAGGAACAGCTGAATTTGCAGGCTTTAATGAGGATATTCATCAAAAAAGAATAGATTATCTTTATAAAACTTTAGAGAGCATTTACCCATCTATTTCGGCTAACTTGGATCTTGATAAAGGGACTTTGTGGTATGGATTTAGGCCAATGAGTCCGGATGGCATGCCTTACATAGGACCTACAAAAATATCAGGTTTATTCGTTAATACGGGTCATGGGCATTCAGGCTGGACTTTAGCTATGGGGTCAGGAGATGTTCTAGCTGATCTCATGCTTAAAAAGCAACCCAATATAGAAGTTAAACCCTTTTTAGCTTCTAGAGCAGTTTAATTTTTAACCAATAAGAGATGTTGCTAAACTTAAGAGAAAGCATATCTTTAAAGCTAGCAGGCATATTTTTTTATATAATTTCATAATCTCCTCGTAGCTCAGTTGGATTAGAGCAACTGCCTTCTAAGCAGTGGGTCGCAGGTTCGAGTCCTGCCGAGGAGGCCACCTTACTTAAAGAGCTATAAGAAGTTGATTTAAATTCTCGTCAATATTATATTTTTGTTATTGATAATTGGAATTAGAATTTGAAAGAAATATGAATGCCTTACATATCAGTATCTATGGACGTGTTCAGGCCGTGGGTTTTAGAAATTGGATAAGAGATAATGCAAAAAAGAAAGGGTTATTTGGGTGGGCAAGGAATGCTTCCGACGGCTCAGTTGAGGTTTTTTTGCAAGGTAACGAACAAGAAATTAATGATCTATTAGCTATGTCCTGGGAAGGTCCAAACTTAGCTGAAGTAGATGATGTGCTTACTCAAGACTCTAAAGTAGATGACTCTTTAGCTTCATTTGAAGTCTATTAACTGTAAGTAATTTTTTCTTAATAAGTTAACCCAATAAAAATAATTTATGTTCAGTGTTAGAATGCCAAAAAATGGTGGGTGTAGCTCAGTTGGTAGAGCTCTGGCTTGTGGCGCCAGTGGTCGTGGGTTCGAGCCCCATCACCCACCCCAACAAACAAATAGGATAAAAAATGCGATTTTCTTTTGGAAATAAGAACGGAATAGAACAAAGTTTAAAAGTATCTGTACCCTCAGATGAAATAGAAAAGCAAGTTAAGATAAAACTTAATACAGCCAGCAAAACAGCTAGGATTAAAGGATTTAGAAAAGGAAAGGCTCCCATGGATGTGGTAAAGAAAATGTATGAGCCTGAAATCAGGCAAGATGTTATCAATGACTCCATAATAAAGAAATTTTATGATTTAGTAGAAGAACAAAACTTAAAGCCTGTAGGTCGTCCAAATCTAGAGCCTGAAAGTATGGTGCCTGAAAAGGATGTAATTTTTAAAGCCACCTTTCAGGTCTATCCTGAGATATCCTTAAATAGGCTCAATAAATTAAGTTACACCAAAACAATAAGTAGCATTTCTGATGAGGATGTTGATAAAACTATAGAGTCAATAAGAAAAAGAATGTGTACTTGGGAAGCCAAAGAAGATGTTTCTTCTTCTGGAGATCAAATTAAAATTGATTTCATAGGTAGAATTGATGGAGAGGAGTTTGAGGGTGGTTCCGCTAAAGATTTTTTAGTAGAGATTGGATCTAAATCAATGATAGAGGGTTTTGAAGATGGTTTAATTGGACTTAGCAAATCTGAAGAAAAGGATTTAAATTTAACTTTTCCAGAAGATTACGCTAAACCTGAATTATCGTCTAAGGAAGTAGTTTTTAGTATTGAAGTAAAAGAAATATTAGAACCTCAACTTCCTGAATTAAATGAAGACTTCTTTAAAAATACTGGTATAGAAGCTAAGAATTTAAAGAAGTTTAAAGATGAAATTAAAATTAAATTAGGAGAAGATCTAGAGACACTTCTTAAAAATAAATCTAAAGCTAGCGTGTTAGATGCACTTCGAGAAGCACATAATTTTGAAATTCCTAGTGCAATGATAGATTCTGAAATAGCAAACATGAGAGAAAGTGCTGCTAGAAGAGTTGGGATGGATCCTAAGGACATAAAAGAAGATCTTTTTCCTAGAAAAACATTTGAAGAAGAAGCAAAGAAAAGGGTAAGTGTGGGAATAATACTTAATAAAATTATAGAAGAAAAAAATATAAAGGCTGACGGAGATAAGGTAAGAAAAATTATCGAAGATAGAGCAGCTATGTACAAGGATCCACAACAAGTTATCAATTGGTTTTATTCAAACGAAGAACAGTTAAGAGGTATAGAGTCAATTTCTTTGGAAGAACAGGTAATAGAAATTCTTTTATCAGAAGGAAATCCCATACAAGAAGAACTTAGTTATGAGGAATGTGTCTCTTCATTAAATTAACTTGATTTTTTAGACTTTAACCCAAAATAGTATTAAATAACGTTATGAGCAACGAAAAAGATATATTAAATAATCAGTTAGTTCCCATGGTTGTTGAGCAAACGCCCAGAGGTGAAAGAGCTTACGATATATATTCTAGGCTATTAAAAGAAAGGGTAATATTTCTTACAGGTCCTGTTGAAGATATTGGTGCAAATTTAGTAGTAGCTCAAATGCTCTTTTTAGAAGCTGAAAATCCTGATAAAGATATATCTTTATATATAAACTCACCAGGAGGCTCAGTTACTTCAGGCCTATCTATATATGACACTATGCAATTTATAAAACCTGATGTAAGCACTCTCTGTACAGGACAGGCATCTAGTATGGGAGCTGTCTTGTTAGCTGGGGGAGCAAAAGGGAAAAGACATGCCTTGCCAAACTCCAGAGTTTTGATACATCAAGTGATGGGGGGGTTCCAAGGTCAAGCAAGTGATATTGAGATTCACGCAAAAGAGATCATCTCCATAAAAGAAAAACTAAACTCTATTCTATCTTCACACACCGGCCAAAAGATAAGTAAAATTGAAGAAGATAGTGATAGAGATAACTTCATGACCCCAGAAGAAGCAGTTGAATATGGCTTAATTGATAGTGTAATGAAAACCAGGTCTTAGCTAGTAATGACAGACAAGATAGATAATAACGAAGAAAAATTACTTTTTTGCTCGTTTTGTGGAAAGAACCAGAACGAGGTTAGAAAATTAATAGCTGGTCCTTCTGTATATATTTGTAATGAGTGTATAGATCTCTGTAATGATATTATTCAAGAAGAGATAAATGAAGTTTCAGAAGAAAAAGAAGAGGAAAGATTTCTCGTTCCGAAAGAGATAAAAGAAACCCTTGATGATTATGTAATAAGTCAAGAGGAAGCTAAAAAGAATTTATCTGTAGCAGTTTATAACCATTACAAAAGACTAAGAGAGGAATCAAGAAGTAATGAAAAAGATGAGGTCGAATTAACTAAAAGCAATATTCTTTTGTTGGGACCAACTGGTTCAGGAAAAACTTTATTAGCTCAAACTCTCGCTAGGCTTCTTGATGTCCCATTTACTATTGCTGATGCTACTACATTAACTGAAGCAGGATATGTTGGTGAGGATGTTGAAAATATTATCCAGAAATTACTGCAAAAATGTGACTATGATATTGAGAGAGCACAGCTTGGTATCGTATATATCGATGAGATTGATAAGATTGCAAGAAAATCTGACAATCCTTCTATAACCAGAGATGTTTCAGGAGAAGGGGTTCAACAAGCGTTACTAAAATTAATAGAAGGTACTATTGCGTCTGTTCCACCTCAAGGTGGAAGAAAACATCCTCAGCAAGAATTTTTACAAGTTGATACTTCTAATATTCTTTTCATTTGTGGAGGTGCGTTTTCAGGACTAGAAGACATAGTAAGACATCGATGTGAAGAAACCGGTATAGGTTTTGGAGCCAAAGTTTCTTCAATAAAAAAAGCAGGTAAGTCAGATGAGCTTATTAGTAAAGTTCAACCTGAAGATCTAATCAAATTTGGTTTAATCCCAGAATTTGTCGGGAGACTTCCAGTTACTTCTACTCTTAAAGAGCTTGATGAAAAGGCTTTAGTTAAAATCTTAACCCAACCAAAGAATGCACTAACAAAACAATTTAAACGTCTTTTTGAAATGGAAGGAGTTGAACTTGATATAAGGGAAGAGGCTCTCAATGAGATTGCAAAAAAGGCTATGGAAAGGAAGACTGGAGCAAGAGGACTAAGATCAATAATTGAAAAAATTTTAATGGAAACTATGTATAAAGTCCCCTCAGAAGCTGGTCTTAAAAAGGTTGTACTCGATGGTTCAGTCATAAAGGGGGAAAATGAGCCCCTAATGGTTTACGAGAAATCTAAAGCAAAAAAGAGTGGTTAAAACTTTAAAGGAAAAACTATGACAGAAGCTAGGACAGAAAATTTACCGCTTTTACCGCTAAGGGATGTAGTAATTTTTCCTTCTGTGGTAACACCTCTTTTTGTTGGAAGAGAGAAATCAATCGTTGCACTTCAAGCATCCATGGCGGCAGACAAACAGATAATGCTTGTAGCCCAAAGGAAGCCTCAGAAAGAGGATCCTTCTAAGAAAGATATGTACCAGGTTGGAACAATTGCATCTATTCTTCAATTAATAAAACTTCCTGATGGCACTGTTAAGGTTCTTGTTGAAGGAGTAAGAAGGGCAAAACTTGAACAGATTAAAGATTACAAAGATTATCATGCAGCCGATGTAACTCCTTTAGAAGACGAAGTAGAAAATAGTGACTCAAAAAAGTATGTAAATTCTCTGAGGAAGAATTTTCAGGAATATGTGAAGGTTACCAGAAAAGCTACGCCTGAAGTTTTAAGTACTGTAAATTCAATAGATACTTTAAGCAAACTGTCAGATACATTAGTAGGACATCTCTCCATAGATTTAAAAGAAAAACAAGATATTCTAGAGACTCTTTCTTTAAAGCAACGAGCAGAAAAAATTCTTGGACACTTAGCATCACAATTAGATTTAACTAAGGTTGAAAAAAAGATTAGAGGTCGTGTAAAGAAACAAATGGAAAAAAGCCAGAAAGAATATTATCTGAATGAACAAATGAAGGCTCTTAAGAAAGAGTTAGGAGAATTGGATGAATCTGAAGAGGCAGAAATAATTGAAAAACAAATACTCGATGCAGGTATGTCTAATGAAGCAGAAACGAAGGCTTTAAATGAACTTCAGAAATATAAAATGATGTCACCCATGTCCGCTGAGGCCTCTGTTGTCCGGGGTTATATAGATTGGATAATAAGTATTCCTTGGAAGAAGAAAAGCAGAATTCAAGCAAACCTAAAGAAGGCTAGTCAAGTTTTAGAAGAAGATCATTATGGATTGGAAGAAGTTAAAGAAAGAATTTTAGAATATCTAGCTGTTCAGAAGAGGGTTAAAAAACTAAAAGGCCCTGTACTTTGTCTTGTTGGTCCACCTGGAGTGGGCAAGACATCTTTAGGTGAGTCAATTGCCAGATCAACTAACAGAAAATTTATCAGGATGTCTTTAGGTGGAGTTAGAGATGAAGCTGAAATAAGAGGGCATAGAAGGACTTATATAGGGTCAATGCCAGGAAGAATATTACAAAAGTTATCTAAAACCGGAGTTAAAAATCCTTTATTTTTACTAGATGAAGTGGACAAGATGGGAATGGATTTTAGGGGTGATCCCGCATCTGCTTTGCTCGAAGTTTTAGACCCCGAACAAAACCATACCTTCAATGATCATTACCTAGAGGTTGATTATGATTTATCTGATGTAATGTTTGTATGCACAGCAAATAGCATGAACATTCCTTCCGCTCTTTTAGATAGGATGGAGATAATCAGACTGCCAGGTTATACAGAAGATGAAAAGGTAAATATAGCCGATAGGTATTTGATACCAAAACAAATGAAGAACAATGGGGTTAGTGAAAAGGAATTAAAAATTTCTCAAGAGTCTATAAAGGATTTAATAAGATATTTTACTCGTGAAGCTGGGGTAAGATCTTTAGAAAGAGAAGTTTCTAAGATTTGCAGAAAATTAGTAAAAAATAATGCTGATAAAAAGGCTCCCAAGAAATTAAATCTTAAACCCGAACTCTTAGAAGAATATTGTGGAGTTAGAAAATTTGATTTTGGTGAGGCAGATGAAAAAGATCGAGTTGGACAAGTTACAGGCTTAGCTTGGACTCAGGTTGGCGGAGAGCTTTTAACTTTAGAAGCAGCAAGCTTTGACGGAAAAGGAAAAATTATTAAAACCGGTTCCTTGGGTGATGTAATGCAAGAATCTATTCAGGCAGCAATGTCAGTTGTCCGATCAAGGGCAGAATCTTTAGGCATAGACCCAAGCTTTTATGAAAATCAAGATGTTCATATACATGTTCCAGAAGGAGCAACGCCAAAAGATGGACCTAGTGCTGGAATAGGTATGTGTACAGCTGTAGCTTCTGTGCTATCAAATATTCCAGTAAGAGCAGATGTAGCTATGACAGGGGAAATAACTCTTAGAGGGGAAGTTCTCAAGATAGGTGGCCTAAAAGAGAAGTTATTAGCAGCAAGGAGAGGTGGAATAAAAACAGTGTTGATCCCAGATGGAAATGTTAGAGATTTAAAGGAGATCCCTGACAACATAAAAGATCAATTAGAAATTAGGCCTGTAAAATGGATAGATGAGGTTCTTAATTTAGTGCTCACTCGACAACCAGTTCCTTGGGAAAAATCAGAAGAAATTTCTCAAAAAGTACCTAATAAAAAGAAAGGCTCATCAAAAAAGTCTATAGGCACTCATTAATTTTTAGTAAAAACCTTCTTGACAAGCTATATTAGGGGGGTTTTAATCTAATGAACCAGCCTGTTATTACAGGTTTAGCTTAACTATATTCAGGAGATAAATGTGAATAAAGCCCAATTAATAGATTCGGTAGCTTCAAAAGCTGATATGTCAAAAGCTGATGCCGGTAGAGCGGTAGATGCAACTTTAAGTGCCATTGGAGGCAGCCTTTCTGGAGGAGATAGTGTTTCACTTGTTGGATTCGGAACTTTTAGTGTTCGTCATAGAGCAGCAAGAATGGGTCGAAACCCTCAAACTGGTGAAGCGATACAAATTAGTGCCTCAAAGTCTGTAGGTTTTAAGGCAGGAAAAGCACTAAAAGAAAGTCTTTAAAAAGAATTTTAAGGAATAAAAGCGCGCCTTTTTTGGCGCGTTTTTTTAATGATAATAGTATGACAGTTATAGGAACAATAAGAGAAAATTTAACAGGCACTCTATCTAAGATAATAGTTGCTTGTATTGCTGTAACTTTTGCTATGTTCTTTGGATGGGGAACAATGTTTTCTAATAGCGATGTAAATGTAGTAGTTTCAGTTAATGAAAAGAAAATAGATTTATATGATTTAGATTTAGAAATGGCTAGGGTTCAATCAATTCTTTTACAAAGGTTTGACGACCCTAATTTTCAAATTGAAGAAGAAGATCTTAAGTCTTTAGCTATGAATTCTCTAGTTACCGAAGCTTTGATTGTTGATTATCTTAAAGAGAATAACGTTGTTATTTCCTCGTCAACTGCCTACAAATTATTATCAAAAAATGAAATTTTTCTAGAAGAAGGAAGATTAAGCTTAGCTAAAGTTGAGACTTATGCTAGACAAAATGGCTTTTTACCAGGCAAATATATTCAAAGTATTAGAGATGATGTAGCAGTAAATTATTGGAGGTCTGGTTTATCGAATAGTTCCTTTCTAACTACGCAAGAGCTAAAGAAAAATATTGAACTTGCAAATCAAACTAGAAATATAACTTTTACTAAACTAGATAAAGTAAAGGCTCAAGAAGACATACTTATCAATGAAGAAGATGTAACAGAGTTTTATCAAAATAATTCTTCTCTTTTTCAATCTCCAGAAAAAGCAAAAATAAAATATGTAGAAATTAATTTAAAGAGTATTGAATCTGAAGTCAGTGTGACTAATGAAGAAATAAAAAGAGAATACCAGGATTATCTAGCAACCTTCGACGATACAGCTAGAAGATCAGTTTCACATTTAATGATAAATATTGATGGGTCAAGAGATGAGCAAGCTTCTATTATTTTAGCCAATAAATTAAGAGATGAAATAAATAAAGGAACAAAGTTTGAAGATTTAGTAAAAGAATATTCCGATGATGAGGGGACTAAAAATTCTGGAGGGTCTCTTGGAGTTAGTGATGGGAGTTCATTTCCTGAAGAGTTTGAACTAGCTATAAGAGATATGCAGGAAGGTGAAATTAGTGAAGCGGTTATTCTAGAAAGTTCTGTTCACATTCTGAAGCTTAATGAAGTTCAGACTCCTGTAGCTGATGATTTCGAGTCTAAGAAGAAAGAAATCCAACAAAACTTAATTGAACAGATTTCTGTTTCGAATTATATAGATATGTTGGATATGGCTTCTGAATCTTTATTTTTAAATGAAGATGTAGATGGATTAGCAAAAGACTTGGGTCTTAAGGTAATTACCAAAGATTACTTTTCAATAGAAGATTCTGAAGGAATCTTCAAAGAATCTAAATTACAAAAAGTTATTTTTGAAGATCCTTCAATAAAAGAAGGGGCAATAAGTGATCTAATAGAAATAAATGACCAATATGCCTTAATTTTAGAAGTGCAAGATTTTAAAGATGTAGAAGTAAAGGAATTTAAGGAAGTTAAAGAAGAGGCAGAGGCTTTGCTGCTTACCAGGCTACTTGAAAGTAAAATGGAGTCTATCAAACAGGATATTTTAACTCAGCTGCAATCAGGTAGATCTTTTGAAGAGGTCTCAGCTAACAAAGGCTTAAAAATTGAATCTTATAAGTCATTAACTAGAAGTTCTTCATTATTTACCCAAACAACTCTAAGAGAAATTTTCAATGAACCTAAAGTTAATGCTGGCAAAACATACTCTTCTGCTCCTATGTCTAATGGAGATATTTTAATATTCAGGTTAGACGAAGTAGGGACTGCTAGTGCTCAATCTTCTAGCGAAGACGAAGAAGCCTTTAAAAACTTTTTCTTAGAAGAGAGATCAGAATCTGAGATTACAGATTTACAAATTGGTATGCAGGAGAATGCTTCAATATTTATTAATTAGTTTCTTCTAAAGATTCCATTGCAGTTATATTAAAGCCTGCATCAACATAAAGTGTTTCACCTGTTATACCACTAGATAGGTCAGAGGCTAAGAATGTAGCAGCATTTCCTACCTCTTCAGTAGTAATATTTCTTCCTAGAGGAGCCCTCTTTTCATTATAAGAAAGCATTTTTCTGAAATTTTTAACGCCAGAAGCTGCCAAAGTTTTAATAGGGCCTGCTGAAATTGCATTCACCCTGTGTCCTTCTTTTCCTATAGATACAGCTAAGAATCTTACGCTAGATTCAAGACTAGCTTTTGCTAGACCCATAACATTGTAATTAGGTAATGTTTTTTGAGAACCAAGATAAGAAAGTGTTATTAGAGAACAGCTCCTTCCCTCCATAAGTTCTTTTGCACCTTTTGCTAGGGCAATAAAGCTGTATGAGCTTATATCATGAGCAATTTTAAATCCTTCTCTGGTAGTTACATCTAAAAAGTCACCATCTAACATTTCTCTGGGTGCAAACCCCACGGCATGAACTATGCAATCTATACCATCCCAATGATTTGATAGTTCTTTGAAGACCTTATTTATTTCTTTGTCACTTGCGACATCACAAGGTAAACATATTTCAGAACCCCAGTCTTTAGCTAGGGCTTCGACCTTAGATTTAAGCCTTTCATTTTGATATGTAAATGCTAAGTTAGCTCCGTAATTTGACATCGAATGGGCTATTCCGCTGGCTATAGAGTGTTTATTTGCAACCCCAACTATCAGGACGTTTTTATTTTTTAAGAGGGACATTTCTTAGATTGTATTATAAATTTTTTAATTGCCTAGAATTAAATTAATCATTTTTATGGTCTAAAGGTATAAATTTAATTCTTTAAAGTAACAAAAAAGTGGCAATATATAGGCAATATGCGTACAATTCACGCATTAATTTGGGCTAACTGACTAGTTTGCCCAGTTTTTATAGTTTAACTAACAAGTTATCGGGGAGTTATATGAATACAAAAATTTTAAATTTGTTTAAGACTCTTGCGTTTTCTGCATTGGTAGCGACTTTCTTTACGCCGTCTATACTAATGTCAGCTGACGATGATGAGGCCGATGTTGAGGAAGTAGTTGTAACCGGATCAAGAATTAAAAGGGATACAATTAACTCTGCAGCTGTTATTACAACAATAACTGCTGAAGACATTGAGCAAAGCCAGGCTTTAATTACTGCTGATGCTCTAAGACTTTCTACTTACAACACTTTTGGTTCTTATCCTTCAACAGCTGGTAACAGCGCAATGTCGAACACTACTATAAGCCTTAGAGGTTTAGGTGGTGGAAGAACTTTAGTTCTTATGGATGGCAGAAGATTACCAGGTTCTCCACATTTAGGTGGTGCTGGTGCTGCTAATATAAACATGATACCTACAGTTTCAGTTGATCGTATTGAAATACTAGCTGATGGTGCATCTTCCGTTTACGGTTCTGATGCTATAGCTGGTGTTGTAAACGTAATCACTAAGAAAGGTTTTGACGGAATGGACATTCAGGTCAGAAGTGGTGATCGTTCAAGAGATGACGGAGTAGAGCAATCTATTTCTATGCTTTTTGGATCTACTAATGAGAACGGTTATGTAACAGTAGCTATCGAACATGATGAGAGAGATGAGATCTATCTTAAAGATAGATGGTATACAGCTGCTAGAGCTAATGATGATAATGGAGATGGAGTAATTGATCTTTATTTTGAAACATATGGTTTAAGCTGGTACTCAAGAAACCTTGCCGATCCAGTAACAGGAAACATTGCTGCTGCACCTACTTGTGAGGGTAACATCGATGGTTCAACCACTCCTTGGTGGGGTCCTGATTTTGGTGGAGCTGCTTTTGGACAGCCTGCTAAAACAACTGGTTCATATGCTGGTGCTCAACCTAGAGGTATTTGTGGATACGCATGGGCAGACATCATGGTTCAAGATGCTGGTCTATTTAGAGACACAATCACAGCAAATGTAGAGCATGCTATTAATGATCAATTAACCTTTAACAGTAGAGCAGTTTTTGTTAGAAACGAGTCCGTAGGACGTTATGCACCTCCTGCAGCTAGTTACCCTGGCATACTACCTTCTGATCCTGCTAACCCATACGATGTACCAGTAACTGGTTACTGGAGATGGACAGAAATAGGAAATAGAGGAATGCATTTCGTAGATCAATCTTCTGATTGGTTTGGTGAATTAGTCTACGAACTTAGTGATACTGTTGAGCTTAGTGTTAGTCACCAAGTTAATAAATTCTATGGTACTGACATAGGTAGATATTACCTAGACTATGCTGGTCTTGCTTCAAACCTTTACTACGAAACTCCATTTGGTTCTGAAGATGGTCTTTATGCTTTATCAGCAACCACAGTAGTTGAGTACGATAATCACTACGAAAAATCTGATGTAATTGCACAAATAAGCGATCTTATGGAATTACCAGGCGGCCCAGTTGATATGGTTCTTGGATATGAAGGCTATGACAACAGGTATTCAGCTCAGTATGACAAGCACTCTGAAGGTGGATACGTTGGTGGTTCTGCAGGTAACTCAGGAGCTGGAGATAGAGCAGTTAACTCATATTTTGGTGAAATTCTATTCCCAGTAATGCCTGGTCTTGAATTGAATGCATCTTTCAGAACTGATGATTATGATGATGTTGGTTCTAATGATTCCTTCAAGGTTGGACTTCTTTGGGAAGGAGACAGAGGTACCGCTATTAAGGTGAACTTTGGTGAAGGGTTTAGAGCACCAACTATGGATACTCTTTATGGTGTAACTACATTTAGTGCTAACACAGCTACAGACTACTTAGCTTGTGCTAATGCTGGGATTTCACAAAGCGCATGTGCTTCTAAGCAGGTTTCTACTTTAATAACTTCAAACCCAGAGCTTGGTGCTGAAACTTCTGAATCACAAGTATTCAGTATTGCTCAAGACATGGGAGAGTTAACACCTGTTTTAGAGAATGTGATAGTTAGACTTGACTGGTATAACATAGAAATGGAGAACTTAATTTCTTCAATTTCAACTCAAGATGTTCTTTATTCAGATTTTACTAATGGTAATCTTCTGACTAATAACTATGAGTACTATGCTTCTGGTGGTCTTACTAATGATGGATCGGCAGCTGGTGCCCCAGTTGGAACTGGGACTAGTCCTTCTTGTCCTTCAAATGCAGCTTACTATAAGAGGTTGGGAGTGAATGACGCTCTTTACACTATTAGAAGCTGTGCTAATGGTAGGATCGATTACGTTGGAGCAAGTTATGCTAACCAAGGTAAATATGTTGTTGAAGGTTATGATCTACAAGTTAACTACACTATAGAGCTAGGTGGTGGTGACTTAGATATAGATCTAGACTACACGCATGTTGATGATTATGGTGGAGCTCCATTTATTGGAAGTGATGCTCATCAAAACAATGCTGGATTCAACGGTTTACCTGATTCTAGATATAACCTAGGTTTAACTTACACTTGGGGTAACTATGGGGTTTCTGTACAGAACCGTCACATAGGAGACTTCGCTTTTAACTCTGACTGTGCTTCTTCTGAAGAAGGTGGTCTTTGTACGAAAGAAGGTCCTTACCAAGATAAGTATGACACTATAGATATTCAAGCCAGAGCAGACTTTGGTAAGTATGGAACTATTAGTGTAGGTGTTATCAATGTTTCAGATAAAGACCCTTTACCTGATAAAGGTGGTGTGAACTATGATGCTTACACAAGTCTTTACGATAACAGAGGTAAGATGACTTACGTTAGATGGAAGCTAAGTCTATAACTTAGTTAGACTAAAAAAGGGGCGGTTTTACCGCCCCTTTTTTTTAGTACATCTAATTGTATAGGGACAGAACCGATAAGTGGTAAAATTAGATATTAATTCTTAATACCCTAGTAAATGAATATTATAAAAACTCTAATCCTTTTTTTATCTTTATTTTTAATTTCTTGTAATAACTCAGTATCTAAAGTCGATGCTGCTTTGGAAGAACAGATACTCTATTTTGGTAATGGAACAGAGCCTAAAGACCTTGACCCTCATACAGTAACAGGAGTTCCCGAGAGTCATATTCTTATGGCTCTATTAGAGGGCTTGGTTACTAGGCACCCTGAAGGCCTAGATCCCATACCTGGTGTAGCAGAAAGTTGGGAGATATCCAATGATGGGTTAACTTACAGTTTTTATTTAAGAGAAAATGCAGTTTGGTCTAATGGAGATTCTGTAACAGCCAATGATTTTGTGTGGGCCTGGGAAAGAATGCTTACTCCTAGTTTAGGCTCAAAATATCCTGATATGTTATATGACGTTGTTAATGCAGAAGAGTTTAATAAGGGAACTATAAAAGATTTCTCTAAAGTAGGTGTTAAAGCAATTAATGAAAAGGAATTATTAGTAAATCTAAAACACCGCGCTCCTTACTTTTTAGGACTTTTAACTCACTATACTTCTAGGCCAGTGCATAGACCCACTATAGAGAAATTTGGGAATATGGACACAATTGGAAGTCAGTGGACTAGACCTGGAAACTTTGTAGGAAATGGACCTTTTACTCTAGAAGATTGGCAATTAAATAAGGTTCTAAAAGTTAAAAAGAGTAATAATTATTGGAATGCAGAAAAAGTTAGACTTAACGAAATTCATTTCTTTCCAGTAGATAATGCTACAAGGGAAGATTTAATGTTTCGTAATGGTTTGTTGCATGTAACATCTACAGTTCCACTAGAAAAGGTAGAGGTTTATGCCAAAGAGTATCCTGATTTAATTCATATTGACCCTTACTTTGGAACCTATTATTTAAGGGTTAACGTAAACAAAGAACCTTTTAATAATAAGCTGGTAAGAAAAGCTTTGTCTTTATCTATAGATAGAAAAGAAATAGTAGAAAGAGTAGCAAAAGGAGGCCAAATTCCTGCTTTTTCATTTACCCCACCTGATCCTAATAATTACTACCCTCCAACTTCCTTAGATTTTAATCCTGAGTTAGCAAGAAGCTTATTAGAAAAAGCTGGGTTATCAGAAAAAAACTTTCCAACCTTTGAACTTCTTTATAACACCAGTGAAGGTCATCAAAAATTAGCTCAGGCTTTCCAGCAAATGTGGAAACAGAATTTAAACATAGATGCTCAACTTATTAATACTGACTGGAAAGTTTATTTATCTAGGCAAACCATTGGTGATTACTCCATCGCGAGAGCTGGTTGGATAGGGGATTATCTAGATCCAAAGACCTTTTTAGATATGATGGTTACCGGCAGAGGTAATAATCAAACTGGATGGTCTAATGATAAATATGACAAGTTATTGCAAAAAGCTGCTAAGAGCAAAACTAAAGAGGAAAGGTTTAATAATTTTTATGAAGCAGAGAAGATTTTGATGGATGAACTTCCGATAATTCCTATTTACACCTACACCCGAATATATATGTTAAAGAAGGATGTAAAAGGTTGGAGCCCCAATTTATTAGACAGTCATCCGTATCAATTCCTATATTTAGAAAGATAATATTCTGTCGTGATTTCTCTTATTTTGAGACGCCTAGGAACAGCAATACCTGTTTTATTAGCCGTTATAACTTTAACTTTTTTTATGGTTCATTCTGCTCCAGGAGGACCCTTTGACGAGGAAAAGGCTGTCTCACCTGAAGTCTTAGTTAAATTAAATGAAAGGTATAATTTAAACGAGCCTCTTTTAGTACAATATTTTGATTATTTAAAGAATGTTATTCAGGGAGATTTTGGGCCTTCTTTTAGATATCCAAGTAGATCAGTTACCGAACTTATATTTATTGGCTTGCCTATAACTTTTGAGTTAGCTATTTACGCAATCTTATTTGCCTTAATGCTGGGAGTTATAACTGGTGTAATCAGTTCTTTGAGACCAAATACTGCTTATGATTATGTACCAATGACTATAGCTATGGCAGGAATCTGTATCCCCTCTATTATTCTTGGTCCTTCTTTAACTTTAGTTTTTGGAATTTGGTTAAATTGGCTTCCAGTTACAGGTTGGGGCGACATTCCTGGTGATAAAATCTTGCCTACAATAACTCTTGGTACAGCTTATGCAGCTTATTGCGCTCGATTGACGAGGGGTGGTATGTTAGAAATCCTCAATCAAGATTTTATAAGAACAGCTAGAGCAAAAGGCTTGTCTGAATTTAGGGTAGTAGTAGTTCATGCCTTGAGAGGAGGATTGACTCCAGTTATTGCTTTTTTAGGACCTGCCATGGCGGGATTGTTGGCGGGTTCTTTCGTGGTGGAAACTATTTTTGGAATACCTGGTTTAGGTAGGTTTTATGTTGAAGCAGCCTTCAATAGAGATTACACAATGATATTAGGTACTTCCATTTTCTTTTCTTGTTTAATCATAAGCTTTAATTTGTTGTCTGACTTAGTAGCAGCAAGCCTAAATCCAAGATTGAGAGATCAATGAACATAAGCTCTACAAGTCTTTCTAAAAAAGCTTTTGATAGATTAATTTCTAATAAACTATCTTTATTTGGCTCGGTTTATATTTTGTTGCTTATACTGATTGCAATATTTACTCCACTAATTGCTCCTTACGACTATGCTTATCAAGATCTTAGTCTAGGTCCAGTGGGTCCTTCACCTGAACATTTACTTGGCACTGATACTTTAGGAAGAGATCTTTTAACCCGAATGATGTATGGAAGCCGAATCTCTTTAATGGTTGGTTTTTTAGCCACTATTGTCGCCCTTGTTATCGGAGTTTTATGGGGCACTATTGCTGGTTTCTCGGGAGGTAGAGTAGATGCAATTATGATGAGAATAGTAGATGTTCTTTATGGAATACCTTTTATTATTTTAATCATTTTGTTAATGGTTATTTTTGGTAGAAACTTAGTCCTGCTTTTTATGGCTATAGGTGCGGTGGAATGGTTAACCATGTCTAGAATAGTTAGAAGCCAAGTTATGAGTCTAAGCCAACAAGAATTTGTCATGTCCGCAGAAGCCATGGGCGTATCAAAGAAAGATATTATTTCTAGGCACTTAATACCTAATGCTATAGGGCCAGTTATAGTCTACGCCACCCTTACAGTTCCACAAATTATGCTGCTAGAAGCCTTTCTATCTTTTCTTGGATTAGGAGTCCAAGCTCCAATGAGTTCTTGGGGCATATTAATTAGGGATGGAGCTGTATCAATGGAAGAATATTGGTGGCTGTTAATATTTCCTTCTCTTGCTTTTTCTTTAACTCTTTTTTCACTTAACTTTATAGGAGATGGGCTAAGAGATGCTCTGGATCCAAGAACCGGACCTAATTAGGACTGATTTCCGATTCCTGCTTCTAATATTATTTTAAGGACTTGACCAGGATAAATTATTTCTGGACTTTCTAACTCATTCCAAGTTTGCAAGTCTTTAACGCTCAAACCAAACCTAGAAGCAATTCTCGAAAGAGTATCTCCAGATTTAACAGGATAAAGCATTGTTCTAGTTTTTTTACTTGGTGTTTTGCCTCTTACTCTCTCATATTTAGAGTACAATTTTATTTCTTGACCTATTTGTAGAGGGCTGGTTAGGTTTAAATCATTCCATAAAGTTATATCTTGAATTGTAACTCCAAATTTTCTGGAAATACCCCAAAAGGTATCTCCTTTAACAATCTTATAAACTCTAGCTTTGGGAACAAAGGTTTTTGTCCAAGCAGGACCTCTTGGGACCATAATTTCTTGACCAGCATATATTAAATCAGAATCCATTTGATTTATTTCCATAAGTACGGCTACCTCCATACTGTATTGATTAGATATCTTAGTAAGGTTATCTCCGGTTTGAATTTTATATCTATCCCACTGAACAAGTTCTATTTCTTCCAAAGAAGAAAGTTGAATAAGAAATCTATCAGCTACCCCAGTAGGTAATAGTAGATAATGTGGACCACCTGGATCTGTAGCCCATTGACTAAATCCTGGGTTTAATTCATAAATTGCTTCTGGAGTCATTCCAGCAAGATCTGCAGCTTGCATCAAATCGACCTGTCCAGGCGTTTGTACTTTGGTGAAATAAGGTCTGTTTGCAATAGAAGGCAAGGTAACACCGTATTTTGATGGATCCATAATAAGTTCACTTAATATCAATAATCTAGGTATGTAAGCTAAAGTCTCTTTTGGCAATCTTAAAGACCAGAAATCTGTTGGCATTCCTTTTCTTTTATTTTCTTTAATTGCTCTATTAACCCTACCAGGACCAGCGTTATAGGCAGCAATAGCTAAAAGCCAGTCATTATCAAACTTTTTATTCAAATAAATTAAAAAATTAAAAGCAGCTTCAGTAGAAGCAATAACATCCCTTTTTCCGTCGTACCACCAGTTAGTTTTTAGACCCCATTCACTACCCACTGCAGGAAGGAATTGCCAAATGCCAGTAGCTCCAGCAAAAGATTGTGCATAAGGATCAAATTCACTTTCAACAAAAGGGAGTAAAGCTAACTCAACAGGAACACCTAATTCTTCTGATCTTTTAACTGTATGGAATAAATATCTTTGTCCTGACTTGCTTAGTCTATTAACAGCATGTTGATTGTTTATAAATCTTGATCTATATCTATCTAAGTCTTCAAGTTCTTCAGGGATTCTTAGTGTAAGGTTTGCTCTCACTCTTTCCCATAGGTCGAAAGGTTCTCTATCAATACTTATCTCTACTACCTTAGGTGTTGCGTCTGAGAGATCTATATCCTCAGCAAGGATTAAATTCTTAGACTCTAAACCAACACAGCCCATTAGTAGGTAAAATACACATATAAAAATCCATTTATTCATTTTTTTCTTTATAGAATGAGTGTTTCTTAAAAAATTAATGCCAAATGTATACTACAATTAACCTTTAGACTATATGAACCTAATAGAAATTTTCACTGATGGTGCTTGTAGGGGCAACCCTGGTAAAGGTGGTTGGGGAGCTTTAATTAGATTGGATGATAAAGAGGAAACTATATACGGCGGAAATAATCATACCACTAACAATATAATGGAACTTACTGCTGCTATTAAGGCATTAGAACATATCCCTGAAAATTCTATGGTGATTCTAACAACAGATTCGAAATATGTTATGCAGGGAATAACTGAATATATGGAAAATTGGAAGAGAAGGAACTGGAAAACAGCAGCAAAAAAACCAGTGAAAAATAAAGAGTTATGGGAAAGATTAGACTACCTTACAACCATACACTCTATAGAATGGAAATGGGTAAAAGGTCACAGTGGACACCGAGAAAATGAAATAGCGGATCAGTTAGCAAACAAAGGCATTGATAAAATTTAAATATGGTTAGACAAATAGTTTTAGATACAGAAACTACCGGTATCGACTTCAAGTCAGGTCATAGAGTTATAGAAATCGGATGTGTAGAAATTATCAATCGAAGGTTTACAGGAGTTGAATACCAGACTTACCTAAACCCTGATAGAGAGATAGAAGAGGGGGCTATTAAAGTTCATGGGTTAACATTAGATTTTTTACAAGATAAACCTAGATTTACAGAAGTTGCAGAAGAATTTTTAGAATTTATTAAAGGTGGAGAGCTATTAATTCATAACGCAGAATTTGATGTAGGGTTTTTAAATAATGAATTAAAACTAGTTCCAGGAAAAAATACTTTTCTTGAAGATATTACTGAAAAGATTACTGATACTTTACAAATAGCCAGAGAAAAACACCCAGGCCAAAGAAATAGCTTGGATGCTTTAGTTCAGAGATATGATGTGGGGAAATATGACCGTGAATATCATGGTGCTTTACTAGATTCAAAAATATTAGGTGATGTTTATTTAGCTATGACTGGTGGCCAGAGTAACCTATTGTTTGAAAGTACTTCTGAAATCTCTAGAGCATTTAACCCATCAACGGAACAAAACAAAAAGAATGGCCAAAAAAATAGCTCTTTGTTAACCAAATTAAGTAAAGAAGAAGAGATACAAAATTTAGAATATTTAAGGAAAATGCAAAAAGAGACTGGTATTAAACCTATTAGTTTGAAAGAGTAATGAGCAAAATAGTAGGTAGGTTTGCTCCAAGTCCAACAGGATTACTTCACTTAGGTGGTGCTAGGACTGCCTTGTTCTCATGGCTTCACTCTAAAAGTTTAGAAGGTGATTGCCTTTTGCGTTTGGAGGACACCGATCAAGAAAGATCTAAACAAAAATATACAGATTCGATTATTGAAAGCTTTAGATGGATGGGAATTGAATTTGATCAAGAGCCTTTCTATCAATCAAAAAATAAAGAAATACATTTAAATAGAGTTCAAGAGTTAGTAAATAATGGAAAAGCTTATTATTGTCAGTGTTCCACTGAAAGGCTTAAGCAACTTAGAGAGCATCAAGAAAAAGAAGGCAAAAAGCCTAAGTATGATGGTAAGTGCAGAGATCTAAATATTAAAGATAGTAAAGATGCAGTTATTCGTTTTAAAAATCCGGATACAGGCTTAGTGTCTTTTCAGGATGTAGTTAGAGGAAAGATAGAAGTAGCTAATAAAGAATTAGATGATTTGATTCTAGTTAGAAGTGACGGTACTCCAACCTATAATCTTTGTGTAGTAGTTGATGATATAGACATGGGGATTTCTCATGTTATAAGAGGTGATGACCATATAAATAATACCTTTAGGCAAATTAATATTTTTAAAGCTTTAGATGAAGAAGTACCTGTTTATGGCCATGTACCAATGATTTTAGGTGAAGATGGAAAAAGAATGTCTAAAAGACACGGTGCTATTAATGTATTAGATTATAAAGATCTAGGTATTTTGCCTGAAGCTTTGCTGAACTATATAGTTCGACTTGGTTGGTCGTATGGGGATCAAGAAATATTTAATCTAGAAGAACTTACAAAGATTTTTAAAGAGGGAAAACTAAACAATTCCCCTGCATCTTTTTCCATGGAAAAATTACTATGGTTCAATAGAGAGTATTTTCTAAAAATAGACAATCAACTTTTACTCGAGAAACTTATACCCATTTCAAAACAATTTATACAAAACGATTATTCTTTAAGGGTAGTGAGTTTAATTAAAGAAAGGTGTTCCTTGTTATCTGAATTTGAAGAAGAAGGTAGTTATTTTTATCAGGAATCTTTAAATATTAATCCCAAAGATTCTGATAAAACCTTTCATCAAGATGCTATAGAAATCTTAAATATGCTTTTAAAGGCTTTTATAGAAATTAAAGAATGGGATTTAAAAAATATAAAACAAACAATAAGTTCAATTATGGACCATAAGGGGGTAGGGATGCCTGCTGTAGGAAAGCCTTTTAGATTAGCAATTACTGGAAGAACTAATTCAGCTTCAATTGATGAAACTGCACTTATTTTAGGAAAAGAAAAAGTAGTTAAAAGATTAAAGCAAGCCATAGAGTTGTACTCATAAAATTTTTGTTAAAAATTTATCAATAGAATTCCAAGTTTGTTCTCTTAGTTTGTTACTCTCCATTAGAAGTTCATGTTTACCATTTATTCTCTGTATAGTTATATTCTTAATTGAGGCACAGAGCGATTCATTTTCATCTGAGTTGATCAATGAATCTTTATTTGCACTCAATAAAAGAATAGGCTTGGAAACATTTGTCCAATTTAAGAGTTTTAGTTCTTCTGTTCTTTTTATTGCTTCATTTACCCAACCCAGACTTATCCCTTTAACGCCTATCTTTGGGTGACTAGAAATAAGTTTATAAGATCTATTAAATCTATATTCGTCATCAGTTAATCCATTTTTCTCAAAACTTTCTTTTAACCACCCTTTTTCTTCATCCCAGTTAGGTGGAAAAATAGGCAAGGGTCTTAACCAGGGAAGCAGTAAAGCAATAGATTTAGCTAGAAATCTAATCCATTTCTTAACTTTCATGGACAACATTGGCGAGCAGAGGATTAAAGCAGAATAAGGACTTTCATTTTTTATGAGGTTTGTTGCTAAAAGACAACCTCCCATAGAATGACCAAAACCAATCCACGGTTTAGGACATAATTTTTTGTAAACCTCTTCAAGTACCAACTCAATGTCTTTATCATATTCATTAAAGCTATCTATGTGACCTAGACGTTTATTTTTTATTGTCCTATCGGATAACCCTTGTCCCCTCCAGTCCATTAAGGCAACAGCAAATCCTCTATCAATGAATTCTTGAATTACTTCATAATATTTTTCAATAAATTCTGTTCTACCAGACTGCAACAATATTGTTCCCTTAGTGGATCTTAAATTCCACATGGCTATTCTTAATTTTTTATTATCAAAACTACGATAATAAAAGCTGTAAGGATTTACTGGGTAAGTAAAATCATCAAGTTGCATTAATGGAGCTTCTTCATGTTTATTGATAAATATTTCCTTGTCGTTCACAATTACATTCTATAACTTATTAATTAATTCGTTGAACAGTCAAACCTTAAAAAGCATTCTTTTCTTTTGTGCAATACTTATATTCAGTAGATTGATTCCTCATCCACCTAATTTTACACCTTTAATCGCAGGTGCTATTTTTCTTCCTTTCTTTCTAAAAGATAAATGGGTGATTATCTGTTTGCCTATTCTATGTTTATTTATATCTGATTATTTTCTTGGTTTTCATGACGTTATGATTTGGACTTATGGCAGTTTTTTTATTATTGGATTAATAACCAATATTTTCTCTACAACCAAACTTAAGAATCTTATTGGATTAAGTCTTAGTTGCCCTACAGTATTTTTTCTTATAAGCAATTTTGGAGTATGGTTAGGATCAGCTAGGTATACTCAAGATTTTCAAGGTTTAATTGAGTGTTATTATTTAGCCTTACCTTTCTACTCTAGTAGCTTAGTTTCAACTATCCTGTTCTCTTCTTTATTTTACTTTTGTCACAACTTTTTTGTTAATAGAAACTTATCTAAACAGGCTTAATAATGTCATCAGATCTTTATTTAGAGCAATTAAAACTGGGTCCCATGGAAAATTTTATTTACATAGTGGGTTCTCAATCTACTCGTGAAGTGGCTTTGATAGATCCTGCTTGGGAAATTGATCTTCTTTTACAACACCTTGACAAGAATGATCTAAAACTTTCCTCTATTCTGGTTACCCATTATCACCCTGACCATATAGGAGGTGGAATGATGGGACAATCAATACCGGGCATTGCGGATATTATGGCCAAAGAACCAGTTAAAATTTATGTTAATAAATTTGAAGCTGAAGGAGTAAAAAAAGTTACAGGAGTTTCTGACTCTGATCTTCAAATAGTTGATTCAGGTGACCACCTGAAAATAGGAGAAAATGACATAGAATTTCTTCACACTCCTGGTCATACCCCAGGTTCTCAATGTTTTAATGTGAATAAGAACTTGGTTTCTGGTGATACACTTTTTATTAACGGATGCGGTCGAGTTGATTTACCAGGGTCAAATCCAATTCAGATGTACCATAGTTTACAACATCTATGTTCCTTACCAGATGACACTATTCTGTATCCTGGACATCACTATAGCGAAGAGAAGTCTGCAAGTTTAGCTGACACAAAAAGCCAAAACGTTTATTTAAATATTTCCGATCTAGATGCTTGGCGACAAATCATGGGGTGAAGTTATGCAATACGAGCAAATTATTTATGAAACTAAAGGTAATGTGGCATTAATAACTTTAAATAGACCTGATAAGTTAAATGCCTGGACTCCTAAGATGTGTGAGGAACAGGCTCATGCAATTGAAGCTGCAAATAAAAACAAGTCAATAGGTGCAATAATAATGACTGGAGCTGGAAGAGGGTTTTGTGCTGGTGCAGATATTGGAGATACCTTTCAAACTAGGTTAGATGGAGAAGACCCAGGAAATGATACTGCAGGAGGTTCTGGAGGCATGCCTGCTGGAGTAGATTGGATTAGCCTAGTAAGAGAGTCTAAACCCATAATAGCAGCAGTTAATGGAGCTGCGGTAGGCATTGGCGTTACCATGATCCTTCCATTCGATATGATTATATGCTCTGAAAAGTCTAAGTTTGGATTTGTTTTTGTAAAAATGGGAATTGTTCCTGAACTAGCTTCAACCCATTTTTTAGTTAGTCGTGTAGGATGGGGTAGAGCCAATGAGATGATGTTGTCCGGAAGTTTATATTCTGGTAAAGAAGCATTTGATTATGGTTTAACAGAACACTTAGTTAATGAAGATGAACTTTTAAATAAATCTTTTGAAATCGCTGAACTTTTTTCTAAAAATCCTGATGCGCAATTAAGGATGACCAAAAAGCTCTTAACAGAAAATGCAGTCACAACAGATATAAAAGCAGCTGAGGAACTTGAAACTAAGCTACTACAAGAGTGCTGGGAGAGAGAAGAGCACGCAGAGGCAGTCAGTGCTTTCCTTGAAAAAAGAGAGCCTAAATTTAAATAAAAAAAGAGAAAAAAAGGTTAAAAAAAAGGTTAAAAAAAATTAAAAAAAGGGGTTGTATTTTTTTTCTTTAGGAGTAATATTACTGGACCAATTTAACCGACCTAGAAACAACTCGAGACGTTAAAAGGAGAGAAAAATTGGTTAGAGAAAGAAAGGAGAAAGCTCTAAAAGCAAAGCTAGCAAAAAAAGCTTTTAGACCACCAAGATAAAAAAGAGAAATTTATCGAGGAGCTAAACCAGAATCTCAAGTTTAGACACTTTCTTACTCGAACTAAACAGAGCCTTGGCTCTGTTTTTTTATGCCTGTTATTTAATCAACTAAAGACTGTTAAAATAGTTCCTTTAGAATGGGGCTATAGCTCAGCTGGGAGAGCACTTGCGTGGCACGCAAGAGGTCGTCGGTTCGATCCCGACTAGCTCCACCACTAGCTAAAGTTATAGAAAAAGTAATAATGAAAAATTCAATATCTTTAATTGGTATGGCGGGGGCCGGTAAATCATCTATAGGAGAACGGCTGTCTAAGCACTTAAAACTTAACTTTGTAGATAGTGATTCACTTATCGAAGAAAAATTTGGTAAATCTTTACAAGATATTTTAAATAATAATGGAAATGAAAAATTTAATGAAATTGAAGAAGGTGTTTTACTCTCAGTTAAATTTAAAAAAATTGTTTTAGCAACTGGAGGAAGTGCTGTCTTTTGTAAAAAAGCCATGGAGTACATTAAAGAAAATTCTACAGTTATATACCTTGAAGTTCCTTTTGATGATATATCAACCCGCATATCAGATTTTTCTGAAAGAGGTTTAATTAAAAGATCAGATCAAACTATTAAAGAGGCTTACAAAGACAGAGAAGGGCTGTATCAGAAATATGCAGATTATATTGTTAAAAACAACGGAATAATTGATTCCTGTCTAAATAAAATTATTAATTTAATTAAAGACTTAAGCAGAAATAATAATGGCTTACGCACATAGAGATGACATTCATGATGCGGATACGCACATGATGGAGAAACCCGATTGGGTTTCACATTTTGCTGATTCAGATATCAAAGATTCTTTAGAACCTTTTGTTGGTGGCAAAAAAGAGGTTCTAAAAGAAATAGACGAAGCTATTTCAAGATTTAAAGAACGTAAATCTTCACCAGAAAAAGCTAAACAGGCTAGTGAAAAATTTATGTCTATGAAATATAAAGGTTGGAAAGGTTTAGGAGCTTTTGACTCTCAAGAAAGAAGGTTGGCTAATGACCTTCTGGGGTTTCAGGCATACATACTCTTTCCCACTAGTGCTTTTAATCAGGTTATAGCTGCTAAAGAGGAAAAAGTGTTGATAGGAGGTATACAGGCTTTAAACAGAGGGCTAGCTACGTTTTCTGAAGAAGACAAGAGAATGTTTCCAACAGCCTATATTCCATTAGGCCTCGGACCTGATCTCTCAATAAAGTTTTTAAATGAAGCTATTAATATGGATTTTTCTTTGATCTTAATAGATACAGTAGCTCCCATCAGCCAAATCTCCTTCACTCATCCAGATTATTATAAATTTTGGTCGAAGGTAGAAGAGGCAGATATAGCAGTTACTTTGCATGTTGGCGCAGATGGAGGTTATAGCCCAGTACCCAAATCTTTTTATAATAATATGAAGGCTGTACCTACTCATGTAGAAGGGGATGCACCAAATGATGCTCTAGCGTATATGGCCATTCAATATAATGCCGAGCTTTTTTTATCAGCTATGATTTTTGATGGAATCTTAGAAAGGTTCCCCAAACTTAGAATAGGAGTAGTGGAGTTGGGCGCTAGCTGGATTATTTCTTGGATGAAGCACCTTGACCAATCTTTTAAAGCTTTTAGAAAATTTCAGGATCTATCAAAGTTAAAACTTCTTCCTTCTGAATATGTTCAAAGACAAATAAAAGTAACTCCTTTCGCTGGTGAAGACATAAGTTGGATTATTAACAGTGGAGGCGAGAATCTTCTTATGTTCGCTTCTGATTATCCTCACCATGAAGGCACTGACGATCCCATAGGGAGATTTGAAAAAACTATGGGGAAACTAAGCAAAGAGTCAAAAAATAAGTTTTATTCTCAAAACTTTAAAGATTTTTTAAGTAGCCACCTGTAATTTTAAGAAATTGAAATTATGATATTTTATTTTTTATTAATTCTTGTAGTTATATGGGAAGCTTACTGGACCTTCAGGGCTTGTTGGCTTGCTTCTAAGAACAACCATAAATGGTTATTCTTATTCTTTCTTCTATTTAATCTATTGGGAATACCAGAGATTATTTATGTTTATAAACAAAAAAAGAAGAAGACTACGCCTATAAATTAAACAGAAGCACTAGGCCTTTCGTTAACTCTCTCGAACCAAGAGCTAATGTTTTTAAGTTCAGGGTTAAAATCTTGTCCTACTGTTTTACCAAAGTTGAGAAAACAAAATAAGACTATGTCAGCCTGAGTAAATCTTTCACCACAGATAAACTGTTTATCTTCCATTTGCTTATTTAACAAAGATAAATTTTCTTTAACTTGTTCCTTTAAGTTATCTGCAGATTCAGGGAATGTCCTGAGTCTATCTTTAAAGAATTCATGACCTTCCGCTCCCCTGAATGCAGTGGTCATAGCTTCACAGACATTTAAGCTTATTCTTCTTGTCCACATTCTAGAAATAGCACGCTCTTCCGGGTTGGAACCAATTAAACTGGTTCCTCCTTTAAGGTCATCTAGATATTCACATATAGCTGTAATTTCTGCTAAAAAAGTTCCGTCTGCTAGTTCTAGTGTAGGTAACTGTCCCATCGGGTTTCTATTCAGGTGACCTTCTTGTCGATTTTCTCCTGACATAATATCAACCTTTATAGTTTCTATTTCCATACCTAGTTCAGCTAAAAACATTCTGACAACTTGAGGGTTTGGTCCAAGACCATCGTAAAGTTTCATATTTAATCCTTATATACTTTAGTAAAAGTTTGTTTCTATACTAATTTTAAATTATCTTTATTCTTTAAAGTAATTTTTTAGGAAGAGAATGGTTGAAATTAATATAGGAAGTGAGGAATGGTTGAGCCAAGTTCAAGAAGAAATAGTTGAGCCAGATATACCAATAATTGACCCTCATCATCATTTGTGGAATGACAGAGGTAGCACATATTTAGTAGAACAACTACAAAATGACACTAGCTCTGGGCATCAAGTTCTTAAGACTGTATATATGGAATGTGGGTGGGCCTATAGAGAAGGAGGGCCAAAACATTTAAAAGTAGTTGGAGAAACTGAAGCAGTTTTTGAGCAAGCACAAAAGAGCAAGGAAACTGGAGGTGCAGTTATATCAGCAATAGTTTCTAGAGCAGATTTAAGACTTGGGGATGAAATAGTAGAAGTATTGGAAGCCCATGAAGAAGCTTCTAGGGGATTATTTAGAGGCATCAGGCATGCAGGAGCAAGGGCTGAGTACCCTGAAGTCTTGACTATACCTGGAGGTGCTCCTAAGGGGTTATTTCAAGATGAAGATTTCCTTAAAGGTATGAGGGCGTTAGGAAGAAACGACTATACATATGATACTTGGCATTATCATTATCAGAATGGCGAGTTTGCCGAAATGGTAAAAAAGGTACCAGATACAAAAATAGTTTTAGATCATTTTGGTACCCCTCTTGGTGTTGGACCTTACGCAGATAAGAGAGAAGAGATATTTCAACAATGGAAGTTAGATATTAACGAAATTTCAAAAAGTGAGAATGTTTTTATGAAAATCGGGGGTATGGCTATGCCTGATAATGGGTTTGGCTGGAATAACAGAGATAAACCTGCAACCTCGGATGAATTTGTTGAAGCTCAAAGACGATATTACTTACATGCTATAGACTGTTTTGGTCCTGAAAGATGTATGATGGAAAGTAATTTCCCAGTTGACAGAATGTCCTTGTCTTACCACGTTCTATACAACGGATTGAAGAAGATAGTTGCTGATTTTTCTTATGATGAAAAAGTCCAAATGTTTTATAAAACTGCTGAAAATATTTATAAGGTAGACTGATAACTATGAATTCTGAACTACAACCAATGGACTATCCTCCTTTAACGGAGGATTTAGAAGAAGCAAAAAAACACTTAGATGAGTTTGGTGTTTGCATTATTAAGAATGCTTTTTCTGCTGAGGAAATTGAAATAATAGATAAAAGATTGAAAGAACAATTTTCTGGAGAAGAGAAGAGCAAAGTAGGTTCAAAGATTAGAGGAGATGAAGGTTTTGGAGTAAAAAGTTCTGAAGATGAGAAAGTAAGTAGATTAGTTTGGAATTTATTCAATAAAGGTGATTGTTTTATACCTTTAATTAATCACCCAAAAATTTATCCTTTAATTGAACACATTATTGGAGAAAAAGTTCTTTTGTGTTCTATGGGGGCTCATATGAATGGTAGTGGAAATGAAAGGATGCCTTTGCATCAAGACCAATGGCCTTTAATTCCTCATCCGCTTGAGTTTCCTGTTATGGCAAATTCCATGGTATTAGTAACAGATAATTCTCCAGAAAATGGTGGTACACGCCTTATACCAGGATCTCATAAATGGCCAAAAATAGAATATGGAATTGCAAATTCTTCTAAATACCAAGAAATGGCTAAGTCAGTTTCTGCCCCAAAGGGTTCAGCAATAGTTTGGGAAGGCAGGGTATGGCATGGCAATGGATTAAATCGTTCAGGAGAGATCAGAAGTAATATCTCTACTGCTTATTTTCAATCTTGGATTAGGCCACAAGAAAATTCTCAATACAGTGTAAGGAAAGAAGTGTTAAAAAAATTGAGTGATAAGCAAAAGGAAATATTAGGGTTTGTCCCTTTTGGAAGCTTAGGCGGTCATGATGGATCGAGTGTTTCTCCAGCAGAATTTGATAGGGATAAAGAATCTATTGGAATTCTAAAAGGATAAAAGTTTATTTAAATTAATAAGGGAGTAGGGATGTCATCTAGACTAAAAGGGAAAGTAGCTTTAATAACAGGTGGAACTAGCGGTATAGGAGCAGATACAGCCAGATTATTCTCAGAGGAAGGCGCTAAAGTAGTTATAACTGGTAGGTCTGAAAAAAAAGGGGAAAACCTAGCCGAAGCATTAGGGAAGAACGTAGCTTACAAGAAAGCTGACGTTACAAATGAAGAAGATATTTCTGGATCGATTGACTTTACTGTTAGTTCTTACGGTCAAATAGATATTCTATTTAACAATGCTGGTTATGGTACTGCTGATAATGTAGCTGAAATTACTAAAGAACAAATTCAATACGGTCTTGGTTTATTAACAAGTGTTATTTTAGGGATTAAATATGCCATTGAACCAATGAAGGCTATAGGGGGTGGTTGCATAATTAATAACTCCAGTGTGGCTGCTCATGTTTATGGACAAGGCTCACCTCTTTACTCTTCTTTGAAATCTGCAGTATCCCATTACACTAGAATGGCTGGCGTTAGCTTAGGACCATATAATATTAGAGTAAATGCTATCTCGCCTGGAGCTATAGCAACACCAATCTTTTGGGGTGGTTCTGCTAGAGCCAATACTCTTTCAGATGAAGAAAATGAAAAAAAGATGGAAAAACTTAAAGGAAACTTAGCTAAAGCTGTACCCTTAGGAAAAACAGGACTCGCTGAAGACATTTCTGAAGCCGCACTTTATCTGGCTAGTGATGCAGGTAAATTTGTAACTTGCCACGATCTAGTTGTTGACGGTGGTAGATCCGTTGCTTACAACGAACCCCAACAAAAAGATACTTCATGAATAAGATTCTTATAGCCAACAGGGGTGAAATTGCTATTAGGATAGCCAAGTCATCAAAAGATTTAGGATTAAAGACGGTAGGTATTTATTCAGAAGATGACAAGGACTCGTTGCACGTATCAAAGATGGATGAATCTTTTCAGTTAAAGGGTAATGGGATTCAAGCTTACTTAGATATAAAAAATATAGTCTCTATTGCTAAAGCTAATAAAGTTAATTTAATTCACCCTGGTTATGGTTTTTTGAGCGAAAACGCAAATTTTGCTAAAGCTATTTTAAAAGAAGGTATAACTTTTGTAGGACCAGAAGAGAAGACATTAAGGCTTTTTGGAGACAAAATTCAGGCAAAGAAGTTAGCGGAAGAGAATAGCATTCCAACCATTAGAGGCACTTCAGGAAAAGTTTCTTATAAAGAAGCAGAAAATTTTTATAAAAGCTTAAATAAAAAATCTTCGATCATGATAAAAGCTGTTGGAGGGGGTGGTGGTCGAGGTATGAGATTGGTTAATGATATTAATGAGTTAAAGGACTCTTTTAAAAGAGCCTCTTCAGAGGCTAAAAGTTCTTTTGGTTCTGATTCTTTATATCTAGAAGAATACTTAACTAATCGACGCCATATAGAAGTGCAAATAGTGGGTGATGGTTCTGGTTTAATCAGTCATTTTGGTGAAAGGGAATGTTCTATACAAAGAAGACACCAAAAGATTATGGAGATAGCACCCAGTCCAAGTTTAAAACCTGAGTTTAAAATTAAGATAATTGAAGCAGCTGTTAAATTAGCGAAGGCTTCTAAATACAAAGGTTTAGGTACTTTTGAATTCTTAACCACCGATTCCGGTAAAGATTTTAGATTTATTGAAGCTAACGCCAGGCTTCAAGTTGAGCATACAGTTACTGAAGAGATATACGGCGTAGACCTAGTGAAGTATCAAATACAAATTGCATTAGGAAAAACACTTAAGCAGCTAAAAATAATTCAAGAAAAGATACCTGTACCTAGAGGAACCTCAATTCAAGCCAGGATAAATATGGAAGTTATGGATAAAAATGGTTCCACCAAACCAACTGGAGGTTCCTTTTCTAGATTTGATTTACCTTTTGGCCTGGGCGTGAGAGTAGATACTTATGGTTATGCAGGCTATCAATCTAATCCATCCTTTGATTCTCTAATAGCTAAAGTAATTACCCATAGTCCAGAAGATAGCTATCAACAAGCACTCAAACGATTAAATAACGCTTTAGGTGATTTTCATATAGAAGGAGTGTCTACCAATATAGAGCTTCTAAAAAACATTATTACCTACCCGTTAGTAAGAAAAAATAAAGTTAATACAGGTTTTTTGGAGCTTCATTTAGAAGATATCTTAAAGGAATTAGAGAAAACTAGATCAAAGATTAAGAAAAAGAAAGCTAGTTTAGCTGGAGCTCAAATTGATAGTGGAGACCCCTTAGCAGTTTTAGACCACGGTAAAGGGCTGATAAGTGCCAATTCTGAGTTGGAGAACATAGTGGAAATGAGGACTGAGGATTTACCGGTAGGTGTGGAAGCTATTCAAGCACCCATGCAGGGCTTAATTATTAACTTCAATGTTAAATCAGGGGATAAGGTTTGGATTGGAAAGTCAGTAGCTATCATGGAAGCAATGAAAATGGAACATGAATTAGTATCAGGGGTAAGCGGAGAAGTAGCAGACATAACAGTTGATGAAGGTGATACTGTTTATGAAGGACACCCTTTAATTTACATTAAAACCTCAGAAGTTGAGATTCCTAAGTCTAATCAACAAGAAAAACTTAATCTAGATTTTATTAGACCTGATTTAAGAGAAGCTATGGACAGGAAAGAAGCAGGTCAAGATGTCAATAGACCTGAAGCAGTAGCCAAGAGAAGAAAAACAGGTCACAGAACAGCTAGAGAAAATATTGAAGATTTATGTGACAAAGGTAGCTTTACAGAATATGGCTCAGTTGTTCTTGCGGCACAAAGAAGAAGAAGGTCTGAAGAAGATTTAATTAAAAATACTACTGGCGATGGAATGGTTTGCGGACTAGGTCATGTTAATGGAGATTTATTTCCTGAAGAAAGCTCAAGGGTAATGGCTATGTCTTACGATTATATGGTTTTAGCAGGAACTCAAGGCAAACAAAACCATGCAAAAAAAGACAGAATGTTTGAAATAGCTGAACAAAACAAACTCCCAACTATTTTATTTGCTGAAGGGGGTGGAGGAAGACCAGGAGATACTGATACTTCAGGCGTAGCTGGTTTAGATTGCCTGGCGTTTACTTACTTTGCTCAACTTTCAGGATTAGTTCCTGTTATAGGAATAACAACAGGTAGATGTTTTGCAGGAAATGCAGTTTTGTTAGGCTGTTGCGATGTAATTATAGCTACAGAAGACTCTAATATAGGTATTGGAGGACCTGCAATGATAGAAGGAGGAGGTCTAGGAATATTCACACCTGAAGAAGTAGGCCCTATGGATATACAAGTTCCAAATGGGGTTGTAGATATTTCAGTAAAAGATGAAAAAGAAGCAGTAGTTGTAGCTAAAAAATATCTCTCTTATTTCCAGGGTGTAAAGAAAGACTGGAAAGCGCCCGATCAAAGAAAACTCAGGTTTGCTGTTCCAGAAAATAGATTACGCTATTACGATATGAGGAAAGTGATAGAAGGTTTGGCTGACGAAGACTCCTTACTAGAAATAAGAAAAAACTGGAGTCCAGGAATGATTACTTCCTTTATTAGAATTGAGGGTAGGCCAATAGGAATTGTAGCTAATAATCCAGGACATCTCTCAGGAGCTATAGACTCACCTGGAGCCGATAAGGGCTCAAGATTTATCCAATTATGTGATGCATTTGATATACCTGTTTTGTCTCTAATAGATTGCCCTGGAATAATGGTGGGGCCAGAAAGTGAAAAATCAGCTCTAGTAAGACATGCAGCTAGGATGTTTGTTGTAGGAGCAAATATGAAAACCCCTTTAATGTCAGTTGTTATAAGGAAGGCATATGGACTAGGTGCTCAAGCGATGGCAGGAGGAAGTTTTAAAGTACCCTTATTTACAGTAACTTGGCCCACTGGTGAATTTGGAGGGATGGGTCTAGAAGGTGCAGTTAAGCTAGGCTTTCGAAAAGAACTTGAAGCCATTAAAGATCCCAAAGAAAGAGTTAAAACCTACGAAAAAATGGTTGAAGATAGTTACCAAAGAGGAAAGGCTGTCAATATGGCTTCTCATTTTGAATTAGATGATGTTATAGATCCTGCAGACACAAGAAAATGGGTAGTATCTGCTTTAAAATCTTTGCCTCCTAAGGCTGAAAGAGGAGTAAAGAAGCGCCCTAATGTGGATACTTGGTAAAGAGTTTTTTAAGAATTGTAAATAATTTCTTTAGGATTTTTCTTTGTTATAGAAACTATAAGTATGACGCTTAACGCACATATTAAAATTGCACCTACAGCAGGACCAATCAACCAAATGTTTGCGTGAAAAACTGCTTCTAAATCAAATACTTGAGTTTCAAGAAAGAAAATACCTAATTGTGCTAGTAAGGCCCCCAATAAACCAGCTAATAATCCTAGTAAAGCAAATTCCAAAGCAGTAGATTTCTGTAAAAGGGAAGTGCTTGCACCAAATGTTCTTAATACAGCAGATTGGTGTAGTCTTAAATTAAAACCGTCTTGAATGGTTGCTATAGTTAGAAATATAGCAGAAAAGATAGTTAATCCAAGGATAACCTCTAAAGCTTTTGAAACCTGCTCAATAATACTGTTGACTTGGTCAATAATGGCATTAATTGACAGAACAGAAACAGTTTTAAACTCAGACATAAACTTGCTTATTACTTTTTCTTTCTCTCTTGGGACATGAAGCGAAGTTATATATGTTGCAGGGCTATCCTTAAATATTGATGGAGATCCTATAACAAAGAAATTAGGTGAGAAGCTATCCCAATTTACTTCTCTTATACTCTGTATATAAGTATTTACCTCATTATTAGAGAAAAAGACTTTGACTGGGTCTCCTATGTTAAGTTGATATCTTAATGCTATGCTATTTGAAATTGATAACCCGTCTCCAGAATTGCCCTTAAACCACTCTCCAGAAATAATTTTATTATTTTCAGGTAATTTATTTGACCAACTAGCATTAAAATTTCTGTCTATTGGTTTTGAAATAGTCTCTCCATCTTTAGGCAATTTGAGTATTACTGTATTTGTTATTGGGTAAAAAGGACTTTCTTCAATACCATTATTTTTTAGAAAGATAGAAATAGGATTTAAATCAGTCTTACTAATATTTATCAAAAAATTATTTGGAGAATCTTCAGGTAATGTTGTTTCCCAAGTTGACATTAAGTCGGTTCTTGCTGAAAAGGCAATCAAACTCAGACCAATTGCCATTGTAAAAGCGAGTACTTGTAGAGAGTTTGTGTATTTTCTTCTATGTAATTCAGACCAAGCTAAAGAGAAAGGATTATTAGCACCTAAACCTTTTTTAGTTTTACTTTGAAATGAAACTAAGATCAAGCCATAACCTATAGTAAAAACGCCAAGGATAGAAAAAAAGACGATAGAAGATAGTAAGAGAGTTTTGGTATACAAAAAAACTAGTAAAAACATTGCTGTTAAGGCCAAGATAAACATTAAGTAAGAGCTGTTTAAATTTTGTTTATCTTCTCTTCGGAGGATATTTAACGGCGAAATGTTAACCAGTTTAATAAGATTGGGGTAAACAAAGCCCATAAGGCAAATCAAAACTGTTAATGAAGAAACTACTAAGGGACCAAAACCAGGTGAAGGAAGGTTGGTAGGAAAGTATTGTTTTAAAATTCCTGTGAAAGCCTCTTGCATAAACCAACCTAGAGTTAGTCCAAAGACAATAGCAAAGATACCTAGCTCTAAGAAGATAAGAGAATAAAGAAATTTAATCTCCCAAGATTTAGTTCCTAAAGTTTTTAAAATAGCCACATACTCTACATGTCTTCTAGAGAATCTTTGAGAGCTAATTCCAACCGTAAATGCTGCCATTAGCACGGCTAAAAGCCCTCCCAGTAAGAAAAAGTTTCCTGATCTTTCTATTGCTTTACCCAGAGAGTCATTGGAATCTTGGGCCTCTCTAATGTCATCTCCTGGTTGTTTTATCCTTTGAAGAATATTCTTCAAAGTTAGTATCTTCTCTTCAGTGCCTAAATAAACAGTCGAAAATCTAACTCTACTGCCTGGTTGAACAATGTTAGTTGCCTGTAAGTCCTCAGTGTTAATTATAGCTTTGGGTGCAAAAGCAAAACTGTTAGTAGCTCTGTCAGGCTCACTAATAATCGTGTGACTGACTATAAAATCTGCATCTCCTATACTGACTAATTCTCCTATTTTAAGATCTAAAATCTCCATTAAACGTTGGTCAAGCCATACGTAACCTCTATTGGGTGGTTTTTTTACATACTCTTTTGAGGACCCAGATTTAAGTTCTAATCCACCAACAAGAGGATATTTTTGATCAACAGCCTTTATTGAAGCTAATTGTAAGTTCTCACCGGAAGCCAACATGGATGCAAATAAAACCATCTCAGTACTTTTAATTCTAAGCTGATTAATTTCTTCATATGCATCGTCATCAATAAGATCACTAGATTCAAATTTAAGATCTCCACCCAAGAATTCTTGGGTTTCAGATAATAAAGCCTTCTCAAGTCGATCTGTAAATAAAGAAATACTAGACACTGTTGCAACAGCTAAAACTAACGCGAAAAACATAATACTCAATTGACCTGATCTAAGTTCACGCCAAAATAGTTTAAGTGAAAGTCCAAAAAGCATTTTTAGATGGTCATTCCTTCAGAAAGCTCTATCTGGTCATCGCATCTTGAAGCAAGGTCGCTATCATGAGTTACTACCACTAAAGCATTTGAAGATTCTGCATTAACTTCAAAAAGTAGATCTGAAATCTTCGCTCCGGTTTTTTTATCTAAATTTCCTGTAGGTTCATCAGCAAATAAAACTTTTGCATTACAGGCAAAAGCTCTAGCTATGGCAACTCTTTGCTGTTCCCCACCTGAAAGCTGCCTTGGGTAATGTTGCAATCTATTACTTAATCCAACACGTTTTAAATATTCACTTGCTCTTGTCTCGGCTTCTGGATCTAAGTTAAGTTCAGAAGGAAGCATTACATTTTCTAATGCTGTTAGCCCAGGAAGAAGTTCAAATGATTGGAAGACAAAAGCTACATTTTCTTTTCTAACTTCAGCCCTTTGATCTTCATTTAAGTCATGTAAAGGGTGGCTATTTAAATAAATCTCACCGGAAGAAGGTGAGTCTAGGCCTGCTAAAAGACCTAGCAAAGTTGACTTACCTGAACCAGAAGGTCCAATGACTGCTATTGATTTTTCTTTTTCAAGCTCTAAGCTTATGCTGTTAAGAATAATCAACTCGCCCTCTTCAGAGGGCACTTTTTTTGTTAGATTAAGTGTTTTAATAATCATATGAATGCAGAATTAATATGAATAAATTTATCAATTTCCAGAAAAAGTCTAATTTTATAGTAATTCTCTTAATCTTACTGATTCCTCAAAATTTATTTTCTGAAAACGAAAGAAAATTACTTGTTCTTGGTGATAGCTTAAGCGCAGGATATGGAATTCCTTCTGAAGAAAATTGGGTAAACATAGTCCAGAAGAAGCTTAATTTAGACAAAAGAAATATAAGACTGATCAATGCTAGCTTATCTGGAGAGACCACTAAAGGCGGTTTATCAAGACTTCCTTCTCTATTGGAAAATATAACTCCAGATTTTTTGTTTGTTGAACTAGGGGCAAATGATGGCCTTAGAGGATACCCATCATCTAAAATCCATTCAAATTTAATTGAAATATGCAATCTTGCTAAAGAAAAAGGAATTTCAATTATTATTATGGAAATAATCGTAGCTCCTAATTATGGCAAGAAATACATGGAAAGATTAAATAAGGTCTATGAAGAAGTAGCCAATGAATTCGATGCTCAATTAATACCTCCGATGTTGAATGAAGAGATCGTTTTAAATAAAGACTTAATGCTACCTGATGGCATTCACCCAAATGCGAAAGGTCAGTATGTTATTGCAGATGACATGTATGACTGGATCTCTAAGCTCTAAATAGATTTAAAGAAGTAAGAATCTTTATCTTCTTAATTGTATTTATAGTCAAATCGAGTAGCATGATTCTATGGGTAGAATGGAAAATAAACTTGATATAGCAAAAGACTGGTTACCTAGATATACAGGAATGCCATTAAAGAAATTTGGCAATCATATTTTGCTTACTAACTTTTCTGATTATGTAGAGAACTTTGCCGAAAAGTTTAAGACTGATATTTACGGAGAAAAGAAACCTATGCAGGCTTCAACTAATTCTGATGGCCTAACAATTATTAATTATGGTATTGGATCTCCAAATGCAGCAACAATTATGGATCTTCTAGTAGCTTGCAATCCTAGCGGTGTTTTGTTTTTAGGAAAATGTGGGGGTTTAAAACAAAGAAGTGAAATAGGAAACTTTATTTTACCGATTGCAGCTATAAGAGGAGAGGGGACAAGTAATGATTACTTCCCTCCAGAAGTCCCTGCATTACCTTCTTTTAAATTACATAAATTTGTGTCTGATAAAGTTATTGAGAGCGGTCAAGAGTATAGAACAGGAGTTATTTTTACCACTAATAGAAGGGTTTGGGAGCACGATAAGACTTTCTTGAAAAGACTAAAAAAATCTACTTGCATTGGAATAGACATGGAAACTTCTACTATCTTCGTAGTAGGACATTATAACGAGATAGCCAGAGGAGCCTTGCTACTTGTTTCAGATGTTCCTGTTACCCCTGATGGTGTAAAGACCGAAGAATCAGATAAAGGAGTAACTGAAGAATGGTCTGAATTACATTTGGAGATTGGTATAAATGCAATGACTGAAATAGATAAGAGTGGTGAACAAATTAGACATTTTAGGTATTAGTTTTAAGCTATGAAAAGACTTCATTTGATAACCTTTTTTATTTTATTAGTGAATCTTTTTAGTTTCAGTAATGGTTTAGCTAGCTCAACACCTCTTCCAGCAACCATTGATATTCCTAAACCAAAAGTTGATGAATGCATTCCTAGTCCTAAAAAAGGTAGTACAGATATCAAATGCAATGGCATTTTATATAGTTTGCATGTTCCTGAAGTTTGTTTATCAAAAGCTTGTGGTCTAATCACAGATATTCATGGCTGGATGATGACTGGAGATATGCAAAACTATTATACGAATTTAGTTGATTTAGCAGGCGATAAGGGATTTATAGTTATTCAACCAACTGCAAGAAAAACTGTTTACGGAAGATCTTGGGAATATAGAAGAGAAAATGTTTTCAAAGTTTTTTCGTTCATGAAACAAGTTGAGAATGCTTTCCATGTAATGAAAGAAAGGATTCATGTTACTGGTTTCTCCCAAGGTTCATGGATGACCTGGAGGTTCGTATGTGATTACCCTGATTACATAGGTTCAGCTGCTCCAATAGGTTTTGGAGCTGGATCGCCTAAAAACTTACAAAGAACACCTGTAACGATCAACGTGTTTAACGATTGTTTTAAAAACCAACAAATAGATATTCTTTATGCCCACGGAAAGAAAGATCAAGTTGTTCATTATTCTGGTGCACTTTCTACAGTAAAAAAAATTGGGGAGTCGTGGAATATGGCTAATGCTGAGGTTATATCTAAGGATGATCAACATCAAAGAGTCCGTTTTACAAATAGTCAGGGAACTACTTTTGAATTCATTAGCTACAACTGGGTCGCCAAAAGATCTCGTTCAAAAGATGGTGATGGTCATTGCTTTCCAGGAGTTGATAACTATTTAGGGTGTGGCAGTAATAATCCTTTTCATTGGGGGGAGGAGGTGCTTAATTTCTTCTTAAATCATCCCAAAGAACTATAGCTTTAAAATTGATGTATTAGGAAAAAAAAATTTTAACCAGATGAGCTTATACGATAAATATATTCTTCCAAGACTGTTAAATAGCTGCTGTAGCAACCCACCTATGGTCTATCAAAGAAAGAAAGTAGTTCCTCATGCAGAAGGGGATGTGTTGGAAGTTGGAATTGGATCAGGGCTTAATTTACCTTTCTATGATAAAACTAAAGTTAATAAGCTCTGGGGATTAGATCCTTCAGAAGAGTTGAATAAGATGGCTGCCGAAGTTGCCAAAGAAGAAAAAATGGAAGTTGATTTCATAATAAGCGGGGCAGAAGAAATCCCACTGCCTAGCAATAGAGTAGACACTGTTATTTTAACTTACACAATGTGCACTATCCCTGATGTTGAACTAGCAAATAAAGAAATTAAAAGAGTCCTTAAGCCAGAAGGAAAGTTAATTTTTTGTGAGCACGGAATTTCTCCCGATGAAAATATTTATAAATGGCAGAGAAGAATTAATCCAATTTGGAAAAGAATTGCAGGTGGATGTAACTTACATAGAGATATACCTGAAATTATCAAAAAGTCTGGCTTTAATATAGAAGAAATAGACACTATGTATTTACCTAGCACCCCAAAATTCGCTGGTTATAACTATTGGGGTTTTGCTAGACCGAATTCTTGAAATTAGAGAACTATTTCTGCTATCTCTCTTAGTCTTTCTTTGTCATGAGTGGAAATTAAAAGAGATGTTACTGGTGTATCTCTCCAAGCCTCTACTCTCTCTTTAATTCTTTCTTTAGGTCCAACTAAAGAGATCTCATCAGCAAATTTATCGGGAACAGCTAAAGCTGCTTCAGTTCTTTTTCCTGCTAGGAATAGTTCTTGGATTTTATTTGCTTCACTCTCAAATCCCATTCTTTTCATTAAATCAGTGTGAAAGTTTTTTTTAGCAGCTCCCATTCCCCCAATATAAAGTGCTAAATTATTCTTTACTGGAATTAATCCTTTTTCTATATCATCGCAAATATTAATTAATACTCCAGCTGAGATTTCAAACCCTTTGTTAGCATCCTTAATCTGATCGGCATAAACTTCTTGCCTATAAGGAGAGTAGTATAGAGGTAACCAGCCTTCAGCTATTTCAGCAGTCATAGTTACATTTTTAGGACCTTCTGCACCTAAAAAAATTGGTAAATCAGCTCTTAAGGGATGGGTGATGGATTTTAAGGACTTGCCGAGCCCCCAGCTTCCTTCACCTATATAAGGAAGAGGGTAATGTTCACCATCATTGCTTACAGGCTCTTCTCTTTTCAATATTTTTTTAATAATCCCTACATATTCTCTAGTTCTCGAAAGAGGTTTAGAAAAAGGTTGTCCATACCAACCCTCTACTACTTGTGGGCCTGACACTCCTAGCCCAAGAATAACTCTTCCTTTAGTTAAATGGTCCAAGGTAATAGCTGCCATTGCGGTGGCTGCAGGGGTTCTAGCAGATATTTGTGCAATACCGGTTCCAAGTTTTATTTTAGAAGTGTGAGCTCCAATCCAAGCTAAAGGTGTAAAAACATCTGAACCCCATGATTCTGCACTCCAAATAGCATCGTATCCTAGGCTCTCAGCCTCTTTTGCTATACCTATAATATCCTCTGGAGGTTGAGCCCCCCAATAACCCATTTGAATTCCTAGTTTTAAATCTTTCATTCAATACCTTATTAGTTTAGTTATGACAATTTTAGTATGATGCCAACTGATAAAACCAGATTTAATTATGAATCAACTAGGTTACTTACTCCCAGCTCTTATTTTTTTTGGAGTTTTCTTTGCTACAGGAAAAGATTTCTTAAAGGCCACAACTGCTCTTATGATTGTAGTAACCCTTCAAGTTATATTAGAAAAATATAAGAAAGGATCTGTTGAGAAAAAATTGTTTCTTACTTGGGTTGCCTTAATGGTCTTTGGTTCTGCTACCTTATTATTTAGAGATCCTTTGTTTTTACAATGGAAGGTTAGTATTATTAATTGGCTTTTTACTGTAATCCTTTTAACAAATCAGTTGCTTAAAAGACCTCCAATACTTAAAAGTTTTATGAAGATTGCAGACCCAGAAGGGATACCAAATATCTCAGATAAGGCATGGTTAGATATGACTTATTTGTGGGCCTTTGCTTTTTTTAGCATTGGATTAGTTAATTTATACTTTATGTTTTATACAAGTTTGACTACTTGGGTAAATTTTAAATTGTTTGGTGTTCTAGCAATGACATTGGTGTTTGGTTTATTAAATGCCATTTATTTAATAAGGCTGTCTTCAAAAAGTACTTGATTTTGGCTTAAAGTAAGTATTTTTCTTATAAAAGGTTTGCAAACTAAGTCAAAATTAAGCATAGTTTGTAGTGAAATTTTTTAATCTGGTTTTAAGGTCACTTTGTGACAGTAAATGCCAGGGTTTTAATTCATTTTTAGGGGGAGATATGAAATTAAAGTTCCTTATAAACTTAGCTTTTATCTCTATGTTTGGCTTCTCTTCTTTAGCTCTTATGGCTGAAGATGATGATGAAGAAGACAGAGATAGGGGTGGTATTGAAGAAATCACGGTAACGGCAGAAAAAAGGACCTCGACTGTATCTGATACATCTATGTCCATAACTGCTTTTGATTCTAGTTTGATTGAAGATCTTGGATTACAAGGTGCAAACGACTTAATGGATCAACTACCAGCTACTACTCGAGATCCTTATGATGTAAGGATTCGTGGTGTTGGAAGAAACTTTAGAGCACTTGGTGGTGATCCAGGAGTTGCAACTTACTACAATGGTGTTTACTCACCAGACTTTGGTATAGCTGCTTCAGAAAACTACTATTATGACGTAGAGCGTATTGAGGTACTTCGTGGTCCTCAGGGTACTCTATATGGAAGAAATTCCATTGGTGGTGCTATTAATTATATTACCAAGAAACCAAGTTTTGAAAACGGTGCTGAAGCCAGGATTCTAGCAGGTGATTACAGTAACATTCAGTATTATGGGATGGTTACTGGCCCAATTACCGATAAGCTGGCATTCAGGGCTACAGCTGCAAAAATGGATAGAGATGGTACCCAGAAGTGTATTGGAGACTGTCGTGATCCTAGAAGCTTAGATGATTCAAATGAGGTTTTGACTCTTTTATGGCTGCCCAATGATGATATTGAGTTTCAAATAAGAGCAAATAACCGTCTGGTAGATAACATCATTCCCTCTAGAGTTCTCTTAGATTCAGGTTATGGTTCTTTAAGAGGCACTCAAGATACTTCCAATATGGTTCGTGGTGTAAGAAGAGCGACAGCTTCAACCCCAGGAGCTATAAGTTTTACTAATCCTACAACAGGAGAAGTTGGATATGGAGCTCCTTTAAGGGCTGGTGTTGATAATGCGGGCTGGCCAGGAAGATGGAACTCTTACTATGGTTCTACCTTGAATACTTTGAACACTTTTAATGTTGCTTTAAGTGATAATGAAAACTGTTGGGACTTCCCTTATCAGGGCGGATGTCAATCGAATCATCAGTATTTCGAACATGAAGGAATTCAATCACATATAACTTGGCAAATGAATGACAGAACTGAAATTAAATACATTTATGGTTTTGTTGATTTTGACTATACGTTCAACATTGATTTAGATGGAACTGATGTTAGTTGGGACAAGTATGGAGTTACTGTTCTTGAGGATGTTCACATGAAGACCCATGAGATAACCATAAACTGGCAGATAGGTGAAGATGTTCTTATGACTTCAGGGTATTTCTATATGGATGAGAATAGAAAACAAAACTACAGTATTAGAAATAGCATTGGGGCAATTAAAAATCCTGCTACTTATGGTGCTTATGATATTCCTCAAGCATTTTTAGGAGGAGTATCAACCGCAGCATTACTTGGCGCCACAAACACATGTACAACACCTCAAGTTGGGTGGGTAGGTTCGGCGCCTAATAACACAACCATCGCTTGTAGATGGGGGGGTGACGCTATGGGGCAGGTTTACCATCATATGAATGATGTACAGAATGATGCTACTGCTGTTTACACTCAAGGAACTTGGACTATTAATGAAGAGTTCGCTCTAGTAGTTGGTGCAAGATATGCAGAAGATGATAAAACTTGGTTAGAGCAAAGAGGCGGTTACGCTGAATTGTTTATGAACTTCTCAGGTGGCTGGGATTCAGTTTTAGCTCTTCAACAAGGGCAAGTTGGACCTTATTATGAATTGTTAGGTTTTGCCCCTTGGTCAGGAGCAGTTCCTGAGCTAACACCACTAGCTTACGCCAACTTAATTATGGGTAATGCTGTTTACACAGGTGATCCAAACAACCCTATTGCACCTGTATGTCCGCTTGACCAGCAAGACACATGCGCAACTCCAATGAGATTGTTCCAAGGATTTCCTTACGGATACACTTCTACTATTCCTGGTGATGATAAATGGAGTGATACAAACTACAGAGTGAACTTAGACTGGACACCAAACGGTGATCAGTTGTTTTACTTTGGAGTAACTACAGGATATAGATCAGGTGGAGTGGCCTTAGGTATATCAGGTTCTAGGGATGAACAAAGAGATGAATTTGGACTTCCAACTGGCGCTGGTATCGAAGCAGTTTCTTATGATAAAGAAAGAGTTGATTCTATTGAATTTGGTTATAAAGGAATTCATATGGATGATAAATTACAGCTATTCGCTTCGATCTATCATTATGATTATGATGGTTATCAAGATGTAGTAACTCAGTACGATCCTCTCAGAGGTGAAACTGCTGAATTCGCTTCAAACGCTGACGGTATTACTAATGAAGGATTTGAGATGGAGTTTGTTTATCAAGCAAGTGATAGATTAACTTTATCAGGAAACTTAAGTATTACTGAAACTGAATACGGGGAAGATTATTGGGTTATGACTACAGATGACCCTATGAATCCACCTCAAATATTTGGAACCTTCACACAAGGAGTGGTAGGTAACTCCGGAACAGGTTCAGATGTTAATGGTGATGGAGTTATTGATGCTTCAGATTTTCCTTATGCAGAGAATGTGAAAGGAAATCCTCTTAAAGGAATACCTAGAGAGAAAGCAACTGTGAGGGCTACCTATGAAATGGACAGTAGGTGGGGTCCAATATGGTTATGGTTAAATCACTCTTTTACTGGAGACTTCTCAGCCTCAGGGATACAAAGAGCCTTAGATAGAATTCCTTCTAGGGAAACCACCAACTTAAGTGGTTCTTGGTGGAGTAGTGATGCAAAAATGTCTGTAAGAGTAGCAGTAAATAATGTCTTTGATAACGACAATATATACAGCATAAGCACTACAACAAGTAGTGATAATTACAGCAAATATGGAGGTGCTTTATCTCCAAGAACTTTCTACGTGGATGTACGTTACAAGTTCTAAAAGATAACCACTTTATAAGAATAGGCCGGTTTCCGGCCTATTTTTATTTAAGTGTATATACTAAAGAAAATTAGTTAGGCATAAAAAATGAAACCTTTATCTATAGCCGCCATTCAATTAAATCTTGAGCTTAGAGATAATTATTCATTAATAGAAAAAAAAGCTCGCGAGACTATGCTTAGATACCCGTGGCTTCATATGCTTGTTTTTAGTGAATTAGCTGTGGGGGGAGTAGGAGTAAAAGACTCATCTTTTTATCTTTCAGAATATTTAGATCCATTAAAAGTTTTAGCTAAGGAACTAGGTATTTGGTTGATACCTGGCTCTTTTTATGAAAGAACTGATGAAGGTATTTTTAACACATCTCCCGTTATCGATGATCAGGGTAAATTAGTCACAAAATGCAGGAAGCTTTATCCATTCTTGCCTTTTGAAAAAGGAGTTACTGCTGGAAATGAAGTTTGTGTTTTTGAATTTCCGGGCTATGGAAAATTAGGTCTACAGATTTGCTATGATTTGTGGTTTCCAGAAACTTGTAGAGCTATTGCTATGAAAGGAGCGGAAGTGATTCTCCATCCCAGCCTTACTGATACTTGTGATAGAGATGTAGAAAGGGCCATGGTGAAGGCAACAGCAGCCCAACAACAATGTTATTACGTAGATATTAATGCTGCTGGTGAACAAGGAGTGGGACAATCTTTAATATGTGGTCCTGATGGCGAAATTCTTCATGATGCTAATGAAAGCGAAGAGATAATGCTTATAGAGGTAGATTTTAATAGGGTTAGAAGGTGCAGAGAGAGAGGTTTAATGGGCTTAGGACAGCCTTTAAAAAGTTACAGGGATGACCCAAAGAAGCATTTATCTAATGAGCCTGATAAAGACTACCTTGATAATTTAGGCCCTTTAGATATACCCTCGAAAGAAAAGACTCCATAATCTTTACGTAAGTTAATATACTATTCCTACAAAGGAGGCAGGGGTGAAGAAATTTTTTTACTTATTAATTCTTATCAGTAGTTTTATTACAGAAATATATGCTGAAAAAGATTTACCTAGGGGGCCACTCGGAAAGCCAGATCTAAATGGTGTCTGGCAAGTCTTAAATTCAGCTAATTTTAATTTAGAAGCTCATGCTGCTAGCGCAGCACTTTCTTTGGTTGAAGGACCAGTTGTTCCTATTCCACATCCTAGTATTGTTGCCTTAGGTGCAGTAGGGTCTGTGCCTGCTGGCATGGGGGTTGTTGAAGGAGGGACTATTCCTTATAAAAAGTGGGCTTTAAATAAGAGAGATGAGAATAAGAAAAAATGGTTAGAAAGAGATCCAGAAATTAAATGTTACTTGCCTGGAGTGCCTAGGGCTAACTATATGCATTTACCCTTTCAAATTTTTCACAGTGAGAAAGCAGTCTTTTTTGCATATGAATATGCAGGAGCTGTGAGAAATATATATCTTGAGGATCCTGGTCCAGCGCCAGTTGATTCTTGGATGGGACAATCTTGGGGTTACTGGGATAAAGATACTTTTGTAGTTGAAGCCTCAGGTTTCAATGATCAAACTTGGTTTGATAGATCAGGTAATTTCCATAGTGAAGAATTAAAGGTTATTGAGAGGTACACTTTATTGAATAACCACACAATGAGATACGAAGCTACCATAGAAGATGAAAAAGTTTTTACTAAACCTTGGAAAATAAGCATGACTTTATATAAGAGAGTTGGAAAGGATGCTCAATTACAACAATTTAAATGCGTTGAATTTGTAGAGGAATTACTTTATGGGCAATGGCGTGCTAAGTAAAAAAAGGAGAAACTTAGAATGAAAGGGTTAAAAGGTTTATTGATACTTGTTTTTATTAATAGCTGTGGTGTTGTTTTATCAGAAGAACAAATGAAAACTTGGTTTGGAGACCCAGACTTACAAGGAACTTGGACTAACGCTAGCTTAACTACTTTAGAAAGACCTGATCAATTTAAGAGTTTAGTGGTTAGTGAAGAACAAGCTACAAGAGCTGAAGTAACCTCTGCTGCTTTTACTGAAGCTATAGACAACCCCTATGAAGAAGGTGAAACGCCAAAAGCAGGTGAAAATGTTGGAGGTTATAACACAGCTTGGATGGATCCAGGCACAAAACTATTTAAGATTAATGGAGAATATAGAAGTTCTATTCTTACTTACCCTGAAGATGGAAAACTTCCTAGAAGGTGGGTTAGATGGGGGGTAGAAGGTCCCAGTATTTATCGTATGTTTTCTCAAGCAAATCATCCCGAGGAAAGGAGTCTAGGTGAAAGGTGTTTAGTGGGGTTCGGTTCAAGCGGCGGTCCTCCTATGTTAAATGTCTTATATAACAATCACTATCAAATTGTACAATCGCCTGGCTATGTGATGATTCTAGTGGAGATGAATCATGATGCTCGCATTATCCGTTTAAAAGGAAATCACCTTCCTGATCACATAAGACCCTGGTTAGGAGATTCTGTAGGTCACTGGGAAGGTAATACTTTAGTTGTAAAAACCAAGAACCACCATTTGCAACAGCGCTTTAGAGCTGCAATCCGTCATCAAATACTTATTACTGAGGATGCAGAAATAACAGAAAGATTTACAAGGATTTCAGAAGATGAAATTCTTTATCAATTTGAGGTAGATGACAATGTTGCTTATAAAGATTCTTGGAAAGGCGAGATGCCATTAAGAGAAGCTGAAGGGAAGATCTATGAATACGCTTGTCATGAAGGAAATTATGCCATGGCGAATATATTGGCAGGTGCAAGGGAAGAAGAAAGGAGGAATCAATGAAACTTTATCTTAAATTTATAGTTAGCATAAGTTGTTTAATTCTGTTTTCTAAAGTTTTCGCACATCACGCGTTTACAGCTGAATTTGATGCCAATGCTCCAATTAACATTACTGGAAAAGTTGTCAAGGTGGAGTGGATAAACCCTCATGCTTGGGTGCATGTTGAGGTGGAAGATGATAATGGAAAAACTATTTGGATGGTTGAAGGAGGAACTCCTAATACTCTTATTAGAAATGGAATTACAAAAAAAACATTAGTACCAGGCACAGTGATAGTAGTTAGAGGATATCAGAGTAAAGGACGTTTATGTTTGCCTAGATGTATAGCTAACGGAAGAGACGTTACTTTTCCTGACGGGAGCAAGGTATTTATGGGGTCATCTGGTACAGGAGCTCCTAGAGATGGTTCAGATCCAAGAGAACCTAAAAGGAAGTAGCTCTCTTAAGGCCTATCCTTCAAGTGAAAAAAAAATCTTTATTTATAATTTTAATTCTCTCTTTTATCCAAGTGCATGCTTCGGAATATGAGCACTCTGAGGTTCATGATTTGATGGCTTATATATTAGATCCTGCTGCTGAAGTTATTTGGGATTCGGCAGGTTTTATTATTACGGAAGAGGGAGAAACTAACTTAGCACCAACTAATCAAGAAGAATGGGATAGAGTTAAACATGCAGCTAAAGTAATCTCTGGAAGTTCTTATTTACTTTCTAGACCAGAGGTTGTTGCAGATAAGACTCAATGGGTTTCTCTATCAATCGCTTTAAAGGGGGTAGGGGAGAAGCTTTTTGAAGCAGCAGAAAATAAAGATTCTGAGAGTCTTTTTAAAACAGGTGCCGAGTTATATCAAGTTTGTGTAGCTTGTCATCAAGTCTATTGGATTAAAGACTAGTAAGAGCTTTATATAGCTAGTTAAGAAGATGTTAGAAATAGTTATATGGCTGTCTGAAACTAAGTGGAGCATAGCATTAGTTGAGTCTCTTTATCTCTATCCTTGGATTGAGTCAGCACATGTACTTTCTATCTGTTTCTTTGTAGGTATATTGATATTCGTTGATTTACGGTTGATGGGGCTAGTGTTTAATAAATTACCTATCTCAGAGATGAATAGGAAAGTACTGCCTTGGTCTTTATTTGGATTTGGGTTAATGACTATAACTGGGTTTTTGCTTTTTTACGCAATTCCTATAAGAAGTTATCAAAATATTTTCTTTAGGATGAAGATTATCTTGATCGTACTAGCAGGCTTGAATGCCTATTTATTTCATAAACAGATGAAAAATAATGGAGATAAATGGGACGAAAGTAAAAATATTCCTAAAAGCGTAAAATTTAAAGCTACTGCATCTTTGTGTCTTTGGGCTTTGGTTATAATTTCTGGTCGTATGATTGCATACAATTGGTTTGATTGTGATAGACAACCTCAACCAGAGTGGGTTAATTGGGCTGCAGGTTGTGTTGTTGAGTTATCTAATTTTGAGGATTTCTAGTGGGATCAGAGAAAATACTTTATATATTTGATAACTTGGAGCAATCCTTTATCGGAGAGGCTATTAGGAACTCAATTTGGATGTTTCCTTTTATTGAAGCAATTCACTTGATAGGTTTAGCAATTCTTGGGGGTTCTATCTTAGTTGGAGATTTAAGGCTTTTAGGTTTAATGCTCTCTTCTAGACCTATTAATTATGTAATTAGTCAGACCACCTTCGCTATAAAACTTGGTTTATTTGTTTTGATTTCAACGGGAATACCCCTGTTTTTAAGTGAAGCTATTAAGCTTTACTACAGTAGAGCCTTTTGGATAAAAATGATTACCTTGATAATAGGATTATTTTTCTTATTTTTTATAAGAAATCCTTTTGCCTTAAAAGCTGAAACAGACACTAATGTATTTAAGATTATAGGCGTATTATCTATATCTACATGGGCTATTATTGCTGGTGCTGGTAGATGGATTGGTTTTTCTTAATCAAACTAGTAAAAAATAAAAATGAATTCAAACCCTAACTCTCTTAGTCTTGGCGTAAAGGTTGGTTATGGAATAGGGGATATAGCCATATGCCTCTATTGGAGTGGAGTTGGTCTTTATCTAATGTATTTTTATACTGATGTTGTAGGCATTTCACCTGTTTTGGCAAGTGCAATTTATTCCATAGGTATGGCTTGGGACGCTATCACAGACCCTTCAATGGGTTTCCTTGCTGAAAGAACTAGAACAAGGTGGGGTGTTTATAGGCCCTATTTATTATTTGGAAATATTCCTTTAGCTCTTTCATTTATTCTTCTGATGTGGGTCCCTCCTTTTGAAGGAACTGCCCTTTTTATATTTCTCTTGTTTGCAAATTTATTGCATAGAACATGTTTCACTATTGTAAGTGTTCCTTTTTCCTCTTTAACACCAAGAATCACTGAAGATAGCCAACAAAGAACTAATCTTACTGGTTTTCGGATGATGGGAGCACAGACGGGTACCAACTTGATGTCAGCTTTTGCCTTTCCTATTGTATTTTGGTTTGGAATGGGCGATGAAGCTAAAGGTTTTGTATTTATGGCAATGATCGCAGGAATTACTGCTCTCATCATTCACAGTATTACCTTTTATACGGTAAAAGAACCGCAACAAGATCAGGGAATAGAAAGGGTAGGAGAAAATTTTCTCGAAATTGCTAAATCAATTAGGCGAAATAAACCTTTCTGGTTAGTTTTTTCTGCTACCTTAATAGTTGGTGTTACAACTATATTTTTTGGTAATAGTTTAGTTTATTACTCGAAATACGCTTTGGGATTGCATGAATATCAAGGCACTATTTTATTTACTAATGGAATAGTTGCTTTTGCCAGCATTCCAATCTGGTGGTTAATCTCAAATAAAATTGGTAAACGTCATACTTGGTTAATATCAATGAGTATTACTTTAATTGCTTTTATTTGCTTTTATCTTTACCCAATATCAACACTTAAAGAACTATTAGTTTTAGTTGCATTTATAGGATTTGGTGCGGGAGCTGGAGGTATCCTTTTTTGGTCTATGTTACCAGATACTATTGAGTATGGAGAGGTGTATACAGGAGTCAGAAGCGAATCATCTCTTTATGGTTTTATGACTTTTGCTCAAAAAGGATCTATAGCTCTAGCTATTCTAATATTTGGATTTGTCTTTAGTTTTATAGGCTTTGAAGCTAACCAAGTTCAAAGTGCAGAAACTATTTCTTCCATGAAAAGAATTATGAGTATTATCCCTGCTTTTGGTGTGGCGTTAAGTTTAGTTGTAATTTATTTCTATCCCATAGACACAGAAACTCATAAACAATTATTGGAGCAAATTAAAAGTAAAAATCATAAGCTGGAGGCTTTAGAAGAAATATGATCAACTGGGGTATTTTAGGAACCGGGATGATAGCTAGGGCATTAGCTGTTTCTATAAGAGATAGTGAGGGTTGTAACCTAAAAGCAGTTGCCAGTAGAGAAATTGAAAAGGCAGAAAGATTTTCTGATAAATACAATTGTTTGCCTGTAGAGGGTTATAAAAATCTACTTGAAGACGATGAATTAGATGCAATTTATGTGGCTACTCCACATGATTCACATTTTGATCTAGCTCTGGCTTCGCTAAAAGCAAAGAAGTCTGTGCTTTGCGAAAAGCCTATGACTATAAATTCTACAGAGGCGATGGTACTTATAGATACCGCTCGAAATAATGAAGTTTTATTGATGGAAGCCTTTATGTACAGAACACATCCACAGACCGATAAAGTACGTGAATTAGTAAAAAAAGAATTTAAAAAAAGTCCCTTAACCATTGAAGCTTCTTTTGGCTTCTCAGCTGATGTGCCAAAAGAACACCGTTTGGTAAACCCTGATTTAGGAGGGGGGTCCATTATGGATATAGGATGTTACCCTATGTCTATGTCTCGAATGATAGTGGGTACTCAAGAGGAAAAGCTGTTTTCTAATCCCATTTCAATTAAAGCTAAAGGTGAATTATCTGAAAGAGGAATAGATTTAAATGCATCTGCAGAATTAGATTTTGAGAATGGTTCTAAAGCTCTAATTAGCTCAGCCATTAATAAAACTTTAAAAAATACAGTTCTTATTTCAAATGATGATAAATCAATTTTAATTGAAGAGCCTTGGCAGTGTGGCGAACAAGTAGGTCGTAAATCTAAAATTATTTTTAAGAGTAAAGGGTTTGATGATCAGGTAATTGATTTTAAAGAAAATAAAGGTGTTTTTACTTTTGAAGTAGATCATTTTGCCAATCTTATTCGTCAAAAAAAGACTGAATCAAAAAAAGTTTCTCATGCAGATTCTCATGGAAATATGATCTGGCTTGATGCCTGGAGGAAGAAGATAGGAGTTTACTACGCAGCTGATAATCCTGAAATAAGGAAATCATCTGTTCTAGGAAAAGAGGCTCTTAAAAATCCAAAAAATATGCCCTTTAATTCCATAAGAGGTTTAGATAAGAAGGTGTCCAGGGTTGTTTTTGGGTGTGACAATCAATCTAGCACAGACCATGCTTTTGCTATGTTTGATCATTTTTTTTCCTTGGGTGGTAATGCTTTTGATACAGCTTATATTTATAACAATGGAAAAAGTGATGTTTATCTGGGGAAGTGGATGGCTCATAGAGGTCTAAGAGAGAAGGTAGTTGTTCTCGGCAAGGGAGCTCACACTCCACATTGTTACCCTGATTTAATAAGACCGCAACTAGAAGAATCGTTAGATAGATTGCAGACAGATTATCTAGATATTTACTGTTTACATAGAGATAACTTGGAAGTTCCAGTTAGTGAGTTTGTCGATGCATTAGATGAAATTAAAAAAGATGGTTTAATCAAGTTATCTGGTGCATCAAACTGGAGTTTAAAAAGGTTTTCAGATGCAATTTCTTATGCTGAAGACTCTAATAAACAGCCTTTTAGTATTTTAAGTAATAACTTTAGTCTAGCTAAAATGCTGACTCCTGTTTGGCCAGGTTGCGAGAGTTGTTCTGAGGAAGAGTTTAAGGATTACTTGAAAGAAAAACAAATTCCTATTTTTCCCTGGTCTAGTCAGGCAAGAGGCTTTTTTCTTGATAAACAGGAGTTTCAAGGATCTTTGCACATAGCAAATCCTAATCAAGAAGAAAAAGACAGGGTTTGGTTTAATGAAGATAATGTTGAAAGAAGAAATAGGTGCTTTTCTTTAGCAAAGGATAAGGGTGTTGAAGCCATTGAGCTGGCTCTAGCTTTTGTATTAAATCAAGAGTTTCCATCCTATCCTTTAATTGGCCCAAGGAATTATTTTGAAACGAGAAGCTCCCTTAAAGCGTTGAATATAGATCTAAGTAACTTAGAAAGAGACTGGTTAGATTTAAAGAGCGACTAGCATTTATAGAATTGTTTCAATCTTTGGTATAATTTTTTAAAAATAGGGGGACATATGTCAGAAACGGTTGCTAATCCAGAATATAATCCTGCAGGGGTAGGGGATTGTATAGATACAAATAAACTACCTTGGTTACCTTTGTCGAATGTAGAAGGTCTTTCCATTAAGCCAGCAAGAGCAAGTTCGGAAAGCGGAATCTTTAGCGTGATAATGAAAATTGATAAAGGAGCTTCTATACCTGAATCTGTTTATTTAGGTGGTATGGATATGTTAGTTCTTTCTGGGAAGGCTGAGTACGAACAGGAAGGTTCCAAAAGTACTCTTAATCCAGGAACATGGGGTTTTATCTCAGCTAACTCAAGAGTTAATTCCTTTCTAGCTTTAGAAGATACAGAAATACTTGCTAACTTCTTTAGTGGCGTTGCATTTTTAAATGAGGACGGTTCTTTAAGTTCTTTGTTCACAGCCATGGATGTTCAACAGATGGCTAAAGATACTAAGATTTTACTTGTTCCAAGTTCACTTTCAGCTTGCATGGAAGTAGAGGGAGAACCTTATAAGGGTAATGGAGAGCCATTATCGATAGCTTCTGGAAATGCTGGAAAACTTGTCAACGACAATGTAGAAACTGAATCTAGCTCAGAAGTAACTCATCCACATTTTGTAGATACTCGTTCAGTTCCATGGCTTGTTTTGCCAGGAATGGAGGATGTTGGTCTTAAAATTCTTAGAGTAAGTGAAGAAACGGGTTATGTCTCTTTAATAGTTAGACATAATGGTGTTGCTGATCCTCATACTCATATTGGAGCTAGTGACTTTCTGGTATTACAAGGAAGGTTAGGAGTTAGAGCTGGACCACCTGAAGGTTATGGACCCGGTATTTGGTTTTACGAACCTGCTGGTGCTAGACATGATGCAACGCAAAGGGTAACAGACGAAGATTTAATCTATACAGCTAATCTTTATGGACCCGTTATGTTTGATTCAGGACCTGGAACCCAAATAGAAAATATTCTTTCTTGGGTTGAATACAAAGGGATGGCAGAAGCAAATGGAATTAAACTAGTTCCAAGCACTAGACCAGATGACTCAAGCTTACTAGCTTGGGCACCTTTATCAGCTTAAAAATATTATTTAATAGACCTGCTTTTCTTTACAAAGCGGGTCTATCTTTTTAAAGTTCGAAAAGATAAAGGTATTTTAATGGCAGAATCAATTAAAACTTTAATAAGTAATGCTCAAATCTTAGATGGTTCAGGGTCTGAACCTTATCCAGGAAACCTTATTATTAAAGACGAACTTATTGAAAAGGTAGAAGAAAGTTCGACTAATTCTCATAAAAAAGAGGATTTTGATTCCATCATAGATGCCACAGGTTTAACGTTAATGCCTGGATTAATTGATGCGCATTGTCATATAACTTTTGATGAACCATCTTCTAATGACGAACTCTTTTATCATCGTAGAGAAGGTCTAGCAGCAATAATAGCCGGACAAAATGCTTTAAAGGTATTGCAGTCAGGAGTTACTGGCCTATTAGATGCAGATTGTATTTTCGATGTTGGGGTTGATTTAAGGGACGCTATAGAAGCAGGAATTCTTGTTGGTCCTAGAATGGCAGTTGGAGGAAACGCACTGCTCACTTCTGTAGGGGGAACTGGTGGAAGGGTAATCCCTGATAAAGGAAGATTAGGCTACGGAGCAGTAGTTAGGAGTCCGGAAGAAATAGTTCTTGAAATCAGAAGACAGATAAAATTAGGTGTTGATTGGATCAAGATTCATGTTTCTGGATTAGTTCCTCGACAATTTTCAGAGGGAGAAGTTAAAGCATGGAGCTATGATGAACTTAAACTTGCATGTGATACGGCACACGAATTAGGTATACCAGTAGTTGGACATTGCAGAAGTGCAGACAGTGTAAAAGATTCTGTCCTAGCAGGAATGGACCTAGTTCTTCATGCTACCTATATGGATGAGGAGGCTTTAGAAGTCGTAGTCGAAAAGAAAGTTCCAATTGTTCCAACTTTCACATTCCAAGCTAATTTAATTGATTACTCAGAAGAAATGGGCGCTTCAAAAGAGTATAAAGAAATTTTTGAAAAAGAAATCGAAGATAACCTAGACATCTTAATAAAGGCTTTTGAAAATGGTGTACCTTTATTATGTGGTAGTGAATCAGGATTTTCTGTAACCCCTTATGGAGATTGGCATTACAAAGAAATGGAGGTTTTTGTAAAAAAACTTGGCTTAACTCCTTTACAGGCAATCAAAAGTGCTACTAAAGATGCAGCAAAAGCTTTAAGAAAAGAAGGGGAAGTTGGCTTAATTAAAGAAGGTTATTTAGCTGATATATTACTCATAGATGGTGACCCTTCAAAAGATGTAACTATCTTAGGAAATAAGGAATTAATTAAAAATGTTTTCCTTAATGGCAAGGAAATAGATCTAACCCCTCCAATGGAAAGGGTTAAAGACCCAGAGGGTTGGAGAGTATCTTCCTATTCTGAAAGAATTTTAAAAAAGAACACTAAGAAATGAAAAGCCTAATAGTCACTGGCGCAGCTGGAGGGATAGGTTCTCAAATTGCTAAACAAGCCAGCGAAAAAAACTACCGTGTCGGCCTAATGGATTTAGACGAGAAGAAACTTGAAGATCTTGCCAAGTTAATTCCTAATTCATTGGCTTTGCCAACAGATATAACTGATGAAGAATCAGTTACTGAAAGCATTAATGGCTTTGGCAGTTCAATAGATGCTCTAGTTAATTGTGCTGGAATAGTAAGATTTGGAGGTCTTTTAGAGCAAGATATAAAAGATTTTAGAGACGTCATAAATGTAAACCTTCTTGGCTGTTTTATTGTTAGCTGTGCTGTTGCAAGAGTCATGATTAAACATGGTGAAGGAAATATTGTGAATATAAGCTCTATCAGTGGTGGAAAGCATCCTGCAATTCATTCAGGAGCCTATGCAGCAGCTAAAGCAGGAATAGTCATGCTTACTGAGCAGATGTCTCTTGAATGGGGTAAAGAAGGAATACGTGTAAACGCAATATCCCCTGGATTCATCAACACTGGTATGGCCGCTTCGCACTATAAAAATCAAAAAGAAAGAGAAAAGAGAGAAGACATGGTTCCATTAGGAAGATTAGGAAGTTCTGAAGATGTAGCTAAAGTAGTTATGTTTCTTCTTTCTGAAGACTCTTCTTATGTGCATGGAGAAAATATCCTAATAGACGGTGGTGTTATGAATAGCGTACTGGCTAATATAGGAAGGGACTAATAAGAAACTAATTTAAACGTAAAAGTCTTTTTGCGTTGTCAACAAGGAAAGATGGAGTAGAAGCTAGATTATTTTTATCTGGTTGATCCCAACCAAGAAAATTAGTTCCCAAGACCTGTCTTTCTGTTCCTACTACAGAGTTTAAAAGTTCCAGAGATTCTTTTTGATGAACATGGTTATCAAACCATATTCTCTTTAAGTATTTTAGAAACTCTCCTTCTTTTTTTAACCACTCTGGAGAAGTAGGTCTTTTCTCTGCAGCTTTAGCCAATCTGCCTGCTAAGAATGCTACATTTCCTCCACCGTGACTAATACAGATATCAAGATTTGGATGTCTTCTTAGGACTCCTCCAAAAATTATTTTGCTTAGGGCAATGCTTTCGTCGTTAGCGAAACCTATAGTTAAGTCTAAGCTATAGTCATCAAGTCGCTTATCACAAAAAGGACCGTTAATACCTTGTGGAGCTGGATGGATAAATAAAGGCACATTTAATTCACAACAATTAGAATAAAATTCATCCATTTCTTTATTGTCTATTCCAAAAGGAAAGTCAGTTCCTATATAACCCCCCAATAAACCTAGTTCCTTAACTGATCGATTCAGTTCTTTAATTGCCATCAAAGGGTCTTGCATAGGAAGAGCAGCAAAACCTCCTAGAGAGGTTGGATTTTCAGAAATAATTTTAGCTAAAGAATCATTGTGAATTTTACAGAATTTATCTGCTTGTTTGGCTTCAATAAAATGAAAATAAGTAATAGGGTTGGGCGAAACAACTTGAAAGTCTATTCCCATTTCTTTCATGGCCTTCAATCGTAGATCTACGTCCATAAAAGGGGTGTTTTTATACCTAACTCCTTCTAGTCTATAGTTTCCAGCTCTAAACCAAGGCTCTTTATCTGTACCTCCAATCTCAGGTCCCAAGTCTTCAAGGACATTTAAAGTTTCAGGTAAGATTATGTGTGCATGGATATCTATTACTTTCATCAGAAGAAGTGGCTACCAATCAGAACCATCTTTATCCATAAACCTTTTAATCCAATTATGATAATTTTGGACAGCAGGTTCATTTTTTCCATAAACAAAACTATAAGAACTCATTTTTGAAATAGTTGATTGAATTTGTAATCCCATTTTATAGTCTTCATCTTTAACTGCCTGCAAAACCATTTGATTGAAGTTTTCAGAAGTTTCCTTTTCAATTTTAGTTTTAGGTTCCTTTGCAGCTAGAATCGTCTGCCTGGTAATGGTTTTTTCAGGTGAAGCGGTAGGAAAGATCTGACTAACTAAACAGTGATCACCTAAGACTCCAGAAATAGAAAGATTGGGAAAACCAGAATGTATCAGTCTTATATTTTCAACAGGCGAATTCCAATCTGATTCAGGTTTACCAATAAGATTTTTTAAAGACTTTCGACCAAAAGTTAACCTCTGATGGGGTCCGTATGTATCTAAAACTAGCAAATTACCAACGGTGTGCTTCCCAACGGTATCTCCGTGTAATTGGTTATGGTGATAAGCTTCTAGATAACCATCTAAAGCAACTTTCCAGCCAGGACCCTCAAGCTCTCGTTGATCAAAAATATACCAATCTTTTAGGTTAAGAGTTTCAAGTTCTAAAGCAAAATCGCCTAACCATTCATTTATATCAAACTTTATTTCAGGTGAAAGCATTACCCAAACCAGTCCAGCGCTTTCTGAACACTCCAGCTCTACTAAACCAAACTCTTCTTTATTAATCTCACCAAAAGTTTTTTCACCGTACATTCCAATTAATTTTCCTTCATGGTTGTAGGTCCATGCGTGATAGGGGCAGATAAAGTTTCTATTTTTACCAGATCCTTCTTCACAAACAGGTGAGCCTCTATGACGACAAACATTTAAGAAAGCTCTTGCTTTCATGTCTTCTGATCTAGTTATTAATACTGGTGTATCGACAATATTCATTGCTCTGTAAGTATTTTTAGAAGGCAGTTCACTGCTAAGACACAGGGCTAGGGGAAGCTCCTTATATATTCTATTTATCTCACTTTTATATCTTTCTGGATCTACATACGCTTCTACTGAATTAGACATTATTTGTTTAGCCTGATCAGTGGTCTTATTTTCAAAGTGATCAAGAGCTCTTCTTACAAGAGAGAGCATTTCATCTGAGTTAGAACTATTTTTTTTCACTTCTTATACTTTTCTTGAAATTCTATCCATGCTGGAACTGATTCAGGTATATCTGCTGGAACTTTTCCATCTGCACCATTTACTCTTAAGGTCTCCGTTAAATTTTCTACATATTCAGAAGTTTTAACATAGTAAAAGAAACTTATAGTTCTTTTCGAGAATTTCCATTTTCCTTCCTTGTTTGAATATTCATCGTCATATCTCATTGCTGCAAGGCTAGCTATTCCATCTCTAGTAGTCTCTGCGTGACTGTAGACAGTTCCTGAAGCTTTGGAAGGGTTGTCGGAACTAATTTCAACCCTTACATCATGCGTCCAATGAAAAGAAGGGCCTCTAGTTTGAAAAACTTCTTTATACATTTCTATAATATTTTGTCGCCCTTTACTACTTAACATTCCATTAGGTGAATTAAATTCAGCTTCTTTTGTAAAAAGACCTTCTAAATACTTTAAGTCTTGTTGATCACAAGCTTCAGCATATTCAGAGACTAGCGTTTTAATATCTTCTTTTGATTCCAATCTATCTAGTCTTAATGCTATCTCTTCTATATTCATGTGAAAGATTAATGTGTTTTAGAATTTAGATGAAGTGGAGGCAGATAAAATCTCTATCCAATAACCATCAGGGTCTTTAATAAAGGCAAGTCCTTTCATATTTCCATCATCTGGTCTTTTTACAAACTCTACCCCAAGATTCTCAAATCTCTCACTCGCAGCATAAACATCTGGAACTGTTATGCCTATGTGCCCAAATCCTCTAGGGTCAGAATTACCATCATGATAGTTAAAGGAATCATCTTTTTCTGTCCCCCAATTATGCGTAAGTTCAATCAAGGCCTTTTGAGAAAAAACATATTCTGTTCTATCTACAGGGTCATCTGGTACTGTCCCATCTTCTTCTCGAAGGTAGCCTAAGAAGAAAAGTGTAAATTCCATATCAGGAAAGTCTAGCCTTTTTAGAAGTGTCATACCTAAGACATTTACATAAAATTCTAAGGAAATATCAGGGTCTTTAATCCTCATCATAGTTTGATTCATGATGAACTCTTCAGTACCCTCAGCGTTTGGTTTATCTAGTTCATTTATACTCATTTTTATACCTTTTTTATTTAAATTCGTTGTTATAAAAGCCTTAATAGGATAAATTACAGATGTTATTTTATCTAATAATGGGGGAAAAATATGCTTAACGCATCAAGAAATATCTTTTTTATACTATTTTTAAGCTTAATTGCCTTTCCTTTCTCTTTTTTAGCAGCTGATGAAAGCGCTGATTCTATTGAAGAAGTAGTTGTTACTGCTAGAAAAAGAGAGGAGAGTCTATTGGATATTCCTGAATCAGTATCTGCTATTTCAGGGGCGGCAATAGATCGTCAAAATATCAAAGGTTTAGACAAAATAGGACTAGCTGTACCTAACTTAAACTTAGCCATGAGAACTGATGGTTATCCCAATGTTTCAATTAGAGGTATAGGTGCTTTTGGACTAACACAAGGAGTTGGGTTCTACTTAGATGATGTTCAATTATTCGCTGATGCATCTTCTAGGTTTGGAGATTTAGAAAGAATAGAAATTCTTAAAGGTCCGCAAGGAACCCTTTACGGTGGAAGCAACATTGGTGGAGCTATCAAATACGTAAGTAAACGTCCTACTTCAGATGAAATGTCTGGAAGGGTTAAGTTACTAGGTGGAGATCAAGGGGTTCTTGATGTCGAAGCTTCGGTAAATATTCCGACTACTAACGATTGGGCAATACGCTTATTCGTTTTCTCTAGAGAAGATGATGGTTTTATGACAAATCCAAACTCTGACAACATAGATAATCAAGATCCAGATGTTGGGGCCTATGATGAAAGTGGAGGTCGTATCTCAATAGCTGGTTCATTATCAGACAATCTATCTTTATACGCTTCCTATAGATTCAATGAGTATGATGGTCCTGTTAACAATTGGGCAAGGGAATTAGGAACACCTCCTGATATGACTTATCCAAAAACTTTAGATGCAGGTCTTAATTCTTCTCATGACAGAGAAACTACAGGAGCTAAACTAGAGTTAGTTTGGGAGATGGATGGTTTTGACTTAACTTCGATAACTTCTTACACAGATACAGAAAGTACACGTATTACTGATGTAGACCTTACTCAGTTTTGGTTTATGAACACTTACAGGCCTGAAGAAATGGAAGTAACTACTCAAGAGATTCGTTTAACTTCTACCACTGATAGTAATTTTCAATGGATTGGGGGTATTTACCTTTCTACTTATGAAAACAGAATGGATTCATACTTGGATTTCGGTCCTGGAATAATACTTCCTGATGCAAGCTTTCAATTACCTTTTGAACTTAGAGACGAAGAGAACACTCATCGTGCAGCATTTGGAAATGTTTCTTATGAAGTTGGTGAATGGAGGTATGACTTAGGTCTTAGAGTGGATAAATGGGAAGAAGATGAAGACAATCTAGACTCTGCAAGTAATGGCGCTATTCACAGTGGTGTTATTAACGACACTGAGGTTTTACCTAGAATATCGATAACAAGAAATCTTGGAGATTCAATTGTTTACTTTACTTCTTCTAAAGGCTATGAGCCTGGCGGTCTTAATGGAAGTACACCGATATTTAGTCCCAGTGGAGCTCCAACTTTATTGGCTTTTTCAGCTGAAGAAGCTAACCAACAAGAAATTGGTTGGAAAGGTACACTTGCGGATGGAAGAGCATCCTTATCTGCAGCCTATTTCAGTATAGATTACAAAGATAGGGCTTATCAGATATTAACTGCCAATCCTAATGGTCCAGGTTTAATTGAGGGTATTACTAATGTAGGTGATACAGAACAATCTGGATTTGAGATTGATTTGTCGGTTAAAGCAACAGATAACTTAACTTTGTCCCTAGCAGCTGGTTGGCTTGATGCAGAATGGGATGATGGAACTGTTATGCCTGACGGAACTGATCTGAGTGGCTTAACCCCAGCAAACGTTATTGATAACAGCTTTACAGTTGCTGCGAGTTATTACATACCTGCAGCTAACGGAGCAGATGTGACAGTTGACCTTCAGTGGAATCATAATGGACAGGGCATGAGTATGCCTCCTTGGGATTCAATTAAAAACCCAAGCCATAATGTAGTAAATCTCCAAATAGGAATGATAAATGGACCTTGGGAGTTCGCGTTAAATATGGATAATTTAACGGATGAAGAATACTACACTGATCTTGAGAACTTCCCCAATTTTGTTGAAGGCATTGTTGATAATGCTCCTGGCATAATAATTGGAACTCACGGTCATCCAAGAATCTATTCAGCGAGTTTAAGCTACAACTTTTAAGTTGTTCTAATTCTCTTTTAAGGGCCTCCTTTTTTGAAGGAGGTCCTTTCGTTTGGGATCTAAGAAGATTAGTTATTAATTTGAGATTTCACTCTAGGTAAATATTAATTGCACTTATAGTAAAGTAATAATAGTCTACTTAAGGCAATTTGCGTGTAAGGGAGGAATAATTATGAGTGATGTAGAACATAAAGACGCATTAAAAGGTAGGTATGTACAAATAGATGGTAATGAATGGAAACCATTCCCACCGCCATTAGCTGTAGGAGGAATTACTTGGAAGCTATTGAATGTCTCACCAGAGATGGGTTCCTGGGCAGCAATTTTTGATTGTCCTGAAGGATCTTCTTTTCATAGACACATTCACATAGGACCTGGAGAGTATTTTTTAACCAAAGGTAAAATGAATGTAAGAGGTGGAGATGACGAAGGAGGAGCAACAGCTGTAGCTCCTGGATATGGCTATGAACCTTGTAATGCAAGGCATGACGAGACACATTTCTTAGAAGATAGTGAATTTTATATGACTTTTCTAGGACCTCTTCATTTTATTGATGAAGAAGGCAACACCGTAGCAGTTGTTACTTGGCAAGATGCCCAAGCTGCTTGGGAAGCTAGTTAAAAACTAAGAATTTCTTATAATTCTATTTTTATAACTCTTTTTTAGGAGGGAGAGCTTTTGGTTTGAAAGATAATGTATTAAAAGAATTAAGAAATTTCTTGCCCCAAAAAGCTTTTTTATTGAATGAAGAGGCTTTAGAAAGATCAGCAGGAGGCTTACATACGGAAGAGCCTATCAAGGCAGAAGCTATAGTTAGGCCCGAGAATACAGAAGAAGTTTCAAAAATCTTAAGATTATGCAATAAACATGAACAACAGGTAGTGGTTCATGGTGGATTAACTGGCTTAGTTTATGGTACAAGAACTTCTTCTGAGCAACTTATTCTTTCACTTGAAAGAATGAATCAAGTAGAAGAAGTAGATTCAATTGGAAGAACCATAGCTTGCCAATCTGGGGTTACTTTACAAACTATTCAAGAAAGAGCTGAATCTGAAAATATGATTTTTCCTTTAGATCTTGGAGCTAGAGGGTCCTGCTCTATTGGAGGTAATATTTCTACAAATGCAGGAGGAAACAGAGTGATACGCTATGGCATGACAAGAGATTCAGTTCTTGGCATAGAAGCTGTCATGCCAGATGGAACAATACTATCCTCAATGAATCGAATGATTAAAAATAATGCAGGTTATGATTTGAAACAACTTTTCATTGGCACTGAAGGCACTTTGGGTGTTGTAACAAGGTGTGTTCTAAGGCTAAGAGAGGCTCCAATTAGTCAGAATACTGCTTTGGTAGGCATAAAAGAATTCTCTTCTATTATTAAGTTCTTAAAACACATCGATTCTGGATTAGGAGGTAACATGAGCGCTTACGAGGTCATGTGGAAAGAATTTTATGAAATGGTCACAAATGACTTAGAAGAGAAATCCTTACCACTTAAGAGAAATATTCCATTTTATATCTTAGTGGAGTCTATGGGGTCTGATCAGAATAAAGATGAGGAGCACTTTGAACTTTTATTAAACAAAGCATTTGAAGAAGAGTTAATTACGGATGCTGTTCTAGCTAAATCTGAGAAAGAAAGATTATCTTTATGGGCTTTAAGAGATGATGTAGAGAAACAAGCTCAGTACGGACCAACAGTTATGTTTGATGTGAGCTTGCCTATAAATAGCATGGAAAACTATGTTTCAGAAGTTAATAAAAATCTACAAAATCATTGGAATGATTTTCATCATATAGTCTGGGGCCACTTAGCAGATGGCAATTTACACTTAGTGGTAGGAACTGGAAATTTAGATACCAGTATTATTAAAAAAATAGAAAGTTCTGTTTATGAACCTTTAAAAGATATTGGAGGTTCTGTATCAGCAGAGCATGGAATAGGAATAGAAAAAAAAGATTATCTACATCTTAGTAGAAGCAAGGAAGAAATAAATTATATGAAAGCCCTTAAAAAAACCTTTGATCCTAAGGGCATCCTTAATAAAGGTTTAATTTTTTAACAAATTTTATATGAAAGAAAAAAAAGCTAAGCTAAGTTCTTCGAAAACTTTTTCTATTCTTTCATCAAAGGAAAAGGCTAATTGGGAAAATATACTTGGTAAAGATTTTATTTCTGAAGCTAACTTAAGAAAAACTTCCTCTTTAAAAATGGACTATGAATTGGAATTAGGCCACATTGGAGAGCTTAGAGTAGTAAAGTCTAAGATAAAAATAGATGAACCTCGTGAACTCGTTACTGATTTTGATTTTTCAAAAAAAGAAAAGAAGATAGATATTTTACAAGAATTTTATGTCTTGAAAGGTCAAGTGCAAGTAAACTTTAAAACTAAAAAAGTCTTGTTGGAATCTGGTGACATATTAGTCATTGATAATACAGATTTACCTAGTTCAATAAAAATACTTCAAGACACAGACATAATAAGCATTTACATGCCCTTGTCCTTGGTTAAAAGTTGGATTCCTAGAATTTGGGAAAACCTTGAAAGTAAAGTAATTAAATTTCCTGGAGATTCATCTGTGTTGCTTGGAAAATACTTATCTTTAGTAGCTGATTTCGCAATTAAGGTATCCAATAAAGAAAAAGGAGAAAGTTATCAGCCAAAAGCAATTATTCCTTTGATTATGGCTAACTTATCTATGTTAGTTTTTGCTTTAGGTGATTTAGAAGAAGAAAAGCCTTCTAGGATTAAAGATATTCAGCTTGATGCAGCTAAACAATTTATGCTAACTCATATGTCAGATTCTTCTCTTTCTCCTAAGATAATTTCAGAAGAATTGGGAATATCTGTTCGTTATTTACACTGGATTTTTAAAGAATCAAAAGAACAAGAAACTGTTTCCCAATATCTAACTAGAAAAAGATTGGAACTAGCGCAACTTTTATTAGCTACTTCAAATAATTCTTTATACAGCGTTACTGAAGTAGCTTTTATGTGTGGTTTTAATGACAGTACTCATTTTAGTAGGAGATTTAAACAAGGAGTTGGTATATCTCCTTCTCAATATAGGATTAATAATCTTAGCTAATTCAGTCGGTTTTCTTTTTAAGTCAACACTCCTTACATTTTCTGACAGGTTTTTTTTGTTTACAAGAATACAATTGCTTCGCTAGTTTTTCCCCAAAAGCTCAGTAGAAGGCTTCTTTTATTTTGAGAAGCCTTTTTTTTGCTTAAAAACCTTTAGTTATAAAGTAATCAGGAGTTTTTTACACTTAAATCCAAATAGACTTGCATTTAAAGTAAGGATAATAAAGTCTGTCTTGGGCATTTTGTTAGTTAAGAATTAAGCATTTTGCTTTTTAGTCTTTAATTTTGGGGGGGCCAATATGAGTAAATTTCATAAGCTGAACATTAGTATATTGTCAGCAATAAGTTTGTTAATTTTTCCTAGCATCTTTACTTCTAGCATAGAAGCAGCAGATACAGTTGATGAGGTAGTTGTTACAGCAAGGAAAAGAGAAGAAAGTCTTTTAGATATTCCTGAATCTGTTCAAGCTATCGGGGGTTCTGATATCAATAGACAAAATATTAAGAGTCTAGAGGATGTGGGGTTTTTAATACCTAACCTTAACCTTTCTCCAAGAGCAGATGGTTTTCCTAACGTTTCAATTAGGGGCCTAGGATCTTTTGGAAACACTCAAGGTGTAGGTTTTTATTTAGATGATGTTCAAGTTTTTTCTGATGCTTCTTCTAGATTTGGAGATCTAGAAAGAATTGAAGTATTGAAAGGACCTCAAGGAACTTTGTACGGGGGTAGTAATATAGGAGGAGCAATCAAGTTTGTTAGCGCTAGACCAGACCCTTCAAGTTCTTCTAAAAGAGTTAAAGCTTTAATTGGCGAACAGGGCATAGTTGATGGTGAGATAAGTATTAATGCACCAATGGAAAATGATTGGGCTGTTAGATTATTTGCTTTTGGTTCGACCAATGACGGTTATTTAGTTAATCCAAATAGCCCTAGAGTAAATGGTTTGTCAGCTGATAATGATCCAGATATAGGACAATCTGAAGAATCAGGACTTCGTATATCAGCTGCTGGATCTATTAATGACATGGTCTCAGCCTATGCTTCTTTTAGATGGAATGATTATGAAGGTCCTAATAACCATTGGATAAGGGAGCTCGATAAAAACTCTCTAGACCATCCTAATACTGTAGACACTACTACAAACCCAAGACATGAAAGAGATACAGTTTCAGCTATGCTTGAACTGACTTGGGAGCTTGAAGGTATGGATGTTACCTCAGTCACTTCTCATACTGATACTGAAAGTACTCGTTATAGTGATTTGGATATCAGCCCTGAATACTTGCTGGATTTAATTAGACCTGAAGACATGAAGGTCTTTACCCAGGAGTTGAGATTTACATCTACAGATGATGGTCCAATAGAGTGGCTTGGAGGAGTGTACTATTCAATGTATGAAGAAAAGATGCGTTCTGAACTAATCTGGTG
>CAYFFW010000006.1:0-56396 GCA_964342745.1 uncultured Gammaproteobacteria bacterium
GACTTTCAGGATCTGTAACAACAAGTACGATTGAAGAGGGAATGGATAATATTCTAGCTGTCCAAAGTTTAGGAGGAGATGATAAAGAAAGAGAGAGGTTCGGAGCAGACAGTAAAGAATCTTTCAAACGGTTTCGCTTTACAATATTTGTTGAAATCCTTTTGGCTAATGCCCAAGGTTTGGCGGGAGTCCTAATCTTAACAATCGCTTTCTGGGTTGTAGTTTCTAAAGTTATTGATGGAGATCTTACTCCAGGTAATTACGGTTCTTTAATGTTTTATTTTGGGTGGATGTCAGGACCTGCAATTTCTTTTGCTACGCTATGGATCCACCTGCAAAGGTTTGCTCCTGGAATGAGAAGAGTATTTGCCTTTTTAGATTTACCTACTGAAGAAGACTTAGGAGATTTAACTTTAAACACAATTAAAGATTCCGTAGAAGTAAAAAATGCAGGCTTGGTATACCCAGACGGTCGTAGGGCACTTGAAGGAATATCATTTGAGGCATATATAGGGGAAATAGTTGCCTTTGTTGGTCCTACAGGTTCTGGTAAGACTAGCCTAGCCTACCTTCTTCCTAGATATCTTATGGCATCGGAAGGGGAAGTTTTTATAGATAAAGTTAATGTAAAAAAAATTAATATAGAAAGTTTAAGACAACAAATAACTTATGTTTTTCAAGAAACTCAACTTTTTTCACAAACAATTCTTGAAAATATTTGTTTCGGTAACCTTCTAGCTTCACAAGATGAAATAGAAAAGGTTGCTAAAATAGCTGGTATTCATGATTTTATAATCTCACTGCCAAACGGCTATCAAACTAAGTTAGGTTCAACTGCAATCAGTAAACTTTCTGTTGGGCAGAAACAAAGGATTGCTATAGCTAGGGGTTTGTTGAGAGATTCTAAGGTTCTAATTTTAGACGAACCAACTTCTGCTTTAGATCCAGAAACGGAACAATACCTTGTTAATGCATTACAAGAGGCATCTAAAGATCGCTTAGTAATAATAATTGCTCATCGATTATCGACTATAGCTCAAGCAGATAAGGTTATCTTTCTAGAAGAGGGCAGAATCCTTGAGATAGGATCTCCTCAGGAGCTGCTGTCTAGGGAAGAAAGTTTCTACAGAAAGTATGTTGAACTACAAACTGATTCCTTTACAGAAGAATAGATTAAATATTCTAGTCTAACCTTACTATTCTTGTTCCTATGTTACCTCCGGCCAAGAGATCAACAAATGCAGCAGGAGCTGCTTCTAAGCCCTTAACCTCATCCGTTAAAATCTTTAATTCTTCAGAATCAATCCATTTTATTATTTCAGAACTAGCTTTTTCATATTGATCGGAATAATCAAATACCAAGAATCCTTGCATATTAATTCTTTTATTGATTAGAAGTCCTGGTATACCTTTGGGGCCAGGTTCTGGAGAGTTTGTGTCATATTGAGAAACTACACCGCAGCACGCAATGCGTCCACCTACATTTAACCTAAATAAAGCAGAACCCAAAATCATACCACCTGTATTGTCAAAATAAATATCTACTCCATTAGGTGTAGATTCTTTTAAAGATTGCCTAAAATTTGCATCTTTGTAGTTAAGTGCAAAATCAAACCCTAATTCAGTTTCAAGTTTTGTACATTTTTTATCACTGCCACAAATTCCAATAACTGAGCACTTCTTAATTTTTGCTATCTGACCTACCATATGACCTACTGAACCAGCTGCCGCAGAAACCATAACGGTTTCTCCTTCATTAGGTTGTCCTACATTAAGTAGTCCAAAATAAGCAGTAAGTCCATTAACGCCTAGAGGACCCAGATAAAGTATGGGGTCAATTTCATTTGGTATAACAGTTAGAGAGCTAGCTTTGTGTATAGAATATGACTGCCAACCTGTAGGAACCATAACTTTAGTGCCTACGGAGATTTGTGAATTTCTGCTCTCTACGACTTCACCCACTCCTGTGCTATTCATTACTACCCCTGTTTGTGGAGCTCCAGCATAACTAGCACTTCCTTGTAGACCTGCTCTGGTTCCAGCTGTTATAGCAAAAGCAATCGTTTTAACCAAGACTTCATCTTTAGGGACTTCATTTAGTGATGATTCAACTAATTTATAATTACTTTCTACTAACTTACCATCTGGCAAGCTATCTATTAATACCTGAGTATTTTTGATAATTTTCATTCCTTACTCCTTATTTTATTAAGTTCCACAAAAGGTTTGCTGAACAACTTCATCTTCATTAGGCGGATCTATATATGTGGAGTAATTAGGCTGTTCTTCAAATGGTTTAGCCAATACTTCTAATAGGGTTTGCATTTCAGAATAGTCATTATCTTTTATTGCTTTTTCTATTGTTCTTTCTAAAAAGTGATTGCGAGGTATGAAGATTGGGTTTTTTTCATCCATAACTTTAATTGCATCTTTTTTATTGATCTTTTTTGTTTTTAATTCATTCATCCAGTCTTTAAGCCAACTTGTTAGAGATTCTTGGTCCTTAAATTGCTCATTTAATAAATTTATATCGGTATTTTTTAAAAGGTTGCTTAAATATCTAAACGAAAGTGTATAGTCAGATTTATTATCAAGCATAAGTTTCAAATAATTTTTTAATAGTTCTTGTGAGTCCTTATCCGACACCTTAAATCCTATTTTCGAGCACATTATTTTCATAATGGCTTCATTCATTCTATTTGGAAAGTTATCTATAATTTCTTGAGCTTTAGATAACGATTTTTCAAGGTCTTTATCAATTAACGGAAGAAGACTATTAGCAAAACAAGCCATATTCCATTGGCCAATAAGGGGTTGATTGCCAAAAGCATATCTTCCGTTAGCATCTATAGAACTGAAGACTGAGGCAGGATTGTATTCATCCATGAATGCACAAGGTCCATAGTCAATGGTTTCTCCAATTAATGTAGTGTTATCAGTATTCATGACGCCATGAATAAAACCCACCCCCATCCATTGAGAGATTAATTCAATTTGATTGTTACATACTATTCTTAACAAAGAAGAGTAGGGGTTACTTGCTTCTTTCAATTCAGAGAAATGCCTATTAATAGTGTAGTCCGCGAGTGTTTTTAAGTGCTCATTGTTTCCTTTCGCAGCAAAGTACTCGAAAGTTCCTACTCTTATGTGGCTTTTAGCTATTCTAGTTAAAATTCCACCTGGAATAAGGGTCTCTCTGAATACTTTCTCTCCTGTTGCAACTATAGCTAAAGAACGAGTTGTAGGAATACCTAAAGCACTCATAGCCTCACTGACTACATATTCTCTAATAACTGGACCGATAGGAGCTCTTCCATCTCCTTGTCTTGAGAATTTTGTTTGTCCTGAGCCTTTTAATTGAATGTCATATCTTTGTTTATTTGGAGCACATATTTCACCTAATAAAATAGCCCTTCCGTCACCCAATTGATTTACAAAATTCCCAAATTGGTGACCTGCATAGGCTAATGCTATTGGGGAGGAGCCTATGGGGATGTTGTTTCCAGCAAATATCTTGGTTAATTCAAATTCTGAAATATTCTTATCAATCCCTATAGTTGATGCTAAACCTTTATTGTATATGATCAATCTTGGATCGTTTACTGGCGTAGGGTTTATCCTTTCATAAAACTCTTTAGGAAGGTTTTGGTAGCTATTATCAAAAAGCATGTGCTACTTGAAAGCCGAACCCATCAAATCTTCAAAATTAGACCTAAAAAATTTATCTTGATCTGATTCAGAAAGGTTTTTTGTGGCCCTTTCAAATCTACTCATTGGATTTCTACCACCCTCAACATGTGGGTAGTCAGATGAAAACATAAAAATGTCTGTGCCGGCTTCTTTAATTATCCATTCTGTAGGTTCTGTAGGGTACGGAGTTACTTTCACCTGACGAGTTATATATTCACTTGGTTTAAGTTTGAGGTTCTGGAGTCTTTCTTCATGTCTTCCAAAGGCTTCAAAAGCAGCATCAAGTTGACGCATAAATCCTGGCATCCAAACAGCTCCTAATTCTATAACACCTATCTTCAGATTAGGAAAACGATCTAAAACTCCATCTAGGATTAGTAAAGAAAGAGCTTGCATAGGGCCATTTGAAATAGCCATATAAGAAATTGAGCGGAAGTTTTCTTCTCCCCCGTGAAAATCAGCTACCTCAGGCAATCCATTATTTTTATGAGCAACAGGAAGTACTTTATCTGCTACACCTACATGAAATAAGATAGGAACTCCTGCTTCTTCTGCTTGTACCCAAACTTTGTCGAGTTCAATATGACTGGTAGAGTGGTTTTTTGGGCAAGCCCAAGGGACCAACAATGCTTTGGCACCTAAGTCTAGGGCCTCTTTAGCAGCTTTTTCAGCTCTATTAAGGTCCGCAAGAGGCACATAGGCTACTGATAAAAGCCTTTTGTCATCTTTACAGAAATTAATTTGTGATTTATTTGTTGAGCTTGCTGTTTCATATAAAAAGTCTAAATCATCTCGGTGTTCTAACTCTTCTAACCATACATTGGGTGAAGTAGGGAAGACTAATTGAGTAGCAACCCCTAGATGATCAACTGCTTCAGATCTATCTTTCGAATTAAAGGCACCTAATGCTTGGTAATTTTTTCTGAGCATTATTTCCTTCTCATTCAATTCTCTATAATCCTTTTGTTTATGCAACTTAGTTAAAGAAGCAAAATTATCTAGAGCCCCTATTTGAGATTTTTCAAAACGTTTTTTGAAAACTTCTTTTACTCTATCAGTTCCATAATCGTCATACCAATCAGGTAATTCCATGGTATGAGAGTCTGCATCATGAACAATCCTGTTATTTATATAAGGCATTTACTTCTAAAAATTTGTGTTAAATCTTAGTTAAGTATATTAAAGGTTTTGTAAAGAAACCAATGATTTGGATGCCTATGGGGGTTTATAATGCTTTGAAAAATATTGTGAACTATCTACTTTCTGAAAGATCTATCCTAAATAAGGTTGAGAGAAATTTAGGAGAAGAGGATTATAAAGAGCCGCTATCTATATTATTAGACTCGCTAAACAATGAAGCCAATTTAAGTTTAATTGGTAAAATTGCTTTAAGGTATCAGATATCAAGCCATTTAAAAATAAGATCAAAGATATTTGAGTTTATAAGGGACAAAGATCTTAGGAGCCCTTCTAAACCTATCTTTGTTATCGGTTTACCTCGCTCAGGCACAACTTTCTTGTTTAATTTATTGAGTTTGGATTCTAATCACAGAAGTCCTCTAGTGTGGGAGATGTTCTTTCCTTTTCCTTTAATCAATAAAGAGAATAAGGGGGGGTACAAATCAAGGATAAAAAAAGCTAATTTAATGATGGGTTTTCAAAGAAAATTAATTCCAGAGATGGATTTTATTCATCCCATAAAACCTACTAACCCCGAAGAATGTCTTTTAATCACTCCTTATAGTCTTAAAAGTCTACTTTACTCTTACATGGCAAGAATCCCTACTTATGAGGATTACCTTAAGCATACGGATCAAAAATCTGTTTTCCTTTGGCATTATAGGTTTTTACAAACCTTGGAAAGCTCGGGCAAACCTAAGAGGTGGCTTCTTAAGGACCCGGCTCACATAGGCAAACTTTCTGAAATTATTTCAACCTATCCAGACGCTAGTTTTATACAAATTCACAGAGATCCTGCAGAAACTATTCCTTCCATTTGCAGTCTAACTGAAAAAACTCGTTCTGCTTTTTCCAACAATATTAGTAAGAGAGAAATAGGGTCACGAACTCTAGCTTACTGGGAGAATGCTTTATCAAAGGGAGAAAAAGAAAAAGACTTAATCGACAGAAATAAATTTATTGATATCAAATTTGATGATTTTGTTAAAGATCCTTTAAGGCAGATAGAATTAATATATTCCCAACTAGGCCTAAGTCTTGATCGGGAAACTAAACAAAAAATGAATTCTTTCAGCAAAAATCAAGAAACTGAGGATCAGATAAAGCATCGATATGACTTAAATGAATTTGGCTTAAGCACAGAATCAGTTCAGAATACGCTCTCAAAATACTTAAACTACTAGATAACACTAAAAAGATTACAAAGTATCTATGAAAATATTAATTATGGGGTTACCCGGAAGTGGTAAAACTTACCTAGCGCAGAGGCTCCAACCTCTGCTAAATGCAGCTTGGTTTAATGCAGATAGAGTAAGAGAAATGGCTAATGACTGGGACTTTAGTCCAGAAGGCAGGACAAGACAAAGCTTAAGGATGAAGGCTATGGCTGATTATGAATCAGAAAACAACAGAATAGTTATTTGTGATTTTATATGCCCAACTTCTGAAACTAGAGAGGTGTTTGGTCCAGATATAGTTATCTGGTTAGATACGATAAAAGAGGGAAGATTTGAAGATACAAATAATCTTTTCGAAAAACCCTCAAAAGTGGATTATAGGGTTACAGAATGGAACGATAAAAATCATATAAATATAGCAGAAGAGATAAAAAGAAATGTTTGATTGGAAGAAACCAACAGTCCAGCTTTTAGGAAGATGGCAACCTTGGCACGAAGGTCATCAAGAATTATTTAAAAGAGCAGTAAAAAAAACGGGCCAAGTAATAATACAAGTCAGAGACGTCCAAGGAGTTTCAGCGGGCATGGGTCATGATGATAACCCTTTTGACTGGGACTTGGTCTGTGAAAATATTTCAGCAGGACTTTCTAAAGATGGATTCAAGCGCGGTGTGGAGTATGAAATTATGTTAGTTCCCAATGTAGTCAATATAACTTACGGTAGAGGAGTGGGTTATGTTTTCGAAGAAGAAACATTTGATGGTTCAATTGAAGAGATTAGCGCTACTAATATTAGAAAAAAAATGCGCGAGAAAGGAGAGCTGGAATAATTTTACATGAAGATCTGTATTAGTGAGTTAACCTTTACTTCATTTGAAGATATTTTTAAAGAGTCCTTATCACAAGACGATATTCTTGTAGTCAACAGGGAAGGTAAATTGTCTCAAGGAACTGGAACCCCTGAAGTTGTTTTTATTTCTTATGAGATTATGTTCAAGATGTTAAAAGATGAAGAATATAAAAATAATTTTCTTAATGTAATAAAAGGGTGTAATTTTATTCAAGCTAGCTGGGCTGGAATTGAGAGTGAAGCAGCGAAGCAGTTAATTCAAAGCACAAACCTCTTTTCTCATGGAGGAGGTGTTCATGCAATAACTATAGGTACATATGTTTTTGCTCAAATGCTAAGAAAGATTAAGGATATTGATGCCCACATTGAACTCCAAAGGAACAAGGAGTGGAAGCAAATGACTTCTATTGGCGAATTAACTGATATGGTTTTAGGTATAGCTGGATATGGAGGAATAGGTCAAGAAGTGGCTAGGTTAGGCAAGGCATTTAGAATGGAAGTTGTAGCAACTAAAAGAAATCCAGTCACCTCGGAATATTTAGATAAACTTTACAAACCTTCACATTTAAATGAAATGGTCTCTCATTGTGATTTTGTAGTTAATTGCTTACCAGTTACTGAAGAAACATTGAAAACTTTTACTATAGAGCAATTTAAAGCTATGAAATCTTCTTCTATGTTTATAAATGTAGGAAGAGGAGAAACTGTTGCCCACGATGATTTGCATTTAGCATTATCTTCTGGAGAAATAAATTGTGCAGCTATAGACGTTACTGATCCTGAACCTCTAGAATCTAGCTCCCCCTTATGGGAATTAGATAATTGTTTTATTACTCCGCATGACTCTGCTTGGGGACCTAGAGCAACTGATAGGGCAGTTGAACTATTTCTCATGAATCTAAATAGGTACAAAGAAGGGGAGCAATTACATAATCTGGTCTAAAAAAAGGCCGCTATAGCGGCCTTTTTTTAACTGTCGTATCCTACGACAGCTTTGGTTTCTAGGAATTCTTCGAAACCAAATGGTCCCCATTCGCGACCATTTCCTGATTGCTTATAGCCACCGAAAGGGGCAGTGAAATCTGCTTGTGCACCGTTTATAGATACGCTACCGGCTCTTATTCTGTTGGCAATTTGCTTTGCATGCTCAGTATCTCCTGAAACATAACCATATAAGCCATAGTCAGTATCATTAGCTATTTTTACAGCTTCTTCTTCATCTTTGTAAGGAAGTATTGATAATACAGGTCCAAAGATTTCTTCCCTAGCAATGGTCATATCATTATTTACATTTGCAAAGACTGTGGGCCTTACATAATAGCCTGCATTTAAACCATCAGGTTTTCCAGGACCCCCTGCAACTAATTCAGCACCTTCTTCAATCCCTTTTTCAATAAGTCCTTGAATCTTATTAAATTGTACCTCACTTACAACAGGACCTATGCGTGTATCTTCAGCAAAAGGATCTCCAACTTTAGTTGCTTCTGCAGCCTTTTTAGCAATTTCTTTTGCTTCATCTTGACGGCCTTCAGGAACTAACATTCTTGTAGGCGCATTACATGATTGGCCACTGTTAGAAAAGCAATGCTGGGCACCACCCTGAATCGCCGATTCAAAATCGGCATCATCTAGTATGATATTAGCCGATTTACCCCCAAGCTCTTGAGCAACTCTTTTAACCGTATCTGCTGCTCCTTTTGCTACTGCTACACCAGCCCTCGTAGAACCTGTGAAAGACATCATATCTATACCTGGGTGAGAAGACATGGCTTCACCAACTGTAGGACCATCACCATTAACCATATTAAAAACCCCAGCAGGAACACCGGCTTCGTGAATAACTTCAGCAAAAAGAATGGCATTCAATGGTGCTATTTCTGTTGGTTTTAGAACCATAGTACAACCAGCTGCTAAAGCTGGAGCTACCTTGCATGAGATTTGATTAATAGGCCAGTTCCAAGGGGTAATCATACCCACTATACCTATAGGTTCTTTTCTAATAATAGTTTTTCCTTGAGTTTCTTCCCATTCAAAGCCTTGTAATATTTCTATAGCTTGGGCAAAGTGACCTAATCCTGTAGCTGCTTGTGCAGCTTTGGATAGTGAAAGAGGTGCGCCCATCTCTTGTGAGATTGTTTCAGCAATCTCATCATATCTTGATTGATAGACCTCAACTATTTTTCCAAGTAAAGCTAGTCGCTCTTCTACAGAAGTTTGGCTGAACGAATCAAATGCAGCCTGGGCAGCAGCAACAGCTTTATCCACATCTGCAGGTGTGCCTAATGCTATTTGTGCTATTACATCTTCATTAGAAGGGTTAATTACATCAAAAGAATTTACTCCTTCTGTTGGGTCAACCCATTCTCCATTTATGTAAAACTGATGATAAGTTTTCATATTAAATGCTCCTTTTAAAATAATTTTTTAGCTTGTCAGTATAGCTATCTAAAATTGTTATGTCTCTACTTTAAGCGTAAAACTTTGGCTTTTAATTGAGGTTGTATTCTCTCTGCCCAATCACACAAATATTTTCTGGTTTCCCTAGGATCAATAATTTCATGAACAGAGAAACTTTCTGCTCTAGGAAAGGGGTCTTGTAGTTTGCTCATGCTGTCTTCAATTTCTTTTCTTTTAGCTTCAGGATTTTTAGCTGCTGCTATTTCTTTTTTAAAGGCAACGGCTACCCCACCTTCTAAAGGCAAGGGGCCAGATTCAGCCGACGGCCATGCTAAGACATATCCATCTGGTCCATAATGTGCAGCTGCAGCTACTCCAAAAGACTTCCTAATCATAATAGATGACCAAGGGACTGTTGATTCTGTAACTGCTAGAACAGCTTCAGTTCCATGAAGGATAGTTCCTTGAATTTCTGCTTCAGGTCCGATAAGGAAACCTGGTTCATCAACTAAGCTTACTATAGGAATATGAAAAGTATCACATAGTCTCACAAATCTTGTTGTTTTCCTGGCACCCTCAGCAGACATAGAACCTGCATAAAAATTAGAATCATTAGCTAAAATACCTACCGTAAACCCGTCCAGCCTTGCAAACCCAGTAATAATTCCTCTTCCAAAAAACTTTGTCATTTCAAAAAAAGAATCTTTATCAAAAACTTTTTTAACAATATCTCTCATCTCATAAGACTTTTGTCTTTCTTTTGGAATAATAGAAAGTAAATCATCCTCTTTTCTTCCTTTAGGGTCCCCAGTTTCTTTTCTGTCAGTCAAGTCATAAATACTTTGAGGCATATAGGAAAGAAATTGCTTTATTTGAATGAAGGCATCTTCTTCTGTATCTGCAACATTATCTGTTACTCCATTTAGAGTGTGAACCTGTGAACCTCCTAGTTCTTCTTTAGTCATTTGTTTACCAAAAGCCCTTTCAACAACTGCTGGTCCAGCAACTAGAAGTTGAGAGGTTTTTTTCGTCATAATTCTAAAGTGGGAAGCAACAAATCTAGCAGCTGGCAAACCTGCTACTGGACCAAGTGCTGCAGAAACTACTGGTATCTCCCTTAATGTATCAGCAACGGATTTAAATCTTGATTTTGAGAAGACAGGATCTCCACCATAGCCTCTTTTTTTATTTTTTGAAGGACCTGCAACTGAACCTCCTCCTCCTTCGTGAAGTCTAATTAACGGCATTTTATAATTTAGAGCTAAGTCTTCTGTATAGACGCTTTTTCTAAGTCCTGCAGGGTTTGGTGAACCACCTTTAACAGTAAAATCTTCACCTCCTAAAACTACAGCCCTACCATCAACTTTAGCAAATCCAAGAATGAAATTAGCTGGAGTTAAAGATTCAACTTGACCTTTATCATTAGTTTCTGTTCCTCCGGCTATTTCACCTTGCTCCTGAAAAGATCCTTTATCAACTAGTTTTTCAATCCTTTCTCTTAGGGTTAGCCTTCCTTTTGCGTGCTGTAAAGCAACTGCTTTAGATCCGCCCTGCTTTTTTGCGAGTTTTTTTCTGATTTTTATTTCATCAGTTTCTTTTTTCCAGTTCATATCTTTTTGGTGCCCCGTACAGGATTTGAACCTATGGCCTCCAGATTAGGAATCTGGCGCTCTATCCAACTGAGCTAACGGGGCCATTATCTAACATATTTTAATACATCCTCTTGATTAATTGCTTAGATAGGGCAGGCATTAGAAGCAATCAAGCAAGTTAAAGCTTAGTTGGGTTATCTGATCCGGGATAAATAATTTCTGGATCGAAAACTTTTTCTTTTTCTATAAATTCCAGATTTATTTTCTCTTCTTCAATTTTTCTTACAGATCTATAAAAGCAAGACTTATAACCCACATGACAGCTAGCTCCCAATCCCTCAACAGATACTTTTAACCAAATAGCATCTTGATCATCATCAATTAAAACCTCTTTAACTTTATGTATCATTCCACTCGTATTTCCTTTTTTCCAAAGTACTTTTCTGCTTCTACTCCAATAATAAGCTTCACCAGTTAGTAAGGTTTTTTCTAAAGCTTCTTCATTCATGTAGGCATGCATAAGAAGAAGGTTATTTTTATAATCTGTAACAGCAACAGGAATTAAACCGTTGTCATCAAATCTTGGCGCAAGTAGATTTCCTTCTTCTACAAATTTAACACTATTTCTTTCAGCAAACTTTGAATTAGACAATTTTTCCTCACTTATTTTTCGCGCATTGTAAAGTAAATGCCTTTATAAGGTAACTATAACTGTACCTTTATATGTACCTTACGTTTAGTCAACCAAATTATTTTGATAAAATAGTATTCTCATTTCTTGAGAGTTAAGAATTTGTTGAGAATAAAAAATTTATCTTGCCAAAGATCTAATGATTTAGTTTTTAGTAATTTATCATTTGAAGTTTCTGAAGGTAAGAATACTGAAATCATTGGATCTAATGGTTCTGGAAAAACATCATTGCTTAAATGCATTTTAGGTTTAATAGAAAAGAGAGAAGGCCAAATAATTTGGAAAGAAAACGAAACCGCTTTAGTAAGGTCAGACTTCTTAAAATCTTGCTTTTACCAAGGCCATCAGTTAGCTCTGAAAAATAGTTTTTCAGTTTTTGAGAATTTAAAATTCTCCCATCTTTTCTTTAATTCCAACGAAGAAAAAATAGAGTCTTCATTAAAAAAAGTTGGTCTTTACGACTACAGAGATAGGGTTTCTTCTGATTTATCAATGGGCCAGCTTAAAAGGTTGGCAGTAGCAAGATGGTTATTAGATGAGTGTAAATTATATTTGATAGATGAACCATTTAATGCGCTTGATGAAGAAGGCATTCATTTGGTCTCAGAAGTTATTAAAAATCTAAACCGCAAAGGATGTTCCTTTCTTTTTACTAGCCATAATTCATCTCACATAGAATCTAACGAAATCTTATTGGATAAATATACGTGAAAGAGAAAAGTACAGTTCTGAACTGGTTCATTTTAGTTCTTTTTAGAGATTTAATTCTTTCTTTTAAGAGAATAGCTACATTTATGATTCCTCTGGTTTTCTTTCTAATAGTTATAACTCTGTTCCCTTTAGCGCTAGGAACAGAAAATTCCTTTCTAAGCTCATTGTCTTCAGGTGTAATTTGGGTCTCTGCATTATTAGCTTCTTTATTGGCGGTAGAAAGTATATTCAACGAAGATTTCAGAGATGGTACTTTAGATCATTTCTTACTGAGTGGTGAGCCAACTTTTATTCTAGTATTGGCTAAAGTGTTAGCACATTGGCTAGTTACGGGGGCTCCCTTGTTGTTAGCTTGTATGATAAGTGCTTTGTTTCTTTTTCTTCCCGAAGCGTTATTTGTACCTTTATTAGTCAGTCTTCTATTAGGAACTTTTTTATTAAGTCTTCTGGGAGCTTTGGGTGGTGCTTTAACTATTGGTAAGACAGCTATATTAAGTGCAGTTATAGTTCTCCCTCTTTCAATACCAGTCTTGATTCTTGGGGTTGCAGTTATAACAAATGCCCTTAATGGATTAGACTTTATTTCTTATATTTATTTTTTGGGAGCACTAGTTGCGATTGGTATTCCTGGAATATGTTTGGCAACAACTGAAGCTTTATTGATTAACTATGAATAACTTTAAAAAAATAAAAAAATGGCTCATTTCATTGGGATCTCCTCCTTTATTTTTTAAATTAGCTACAAAAATATTGTCTTGGCTTTATCCCATTTCATTTTTTGTTGTATTAATCGGTTTAACTTGGGGAATAGGTTTTGCTCCGACAGATTACAAACAAGGAGATGTTTACAGAATAATATTTATACATGTACCTTCAGCGATCCTTGGACAATCTGTTTATTTAATGATGGCTGTTTTTGGATTTATTTGTTTAATCTGGAGAGCTAAATTAGCTGGCATGTTCTTAAGAGCTGCTGCACCAATTGGTGCAAGCTTTACTTTATTAGCATTAGTTAGCGGAGCAATATGGGGCAAGCCCACTTGGGGAACTTGGTGGGTGTGGGATGCAAGACTTACTTCTACGCTGATTCTTTTTTTTCTATATGCTGGAATAATTGGTCTTTATTCTTCTGTTGATCAAAAACAAAAAGGGGACAGGCTTGCTTCTTTAATTTCTGTGGTAGGTGTAATCATTATTCCTATAATTAAGAAGTCAGTAGACTGGTGGCAAACTCTTCATCAGCCTTCTACTTTTTCAATAACGTCAGCACCGTCAATGACATCAGATATGTATCTACCTCTATTAACTTGTGTGCTAGGTTTTTATCTGCTTCTTGCTTGTATCCTTTTAAATAGGTTAAGAGCAGAAATTTTAGCAAGAGAAAGAAACACATCTTGGGTAATTAATTTTCTAAATAATAAATGAGGAGTACATTGGATTTAATACAAAACATTTTCAATATGGACGGCCAGGGACACTTTGTTTGGTTTGTCGTTTTAATTTTTTTAATAGTAATTTTCTTCAATATCTACTTACCTTATAGACAAATCAATTTGATAAAAGAAGAACATTTTAAAAACAACAGGGAGTAAGATTTGCACCCCTTAAGAAAACAAAGACTTTATGTAGTGTTGTCTATTGTTATCGGCACCGCAATAGCAGCATTACTTGTATTTAAGGGGCTATCAGAAAATATTAACCTGTTTTATTCACCTTCAGAATTTAAAAAAGCGCAAATAAATCAAGGTACCCAAATAAGAGTAGGAGGAATGGTTAAGAAAGACTCTATAAAAAAATTTAAAAACTCTTTACAGGTCTCTTTTATCATTACCGATTTTCAAGATGAGCTTGAAATTAAATATAAAGGTATTCTCCCTGATCTCTTCTCGGAAGAGGCCGGTATAGTTGCCAAAGGTAAGGTAAATCAACAAGGAGTGTTTATAGCGACTGAAGTTTTAGCTAAACATGATGAGAATTATATGCCTCCAGAAGTAGCTAAGATCTTAAAAGATAAAAAACAATGATAGTTGAAATAGGTCATCTCTTATTGATAGGAGCCTTGGTAATTAGTTTTTTAGCTGGGTTCTCTCCATTAATTAGATTTATTACCAAAGACAATTTTTACTATTTAGCTGTTGGTCCGTTAAACTCCATTGTTTTCTTATTGGTGCTCTTAAGCTTCATTTCTTTAATCTACAGCTTTCTAATTGATGATTTTTCAGTAGCCTATGTCGCAAATAACTCTAATACCCTCTTACCTAATTATTTTAAGTTTGCTGCTACTTGGGGAGCTCATGAGGGATCTTTATTGCTTTGGATATTTTGTATATGCCTTTGGTCCAGTGTCTATTTCTTTTTAAATAAAGACAAAGATGAAGAATTTGTGGCCTTGACTGTAGCCGTATTAAATCAAGTTATTTTTGCATTCATTGCTTTTACTATTTTTACTTCTAATCCTTTTGAGAGACTGCTTCCAGTAGCTCCTCTTGAGGGTGCTGATCTAAACCCTTTACTGCAAGATTTCGCCTTCACAATACATCCACCTTTGCTTTACATGGGTTACTCAGGATTAGCTGTTCCCTTTGCTTTATCTTTAGCAGCATTAATATCGAGAAAGATAGATTCTGTTTGGGCAAAAGATGCTAGACCTTGGTCACTCTTATCTTCAGGATTCTTAACTTTGGGAATAGCACTTGGTAGCTGGTGGGCTTATTACGAACTTGGTTGGGGGGGGTGGTGGTTTTGGGATCCAGTTGAGAATGCTGCTCTTGTGCCTTGGCTCATTTCAGTAGCTATGTTTCATTCACTAATAGTCACTGAAAGGAGAGGAATATATAAAAATTGGTCGATCCTCTTAACTATTCTTGCTTTTGCAGCGAGTCTGTTAGGAACTTTTCTTGTAAGATCAGGTATTCTTACTTCAGTACATGCTTTCGCTTTGGATCCTGAGAGAGGAGTATTTATTCTAGGTATTTTTGCATACTTTATCTTAGGCTCTCTATCGTTTTATTCCTTGTTAAACAATAAGTTCCCCGGAAGAAGTACTTATAATTTAACTTCAAAAGAGTTTGGATTTTTATTGAATAATATACTTTTAGTTATATTGGCAATTTCAATAATGTTTGGAACTCTTTTTCCTCTTATTTATGAGGCTATATATGATGGGGATCAAATTTCTGTAGGAGCTCCATATTATGAGGTTCTTATTATCCCTTTTGCTTTGCTATTAAGTTTTCTTCAGGGAATAGGACTATATCTTGGTTGGAATAGTACAAGGCATTTAGATTTCTTTAAAAGGCTGATAGTTGAAAGTCTGTGTTTATTTATTGTTATAAGTTTGTTGGTTTTTCTAATTTTTGGATCTCTTAAATGGGGAACTTTTCTGGCGATAGCTATGTTTAGTTGGATAGTCTCTGGTAATATTTTTGAAACATTCTATTCGTCTTCAGAAATTCACCAACTTAGAAAAATTTTATTGAAAAGAATGGGGATGATTAGTGCTCATGTTGGAACAGCATTCTTGGTCCTAGGTATAGGGGTTGTCTCTACTTTTTCTTTAGAAAGAGATGTAGTTCTTAAGGAGGGAGAAAGCTATGAGTTAGGGGGAACAACTTTTATTTTTAAACAAATAGAAAATTCAAAAAGACTAAACTATGCTTCTATGTCAGCTGATATTGAGATAATCAAAGATAAGAGAATAGGTAAAATGAGTGCTGAGAAAAGGAGATACCTGTCTTCTAACCAGGTGATGACAGAAGCAGCTATAAAACCAACCTTTCTTAGGGATTTCTATGTAACTCTGGGAGATCAAGTAGGCGATGGAACTTGGTCCTTTAAGGTTCAAATTAAACCTTTTATCAGATGGATCTGGTTTGGAGCTTTTTTAATAGCTCTCGGTACATTTATTTCTAGTTTTAGGCAGCTAAAAAAAGACTATGAGTAGATTAATCAAGTTTATACCTCTAGTTCTGTTTATTCTTCTGGTATTAAGTCTTTTTTCTTTCTTGGATAAAGGGCAAGGCGAGCTTAAGTCTGTTTTATTGGATAAAGATTTTCCAGATTTTTCACTTACTAAACTCTCAAGTAAAGAAATTGTAACTAAAGATAACTTAGTTGAGCTTCCTTCCTTACTGAATGTTTGGGCAACTTGGTGCATTGCCTGTAGAGTAGAACATCCTTTCTTAATGAAGTTAAAAAAAGAATCAACAATAAGTATTTATGGATTAAATTATAAGGATAATGGGGTTAAAGCTATCAATTTACTTAATCAAATAGGGGATCCTTATGAATTTAGTATCTTTGATCAAGAAGGAAAGCTTGCCATTGATCTTGGTGTGTACGGAGCTCCTGAAACTTTTTTAATAGACCGTAAGGGAGTAATTAGAGTTAGGCATGTGGGAGTGTTAACTCCTGAAGTTTGGGAAGAGAAATTTAAAAAAGTACTTGATTATTTAGATGAGTAACAATAAAAAATTATTTATTTTTATATTCTTATTTTCAACTTTCTTAGTTGAAGCGGAAACATCAAAAGAGATATATAGTTTTGTTAATAATGAAGATAAACAAAAATTTTATTCTCTCTTAAATACTTACAGGTGTCCTAAATGCCAAAGTTCTAATTTAGCTGGTTCAGATGCACCTATAGCAAAAGATTTAAAAAGAGAGATTTATAGGTTAATTCAGGAAGGAAAAACTGAGGAAGAGATAGAGACATTCCTTAGGTCTAGATATGGAGATTTTATACTTTATAGGCCTGCCTTTAGAGACAACACCTTAATACTTTGGATTGGTCCATTTGTCTTACTTTTATTAATTATTTCTTTTTTAGTATTTTGGAACATCTCTTCAAAAAGAAAAACAGAAGATACACAGGCTGAAAAAATTGTAAAAGTTATAGAGAAGACTAGGCTTAAAAAGCTTATTGAAGATTAAGTGTTTTATTTATTAGGAATAATAATTCTCGTAAGCCTTACCACATTTATGGGGGTTAAATTTTACTTATCAAACCATTCAGTTTATGACAGAAGAAAAGCAAATGTTCGATTATTCAAGTTAGAGAAAAAGGATTTAGAGGTAAATAAAGATTTACCTAAAGCAGTAAAACAATTGCTAATTAATGAAAGAGAACAGTCTCTTCTTCAGGATGTTCCTAAAGAAAAAGAACTAGCTGTTTTTCCTAAGCAAGGAAATTTATTTAAGCCTTTTATTTTTTCTTTATTCACTTTTTTAGCTATTTCTGGAATCTATTTCAAGCCTCTTTCATTGGGAGCGATAAATGAGTTTCAAAGCCATCAATCTTTATATAGTTTTATGCAAGCTGATACAGGTATTCGAGATAAAAGAAGAACTGTAATAGAAGAGCAATTAAATTTACAGATAAGGAATCAACAAATTAGTGCCACTGAGATTTATGTGTTGGCTAATCAATTTAAGGATATAGATGAGTTTTTTCTAGCTAGTCTTCTACTAAAAAAATTAACCCAAGAGTTTTCTAATGAGATTCCTCTAGAAGTTTATGCAGAATATGCTCAGAGTCTTTTCTTTAGAGATAAGAAGAAGTTTTCTGATGATGTACAAAATGCTCTTACGTTAGCATTGGAGAAGTCTCCTCTAGACCCTATTGCTTTAACTCTTAAAGGAATTAGATATCTTCAAGAAGGAGATGTTGATTCAGCTATGGTGGCATGGGAAAAAGCCAAGGCTAATGCTGTGAATGAGAGAGAAAAATTTACTATACAAGAAGCAATTAATACTGTTAATTCAATCAGAAATCAGTAGTTTCATTAAGTTAAATAGACTAGACTTATACAGCAAATGGAAAGATATTCTTGTCTTTCGCTGTCGTCTTACCTTAGGGCGAAGGGCTTCTTCCCCCCTAAATCAGGTCAAAAATGAAGCTTAAGTCAGTAAAGCTTGCAGGATTTAAGTCATTTGTTGATCCAACTACAATATCTTTTCCTCATGAATTAACAGCCATTGTAGGACCAAATGGGTGTGGTAAATCTAATGTTATAGACGCTGTAAGGTGGGTCCTAGGTGAGAGTTCAGCAAAGAATTTAAGAAGCCAGTCTATGTCAGAAGTAGTCTTTAATGGTTCTGTATCAAGAAAACCAGTTTCAAGGGCTTCAGTTGAGCTTTTCTTTGATAATTCTGATGGAAGGATTGGTGGAGAATTTGCTGATTATAATGAAATTTCTGTTAGAAGAACTTTGGATATTGATGGGCAATCAAATTATTACCTCAATGGTACTAGTTGTAGAAAAAGAGATATAACTGATCTTATTTTAGGTACCGGATTAGGACCAAGAAGTTATGCAATTATAGAACAAGATATGATCTCTAGGCTTGTAAGTTCTAAGCCAGAAGAAATGAGATCATATATTGAAGAGGTTGCAGGAATCTCTAGATACCTGGAAAGAAGAAAAGAAACTGAATCTAGAATAAAACGAACAAAAGACAATCTAAGTAGGTTAGAAGATTTAAGAGAAGAAATAGGGCGATTACTTTTTAAATTAAAACAACAAGCAAGAGCAGCTGAAAGATATGGCGAACTTAGAAAAGAAGAAGCCTTCATGAAGGGCCTCGTTTGGTCTTGCCAATGGCAGGAAAAAGCAAATCAAGTTAGATTAAAGGAAGAAGAGGTAAGGCTTCAAAATATTAAACTCGAGGAAATGAACGCCTTAAAAACGACTTCTGACTCCGATATTAATAAATTAAGAACAAGCCAAATGGAATTGCAGACCAAGATGGATAAAGTGCAACAGAACTTTTATAGCCTAGGAGCAGAAATATCTAGAGCTGAGCAAGATATAGCTGAAAATAGGAATAGGTCTTTGGAAATAAATTCTAACTTACAGAAAAGTAGAGAAAGCATTACTATTAAAAGTGAAGAGATTCAGAAGATTTCTAAAGAAATTAAAAAACTTCAATTATCTATCTCTCAAATCAGACCTGAATTGGATCAGTTAAGAGAAAATCAGTTATCAGAAGCTGATCAAGATAATGAGATAGAAGGAGTCCAAAAAGACTGGGATTCTTTTTCATCAGAACTTGAAAAACTTCTTACAATGCTAAAAAAAGCTGAAGTAGAACTTTTATCCATTTTATCTAGAGGTAAGGTGCAGAAAGAAAATGTACTCAAAGAGTCCGGTTTAGAGGAAGTAAAAGGCTCCCTGGAATCTTTACTGGGTATTCCAACAAAATTAATTCTAAAAACAAAATCTTTATTTGAAGGATCTGGTAAAGAAGAAAGACTTAAACTTCTGGATCAGACTCAGGAGTATGCTGATTCGCAAGCTTTGCTTGCTAGTAAGACATCAAAGTTAGATCACTTAAATTCTGAAGTTAGTTTATTAGAAGAGGAAATTTCTACTTTAAAACATGAAGCTGATTTAAATCTAGAACCACTTCAACAAATGGAGGATTCTTTAAAGGTACTTCTTCAATCAAGATTAAAAGTAGAAGAAGAAATGGTTTCTATAAGAAAAACTATTGAAGATTCGTCTGAAAGTATAAGAAGTATTGAAAAAGAAAGGATGGAGAAAGAACAAGGAGTGTTAACTTCAAGAGAAGTCTTAGAATCACTTAGATTGGAGCTTCAAGCTGGCCAGATAGAGGCAGATAACATAGAGAAGCAGGTTAAAGAAAATAATTTAGATTTAAGGAAATTATTAAGTGCGTTAGATGAAGACAAAAAAGTAGAAGATTATCAAGGTGAGTTAGAAAAGATTGAAAGAAAGATTTCTAGGCTAGGTGCAATAAATCTTGCTGCTATGGAAGAATATGCTTTAGAGGAAGAGAGGAAGTCTCATTTAGATAATCAACATGAAGAATTAATCAGGGCATTAGATACCCTTCAAAATGCCATAAGCAAAATAGACAAGGAAACTAGAACTACTTTTAAAGATACTTTTGATGATTTAAATAGAAGCTTAGCTAACTCATTTCCCAAGCTTTTTGGAGGAGGGCATGCTGAGTTAATTTTATTAGATGATGATCTGCTTACAGCTGGTATAGGAATACTAGCGAAACCTCCAGGAAAGAAAAACACAAGCGTTTCACAATTATCAGGAGGGGAAAAAGCACTTACAGCAATAGCCCTAGTCTTTGCTTTCTTTGAACTTAATCCTGCACCTTTCTGTATGTTAGATGAAGTTGATGCACCTCTTGATGATTTGAACACAATGAGGTTTATAAGTTTAGTAGAAGAAATGTCAGATAAAGTGCAATTTGTTTACATAACTCATAATAAAATCTCTATGGAAAAGAGTAAGCACCTTATGGGTGTTACGATGCAAGAACCTGGAGTTTCTAGAATGGTAGCAGTTGATGTAGAAGAAGCTATTAGACTTGCTGCAACAGCATAAATACCATGTTCAATCTCATAGAGCTTCTTACAGTAATAATAGGATTATTACTAGCTCTAGTATTTGTTGATGGTATTAGGAGATCTATTCGGAACAGAAAAAGTAGATTAAAAGTTGATCTTGTACCCGCTAGTGAGATACAAAACTTGCCTGAAAGTCAGGAAGAAGATTTACCTAATTTTACTCTTGAAGAAGAGAATACAAATAACTTAAATAAGCATGAACAAGATACTGTTGATACAAAAGCCAACTCTCTCATTATTTTTAACCTCTGTTCTGAAGATTCAGACAGTTTTTCGTTTGAAATCCTTTCAAAAAAGCTTTCAGCTTATAACTTTTCGTTCGAGGAGAATGGCTTCTTTGTTTTTAAAGATAGCTCTGATCAAATATTGTTTAGACTAATAAATGCTAAAAAACCAGGTAATTTCTTGTTTGAAAGAAAATCCTCTGATATTGCTCTGGTATTAGATCCCACTAGATCTAGTAAAGTTATAGAGTCTTTTGATTTAATGTATTCAGTAGCTTTTTTCATTTCTGAAACTTTTTCTTGTAGCTTATTAGATATGAATAGAAATCTTTTAACTAAGCAGATGCTTGAACACATGAGGAATGAGTCCCAAGAGTTTCAAAGGCAACACCTTGCTAACGTTAGTTAAATCTTATTAATTATGAAGCAAAAGAAAGAAGACGAGCTTCGGATTAAGGAAATCTCAGATTTAATTAGGGAGCACTCTCACAATTATCATGTTCTCGACGATCCAGAAATTGAAGATTCTGAATATGATAAATTATTCCAAGAGTTAATATCTTTAGAGAAGAAATTTCCAGAATTAATTTCTGATACTTCTCCAACACAAAGAGTTGGATCTAAGCCTTCAGAAGGCTTCAATAAAGTCAATCACGGCACTCCAATGCTTTCTTTAGAAAATGCTTTTGTAGGCAAGGATCTAGAGGATTTTGATAAAAGAGTTAGAGAGAGGTTGTTAACTGAAGGTTCTATTCAATATTGTTGCGAACCAAAGTTAGATGGCATAGCAGTCAATTTATTTTATGAAAAAGGTGTTTTATCAAAAGCGGCTACACGTGGAGATGGAACAGTAGGAGAGGATATTACTCACAATATAAGAACTCTACCTTTAGTTCCTTTAAAATTAATTCAAAAAGAAGGATCCATGAAGGTACCTAATTCTCTTGAGATAAGAGGAGAAGTTTTTATTGAAAAACTAGAGTTTAAAAAAATAAATGAATATTTTAATAAAACAGGGATTAAAGCTTTTGCTAATCCTAGGAACGCTGCGGCTGGAAGTTTGAGGCAATTAGATCCTACCGTTACTGCTTCAAGACCTTTAAAGCTTTTTATTCATGGATATGGTACGTCTGAATCCTCTTATAATAAAATCCCAACCAATCAATTTGACATGTTAGAGCTTTTTAAGGCTTGGGGCTTTCCAGTAAACCCTGAAACTAAAGTGGTAGAAGGAGTAGAGGCTTGTAAAAATTATTTCAAAGAGATAGAGGTAAAAAGGAAGGACTTACCTTATGAAATAGATGGTGTAGTTTATAAAGTAAATAATTTTATTTTACAAGAAAGATTGGGAAATGTGTCTAGAGCTCCCAGGTGGGCTATTGCTAGGAAATTTCCTGCAGAAACGGCAAAAACATTGATAAATGCAATAACTTTTCAGGTAGGAAGATTAGGAAGTATCACCCCAGTTGCTGAGTTAGAGCCTGTTAAAGTTGCTGGGGTTACTATTTCTAATGCGAGCCTACATAACTTTGATGAGGTTGAGAGGCTTGATGTAAGGAAAGGTGATCAGGTGATAATAAAGAGAGCAGGTGATGTTATTCCACAAATTACAAGAGTTGTTCTTCAAGAATCAGTAAAAAGAAAATCAAAACTTAAGCTTCCTAAATCTTGCCCTTCTTGCACTAGTACTCTGGTCAGAGAAGAAGGAGTTTCAGCCTTAAGGTGTATAAAAGGTGAGGAATGCCCTGCCCAGTTAATTGAAATAATTAAACATTTTGTTTCTAGGAATGCTATGAACATTGAAGGGTTGGGAGACAAAATAATTAGATTATTAATTAAAGAAGGGCTAGTAGAGAAAGTTTCTGATCTTTATAAGATAAAAAAAGAGGACATTGTTTCACTTGAAGGTTTTGGACCAAAATCATCAGCCAATTTAGAGAACTCTATTCAATCTAGCAAAGATACCTCTCTTCAAAGGTTTGTATATGCATTAGGAATTAGAGAAGTAGGTGAAGCTACAGCACTTAATTTAGCCCTCAATTTCCAAAATATAGAAAACTTAATTGAAGCTACTAAGGCTGAATTAACAGAGATAAATGATATAGGGCCAATAGCAGCAGGATTTATATTTGAGTATTTCTCTAATAAAAATTCTCTTTCACTTTTAAAAGAATTGAGAGAACTTGGTCTAAATCTTTCTGCTCCAAAGAAAGACGATTCTTCAAACTTTTCTGGAAAAACTATAGTTTTAACTGGAGTTTTTTCTTCTCTATCCAGAAGCGAATTAAAAGAAAACTTAATCGTTAGGGGAGCAAAAGTAACTTCAAGCGTTTCTTCTAGAACAGATTTTTTAATTTCAGGAGTTAATCCTGGTTCAAAAGTTTCTAAGGCTCAAGAGTTGAAAGTAGAAATCTTAACTGAAGAGGAATTATTAAAAATACTGAACTAAGGATAATGAAACTTAAAACTTTATTTTTATTATCTTCATTATTACTATCAGCCTGTTCTATAACTGGCCCCCCTTCAAATACTTTAGATGTTTGCGAGATATTTCAAGAAAAAAAATCTTGGTATAAGGCAGCCAATAGAAGCGAAGAAAGATGGGGAGTACCTGTTTCAGTATCTATGGCTTTTATTAAACAGGAGTCAAGTTTTATTGCTGCTGCAAAACCACCCAGGGTTAAGGTTTTAAGATTTATTCCATGGAAAAGACAGAGCTCAGCAAAAGGATATTCTCAGGCAATAGATGGAACTTGGGAAATGTATCTAAATGAAAGAGGGAAGTGGCTCAAGTCTCGAAATAATTTTGATGATGCTGTTGATTTTATAGGGTGGTATAACGCTAAGAGCATAAAAAAATTCAATATTAAAAACACCAATGCTAAAGACTTATATCTTGCTTATCACGAAGGTTGGGCTGGATACACTAGAAAAAGTTATAGAAAAAAGCCTTGGCTAATCAAAGTGGCTGTAAAAGTGCAAAAACAGTCTAATGTTTATAATGGTCAATATAAGGAATGCAAACAAAAATTAGGAAAAAAGGTTTTTAAACTTTTTTAGAATAGTTTTAGAATATAACTGTGAAGAATACACTTTTAATTATTATTTTCTCTTTTGTCTTTGTGGGATGCGCAACAACCCTGAAGATAGAATCGGATTCAGATCAGGTTTATGACCTTTCCTCTTACAAAAGTTTTAAGATTGAAACTTCTTCTTTAGAAGAAGACCCCTCTCAGATAGGTATTAATCCTATATTTTTACAAAGGGCGTCTAGGTCAATTGAATCATCTTTATCGAGTTTAGGTTTGGTTAAATCTACAGACCCAGATTTGATTGTCAGGTTCTTTATTGCAACTGAAAGAGAAGTTGATAGAAGTCAAAGCTTTAGTTCCTGGTACAGAAGAGGTTATTACGATGATTCTGACCACAGATATTATCGTGTAGATAAAGATGCTTTAACAATTAGGTTTCATGATGCTAAATCCGAAGAGGTGGTTTGGTATGCCTTCTCTAGGTTTAAAAGGTCTAAAGCCCCTAAAGAACAAGAAGAAGTTGATAATCTTATAGAACAAGCAATGGCTTCTTTTAAGACTTCTTTGTAAATCTTTCAGGATCTAAAGAAAGCATTAACTTCTTACCAAAAATTGCAGGGCTGCCTTCTATAAGATCTGTAATAAATTGTGCGCTGATAGGTGCACTAACAGTGCCCCTAGAGCCATGACCAATATTTAAAAAAACTCCTTTATACTCCCCTAAAATAGGCAAATGATCTGGTGTTGTAGATCTGTATCCAAAATCTGAGCCAATAATTTGAATTTTTTCATCAATAATATCCTCTAGTTTTTCTATATTTTCTTTATCTTCATCTGGATTGATCTCATTTATATAGTCTTTGGAATAAGTAGAACCAACAATTAATGAATTTTCTGAAGTTGGAGATATATAACCTCGACCACAAATGGGAACTTTTAGTTTCTTAAGTCTTTTCTCTTTTTTTATGTAAGTTACTTGACCTCTTTTTTTTGATATGCCTTTTAGGTCTATTAATTTTTCATAGCCAAAAGAGTTACATAAACATACATTATCAAAAGAATAAGTATTGTTTAATGAAGACACTTCATTTTTTGAAACGTTTATAACTTCTTCACGTACTAGCTTAATAGCAGGGTCTTTCAATATATCTAGTATTAAATTTTTTGGATTCATCCATCCTGCTTCTTTAAAAAATAAGCCCCCTTGTTTTAAAGTTATTCCACTTAAAGCTCTAGCCTCTTCTTTGTTTATCCTTTTAAAGATTCTTGTATCTTTTCTTGATCTTTCAAGCTCATTAAATCTTTTTTTGGTATTTTCATCATGATCTAAAAGAATTATCCCAGTTTTATGCCAATGCGAAGTGTTTAAAGAGTCATAGAATTTAGTTGAATACAAATATGAATGTAAGCAAAAAAGTGAATAAGATGAATTGAATGCAGATAGTCTAGGGTAGAGGGTAAGAGCTTCAAAAGAAGAAGGGCCTTTATTAAAATCATTATCTTTTTCAAAAATTGTAACTTTATGACCTTTTTTGCAAAGTTTTTTTGCCAATAATGAGCCTGCAATTCCTGCACCAATTATTGCAATACTCTTTTTATGATTAAATTTATTTAGACTCTTTTTACTACTTGATTTAGCTATCAGCATATGTTTTTTATTTTCAAAACCTTTAGTTTTGTTTACTTTAAAACTATTAGTATCTAATTTCTCAACAACATGTTTTGAAGAAGAGAAAGTTGAATAAGTTGTCTCTTTATTACTTAATTTGAATAAAGATTTAAATACGGACTGGGACCACATTTCTTTATTCTTACTTGGGCTAAAACCATCGTGAAATATCGCATCAAATGAATTCTGTTTTTCATTTAAGTCTTTTAAAGAATCAGCTACTTCTCCAAGATAAATAGATAAACTTACTTTTTCTTTAACGAATTCAATCCTATGAAGGCCCTTACAATTAATGGGGTAATTCTCTAGCAGTTTTTTTGAATATAAATTGATCTCTTTATATTCTTTTAGGGTTTTATCTATATCTTCAAAAGCTAAGGGGTGCTTTTCTATAGCTACATAATTTAACCAACTATCTGATTTATTAACCTTTACCCATCTTTTAAGAGTTGTGGTGAAGTTTAAGGCTGCTCCAAATCCTAGCTCTAAAATATTAAAGTCTTGCCTAGATTCAAGTAGTTCCCATCGCTTAACAAGTTTATTAGCTGAAATAAAGACATACTCAGCTTCTTCAATAGCTCTGCCCTTGTAAAAGTAAAGATCGTTAAATTCTAGTGAAAAAGGTTCCTTAGAATTCCAGGTTAGTAGTGCCTCCTCTATAAAAAGAGGAGACTCCTTATGATCTTCTAGAATAGGCTTATTTATTGCTAGAGGGAATTTCGTTAAATGGGATTCCTTTATCTGCCCTCATATCTTGTGGAAGACCCAATACCTGTTCTGAAATTATATTTCTAAGAATTTCATCAGTTCCTCCTGCTATCCTTATACCAGCAGCTCCAAAAAATCCCATTTGGTACATATTTTGTTCTGCATCAGAAGAATCTGGTCTAACTATTCCAGCAGCATCCATTAAATCCATACCAAAACTAGCAATTTCTTGCAGTTTGTTTCCACTAACTACCTTCGTTATGGATGCTTGAGGACCTGGAGTATCTCCTCTCGAAAGAGCAGAAATATTCCTATACTTAGTGTACTTTAGACCACTAGCTTGACAGTACCAATCCGCTAATTTATCTCTAACAGATCCATCTTTTATAGCTAGGTCACCGTTTAGGTCTTGACCACATGCCAGATTAAAGGCTTCTTGAAAATCTGGACCAGAAGCATCACCTACAGCTAATCTTTCATTCATTAATGTAGTTAAAGCCACTTTCCATCCATCACCTACAGCCCCCAATCTTTGTGAGTCGGGTATTTTTACATCAGTAAAATAAACTTCATTAAAGTTTGCCCCCCCCGAGATTTGTTTAATAGGTCTTACCTCTACACCAGGACTTTTCATGTCTAGAAAGAAGTAAGTTAAACCCTTGTGTTTTTGAGCCATAGGATCACTTCTGGTTACTAGAATTCCATAGTCACTATAATGTGCTCCTGAAGTCCAGATTTTTTGGCCGTTAATAGTCCAAGTATCTCCTTCAAGAACAGATTTAGTTTTTAGACCTGCTAAATCCGATCCAGCTCCTGGTTCACTGAATAACTGACACCAAATCTCCTCTCCTTTTGCCATTGGAGGAAGGTATTTCTTTTTTTGATCTTCAGTTGCATACATCATTAGAACGGGACCAGCCATCCCTTGCCCAATTTCGAAGAAGCCACCAGGTATTCTAAATTTCGACGCTTCTTGACCCCAAATCACTCTTTCAATTGGCGTTGAGTCCCTTCCTCCATATTCTTTAGGCCAGTGCAGACAAGCCCAGCCGCCTTCGTATAATTTTGCTGCCCATTTCTTTGCTAAAGCTAAGGCATCATCCTCTCCCATACCAGGATAACTTCCAGACTCTTCATCTTCTTTAAGTGTAGCGTTGGCTTTTAACCAGTCGTTAACTTCTTTTCTAAACTTAGCTTCTTCAGCTGTATCATTAAAATCCATAACTTTCTCCTATACCTTATATTTGGTTAGCTCTTTCTAAAGAGCTTATTAATTTATTTTTCCAAACAGCTTGACTGCCTATATTAGCTGCAAGCTGTCTACACCTCCTGTAATAAAGGTGACAATCAAATTCCCAAGTAAATCCCATGCCTCCATGAGTTTGAATATTTTCTTTTGAACATTCATAAAAGGCTTTGCTAGCACTAACCCTTGAAGTAGCAGCTGCAGTTGGAAGTTCAGGAGCATTAGTACTTAATGCCCATGCACCAAAATAGCAATTAGATCTCGCTAGTTCTACAGCGATATACATGTCAGCAATTTTATGTTTTATAGCTTGAAAGGAGGCAATAGGCCTACCAAAAGCAAATCTTCCCATGGCATATTCTTTTGCCATCTCCATACAAGCTTCAGCCCCTCCAAGCTGCTCAAAAGCAAACAGAACAGCTGCCCTATCTAATATTTCTTGCAAAGCAGTCCAGCCATCATCATGATTTAATATTTCAACATCTACATTTTTAAATTCTAAAGAAGCGTGGGATCTAGATGGGTCTAAAGTAGTCTGGTTGGTAATTTCGACTCCTTTTGAAAAAAGGTCTACAAGACAAAGCACTACTTTGTCATCATCTTTTGCAGAAACGACAGCAAAATTAGCTATGTCCCCATCTGTTACTGCTATCTTAGTGCCATTCAATTTATTATTTTTTACATTACAACTTAAATTTTCAGGTGTGGGTGCGGTTAAGCTTTCTGTATGAGCTAAAGTTCCAATAATTTCTCCAGAAGCCAATTTTGATAAGTAATTTTGTTGTTGATCTTTGGAGCCATAATTTATCAACGCTTCTGTAGCTAGATAAACACTAGAAGAAAAAGGTGTGGGAGCTAAGCTTCTTCCAAGTTCTTCAGCAATTACACATAGCTCAAGATAACCAAGACCCAGACCGTCAAATTCTTCTGGAATTGTAGTTGCAGTCCAGCCCATCTCAATTACCATTTTCCAAAGTGAGTCATCATGAGTTTGCTCTCCCTCTAAAACCGCTCTTGCTTTTTTTACGGATTCCTCATTTTCTAAAAATTTGCGGGCCTGATCTTTCAAAAGCATTTGATCAGATGAAAATTCAAAATTCATTACTTCTCCTATTCTTTAAAACTTTTTAAATTTACTTTCAATCTTATTAGCATATTGTATCTACGAAGAAATATAATGAAAGACTAAAATAACTTTAAAGGCATATTGCTATCAAATCTTGAATTCACGAGACATAAAACCTGTAAGATCAGAATCTTCTGATAATCGAAAGAAAAGAAGTATAGGAGGAAGTAGTATACTTTTTGCTTCTTTATTGGGTTTAATTAACTTAGGAGGCTTATTAGTTTTAGGGCTGTGGTTTTTTAACGCCTCTGGGTATCAACAAGAAACAGGTCAAAATTTTGTTGAAAGACTAAGTGTTTTAGAAGAGGAAATTAATTCAGTAAAAAATTTGAATAAAGAATCCTTCGCTTCAACAGAGGAAGAAGTAAAATTTATCAATAAAGAAATAAGAAAACTTTGGGATTTAAGTAATAAGAGAAACAGGAAAAATATTGATTCTTTAAAACTCCAGCTTACAGAAATAGAATCTTTAACTGAAGATCTTTCCAAAACCAACAACTCAATTCTGGCTAAACAAAGAGCAATAAATCTAGAATTAGCAAAGTTAGAAAAGTCTCAATCTGACTTAAATACAAAATTATCAAGAGATAATTCTTCTCTTTCAGATTCAAATCTCGAAAATAGGATTAAAGAACATAACGAAGCTATAAAATCATTTGATTCTTTCAGGATACAAATTAATAGGTCTTTAATGGAAATTGAAGAGAAAGTTAATGAGCTAAGAATTGAAGTTCAAGAATTAGATAATCTTTAGATTTTTAATTTTTTTCCCTTATCTTATAATGCAGCATCTTTTTTGCGGATGTGGTGGAATTGGTAGACACGCTAGATTTAGGTTCTAGTGCCGAAAGGCGTGGGGGTTCAAGTCCCTCCATCCGTACCAGATTATCTTTTTCCTTGAATTTTTCCATAGGTACTAAAGATAAGTTTCCTCATCCATTTATTTGCTGGATCTGAATCTTTATTTGCATGCCAATATAAGTGGAGCACCAATGGGTTTATCTTGAAGGGGAGTTGTAAAACCTTAAAGTCCCTTCCTCTTGCAAAACTTTTAATAGTCGTCATGGCCAGATTTGATTGATCAATAATATAAGGTGCAACTAAAAAATGTTGAGCTCTCAAGGCTATACGTCTTGTTAAACCTAATCTATTTAAGGTTGTATCAACATGTCCGAGACCTGAAGCTCTTTTTGAGATGTGTATATGAGATAAGCCTAAATAATCTTCTAGACTGATTTTTTTCTTTTTGGCTATAGGGTGTTTCTTGTTTACTACTAAAACATAATCATCTTGATATATTTTTTTATTTCGTAAGTTAGAGTCTGAATGAATTGGTGGATCAATTGCAAAATCGATATTGGCTGCAGCAAGTTCTTTTGGGGTTTCTGTTCTTGGAGTTAGATAACTTTGTACGTCTATTTCTGGTGCTGAGTTAGATATATTTTTAATTAATTCAGGCAGTAGCCTGTATTCTGAAGTGTCGCCAATTGAAATTTTGAAAGTTGCTTTTGCAGTTTTGGGGTTAAAGGTTTCTGAGTCCGTAATAGAATTTCTAATTAAATCTAAGGCAACTCTTATATCTCCAATCATATTTTCAGCAACCGGAGTAGGCGTCATACCACTCGAACCTCTTACAAAGAGTTCATCTTTAAATTGATCTCTTAATCTTGAAAGAGCATTACTAACAGCAGGTTGAGTGATTCCCAAAACCTGACCAGCTTTTGTAAGGTTTTTTTCAGTATAGATAACATCAAATACCACAAAAAGATTTAGATCTTTATCACTTAAATTCATTCTTTTATATGCACAATCATTGAGTTAAACTCGAAGTTAGTTTTTAAAAAGCACTATCATTCTAACTTATAGTGTATAAAAAGAATAATTTATAAAACTTATAAGGAGAAAATGATGAATTTGGATAGTTCAGATAGATCAAAAGAATTGGGACTTAGAATTTCTCAATTTATGGATGAACATATCTTTCCATCGGAACAAATTTATGCAGATCAGATGGAAGAGTTTGCTAAGAAAGGAAATAGGTGGCAGATACCTAAAATTATCGAAGATAAAAAGCAGATTGCTAAACAAGAAGGTTTATGGAATTTATTTCTTCCTGAAAATCCGATGGGAGAAAGCATGAGCAATCTAGATTATGCTCCATTAGCTGAACTAATGGGAAGGTCAGGGATTGCTTCAGAGATATTTAATTGTTCTGCTCCTGATACAGGCAACATGGAAGTTATTGCCCAGTATGGATCGCCTGAGCAGCAAGAACGATGGTTAAAGCCTTTACTTGATGGTGAAATAAGATCAGCTTTCGGAATGACTGAACCAAATGTAGCTTCTTCTGATGCAACTAATATAGGAAGTTCGATTGTAGCTGATGGAGATGATTATGTAATAAATGGTGAAAAGTGGTGGACATCTGGAGCAGGGGACCCGCGTTGTAAGATAATTGTTTTTATGGGAGTTACCAATCCGGATAACCCAAAACATCAAAGACAATCACAGATCTTAGTGCCGATGGATACTCCAGGAGTAGAGATAAAGAGAATGATGACAGTATTTGGTTCAGATGATGCTCCTCATGGGCATGCTCACATGAAATTTACAGACGTAAGGGTTCCAAAAGATAACCTATTGTTAGGAGAAGGTAGGGGTTTTGAGATTGCGCAAGGAAGATTAGGACCAGGAAGAATACATCATTGTATGAGAACAATTGGGTCCGCAGAAAGAGCATTAGAATTGCTTTGTAAAAGATCTACTTCGAGAATAGCTTTTGGAAAGCCTTTATCTGAGCTAGGCGGAAACTATGATGTCATAGCAGATTGTCGAACAGAAATAGAGATGTGCAGACTTTTAACCCTTAAGGCTGCTTATATGATGGATACTGTCGGAAATAAAGTGGCTAGAAGCGAAATTGCTCAGATAAAAGTAGCTGTTCCTAATATGGCCTTAAGGGTTATAGATAAAGCAATACAGATCCATGGAGGCGCAGGAGTATCACAAGATACACCTCTTGCTAGACTTTATGCTGGGCAGAGAACACTAAGAATTGCTGATGGCCCTGATGAGGTGCATAGAAGAACTATAGCCAGAATTGAGTTGACAAAATATAACGAAGATTAATTCATCATCTCCTTTAGATTTAAACAAATTTCATCCAAGGCTTCAGGTACACCTGGAATGTAGCTCATGTTAGCAAAGCCATGGACAAATCCTTCATTTTCTTGGTGAAATACTTTATTTCCAGAAGACAGTAATTTATTGGCATATTCATCTCCTTCATCACGCAGAGGGTCAAAACCTGCTGTTGAAACTATTGCAGGAGGTAAACCAGAAAGGTCTTGTGACAATAGGGGAGACACGAGAGGATTATGTATTTCTTCTAAAGAGTTTAAATAGTGTTTTCTAAACCAAATCATTGCTTCTTTTGTTAGAAAAAAACCTTCAGCGCACTCATCTATAGAATCTTTTTTTAAATGCAGGTCTGTAACTGGATAAAATAAGAGTTGCATCTTTGGTAAAACTTTTCCTTCATCCCTTCTCTTTAAACAAAGTGCTGCAGTTATATTTCCACCAGCACTATCACCACCAGCAGAAATCTTATTTTTATCAACATTTAAAGAATCAGAGTTATTTATTACCCATTCATAGGCTTTTTCACAATCTTCCAAAGGGATAGGAAATTTAAACTCAGGAGATAGTCGATAGTCTACAGAGAAAATTCTTGCATCTAGTTTTTCACAAAGGAGGCCTGTAAGCTGATGATGGGTTTCTAAGTCACCTATAACCCAGCCACCACCATGGAAATAGACTAAAGCAGCTGATTTATCTGAAATAGAGTTAGAAAAATACTCTCTTACAGTTATAGTTGAGTCTTCTACTTCAACTTTATGATCTTTCCAATCGATAGAAGAAGGAAATTCTGAAGACATAGAATTTTGTTGCAAGTAATAAGCCCTGAATTCTTCAGGTGTAATATTTTCCCAGTTTGTAACCATATTCTCAGTTAGCTTAAGTAACAGCTGAAAAGGGGCATGAAGTTTTCTTTCTCCTAATTGAATTTGCTTCTTTCTTGACAACAAAATTAATAACCAATTAGGAAGAGACAATAATAATTTAATCATAAATTTATCCTAAACCAACTTTAACAAATTTTTACAGTTTTTTTTAAAACCTTTTATTTAACTTGAAATTTGTGAACAAACAATAATCTATTAAAATACTTAATCTGCGCGCTTAGCTCAGGGGTAGAGCATCTGCTCGACACGCAGAGGGTCGCTTGTTCAAATCAAGCAGTGCGCAGAGAACTTTATTAAGCTTCTTATTTTATGCTGACAATTAACTTCAGGAAAATAGATAAAGCAATTGTCAGTAGACTGATCTTTCTTCACATTCTTATTATTTCTCTATCAAATTATTTAGTACAGTTTGGAGGTGAATTCTTGGGCATAAAGTTTACTTGGGGGATGCTCGTTTTTCCTTTAATAATAGTTCTTACTGATTTAACTGTTAGGTTATTCAATCAAAATTTAGCAAGAATTGTAGTGATTTTAGCTTTTATTCCTGCTTTTTTTATAAGTTCTTGGTTGGCAGATTATTTGATAGGTATAGCTAGCGCTACAGCTTATCTTGTTGGTCAAATCATCGATATATTTTTTTTTCAAAGAATACGAAATAAGACTGATTTATGGTGGGTTGCCCCATCTTTATCCACCTTAGTTGCTAATTCTATTGATACATACTTATTTTTTTGGGTTGCTTTCTCAAAAAGCTCAGACCCATTTATGGCTTCCAATTGGCTGGTTGTTGCTCATACTGATTTAATATTCAAGATTATTATTTCAATTTTGATATTTTTACCAGTATATGGCCTGCTGTTAAATTATCTGCAAGATAAATTTAAATGAATAAATTAAATTTTATTATTAAAAAAAGTTAATCTTTTTTTTGATTTAAAACTTTATAACTAGAGTTAAAAGAAAGGCTCCTTCTTTCACCTTTACCAACAAAAGGGTAAACAGTATGAAGTAGCCAAGAGGGGAATATGTATAAATGCCCTACTTTAGGCATAAATCTTCTAGAACCTACTGAAAGACTCTGTAACTCACTCCCAAAGCCCCGACTAATAAATTCAATTGCTCCATCAGGCCCTCCTTTTTTATTCTTTAAATTTCTAGAAATACTATTAGGTAATTTTAAATAAAGAACAGAACTTACTTGGCAATTAGGAGATATGTCTTCTAAAGATTTAATTTCAGTATGATAGTGGACTGGGTTATATTCATTTTCCATTTGAGAAACTGTCCACATGGACTCTATTGAAGCTTCTATTGCAAGGCTTTTATAGGACTTAGATTTGTCATTAAATCTAGAATCAATGTCTTTTAAGATGTTTTTAACATAAAGAGATACTTCATCTTCTAGCCATTCCCAAATTTTACCTAAATCATTTTTTGTAAGAACTCTTTCATTTTCTATTTGCCCCGCCAAAGCATGTCCAAAATCTTTATTCGACTTTACACTTTTATCAGTTATCGATATAAGATCAGAAACAATTTTCTTTGGCATTACTACTTTACCAATTCTAGATCCAAGCACTAAAAGTTTTCTTGAGGGCATATTAAGTTAACTATTCATCTAATATTGAATCCATAATATCAAAAAATTTTAACTTCATTCCCTTGCTGAATAAATTAAGAATGTATCCAAACAATTTTAAATAAATAAAATCTTCTAAAAATTAATTTAGTTCATGTTAAGGTAATCTAATTAATACTGTCTATGTTAGAGGCATTCATTATTTTCCAGTAACTAAATAAGGAGAAGAAATGGCAGGGAAGATAGCTAAATATATAACTGTAGGAACCAATGACCTTAATAAGGCTAAAGAATTCTATGACAAATTGTTTGAACCTCTTTCTGCAAGAAGTTTTGCTCCAAATGAAAGAAGTTTCTTTTACACTTTGAAAGATGACGATACAGTTTTTGCTATTTTTATTCCTTACGATGGCAATCCTGCAACTTCGGGAAACGGAAACATGACAGGCATAACCTTAGACACTACCGACGAAGTTGATGAAATGTATGCTAAAGCTATAGAATTGGGAGCTACTGATGAAGGTGAACCTGGGCAGAGAGTGCCAACATTTTATGGGGCTTATGTCAGAGACCTAGATGGTAATAAGTTAGTTTTTTGTAAGATGGGGTAAAAGTAAACTTCTTACTTTTTTGCAGATACTAACCAAGTAGCGCTTGGAAAAACTAAGCCTTTTTCAGAAAAATAAGGAGAAAATGCCTCTTCAGCAGAGTTAATAATTTTATTTTTTAATTCTTCAGGAGAATCTTTTAACATTTGAGTGACTACCGGGTTTATAGATATGTAGTCTTTTATCGCCTCCGAAAGGCTTCTCCCTGAAAACATAGTTACCTCTTCTTTATGTCCTTCAATCTCTATATCTTGAAAATTACTTTCTTCAAGAATTGAAATTACATAATCTGATTCCATAAAAGCAAAAGGGCCTGGACTTCTTGGAGGAGGGGAGGGTAGATCAAGGAATTTCTTTATCTCCTGAATAAATAATGATTGCCAGGGATTTAGAGAAGAGGACTGCCAACATACAAAAGATAGACTAGCTCCTAACCTTAAGCTTTTATTTATATTTTTAAAGGCAGCTACCGAGTCTTCAAAGAACATAACACCAAATCTAGAAAAAGCAGAGGAATAAATATCTTCACCAATGTCATCAGTCTGCACATCAACACAATTAAAGCTAACATTATTTAATGACTCTTTTATTGCTGACTCCTTAGCTCTTTTCAGCATAGGAACTGAAATATCTAGTCCAGTTACTTCTCCATTAGGTAAAATCTTTTTAGCTATGTCTAAAGTTGTATGCCCGCATCCGCAACCTAGATCCAAGACATTTTCTCCATCTTTAAGGTTAAGTTTGTTCATCGCAGCATGACCTAATGGATTTAACATAATATCCATAGCATTTTGTCTTTCTACCCAAACGTCACCACCTTTTCCTGACCAGAAGTCTTTTTGACCTTTATTTATTTCAGACATTATTTTTGAACTCCTCAAATTTTTTTTTTAGTTTTAAATATAAATTGTAAAAACTCTATAATAGTAACTTAATTTAATGGATTAAAAATATGAAATTAATACATAAATCTATTTTGGATATCATTGGAAGTACTCCCATGGTAAAGCTTAGCGCATTTGATACTGGACTTTGCGAACTCTATGTAAAGTTGGAGAATCATAATCCCGGGGGTTCCATTAAAGATAGGATAGGACTATCAATAATTGAGGAAGCAGAAAAATCCGGGGTTTTAAAACCTGGAGGAACAATAATAGAAGCAACAGCAGGAAATACTGGAATTGGTTTAGCCTTAGTTGCTGCAATTAAAGGGTATAAGTTAATTCTAGTTATCCCTGACAAGATGAGTAGAGAGAAGATTCTTCATCTTGAAGGATTGGGGGCTGAAGTAATAATTACTCGTTCTGATGTTCCTGAGGGGCATCCTGAGTATTATCAAGATGTAGCAAGAAAGTTAGCTATGGAGACTAAAGGATCTTTTTTTGCTGACCAATTCTCTAACCCCGCCAATCCATTAGCTCATAAAACTTCAACTGCTCCTGAAATTTGGGATCAAATGGAAGGTAATTTAGATGCTTTTGTTGCTGGCGTTGGGTCTGGTGGGACAGTCACTGGATTAGCTGAATTCTTTAAAGAAAAGAATCCCAATGTGCAAATGGTTGTTGCAGATCCTGAGGGGTCAATAGTAGCTGATGCTGTAACTAAAGGAAATTTTAAATATGATGGAGGTTCTTGGCTCGTAGAAGGAGTAGGGGAGGACTTTATCCCAACTAATTTAAATTTGGATTTAATTGATGATGCTGTAACAGTTTCAGACAAAGAAGCTTTCCAAGTTTTACAACAGCTTCTTAAGGAAGAGGGTATTTTAGCTGGTTCTTCGACAGGAACTTTAATATGCGGAGCTATAAAGTGGTGCCAAAAACAAGATTCCCCAAAAAAGGTTGTTACTTTTGTTTGCGATACAGGAAATAAATATTTATCTAAGGCTTTCAGTAAATCATGGCTAAAGGACAATGAATTAATTGAAGATAAGCCAAAAGGCAATTTATCTGATCTTATAAGCAAAAGAGCAGATAAAGGAGAGATGATTAGTGTGAAGCCTGAAGATACTCTTATGACGGCATATAACAGAATGAGAGCTTCTGATATTTCTCAACTCCCCGTTTTAGAACAAAATAAACTTGTAGGAATAGTTGATGAAGAAGATCTTTTACTTAATGTTTATAAAGATGAGAGTCTTTTTTCTAAGCCTATAGATTCAATTATGGTTGTAGATTTAGAAACCATTGAAGTAAATTCAGATGAAAATTCACTTTATAAGATTTTATCTCAAGGTAAAGTGGCCATAGTATTTGATGAAGATAAATTTCTTGGTTTCATAACTAAGGTAGATTTAATTAATAGATATAAAAGTTTATTCAAGATAAGTTAAATAAATGAAAGATAAGAAAAACTCGCAAGGGTTTGCTACTAAGGCTATTCATTCAGGTCAAGAACCCGACCCTACAACAGGAGCTGTTATAGGTCCTATCTATACTAGTTCAACTTATGTTCAGGAGAGCCCTGGTGTGCACAAGGGCTATGATTATTCTAGGACCATAAATCCTACGCGACAGTCGCTAGAGAAATGCATTTCTGATTTGGAAGAAGGTGGACATGGGTTTGCTTTTTCTTCTGGCATGTCTGCAACTGCTACTGTTCTTGAGTTATTAGATTCTGGTGATCATGTTATTAGCATGGATGATCTCTATGGGGGTACTTATAGATTGTTTGAGAATGTTAGAAAAAGATCTTCAGGATTAGAATTTACTTATACCAATTTATCTTCATTAGATGGACTAGAGTCTTCCCTTCAATCAAATACCAAGATGATTTGGGTTGAATCTCCATCAAATCCATTACTTAAGATTGTGGACTTACGAAGAGTAAGTGAATTCGCAAGAAAAAATAATTTAATTACTGTTTGTGACAATACCTTCTGTTCTTCTTATGTTCAAAAACCTCTAAACCTAGGGTTTGATATTGTGCTTCACTCAGCTACCAAATATTTAAATGGCCATTCTGATGTTATAGGAGGGCTTGTTGTATGCTCTGAACAAAGAAAAGACTTATCAGAAGAGCTAGCTTTTTTGTCTAATTCAATTGGATCAATTATGAGTCCTTTTGACTGCTTTTTAGTGTTACGAAGTCTTAAAACCTTAGCAGTACGAATGGAAAAGCATTGTGAGAATGCTCAAGAAATAGCTAACTTTCTTGAAAGTCATGATGCTATAGATAAGATTTATTACCCAGGACTCTCTAGTCACCTGAATCATGAAATAGCTAAACAACAAATGAATGGGTTTGGAGGTATGATTACTATTGTTTTAAAAGGTGGATTAAGAAGTGCAACAACATTTCTAGAAAGAACTAAAATTTTTGCTTTAGCTGAAAGTTTAGGTGGGGTAGAAAGCCTAATAGAACACCCAGCTATTATGACTCACGCTTCTGTACCAGAAGAAATAAGGAAAGAACTTGGTATAGAAGATGGTTTGGTCCGACTTTCTGTTGGTATTGAATCTATTGAAGATCTTTTAGAAGACCTTTCTGCAGCTCTTAATAACGTTTAGTTGATTGCCAATCTGCCTCTGTAGAAGTTTTGTGGATTTTATCTTCAACTCCTAGAATTAATGCGAATAGAGCCATTCTTATTACTACACCATTATCTGCTTGTCTAAATATTGCAAGATTTGGATTTTCGTATAGATCAGAATTAAGTTCATTAGATTCTTTTCTCGAATCTCTTGGAAGAGGGTGCATGATGACAGTGTTAGGCTCACAATTAGCTGTGTAAATCTTTTTATTTAAACTCAATAGTCCTTGGTATTTTTTTGCATCTGACTTATTTTTAAATCTCTCTTCTTGAATTCTTGTCATGTAAATAATATCAACTTCTTTAATTCCTTCTTCAAGATTTTCAGATTGAGTTATGGCTAACCCTTGTTTAGACAGAAGATCTAAATAAGTTTTTGGTGGCTTTAGTTCTTCAGGTGAAATTAGATTAATAGTTATATTTTTATATAGACAAAGGGCTTTAATCAAAGAATGGACTGCCCTTCCATATTTTAAATCACCAACCAAAGCAATTCTTAAATTGTCCATTTCTTTATTTTGAGCTTCTAGCTCTTTTTTTATCGTATATAAGTCTAGAAGTGCTTGAGTGGGGTGTTCATTAGAACCATCACCACCATTTATAACTGGAACTCTACTTGCTTCGGAGAAAGATCTAACTGAATCCTCTTCTGGGTGGCGCATAACAATAATATCGCTATAACTACTTAATACCTGTGCAGTATCTACTAAGGACTCACCTTTGACTAAAGATGATGAACCTACTTCAGAGGTTTCTCTAACTGCCCCTCCTAACATATTGAAGGCTGCTCCAAAGCTTATCCTCGTCCTAGTGCTGGGTTCAAAAAACATATTACCTAAAATAGCACCTTCCAAAACTCTGGTGATCTTATTTCTTAAAGAGTAAGGCTCTAAATCTTCAGCTACCAAGAAAAGCTGGTCTATATCTGAGCGATCAAATTGATTTATCGAGAGGATGTGACTACCGTTAAAATCCACAAAAATTTTCAGTCTTCTTTTTTATTCTAACATCCTTAAGAAGATTTTTTGTAGGAGATAAATATAGGAGAAGACCAAGCTCTTTCTTGTATAAGTGAGAGACAATCATCCTTAGCATCAAAATTATCGCCACTAGCGTAACAAGGTCTAGTTTTTATGCACTCGCCTTTCTCATTTAATTCGCACCTCAGAGGGTCTCCTCCAACAGCTAAAGAAGGCTCTTGGATGGCTCTAACATAGTAAACAGTATCTATTTCTTCTGAACTAAGATCAGAATCTATAAACTCAAAACTACAACCTTCTCCTTGATCTTCGCAGTTAAAAACTTTCCAAGGGTCATTTATGGCTTCATCCAAATTATCAATATCTTCTGTCACAATAATTTTAACCACTTCTATTCTGTTTATTTTGTTTCTTTTATCAGAAGGGTTATAACACTCGTTTAAACATAGTCTTGAAACCTCATCTTTACTTAAGGAGTTATGAACATATTCAGGGCAACCTGGTTTTTGTTTAAAAGAACCAATAGCTTTAACTAAAAATTTAAGTTCAGATTTATCTGAAGAAACCTCGCTTCCCATTGGTATTTTTCCTAATTTAGGATGTATCATGTCAAACCAAAGTAGGATTCTCTCCCCGGAAGTCGCATATACCTCTCTGTTGTAAAGGGAAGTAAATAATTCCTCTCTTCCTAATGATTCAGCATGCACAGCTACAAGACCACCAGTCGAGTAAAAAGAAGCCCCTCTTTCAGGTGGAATTAACCACGTTAAATTATCTTTTGCTCCCCAAGAATCTCCCATAGCTTTCCTAGCAAATTCTTTATATCCAGCTCCTGCTCTAGCTTTATGGTTATCAGAAGATCCTATAAGACCTAATTTAAATCTTTCAATTGAATCTCCTGAACTAACTTTAGAAGCTAAAGAGGATTGTGCACTCATTAGGGGTCGATAAGTGTAAGCAGGTAAGAATTCGTTCTTAAGTTGACCGCATTGTAACCAATCTTCTGGTTTAGAATTCTTTATAATTCCAAATCTACTAATGTCTTTAATTCTGCTCACAAACTCATTTTTTACTTCATTGGCTTTTTCATCACACAAGCTCTCTTTATTAAGTTCACATTGTTTTTTAACAATTTCTCCTGCTCTCCAGCAACAAGGTTCAAAATCTTCTGTAGGGTCGGGGCAAACCTTATTTCCATTTTTATCGGTAATGTAATGCCTGAAGTCTTTATAAATCTCTGAATTTCCATGACCCGAATAAACCTCAAACAGCCTTTGTTTATTTTCATCATGTTGATTTAATTCTAATTGAGATAAAAAACTTGAGTTAACAGGAGAATGAATTCCCCAAGCTGTCCCATGAGGTATAACTAATGCTTCTAAATTTAGTTCATCAATTCTATTAAATAATTCTTTAGGTGTAGCTGCTGCTTCTTTGCATTCCTTATAATTTAACTCTTCTTTACTAAGATCAGAACAAAAAGGGATTGAGTATGTTTCTTTTCTATAAGCAAGGAAATCCATGTCTATTTTTTCAGGAGGGAAGTCTGCTAGAAGCAATATCGGGGGAGTTAATTTACTTTTTAAAATATAATCCATACCTGTTAAACCAGCCCCTATAGGAACCGAAGGAATGTTTTCAAGATCTTTTAAGATTACATTCTTATGCCCAAAGTGTTCTTCTGGATTACCGGCTTCACCTGCCATTTGAGTCCACTCCCACCCAGCAAAAGCAATTAAATCCTTATGATTATCGGAAGAAACAGAATTACAAGATTTAGTAGCCTGAACAGTCTTATTCCACATATCTTTAGTTAGACCTTCAGCGTGATCTGTAATTGAAAAGAAATCTAAAGCAGAACAAAATCTGGCAAAGTTGCATGCATCTGAAGGGGGATGAACTCCTTCTCCTTGTAGCATTGGAAGGCTAAAGAAGAAGGCGTCTTGAGAGAAAGTAGTATGAACATGAAGGTCTCCAAAAAATATTTGTTTTCCAGTTTTTCCTTCTAGGTGGGCTATAGGTCTAGTTTCCGCAGATATTTGTCCATCTTCAGGAAGAGAACCTAGATATCCTCTTGCCATCAAGATGTATAGAAAAATTAATAAACAAAAAAAATAAAACCCATATTTTAAGAATTTCATAACTAAGCTAATCCCTTTCCTCTAACTGAAATCCATTCATTAGTTGGGCTATCTACTTCTCCAAATTTTGTACCAGTTTCTGCAAAATGATAAACCATGGCAGTCCTTCGAATATTTGAGTTGTTGTCATAAGATTTATGCATAAGAAAACTATGAAACAAAAGGAGGTCTCCAGTTTGAAGCAGTAAAGGCATTTCATTTTTAAAATTATGATCTTTTATCTCTGTATATCCATAATTCGCTCCTGGCCTATCATCTGGTAAATGTTCATGCAGAGGTTCCTGGTGTGATCCGGGTAACACAACAAGACATCCATTTTCTATGGTCGATGGGCTAGTTGCCAACCAAGCTCCAACTTGCGGTTCTCTATCAAAAGGAAAGTAAGAAGAGTCTTGATGCCAGGGTTGACCCCAGGCTCCTGGATTTTTAAAAATAAATTGGCTTAAGAAGCAGTCTATGTTTTTTCCTAGAATATCTTCTAGCAAGTTAAGCAAATCATTTCTTTTTACGAAATCATTAAATATTCCTTGATGATGGAGCCTGAAGACTTTTGACATTTCATCCTCAATATCTTTAATTTCCTTAGATGGTTTCATTTCCCTAATCCCTATATGGCCATTATCAATGTAGGCATGGCTGAATTCTTTTGTATTCTTGACCATAGAACGAGTTATATTTATCACAGTTTCATTCATTTCATTACATAGATTCTCAGGGTAGAAATTAGGAATAAGGATGAAGCCATTATGGTTCCATGAATCCTTTTGCTCATCAGATAGAAAGTTGGTCTTTTTTAAAAACTTAGAAGACTTTCTTCCTTTTTGTACATTAATTATTTTAGTAAAGTCTTCTTTAGAAGAATTATCTTGATCTTTTCTGGACATTAATTAGTTCCGAATTAAATTTTAAATATTATTTAACCAACTTAGTGGTTAAAAAGCATTTTATTTGAGAAGATGGATTCTGCAAATTATTTAAAGTAGGAGTGTGCATGGCAACTTTTGATGAACTTAAAACACAATTAGAAGGCTCTTTTGTAGCTGAAGGGGCATCTGGATTAGAGGCAAGCATTCAAATTAACATTGAAGGCTTAACAAATTTCTTTATAGATATAAATAATGGAAGTCTCAATGTTGAAGAAGGAGATTATGATGACCCAAAGCTAACATTAACTTTTGATAGCTTCGAGACTATGGAGTCAGTTTTTTCAGGAGATCAAGCAGCTGCCATGCAAGCTTTCATGACAGGAAAAGTAAAATTTTCTGGAGATATGACATTAGGACAAAAGTTGGGTGATGTGTTTAAAGCACCTGAATAAATCTTAGCCCTTGTATTTAACTGAACAACCGTAAGGTTTACTTACTTTAGTTGTTATCTCTTCACCTTTCTGTAACTTAGAGAGAGCATCTTTTACATGATTGTCTGCTTCAAAGAGATTTTTTGTCCAAAAACCTTTTCCCCCAGCATCATCTATTGCTCCTTGATACCTGAGTAATCCTTTTTTATCAATGATATACATGTGTGGGGTAGTTTTGGCTCCATACATTCTTCCTACATTTCCATCTGGATCAAATAGTACATGGTTGGGAAGGGCATCTCTTGATGATGAAAGTTCATTGGCTTTTTCAGGCAGAACGTAACCTTGAGTACCTGGCGCAGAAGAAATTATTGTTAACCAAATAACATTCTGATCTTTCGCTTGTTTCTGGGTACTTTGCATATTACCTGTTGCATAATGCTTAGCTACAAACGGACAGTCATGATTTGTCCACTCTAGGATTATCGTTTTTCCTGTAAAGTTATCTAAAGAGATCTTTTTTCCATAAGAGTTTAATAATTCAAAGCTAGGAGCAGAAGAGTCTGTAGCAATGGATGCAAAATTGAAATTAATAAATAATAGGAGTATTAAAGATATTATTTTTTTCATTCAGATCCCTTTATTAATAATATTAATTAATTTCATTTAAAAAAGCTAACAACGTTTCCTCTGTAAGTAATTCGGGCAAAATAATTGGATCACCTTTGGAGGGGAATAACAAATACAAAGGCACCCCGGTTCTTCCATATTCAGCCAATATGTTAGCTATTTCTGAATCCTTTCTAGTCCAATCAGCTTTTAAATAAACTATGCCTTTTTTATTAATTAAATCTTTAACTTCTTGCTGATCTAAGGCTATTGCTTCATTTACTTTACAAGTAATGCACCAGTCAGCAGTGAAATTAACAAAAACAGGCCTTTCTTCAATTCTAAGAGAATTAAGTTTTTCTAAACTAAAGCTGTTTGTTGCTTCCATAGGCTTAAAGGTTTGCTCACTAGCATTCAAAGGTAATAGCCAAAAAGAAACACTTATTAGTCCAAGAGAGAGAGCTAAAGTCAGCCGCTTTACAGGAATGCTAGAGCCTTGAGTCTTGTCTAACATCCAAAAAGTTAAGGCAATAAGTAAAGCACCTATTAAAACTTCAAAAACTGTTTGTATTTCTACTTGAGCACTAAGAACCCATGCTAGCCATAAAGCTGAAGCCCACATTGGGAAAGCCATAATCTGTTTTAGAGTTTGCATCCATTCACCAGGCTTAGGTAATTTAGATAAAAACTGAGGAAAGATACTGAGTAATAAATACGGAATAGAAAATCCTATCCCTAATGCCAGAAAAATTGCTATGGACTTAAATCCAGGTTGCAATAATGCTAAGCCTAAGGCTGGTCCCATAAACGGCGCTGTACAAGGAGAGGCAACTATCACAGCTAAGACCCCAGTAAAGAAAGAGGACATCAAGTCTTTTCTGCCCTGACCTAAAACTCCTATACTTGCTAGCCTACTTCCTAAAACTATATTTCCCATAAATATTATTCCTATCGCGACGAACAGATAAATTAGAGTAGATACAACCCAAGGGGATTGAAGTTGATATCCCCATCCAATAGCTTCTCCAGAAGCTCTAAGAGAGATTAATAATGAAGAAATAATTAAGAAAGTGGTTAATACACCGGCAGAAAATATTAATCCATGATGAAGAAGCTTTCTTCTTGACCCTCTGCTCTGTTCTATAAAGCCTAGTATTTTGATTGATAAAATAGGAAATACACAGGGCATTGCATTAAGAATTATTCCTCCTAGGAAAGCAAAAAATATACCTGTCAACAATGACATTGAAAGTTCAGAAGACTTAGCACCATTTCCCAATGGTAAATCAACTTCGTAGAACTCCTCTTTTGTTGGAGTCTTAATCTTCAAGACGCCTCTAAGTTTATTAGTCTCTATTTGTATCTCAGCTGGACTTAGCTCTAAGCTTAAACTCTTGTTATTTTTTTCTAGCTTTTGTTCCTTTACGTAACTAATAACCCCATAATCATTAGGAAAAAAATAAACTTCTGATAAGTCCTTTGGTCTTAAATCTTCGAATTGCAAAAAAATCTTGTTGTTAATAACAACTACCCTCGAAGATTGCAGGGAAGGAATAGGTAAAGATGTAGATACATCGTTTAGTTTTTTATAGAACTTGCTCTTTTCTTTAGGGCCTTTAGATAAAATCAGATCCACTTTTCCCTCTTGTGGAATGCAGATTTCCTTGCAGGTAAGCCAAGTTACTTTAGCGGAAATAGTTAATGTGTCTGAAAAATCTTGAGGGGATTTTATCTTAGTAAGTAATATAACCTGATCCTCATAACCATAGGTCATAAGAGGGTCAACAGGAATTCTTTCAGGACCTGGCCATAAAATATTTGAGGCTTCAAATCCTTCAGGAAGATCCCATTTTATAGTTGCTCCTTCACCTGAATCACCTGGATTCTTCCAGTAAGTATGCCAGCTTGAATTCAGCTTAATTTCTAAACCAACAAGCAATGTATCTTCAGCATCTATCTGATAGCTTTCACTTATTAGTCTGATACTTGATTGACCAGCATCAAAATATGAATCACCGAAGGAAGTAGGAACAAAAAAACTGATTAAAAAAAACAATACTCCAAGTTTAAGAGAGCTTACTATCGTATATAATTTTTGCATTATTTAGTTATGGAACAAAATTTAAGCAGGCATTTTAACGAAAAGGGCTTTGTAATTGCAGAGAATCTTTTACAAAACTCAGAAATAGAAGATTACCGAAGAGCTTTAAAATCAGCTGTAAAAGAAAGAAAGAAGCTAGATAAAAGAATTCTTTCAGAAAAAACTGAATACGAACAATCATTTATTCAGTGTCAGAACCTATGGGAAGATTTTAAAAAAATTAGACAATTAACCTTTGATCAAAGGATAGCAGGCACTGCAGCTAAACTTCTAGGAGTCAAAAAATTAAGAATTTGGCATGATCAAGCGTTAATTAAAGAAAAGGGAGGTAGAGAAACTGATACTCATCATGATCAACCTTATTGGCCTATAAAAGAAACTGAGACCATTACTGCTTGGATTCCTATGGTTTCAGTTAATGAAAAAAACGGTCATTTAGGCTTCTTTCCTGGTTCACACAAAATAAAAGAAAAAAGATTTATAAATATATTTAAAGGTAAGGTAGGTCAAGAGGAGCTTGAAGACATAACTCAGTTAAAAGGTCTAGTTCCAGAGTACATTGATATGAATCCAGGTGATGTTTCTTTTCATCATGGATTAACTTTTCATAATGCTAAACCCAATAAGAGCTCAGAAGATAGACCAGTTTTTACAATAATTTTTTTTGCAGATGGCTGTACAAGAGGGAGCGATAGTTTTCATTTTAGTGTCGATAGGGCCTCTATAGAAGTTGGAGAGAAGATTGAAAGTGATATAACACCGCTAGCTTTTCCAATAAAAAGACCTCCAAGTAGACCTAAAGAACCAATTTCAGATGAGTTCATATTTCCTAAGTCTTTAGGTTTGTTACCGAGAGATAAGGACATCTTTGATTAAAAACTTTTGTTTAAATGAGTCAGGACAAGGTTTTTCCAGATGAGATACCCATTCTGATTCATATGTAAACCATCCTCCACAAACAAACTAGGGTCAGCCATTCCATTTTTTAAAAGCATGGTTTTCCATACATCTATATAGACTAAGCTATCCTCTTTTTCTGCTAGATCTTTAGCTAATTTATTGAATCTTAATTGCTTATCCCTTAAGTAATGTCTTGCAATACTGGGTTTTATACCTATAAAAAAGACCTTTGTATTAGGTAAAGTAACTCTTACGTTGTGGTAGAAGGAAAGAAAGTCGTTAAATACCTTATCTACAGATTTTAAGGCTGTTAGGTCATTTGTTCCGCAGAAAAAAACTATTCCTTTTGGCTCATAAGGTGTTACCACTTCATTAAAGTAATTATTTATGTGTGCTATGTGCGCTCCTCCAAAACCTCTATTGATTACTTCATGAGGCCACATATCTTCTTTTAAAGTTTTCCAGTAAACGATACTAGAACTTCCAATAAACAAAATCGAATTCTTTAAAGGAGGATTTGAAATATCATTTTCTTTAAAGCTTTTTATTGCATCCTGATAAAAACTGGGTTTACTCCATTCAGCTAAATAGATAGCCCTTGTTTTAATATCCGCGACAGACATAGTTTGATTGTTAGCCTCTAGTTCGTTACGTATTTTTTCTTCATAATCTTGGATTTGGTCAGAACAGGAAAATAAAATCAGGCTTAATGAAAGAGTAACGAGAGACGTGTTGATATTCTTAAGCATTACCAAAGTCAGGACTAACCATTCTTAAATCAAATCCAATTTTTTTAGACAAAATATTCACTTGATCTTTTGCAGGCGTATTAAAGATTATATTAAAGTCAGAAGGTGATTGAATCCAAGCGTTTTCATTTAATTCTTCATCCAATTGACCAGGATTCCATCCCGAATAGCCTAAAGTTATCAAATAGTCTTTAGGTCCCTCACCTTGAGCTATAGCTTCTAAGATATCTCCTGATGTGGTTAAAGAAATTTCTTTACTAACATTTATTGTACTTTCCCAATTTAATGGCTTTCCATGAAGTATAAATACAGCATCAGGATTTACAGGACCACCTAATAAAAGATTTTCTTGTTCTATTTCAGATGAGATCTTTAACTTTAAGCTGTTAAATAAATCTGCGCTTTTAATATTAGTGGACCTGTTAACTATTATTCCCATAGATCCTTCAGGATTATGATCGCAAATATAGATGAGGCTATCAGTAAAGTAGGATAAATCTTTTTCACTTGGAGAGAAATAAAGTAATTTATCTTTACATGTTTCTGGTTTATTAGACGGCATGATCTTAAAGTTCAAATTGATTCAACAAGTAAAATGCTGAAATAACTAATGAATGATCTATTTTTCCTTCAGTTATGAGAGTAGGGATTCTATTTAAATCTACTTCTAAAACTTCTATATCTTCCATGTCGTCTAATTTCTGATCTCCAATTTTTTCAACATTATTTGCTACATAAGTAAAAAGGTAGTTGGACATAAAAGCAGGATTAGGAGAGATTTTTCCAATCTCTAGGATTTCATCTGCGCTATAACCTGTCTCTTCTTCCATTTCACGTTTGGCAGCTAGAAGAGGGTCTTCTTCAGGTTCTACCATTCCACCAGGTATCTCTAAAGATATTTCTCTGTTTCCAAATCTATACTGTTTAACCATGATTATCTTATTTTCTTTAGTTAAAGGAATTATGTTTACCCAGGTAGGAGCATCTATTACCCATACGGGATGAGTGTTATCTGTTTTAGGTGATAAGACCTTATCTTCTCTTAAACCGAAAACTTTATTACCGAAGATCGATTTAGTTTCTATTGTTTTCCATTTTCTGGGCATTAACCTTCCTTTTTATTTTTTCAAGAGAGATAATAGCACTAGTTCATTATAGGAGAGAGTATGTCAAAGCACGCAGCTTTAGATCGTTTTGGTAGATCAGGTAACCCTTTAATAAGGTCAGATCTTTTTAATCAAACAGCCATTGGAGATGAAGAAGTAACTACATTAGATGGAGCTGTTAATAAAACAGCTATCCTTTTAGCTTTGACAGTATCAACAGCAGCCATTAGTTGGAATTTTCAAGGTCCTACAATGGGTTTAATTTCAGGGCTAGGCATGGCTGCCGGTGCAGTAGCTTCAATAGCAACCTTCGGTTTGTGGATATTTACTTGGATTATTAAACCGACTCCTCATAGAGCTCCCTACACAGCTCCTATCTATGCAATAGGTATGGGATTTGCTATTGGTTTAATTTCAGAGCAGATGGAAAGCCAATTTCCTGGTATTGTTATTCAAGCAGTTTCTCTAACTTTTTTTGTAGCCGCATCATTACTACTGCTTTATAAGACTGGTGTGATTAGACCAGATCAGAATTTCCTGCTGATTATGGTTTGTGCAACATTAGGTATATTTTTTACCTATTTAGCTAATTTTATTTATGCAATGGTTACTGGCAGTTCATTCTCAATTATTACTGATACAGGTCTTATGGGGATAGGATTCAGTCTTTTTGTTGTTGCAATTGCTGCTCTTAATCTAGTGTTGGACTTCGATATTATCGAGCAAGCAGCTGAAACTAGAACCCCTAAATATATGGAATGGTTTGGTGCGATGGCTTTGGTTATGACTTTGATTTGGTTATATCTTGAAATACTAAGATTACTTGCAAAACTCAGATCCAATTAATGAGTACAGTCACCTTATTATTAGCATTATTGGGTATTGCCTCCTTAATAGTATTATTTTATTTTTTAAGGTTTAAAGCTTCTTCAAGACAAACGGATAGAGATAATCGTATTCCTTGGCATAAGATATGGTTTCAGCGAGAACGATATAAAGAAATAAAAGTATCGATTGAAGAACAAAAACAGCCGAAAGATGAAACCCAACCTTCAGAGGAAGAGGACGCCAATTTTAAAAACTAACTCTCAAGTCATATAGCAACTTATCCAATAGCTTCAATAAATAGTTTTTCATAGTCCTGCAGATTTGGAATTACTGGGTTAGTGAGGGAGCACACATCTACTACTGAATGCTGAGAAAGTTCTGGAATCATATCTTCAACTATACCCATCTCTCCTAGATTTTGAGGTAGGCCAATCTGATTGTTCAAGTTTTCTACAACTTCAGCTAAATCTGTAGATTCGGGTAAGCCCATGCTACGAGAAATCCTTTGGTATTTATCTCCCACATGAGGTTTATTAAATCTTATTATGGTAGGTAAGATGACACCATTTAGGGTACCGTGGTGTAATTTCAATTCTTTATTTGCACCACAAGCATGACTCATAGAATGAACAGCTCCTAATCCTTTTGTAAATGCCATTGCGCCTTCGGTAGCTGCCATCATCATATTCCATCTTGCTTCTTTGTTAGATCCATCTTTAACTGCAGTAAGTAGATTTTTTCCTCTAAATATTCTTTCTATTCCATCAAGTCCAACAGCCTCTGCAGGCGGATCAATCGTAGGAGATAAAACAGCTTCAACACAGTGAGTAAAGGCATCCATTCCTGCACCTGCTGTCATTAGAGGGGGTAGACCAAGGGTTAGGTCAGGATCACAAATCGCTGTATCGGGTATCAAATTTGCGCTAGCTAAAATTAATTTTCTTCCATCATTCATGATAATTACAGATCCTGAAGAAACCTCGCTTCCAGTACCAGAGGTGGTAGGGATTGCCATTAGTGGAGCTGTATCTGCTATTTTTTCAACCCCACCTTCATTTACTGAATAATCAGCTATTGTTCCTTCATGGGTAGCTAAAATAGCTACTGCTTTACCTAGATCAATGCTTGATCCGCCTCCAAAGCCTATTATTCCATCACATCCTTCTGATTTATAAGCCTTTAGAGCTTCTTCAACAGCTTCTTGAGTTGGGTTAGCTGGAGTTTGGTCAAATATAATAGGTGTAAATTCGTTTGAAATCAGATTTCTTACTTTATCTAACATTCCTAATTTGACTAGACCTTCATCAGTACAGATAAGAGGTTTTTTAATCCCCATACCCCTTAAAACTTCTGAGATTTGTTCAATTGCACCATGGGCAAAGATTGGCTTATTGATGTAATTTAGCTGTGTCATTAAATCCCTCCTGTTAGATCAATAATTACTTTCAATTTAGTTTACACTTAAACTTATTTGTCAGCATTCTTTCAAAAAAAGTTTATAAGTGGAATTAGATAACTCAAAAGCAATACGAATCAAAATATTGGACTTTTTAGCCAGGAGAGAGCACACCTCTAAAGAACTATTTTCCAAACTTGAAAGAAGGGTAGAGTCTACAGATCTTTTATCTGATGAGATTAAGAAGCTTAAAAATGAAGGATTAATAAATCACGAAAGATACACGGAACAATATGTTCATTCTAGATCTAAAAAAGGATATGGACCTCTTAGGATAGAACAGGAATTGAAGCAGAGAGGAATTGATGAAACTATCAGCCAGCCAATAATGCAGAATATAGATTGGAATAAATTATCTTTAGACGTATTAAAGAAGAAACTAAATACTGATACTCTCTTAGATGTTAACCAAGAGCTAAAAATGAAAAATTTTTTAAATTATAGAGGCTTCAATTTTGAACAAATAAAACAAGCTTTTTTAACCTATAAAGAATATCAAAAATAGATTGTGGACTTAGTAAAAATCAAATCATATGATTAGACTTTCTTAAGCTATGAGTTATCAAGTATTAGCCAGAAAATGGCGCCCTAGCTCTTTCGATGAAGTCGTAGGTCAAGAACATGTTGTTAAAGCTCTATCAAATTCTTTAGATAGTAATAAAATTCATCAAGCTTATTTATTTAGTGGAACTAGGGGTGTAGGAAAAACTACTTTAGGGAGAATCTTAACCAAATGTTTAAATTGCGAGAATGGGCCTAATTCTTCTCCTTGTAATAAATGTCAGGCATGCGAGTCAATAAATGAAGGTCGATTTATGGACTTTCAGGAAGTAGATGCAGCATCTAGGAGAAAAGTAGAAGAAACCCAAGATCTTTTGGAAACTGTAATGCACATGCCTGGTTCTTCCAGGTATAAGGTTTATTTGATAGATGAAGTCCATATGCTTTCAAAGCATAGCTTTAATGCTCTACTAAAAACTCTAGAAGAGCCTCCTCCACATGTAGTGTTTATTCTGGCTACTACTGAACCAGAGAGCATACCAGCAACAGTTCTATCAAGATGTATGCAGTTTCATCTAAAAAACCTAACTCCTTCCCAATTAAGTACAAGATTAAAAGATGTGTTAATTGATGAGGGTATAGAATTTGATGAAGAAAGCATTAATCAAATTTCAAGAGCAGGAAAAGGAAGCTTAAGAGATTGTCTCACCATTGCAGATCAAGCAATTGGGTTCTGCGATGGAAAGTTAACAGATTCACTTGTATCAGAAATGCTAGGAACTCTTCCTTATGACCACATCTACAATTTAATAAACTATTTGATAGAAGAGGATGCCTTTAAGCTTGTTGAAGATTTAAAGAAAATTTCAAGCCTAAGTGTCGATTATCAAAAATTGATGGATCTCTTGTTAGAGGCTCTCCAACACATGACTATTATAAAAATCTCTCCTGAAAGTATACCTAACTTAAATTTACCTTCAGACCAAATTATCCCTTTAGCTAAAAATTTAGAAATCAATGACATCCAGTTGCTTTATCAAATTGGCTTAATAGCAAAAAGGGATATGGATCTCGCCCCTAATCTGAGTGATGGATTTGAAATGGCTCTAATTAGAATGATGTCTTTCTTACCAAAGAATGACTCAGAGGATAATAAAAAAAAAGAAACTAAAGAAGACTCAATTGGAACAACAAAGAATGTTGAAATTAAGACCAATAAAGTAGCTAAAAAGAAGGCAGTACCTACAGAAGACCATGACACTGATGAAACAGAATTTTCTACACAAAATTCGAAAGATCAAGATAAGTTAAAATTTTTAGATAGTAATAATTGGAACAAGGTTTTTAATCAACTTGATCTGGACCCTGGCACTAAACAATTAATTTCACATTCTTCTTTCTTAAGGGTTGAAGATTCAGTTATCTATTTTTCTATGCCAAAAGATAAATTAGAAATACTTACTGGGCCGCACAGAGAAAAATTTAATGATAGCTTAAATAAGATTTTAGAACTCGAATGTAATATCTTTTTTGAGCCTGGCGAAACTAATGAGTTTTCACCAAATCAAAAAAAAGAAAAAAAGAAAATTAAACAATTAAATAAGGCTACGGAAGCAATAAACAATGATTCTTCGGTTAAGAATATTTTGAGTTCTCTAGGTGGTAAAGTTATAGAATCTTCAATAACTCCAAAAAAATAAAATGAGTAGCATTAGTCCCTTAGTTGATAACCTAATAGTAGCATTTCAGTGTCTTCCTGGTGTCGGACCTAAGTCTGCAAGAAGGATGGTTTTACACTTATTAGAGAAAGATAAAGAATCAGGTGAAGTTTTAGCTGAATCCTTATACCAAACTTTATCTAGTGTTGGTCAGTGTAATCATTGCAGAATATTTTCAGAGAAAGAAGTTTGTACAATTTGTAATGATAAAAAAAGGGATTCAAACATATTATGTGTTGTAGAGACTGTTTCAGATGTTTTTGCTATTGAAGAAAGTCACCAGTACAGAGGTAAATATTATATTTTGCATGGTCATTTATCCCCTTTAGACAATATGGGTCCTAAAGAGCTGGGATTAGATGAATTACTTGATAGGGCTAAAGAGGGGGCATATGAAGAGATTATATTAGCTACCAATTCAACTTTAGAAGGAGAAGCCACAGCTAATTATATATTTGAGGGATTGAAAGAGATGGATGTTATAAAGCTAAGTCGCTTAGCAAGAGGCGTCCCTTTAGGTGGAGAACTAGAATACGTTGATGGAGGAACTATCATGCATGCTCTTGCCGGAAGAACTATTCTTAAATCTAAGAACTAATTATTGAACAGATCGATAACAGCTGTGCTCATAGCTTTTACTCCAGTTGTAATTGTTGGTTCTGGGTCAGGCAGAAAAAAAGCAGAATGCAAGGAAGGTAGAGCGATATTATCTCTCAATGAAGTGGCATAAACTTTATTATTCACAGCACCTAGCCAAAATAAACTGGTTGGAATAATTGGTTCAACTCTTCCGTACATACCAAAATCTTCTCCGCCCATAACAGGTGACAACTTTAGGACATTACTTTTTCCTAATACTTTTTCAAAACTCAATCTTAGTTGGTCTGTTAACTCAGGATTATTAAATAAAGCAGGGGTATATTCATCTTTAAGAGTGATTACAGGGTAGAGTTCTTTGGTTAATCCATTAGCTTCTGCTAATCCATTAGAAATTCTTCTAATTGTTGAGATAGTTTGATTTCTAACTTCATCAGTATACGACCTTAAAGTTAATTGAAGTTTGACTTCACTAGGGATTACATTGTGTTTAGTTCCGCCATGAATTGAACCAACTGTAACTACGGCAGCTTCTATTGGAGCAATTTCTCGACTAACTATAGTTTGCAAGCTATTTATAAGCTGAGCTGCCATAACAATGGGGTCTTTAGTATTGTGAGGATAAGCTCCATGTCCTCCTACTCCCTTAACGGTAATATCCATAGAATCTACATTTGCCATAGCCCAACCAGGTATATACCCTACTTTTCCTGCAGGAAGCTCAGCACTTACATGTAATGCAAGATTAAAATCAGGTCTAGGAAATCTTTTAAAAAGCCCCTCTTTAATCATATTTCTTGCACCGCCACTAACTTCTTCAGCAGGTTGAAGGTTTATTAAAAGAGTGCCTTGCCATTGATCTCTTTTTTCTAATAAGGTTATAACTGTACCTATTAAAGAAGTCATATGGATATCATGGCCACAAGCATGCATAGTGAAGACTTCATCCCCATCTTGGTTGAAAGATTTAGTTTTACTTGCATAGGTGGCACCAGTAAGTTCTTTCACTGGTAAGCCATCCATGTCAGCCCTAACCATAATAGTTTTTCCTTCTCCATTATTAAACTGAGCTACAACACCAAAGCCGCCAAAATTTTCAGTTACTTCAAAATTCAAATTTCTCAGAATAGAAGCTAGTTTTTTAGAAGTCTTTTCTTCTTTAAATGATAATTCAGGATTAGCATGTAATTCTTTGTATAGCTCTAAAAGATCTATATTTTCTTTTGCAAATAAACTAGAAGTTGAAAGGAGAAAAATAATTGTAATAGAGGGTATAATTTTGATCATAAATTTTTTTGTTTAAAAATAAAGTTAGAAAGTAACACATTACAAACCAAGAGGAAATCTCAGTTAATGACAATAAAATCAGATAAGTGGATAAGAAAAATGGTTGAGGATCAAGAAATGATAAATCCTTTTGAACCCAATCAAGTTAGAAAAGAGGGAGAAAATAGACTTATTTCTTATGGAACCTCCTCTTATGGTTATGACGTTAGGTGCTCTAAAGAATTCAAGGTCTTTACAAACATAAATTCAGCTACTGTTGACCCAAAAAAATTTGATGAATCAAGTTTTGTTGATTATGTAGGAGACGTATGTGTAATTCCTCCTAACTCTTTTGCACTAGCTAGCACAATAGAGTATTTCAAAATTCCAAGAAATGTACTTACAATTTGTCTAGGTAAGTCTACATATGCTAGATGTGGAATTATTGTTAATGTCACTCCCTTGGAGCCTGAATGGGAAGGTCATGTAACATTAGAATTTTCTAACACAACAAGCCTTCCAGCTAAGATTTATGCCAACGAAGGGGTAGCCCAGATGATTTTTTTAGAATCCAATGAGGATTGTGAAACTAGTTACAAGGATAGGGGAGGGAAGTATCAGGGACAAAAAGGAGTTACTTTACCTAAAACCTAATCTGCAAACTCTAGGGTTTTAAGTAATAAGTCTGATTCTCTATCATTCCTGTCATAAATCCTTACTATCGAAAAATCAAGTTCGGGAGCAAACCAATAAATCTGATCTCTATCTTCATCAGAAGAAAACTGTCTAATTACTTTTATACAATTAAAGGAACCTATTGGAGTGTCTACTTCTTCCCAGCCTTGAATCAAATAAGTTCTTTCTTTAATTTCACCTCTGAAATAGACAAAATATTTCATTTCTGTAGGTAAAGAGTCCTTATCCATTGTCTTTAAATCCAATCTCATTTTTAGTTGTGCAGTAGCTGGGCCCAAAGTACCTTCTACAAGCTGTATAGTTCCTTCATTCTTTCCTTCCTGATAATTTAAAGATAAGTTTTCCCAATTAAAATTTGCTGAAGCATTGATCCTTTTAAACAAAATTTTCATCTTGATTTTATGACTAAGTGGGATCAGAGAATTATCATTTAATTCAAAAATTGATGTTTCCTCCCTGTTGAATATCCTGCCTCCGTCCACAGAAGACCCCATTTCCCAGATATTTCCTTCATTTTTCTTAAGCCAAACCTGCATATCCCCGGCACTCATAGTTAGAGTAGCCTTTGAAGGTCTCAATTCTGATTGCCCCTCCCCTGAAATTAAGTTAACTAGTAGCAAAAGAAAGAAACTGAATATTAATTTAATAAACATTATATTATTTGATTATTACCTCTTCATTATGGAGGAAAGCTTTTCCGTTATCTAATTTCAAAAAACCCTGAGCAAACCACTCTATAACCCTGGGGTAAATTTCATGCTCAATTTTATGTATCTTTTCTTCAAGTTCTTTTTCAGATGAGGTATTTATTTTTAAAGAGGATTGGGCGCAGATAGGTCCTCCATCTAAACTTTCATCAACAAAATGCACAGTAACACCATGGAATTCATCAGAAGATTCTAAAACTCTTTTATGGGTATTGAGTCCAGGATATTTAGGAAGTAGAGAAGGATGTATGTTTAGAATTTTCCCAGGAAAAGCCTTAATAAAGACGGGACTCAAAATTCTCATAAATCCAGCTAAAA
>CAYFFW010000007.1:0-54347 GCA_964342745.1 uncultured Gammaproteobacteria bacterium
AAAGCGTGTAAGGGCTAATACCCTTCGAGGGTTCGAATCCCTCCCTCTCCGCCAGAAGTCACTTTATAGGAGAAAGTTACTAACATGAATAAACCCTTAGAAGTCGTCATTAATCGTATGCAAGAGGATTTAGAAAACGCGTATATGGAAATTATTCCAGTTCCAGGTATTGAAGAGAGTCTAGGAGCTCTTCAACCGAATACCCTTTTAGCAATTACTTGCTCCCCAACAAAAGGTGTAGATGCAACTATAGATCTAAGCGAGAAACTTATTGCACGGGGTTTCCAGGTTACTCCGCATATTGCAGCGAAAAGTGTTACAGGAGAAAAACATCTTGAAACTATCGTCAAAAGACTCGATACACTAGGTATCGAGAGTATTTTTGTACCTGGCGGTGACAGACCTGAACCAATAGGTAAGTTTACTAATGCATATGATCTTCTTAAAGCTTTGCAGAAATACGGTCATAATTTTAAAAAAATTGGTATTGCTGCGCATCCTGAGGGACATCCAGATATTACTAAGGAAATCTTAATAGAAGCACTTAAAAAGAAAAAAGATTTAGCAGACTACATTGTCACTCAAATGTGTTTTGATGCAAAAATATTATGCGACTGGTTAATTCAAATTAACCAACAAGGTATAGGTCTACCTGTTTGGGTGGGATTGCCTGGTGCTGTTGAGAGGGGACGTCTTCTTAGAACTTCTCTTAGATTAGGTGTTGGGGATTCCCTGCGTTTCTTACGAAAAAAATCTCAAGTTGCAACAGAGTTAATGAAATCTAGTGTCTATAATCCTAATAAACTGGTGAAAGGTATCTCAGAATATAAGAATATTGCAGACACAAATCTCGCTGGATACCATATATTCTCCTTTAACCAGATTGAAGTAACTGAAAAATGGCGCACTGAGACAATTTCAAAGGTACAGTAAAGGATTAAATCTGTTCTGACTATCGATTACAGTCATTATCAAGTATTATTATTTATAGATTTTAACTATTTGGGGGGACCAATGAGTTTAAAAAAATTATTATCAAGATCAATTTTATTATCCTTGGTTGTTTTTCCATCTTCTTTTCTGTTAGGAGAAGATGAAGCAACTGGTGGTGTGTTAGAAGAGGTAGTCGTTACGGCTAGAAAAAGAGAAGAAACAGCGCAATCGGTACCAATTCCTATAAGTGCCTTGTCTGAAGCACAATTAGAAGCGAGAAACATTACTGATATTCAAGATATTGAAAGGATTACACCTAACTTAGATTTTGAATATTCTTCTGTAAACAATAACAACACTCAAGTATTCATAAGAGGCATTGGTCAGGTTAATTGGGCGATTACTCAAGATCCTAAGATTGGAATATATATTGATGGAGTTTATCTAAGTCGTGCTCAAGGAGGCTTGGTGGATTTAATGGACTTAGAGAGAGTTGAGGTATTAAGAGGACCTCAAGGGACGCTGTTTGGAAGAAATACGACTGCAGGATTAGTCCAATTAATAACTAAGGGGCCTTCACAAGAACAAGAAGCTTACTTGAAGTTGGGTTATGGAGATGATGGACATGAAATGTTTGGAGGAATGCTTAACCTTCCTTTATCAGATAACTTAGCAGCTAGATTCGCTATGTACAGTAAAAAAACAGATGGTTACATGCTTAATGCTTACAGTGGTGAAATGCACGGAAATGAGAATTCAAATTCTTATCGTGCTTCTTTTTCCAGAACAGGAGATATTTATAACGTTAGATTTACTTTTGATAGGTTTGAATCTGATATTAAGTCTCCTCTAGGTAGTTGCAGGTTTGTTGGTCCTGAGGTAGGTGCTTTGGCAGGAGGACTTCCAGCAGTGGCATTTATTTTTGGTAGTTATGATTCCATGAAAGCAAACTGCAGAAATTCGTCTCCAAATCACTCCATGGATAACGCTCCTAATACTGATGCAGAAACAGAAGTTGATTCTTATACCCTTACCCAAACACTAGATCTTTCGTTTGGTGAGCTAACAATGGTATCTAATAAAAGAGAAATAGAATCGTGGAATGGCTCTTGGGGTTGGAACTATGGTAGTGGTCCAGGAATCAGTGGAAATGCAAATCTAATAGACGTTATAAACAATCCTTCAGAAATTTCAGTTGAATCTCACGAGATTAGACTTTCAGGTAGCTCTGATTCCTTAGATTGGGTAATAGGTGCTTATGTTTTTGAAGAAAATGGAACAGAAGATATCGATGTGCCTTTATTTAGAGGGGTTTTACCTCCTCCGGCCACAGTTTGGCCTGTCTTTTATGCTCCAGGACTAGCTGACGTGGCTGCGGGCACTCAAGCTTTTGGAAGTAGAAGCCAGGGTTATATTGTAACTAATGAAAATGACGCTTTTTTCGCTGAATTTACTTATCAAATTAATAACCAACTTGACCTTACTGTAGGAGCAAGAAGAACTAACGATGATAGATATTTCGAAAGATGGCAAACACTTTATGGTGGTGCTTTTGATCCTACTTATTTCTGTCCAGGTATGCCAAGTGCAGAAGTAGCTCCTGGGGTGGTTGTTCCTTTAAGCGATAGATGTGTCCAAACTGTTAGTTATAGTGAAACTACACCTAGAGCAATATTAAGTTATCAACAAAGTGACGATGTCATGATTTACGCAAGTTACAGCAAGGGTTATTCGAGTGGTGGGTTTAACCAAGACACTCGTATGAGGCCTTTTTTACCAGAAATATCTGATAATGTGGAAATAGGATTTAAATCTACTTTAAGAGATGGCAATTTAAGATTAAATGCTACTTACTTCAGTAATTCCTATGAAAATCAACAATTGACTGTTGGACGTCTAGTTGATGGTCAGCCAACTGCTGATTTAATTAATGCTCAGGAAGCTACGCTAAATGGAATCGAAATAGAAATATTAGCTCAACTTAATGAAAGTTGGTCTATGACACTAGCTTATGGACACCTTGAAGGTGAATACGATGATTTCACTGTAGAGGATAATGTCTACTCAACTGCAGCGGATGGTTCTACAGTTGAAAGCATAGTTACTAGAGACTTAAGTTACATTGAATTTGGTAATGGTGGAGATACTGATACTCTAGATATTAGTTTTATTCACACAACTTCTTTACCTTCTGGAGGTGATTTAGTAAGTGTTATAGGTGCAACTAGAAAAGATGACCAATATTTCAGTCTAGAAAATACACCTTCTTCTTTTACTTCAGCCTACACTTTAATAGACGGAAGGATTAACTGGAATCTAGCTGATGGATTAACCACCATTTCTTTCTGGGGCAAGAACCTGACTGATAAAGAATATGTTTATAACATGCTAGATCAAGCAGGAACTGTCCAGATTGGGGGAACGGATCCAGGTCTTGGAATGGCTGCAGATTACTGGGGACCACCAAGAAGAGTAGGTGTAGAGTTTCGTAGAGATTTCTAAACAGAGGCTTATATGAGTCAAGGGATTGCCGAAGTTAACGACATCAATATTTGGTGGGAAGACTTTGGCGACTCTTCCAATCCCACAGTACTTCTTATCATGGGCGCTAATGCTAATTGCATGCAGTGGGATATGAAGTTTATTGATACTTTTGTGGACGCAGGCTTCCATGTTGTTAGGTTTGACAATAGAGACGTGGGTAAGAGCACTTGGATTAACAAAGAACCCTTATTTTCAAAATTAGTAAAACTTCTTCCATTGAGTATTTCTAAAAAATTTATAGATTATTTCTTTAATATTGCAGCTGATGACGATGGCAATTTTGTAGCCCAAGGATCAAATGCAAAATATGATCTCAACGATATGGCTAAAGATGCTATTGCTTTAATGGATCATTTAGAAATAGAAAAAGCCCACTTAGTTGGAGCTTCTATGGGTGGAATGATTACGCAGGTTATTGGTTTAGATTACCCAGAAAGAGCTTTAACTTTAACTCCAATCATGACAAGTCCTGGCATGGGAGATCCTGATTTATCTGTAATGACTCCAGCTCTTGTTGAAGGTATGAAAGAATCTTTCTTATTCAACATTCAGGGGAGGTATGAAGATGGAGTGGTGAGGATTTATAGAGAGTTAACAGGCTCAAGATATCCTTTTAATGAAGAGAAGTTCAGGGAGCAAATGAAACCTTCAATGGAGCATGGTTATAATCCGCATGCAGGCCATGGGGATGCTGTTGGCGCTAGTCCTAATAGGAGATCAAGGCTCCATGAAATAAACTTGCCCACTTTAGTTATACATGGCACTGAAGATGCCATCCTTCCTCTTGATCATGGTCAAGCATTAGCAGACGGAATTCCTAATGCTCAGATGATGGTCTTAGAAAGAGTAGGCCATGAGATACCTGAAGAGATGACGCATGAAATCACTTCTAGGATGATAGAGCACTTTAGCTCTATTTAGTCATACCTGCGTAGGCTCTATCTATCACTCCGACAATAAAAGGTCCATCTCCAAACTTATCTCGCCACTCTTTTGTAGGGTCAGAATCGATGATTTCCTGTAGAGTATTCCCTTGTTGAATCCCTTCTCGAATTCTATCTCTAACTACAATTAGCATATCAATATAAGTTTGAATGTCATTGGTAGTTGAAATAGGACCATGACCTGGTACGACAACAGTTTCATCATTAACGACTTTTAGTATCTCTTCACAAAAGCGAATAATTCCGTCTATAGTTCCACCATTCCCGGCATCTATAAATGGAGGACCTGTCATATTAAACACATCACCCATATGTAAAACATTAGAGTTTCTTAAAAAAACTGCTGTATCTCCTGTGGTATGAGCATGTCCAAAATGATAAAGCTCTACTTGATCTCCATTAAGATGAAGTTTCATGGTGTCTTGATAAGTGATTTGAGGTACAGCGTTTAAAGGATAGGGTTGTTGAGGGTAAACAATAAAAGAAAGGTTTATGGGTTTCGGGTTAAGCATCATTTCTCTTGAGTTTTCATGAGCTACTATTTTTGCCCCATCGGGACCGAAAGCAAGATTTCCTTCAGCGTGGTCAAAATGCCAATGAGTATTGATGATGTAGTCAACTGATTTTCCACCTATTTTTCTTAAAGATCTTAGTATTTTGTATTTAAGTTCTGGCATTTGATCGTCTACCAATAGAACTCCGTCTTCCCCAGTACTTACCAAGATGTTCCCGCCTAAACCAAATAGAACGTGTACATTATCAGAGATGCTTTGAATGGTAATTTCAGCCTCATCAAAATCCCAACCAAAGGCGTCCATAACTGCTTGTTGTCCTTCCTTGTAATTTATTTCATACTCTTCATGATGAGAAGCATTAATTGAAAAAGTAAAAAAAGTAAGTGAAATTATTAATGATTTAAATAAATAGCTTTGTTTCATTTTATATCTCCTTCTTATTGATTATTATTACATGCTTATAAGGAACCGTGAATAAGGTTAAGGGGGAAATAAATGAATGAGATCATTGCAACAGAATCTTCAAGTGTTGATTTAAAAGACATCATTGAATCTTTAAATAGGTTATTGAAGTTAAGGACTATACCAATAGGTATGAAAATGTTTGAAACAATCGAGGAGATGGAATCAATTCCAAAAATTAGAAGACCAAGTGCTATCCATACTACTGACCAAATTGTTGGTCAAGCTTGCAGAAATGGATGGACTGTAGGAATAACCGAAGAGGATTTAGTGGGTCCTCAGTGCAGTACTGTAATTGGTTTGAGCCCGAGAGATAAGAAATGGCTATCAGGTGATCGAATGGCAGGAGTGTGGTTTAGTGATTTACAAGGAGCAAGCGCCCATCAAGAGTCTATGGACGTTGTTGAGTACGGAAAATATTTGGCAATGGCTGTTAGCCCTTTAACTAGCGGTCGCTTAGATCCACCAGACGTTTGTCTAATTTATGCTACTCCAGCTCAAATGATTCTCTTTATCAATGGTCTGCAATGGTCAGGATATAAAAAGTTAGACTGGGGCTGTGTTGGAGAGTCAGCTTGTGCTGATTCATGGGGAAGGGCGCTTTCAACAGGAGAACCGAGTTTATCTATTCCTTGTTTCGCAGAAAGACGTTATGGTGGTGTTATGGAAGATGAGTTACTTATGGCAATTCCTCCAGCTTTTTTACCTAAAGTTGTAGATGGGTTAAAACATCTATCAAGAAATGGTTTAAGGTATCCAATTGCCCCCTATGGAGTAAACACGGATGCCAAAGCTGGAATGGGTGTAAGTTATTCAAGTTAGTTAGTTTTAAAAATTTTAAGGAGAATATATGGAAAAATTAGACAGTTTATTAGATCGAATGGCTTCTCCATTCAAGGCATACGCTAATTGTTTATTAAGAATTGGATTAGGGATTTCTTTTTTCCTTCATGGATATGGAAAGATACCTATTAGTGAAGGTTTTGTTGGATGGCTTAGTTCAAAGGGAGTTCCCTCTGCATCTTTAATGGCACACTTGGTGGCTTGGGGTGAGATATTAGCAGGCCTAGGAATTCTTTTTGGTGGTTTAATTGGAACAAGGGCAGTTATTTTAGGTAACGTTGTGACTAGAGTTTCTGGAGGAGCAGTAGGCGTAATAATGATTTGTGCTTTACTTATAGCACATTCTGATTGGAGTATTTTTATAGGTGAAAGAGGATCAGTTCTATTTGCAAGTGAACAATTGTTCTTATTATTAGTAGGAGTTTATTTTGCAATCAGAGGAAATAACTGATTTTTAAATGAAAGTTGTTACTTTATCCGAACACCTTGATCTTGAAAGTTCTCTTGTTTGGGAGATTATAAGTGACATATCTAGGACAGACTGGGTCCCAGGTGTTGAGGAGATTAAATTAGAAAATGACACTAGAGAGTTTTTTATGGAAGGAATGGGTAAGATTAAGGAGAAAATAGTTGAATGTAACCATGAAAAAATGATTTTGAGATATAGTGCTATAGAATCACCAGCTAAGCTTAATCACCATTTAGCTTCAATTGAATTGGAAGATAATCAAGGTGGATGTAGCTTTAAATGGACCACTGAAATTGATCCAGAGATGTTTGCTTCTGGCATTGAAAAAGGAATGATTTCAAGTTTTGAACAACTCAAAAAAATACTAAATAATCAACTTCCCTAGGCTTCGAAGAACTGTTAAGGTTGTGGACATGGTATCTCTTTGTATCTTTGATGCCATTGGGGGGAACTTATGCTTGTTTTAAGTCGCCGAGTAGACGAATCGTTACTTATAGATAAGGATATAAAAATAACAGTATTAGATATTAAAGGAGGGCAGGTAAGGTTAGGAATAACAGCACCTGAATCTATTAAAGTCCATAGAGAGGAAGTATTTAATCGTATTCAAGAAGATGCTTCTCGAAACGAAGATTAGATTACCTTTAAAATATTGTATTAATTGAACTTAACTCTTAAGAGTTATAATTAGTAGTTGGGCCTGTAGCTCATCTGGATAGAGCGCCTGGCTACGAACTAGGAGGTAGAGGGTTCAAATCCTTCCAGGCCCGCCATTATTAGGAAAAAAATATGATAAATATAAATAAAATAGTTACCTTTATTTTTGCTTTGCTTTTTAGTGCTTTTGCACTATCTAGCACAGATAGATTAGAGGGTAAGCTCGAAAGGAATTTGGACTCCTTAATGGAAAAGGTTATTGAATGGCGACACGACATCCATGAATATCCAGAGTTATCTAACAGAGAATATAGAACGGCTGAAAAAGTAGCAAAGCATCTTGAAAGTTTAGGTATGGAAGTTAAAACAGGAATAGCGCACACAGGAGTAGTTGGTATCTTAAAAGGAGATAAACCAGGTCCTATGGTAGCTTTAAGAGCTGATATGGATGCTCTTCCAGTAACAGAGATGACTGGATTACCTTTCGCTTCGAAAGTTCGCGATAAATTTAATGGTCTTGATGTAGGTGTAATGCATGCATGTGGGCACGATGCTCATGTAGCTATTTTAATGGGAGTTGCAGAATTTCTTACTTCCATTAAAAATGATCTTGCTGGCTCAGTTATGTTTATTTTTCAACCAGCAGAAGAAGGACCACCTGTGGGAGAAGAAGGGGGTGCTCAATTGATGCTTAAGGAAGGTATTTGGAAAGATAAAAAACCTGAAGTCGTCTTTGGTCTGCACGTAACTAATGCACCAAATGGGATGATTGCTTATCGTGAAGGAGCTGCAATGGCCGCAGCAGATCCTTGGAAAATAGTAATTAACGGAAAGCAGGCCCATGGGTCTAGGCCTTGGGATTCTGTTGACCCTATTATGGTAGCCTTCCAATTAGGTAATAATCTTCAAACCATTGTTTCAAGAAAACTCGATCTTAGAGAATCCCCAGCAGTTATTTCTGTAGGCAGTATACATGGAGGAGTGAGAAGTAATATCATTCCTGAAGTAGTTGAAATGGAAGGAACTATAAGAACTTATGATTCAGGAATTAGGGATCAAATATTCAAGGAGATGAAAAAAATTGCTCAAAATACAGCTGCTATGGCTGGAGCATCAGTTGAAGTCTATTTACCAAACGGACAAAATTATCCTGTTACTTTTAATGATGAAGATCTCACCAAAAGAGTGTTGCCTTCACTAACTAGAATAGTTGGTGAAGAAATGATTGTTAGATCAGAGAGAGCAACTGGAGCAGAAGATTTTAGTTTCTTCTCTCAACAAGTTCCTGGATTCTACTTCTTCTTAGGAGTGAATAAACCTGATGCTGATCCCTCCACAACACCAGGCAATCATTCACCTTTTTTCTATATTGATGACAGTGCTTTACCTGTTGGACTTAAAGCCTTGTCTCATCTAACTATAGAATATCTAAATGGAGAAATTTAAAATCCCCAGTTGTTAGCTGCTAACCAAGTTACAGAAACCCATAAAGCTAAGAAAGCTTGTATAGCCAGAATAAACATAGAGCTAACTGCCCCGACTGTTCTAAACATGCTTTTTGACTCTGGTTGTAATATTCCATAAGCATGCGCAATTCTAGAAAGAACAAAGATATCGCCTAAGATTCCGATAGTCATGTTGGAGAATTGCCCACTAGCTTCCATAAGACCAGTGAGTATGAGAAAAAAGACTGCGTATTCAATTAGATTAGCATGAGCTCTATGAGCTTGAAGTAGCTCAAAGTTATCTCCTGTACCAAGAAGGATCTCTGATCCCAGTCTTCTTTGCACAGTTTTAAAAGCTAAAAAAAGCGCTATTAAGGTTAAAGCACCTGCATAAAATAGTGTAAGCATATTAAATCCTTATTATTAGTTAAGTTTTCAATTTACAATTATAGTCTAGAGCTCAAGATAAGGAGAGGATATGAATGCTGTAGAAAAATGGTATCAAGTTATGAAATCTAATAATTTAGATGCATTAGATAATTTACTGGCAGAGGATGTGGTTTTTTATTCGCCTGTTGTTTTTACACCCCAGAAAGGCAAAGAAATAACTAAAATGTATTTAATGGCTGCTAGCGGGGTTTTAGGCGATACTGAAACTAAAGATCTAGAAGATAAAGATAAAGATAAATCAAGTTTTAAGTACATTAAAGAGATAATTGGAGCAAGTTCAGCTCTATTAGAGTTTGAAACTGAAATGGAAGGTATATATGTTAATGGAGTAGATTTAATTACCTGGAATGAACAAGGTCAGATTACCGAGTTTAAGGTTATTGTGCGGCCGCTTCAGGCAGTGAATATGCTTCACCAAAAGATGCAAAGCATGCTTGAAAGCATGAATTAGTTTTTATGGTTAATAAAGTTCAATCTTGGTCAGTACATTTTTTTACAGCTTCAGGGGCTTTAGCTGGTTTTTTATCTTTAGAAGCTATTTATCGTAATAATATTTTTGAAGCATTCTTGTGGCTTTCTGTTGCTTTTTTTATTGATGGTGTAGACGGTTCTTTAGCTAGACGTTATAAAGTTTCAGAGCTGGTACCTAGCATAGACGGCTCTATTCTTGACAACATAATTGATTATCTTAATTACGTATTTATACCTGCTGTGATGGTTTACGTCTTTAAGCTTGTTCCGGATAACTTAAGCATAATTTCTGTAGGCCTAATCTTAATAGTCTCTTGTTACACATTTTCAAATACGAAATTGAAAACTGAAGATTACTATTTTCAAGGCTTTCCAGCCTTATGGAATATTGTAGTTTTCTACTTATTTGTTATAGAAACATCACAATTTATTAATTTTCTTAGTATTGTCTTCTTATCAGTAATGACTTTTATTCCCCTTAAATACGTTCATCCTTTTAGAGTAGAAGATAAAAAGACCTTAAATCTATTAATGACAATCTTGTGGTCAATTTGTTGCGCTTTACTTTTGATAGACTTAAGAGAGACACCAGGACCATTAAGTTTTTATAGAGATTTTTATTATTGGATATGGATAATTCTAAGTCTTTTTTATGCTTACGCTTCAGTAATTAGATCTTTTCGGGAAGTTAAATAAATTTGTAATGACTAAATCCGATTTAAAGATAATACCTTTCACCAGTACCCATAAAGATTTTAAGAAACTTTATGAATTAGAAAATACCTTGGATTATCATATTAAAGACTGGGGAACTGTTGAGATGTTGAAATACCATGCAAGCCTAATTCCAGAAAAATGTAAACCTGAGACCAATTTTTTAAGTTTAAATAATGAGATTTTTGGTTATGGATACTCAGCTCATGATGAGTGGGCTTTTGATCCTACTTTACTGGATTCAAGTATTTCTTTTCCAAGTAAAGAGAAATACCTTCCTCATGCTCAAGAATATCTTGACTACCAAATCTCTGTAGCTCAAGAAATGGGTCAGGTTAAAACATTAAGAGCTTGGTTGTGGCATGGGAATAATTTCTATACAAACTTTTATAAAAAAAACGGTTTCGAAATTACGCTTACTGAATATTTATCCCTTATTTCTTTAGAAAATTTTAGAGTGGAAAACTTCAGTAATTATATTTCTAGATTTAAAGAGGGTACTTTAGAAATTGTTAACCTAGAAAAACTTCAAGAAATTTACCCAAACTGGGAAGAAAAATTGTACGAGCTTTGGCACAGAATTGAAAAAGATGTACCAACAGATCTTAAAGATCCAGGGGGAGATAAGGATTCTTGGAGAGGGCATTTCTTTACACCCTGGTTCAAGGCTGAAGATCTATACATTGTGATAGATGGAGAAAAGTGGGTTGCTCTATCCAGCTATAATAGATCAGATATTACGAATGATACGATTAGCACTGAGTTAACCGGAGTTCATCCTGACTATCGTCGAAAGGGGATCTGTATGGCATTAAAGTTATTTGCTCTTGAAGATTTGAAGAAAAAGGGATTTAAAAAAGTATTTACAGGAAATGAAGAAAACAATCCCATGTTTCAAATTAACTTAATATTGGGATTTAAAAAAATTGCCACAGAAGTGGGTTGTAAATTAGAACTGTAAGAACATGGAGCCTATATCAATACCAATAATTTTCTTTTTAGGCGGTTTGGCTGGTCTTTTAAGCTTACTTATGAGCTTTTTAATTATTAAGGACAAAAACTTAAAGCCTTTAAAACAGCTATGGATTTTTATACAAGTCTTCTTTCTTTGTTCATTAATTTCAATTCTTGGTGGTATATTGTTTGTAACTTTATTAAGTTTTTCACATGGGTAAGAAACTATTTCTTTTAAGCAGCTTGCTTCTTTCTACTCTTATCTGGGCTGAATACTATTCCTTTGAAACAGGGGAAGAGATAAAAAAGAATGACTGGATACTCTTAGATGAAATCTTAACTAAAGATAAAAGTGGAAATGTTTTGGGAACAGCTTACAAGTATTGCGTTATAACAGATATCGTTGATGAAACTAAAAAAACACCCTCTGCTTATTCAAATAGAGAAGAACCTCATCCTTTAAATGCAGTAGGTTATGTTTGGTTTGTACTGAATGGAACACCAGTTCAGTCATTTACAACAAGATTTATTTTTAGAGATGCTTTAACGGGGAGAAGGGATACCACTCTTCCGGAGGGGTGCGAATTAAAGTTACAAATACCTGAAATTTAATAGATGAAGAAAGAAGTCATAAACATTCATAATTGGAATAAATCACCAATTAACCGAAAAAGCTTTCAGGAGATAGAAAGTTTATTTCCATCTTGTAGATTAAAAAAGGGTTCCGGACCTGTATCTAATCTATCAACAAGAAATGATTCGGTGGAAGAAATTGAATTTATTGATGCAGCTGGTAAGACAAGAAGTATAAAGTCTATGCTTGAGGAGACTTATACGGATGCATTCCTAGTTCTTAAAGACGGTATCTTAGTATATGAAGAATATGCAAATGGTATGCTTCCTAATAGCTTCCATCTACTTAACTCCATATCAAAAACATTTCTTGGAATGCTGGTAGGTATTCTCAAAAATTTAGAATTAATTGATATTAATAAAAAAGTTTCTGAATACATTCCTGAATTTAAAGATACAGCTTTTTCAGAAACTACCGTGCAACACGCTCTAGATATGGCTGGAGCCGTAAGATATGGAGAAGATTATACTGATCTGCAAGCTGACTTTTGGAAGGAATCTTCTGTTGTGGGATGGAGGCCTGATTTAGTTCAAAAGGATTCTCCTAAATCTTTGCTGGAATATGCTTTATCACTCGAGGAAAGGGAGCAGGAAGATGGGAAAAAGTTTCATTACCGAACTGTTTTTACTTCTGTTATTTCTCTAGTTCTTGAAAGATCTTCCGGTCAGAAGCTTCAAGATTTACTTGAAACACATCTTTGGCAAAAACTAGGTCCAGAGCAAGATGCTGTTGTGGTTGTTGACCCAACTGGATTCCCATACATGGGAGCAGGTATGAATACTTGTGCTAGAGATTTAGCTAGATTTGGTCAAATGATTTTGAACAATGGCTACTTTAATAACCAACAAATAGTACCTAAAGAATGGATAAGAACTACTCGGAATGGAAGTGAAGAACATAAAAAAATCTTTGCTGAAAGTGATTATGGACCCATGATGCCAGGAGGTCATTACATGAACCAAGTTTGGGTTGAGAATCCAGAAGAAGGCTCAATATTATGTCTAGGAATATATGGACAGACTATTTATATTAACCAAGCTAATAAAGTCGTCATAGTAAAATTTTCTACACATCCAGGTCCTGAAGATGACTTACTGTGGATAAATCAACGCAAGGGCATTAGCGCCATTAGTGCTTCTCTATGACCAAAAAAAAACTAGTTTTACTCATCACTCTTTTATTAGCGACTAATGTTTCTGCTAATTCGATATTCAGTCAATGTGAAAAAAAAGAAAAGGTAGATGCTTTCAACCAACCACCTATTCCTTTAAAAAAGGAAGCACCCAAATATCCTCGTAAGGCACAAGCTTATGGTGAAGAAGGTACAGTTTTAGTTAAATATGATATTGATGAAGGAGGCCAGGTAATTAATACAGGAGTGATATGGAGTGAAAACAAAGTTTTTAATAGTAGTGCTTTAAATGCCGTTTCTTCATGGACATATAAGCCAGCTCTAAAGGAAGGAAAGCCTATATTTTATAAGGAGAAGAAGTATCTGATTTATTTCCTTATTGAAGGTAGCGAAAATGAACTAAATCTAGGAAGTGAATTTAATAACCTTGTTATGAGAGTGAAAGCTGGGTTTAGAAAAGGAAAGGTAGAAGGCCTTATAAAAAGAATTGATACTTTACTAGCTAGAGATAATCTAGATGAGATGGCTAGAGCAGGCTTCTTGTATCTCAAAGCCATGAGTCTTTATAAAATCAAAGCTTCTAATGAAGAAATTAAAAAACTTCTTTTAGAAAGTAAAAAGTTTTATGAAAAGGAAATAGTTCAGCACAAAAAGAAAAGCGTAGGCATAAAAAGTGTAACTTCTATGAAATTACAGACCTTTGGCGGTATTCTTTTAGGACAAATGTACTTTGAAGAGTCGAATTGGGAGAAAACAGAAGAAGAGATATCTGAAGCAATTCGTGCTTCCCTAGGCTCTGGTTTAAAAAGCCAAAGATTCTATACAGCCTATCTTCAACTAGGAATTGCAAGCTATAACCAAAAGAAATGGTGTCTAGCTGCCAAAAGTTTAGAGAAAGCTGAAGACTTAGCTGGAATTTACAAGATAACTTTTCCTGTTCAATTATCTGCTCCGATGAAATATGCTCAATCGCAAATATAGTTTTTGTATAATGCTACATCAGTTTAGTGCGGGTATCGTATAACGGCTTATTACCTCAGCCTTCCAAGCTGATGATACCGGTTCGATTCCGGTTACCCGCTCCATCCTATTATGACAAATAATTCTAAAGGCAAAATAAAGATAGAAGCAGGAAAGAGGTATTCTTGGTGTAATTGTGGTGAAAGTGCTAAATACCCTTTATGTGACGGTAAACACAGAGAATTAGATAATGGAGTAGAGCCTGTGAGGATCTGGTTCCATGAAGATTTAGAAGTTTCCTTTTCTAGAGAAAACGGTAAGCTTCAACTTCAGCTAGAAAAAACGGAGAAAAAATAAAAGTGCTTTGGTTTAAGGTGTATATGACTGTCCAGTCGTTTGTTTTTCGTATTTCAGGCGGCAGACTTATGAATAAGATAAAGGGTATGGATATTTGTGTTGTTAGAACAAAAGGTGCTAAAACAGGAAAAATTAGACATATCCCTTTAATGCTAGTTCCGTATGAAGAAGGAGTAATTTTAGTGGCTTCTTTAGGAGGTTCAGACGTTCACCCTAAATGGTATTGGAATATCAAAGCAAACCCTGAGCTATTAGTTCATTTAAAGAAGAAAAAATTAAATCTTATAGCTAGACAAGTTGATGATGAGAAGAAAGCAGAACTTTGGCCTTTAATTTGCTCCTGTTATCCTCCTTATGACGCTTACCAAAAGAGAACAGAAAGAAATATACCCGTTTTTAATTGCCAACCCGGATAGGAGATATTATGGAAGAAATAAAATTTGAAACAGTACAGTCTAACGGTATTAACATTAGATTAGCTTCAATAGGCGAGGGACCTTTAGTTATATTTTGTCATGGCTGGCCAGAAAGTTGGTACAGTTATCGACATCAGTTACCTGCTATAGCTGCAGCAGGCTATAAAGCAGTTGCTTATGATGTCAGGGGCTACGGTGAATCTGACAAGCCACACCCAATAGAAGAATACACAATGCTAAACATGGTTGCAGATGTAATAGGTATTGTAGAAGCATTAGGTTATGAAAATGCTATAACAGTTGGCCATGACTGGGGAGGACCCATTGCTTTAAATACTGCAGCTCTTCATCCTGAAATAATTAGGGCTACTGGCACAATGTCTGTTCCTTACATGTCTAGAGGACCAATGCCAACTTTAGAGTTGTGGGAGAAGATTTATAAAGATCGTTTCTTTTATCAGCTTTATTTTCAAAAAGAAGGCATTGCTGAGGAGGAATTTGAGAATGACCTTCAAAGATCCTTGAGGTTAACTTACACAAACAGCGATGGTAGGGGGATGGCTAAACAAATAGAAAAGGGAGAAAGTGGATTAAATCCAAAAAAGGGTCCAGATTCTACCTTCTTAGAAGGTATGGAGGATTTTAAGAAATTACCTGATTGGTTAAGCCAAGAAGATATTGATTATTTTGTTAGTCAGTTTGAGATTAGCGGAATGCGAGGACCCTTAAATCGTTACCGGGCTCAAAATATAGATTGGGAAGAGCTTTCTCATTTACCAGAAAAGATATCTCAACCTGCATTTTTTATAACTGGTACCTTAGATCCAGTAAATTTCTTTGTTCCGAGTGAACAAAGCTTAATGGAAAGAATAGGTTCTAATTATGAAAATCTTCTTATAGCTGAAGAACTAGAAGGTATAGGTCACTGGACTCAGCAGGAATCACCAGATGAAGTGAATCAGTTAATTTTATCTTTCTTAAATAATCTTTAATTATTTAGTCATCTAAAGCTTTTTTTATTAGCCATTGGAGAAATTCTCTGTGTGCTTGGGTTTCTGCATCTTGTGATCTTTTCTTTGTCGTCTTTTCTATATTTCTTAAAGCAGAATAAACAGCCGCTGAAGTCATTTGATAGGGAGGGTTTTCTTCAATAACCTGAATAAGTCTTCGAACATACATGGTTTGAAGATTTTGCCTAACAGAATTTACTTTAGTGTTGACATCCGCTTGAAATATTCCTTCAGTTAGATCACTTATCATTTCATTGGTGCTATAAGTATTACCGTAAGCACTTGAATCAGTTAATCGATCTAGGGTCCATCCATTAAGTAGATGTGAAAGAACTGCTGACTGTATACCTAAAATTTTTCTATGAATTTGAGGGTCTTCATGTTCTCCACGGAAATCAAAACCTCTTCTTTCTTTCTGGACCATCATCAAAACTTCTTGGCTAATTGGAAAAGCATTAGGAGAAAAAGCATGGTCAAGGAGTGCTTTCATCGCTCGTTTTTGTGTTTCCTTTTTAACCGGTTGATAAGGATTGCTATCAGAATTTTGATCAGGTGTCGTTCGGTTTACATAAACACCACCTACAAAACGAGAAATAGTTTGAAGTGATCTACTAGATTCCCTAAAAAGTGTTTGGTAAGCATTTTCATACTCTTCCCAGGATGTAGCATCTAATTTACTGGGCAATTCAATTAAAGTTTTATTAACCAGTTTTATTCTTTGTATTGCATAAGTTATAGGGTCATTCGTTAAATCATTGGTCATAGCCCTTGGATCTATTCCCCTTCCAGGGCTTCTCATGTCATCTGCATCATTGCCAAAAATTAGTTCAGGTTCATCAGATCTAAATAAGATTTCCCTTCTTCGATCTTCACTCAGTTTGGGGGTATATCCAAATTCAATAGCCCAGTTATCATAAGGTCCAGTAACTACATCATAGTAATCTCCTTGTTTAACGCCTATAGGGGCCAGATTAACTGCAGGATACTCCATAACAGATGCTGTCACTCCAGTTACTTGAGTTATTTCAGGATTATGAACAGAAACAGGGTCATGCAGGTGACTAGCCTTGAAGTTATGACTTAGGCCTAGTGTGTGTCCTACTTCGTGTAGAGTCAGTCTTACTATGCTTTGCTTAACAATTTTTGGGTCGGGATCTCCATTTAAGTTACTTGAAACTATATTAGCTAGAATGTTTGCTTCTTGTATTTCACTTCCTGCATAACAAAGATTTTCATCTGAGATAGGAAAAATTGAATTAATGTTTACTCGATTGGTTAAATAAACCCATTCGAGCATGATGTCAGCTCCAATAATTTCACCAGTTCTTGGGTTTGTAAAACTTGGACCGTATCCTCCAAAAGGAGGATTAGGTGAGGAAGTCCATCTAAGAACATTATATCTGATATCTCCGGCATCCCACTCGGCTTCTTCAGGCTGTATTTTTACTTCTAGGGCATTCTTAAATCCTGCTTTTTCAAATGCAGCATTCCAAGCAAGAACACCTTCTTCAATATAAGGTCTTAACTCAATTGGTGTAGTATTTTCCATCCAGAATGTTATTGGTTTTATAGGTTCTGATAACTCGGCTTCTGGATTCTTCTTCTGTAAATTCCATTTATTGATTAAATCACCATAAGGGGTTAAATCTTTGGTGGTAAGATTTGTAATCCTATCTGTAAAGTACCCAACCCTTTGATCTGCTAATCGAGGTTCAAAATTATTTTCTGGCATTTGAATAAAGCTATACCTTAAGGAAATACTTATATTTCTAGGATCAGCTGCATCTTCTAACTCATATCCATAAGATGGTGGATTTTCAAATACATATTCAATCTCGACGTCTGTATTTTGCGGATAGTTATGGAAAGACAAGACCCTAGATTTTTCCATACTTAATTGTCCCCACATAAATTCAGGTGGAGGACCTTCTGGATAAGGTATGGGTTTGATGGGTGTTAAGGATTCTGAAACTAATAAGGAAGAGACACTAATTAAATATTCATCTTCAGATTCATTGGTGGCAGTAATTGGAAAAACTTTTATTACTGAGTCAGAAATATTAGCACCTGCAGATTTTGATAGAGCTGAACTCTCATCAAAAGAGAAGTTAGTATTAACTCGTAAGAGTCTGATGCTATCAAAGTGTTTTTCAAATTTGAGTACGCCATTATCTAAGTAGCTTCCTCTGTTCTTTCTTGCAGTTACAACACCGTCTTTCACATGTGCAAAATAAATAATCTCTTTATCTAACTGATCCTTATTAATTTTAAAATATAAGGAACTTGATTTAGGATCTTGATAAACATGGATAAACCCTTCAGAGGAATTAAAGCCTTCAACCTTATCTTTAATTAGATCTTTATCTTTTTTTTCTTCGATACCTGTGGGCTGAAGAGATGAAGATTCATTAGTTTTAGCTTCTAGTTTTTTATCAGACTCCTCAGCGTAAGAAATAACTGTAAAGCCCAGTAAAAAGATAAGAAAAATAAATTTTATTTGCGTCTTTTTAAACATATCAAATAACTTCCAAACCCCTTAAATCATTATTAAACGGGTGAGCATTATAGGTAAAAATAATAATTTAACCTAATTGAAGTAAAATAATCCTATATGTTTGATCTACTTATTAAAAATGGAACCATCTATGATGGGACGGGAGAAAAACCTTACGTTGCAGATGTAGCTATTAAAGATGAAAAGATTGTTTCAATTGGTGTCTTGGAGGGGTCTTCTAAAGAAGTAATTGAAGCTAAAGGAAAGATAGTTGCACCTGGTTTCGTCGATATACATACACATTATGATGGCCAAGTAACCTGGGATCCTTACTTGAGGCCTTCAACTTATCATGGTGTAACGACAGTTGTAATGGGCAATTGTGGTGTTGGTTTCTCACCTTGTAAGCCTGAAGAGAGAGATTGGCTTATAAGCCTAATGGAGGGAGTTGAAGACATTCCTGGCACAGCCTTACATGAAGGAATAAATTGGCAATGGGAAAGTTTCCCTGAATATTTAGATACTCTAGAAAAGAAACCTTTAGCAATTGATGTGGGAACACAAATTCCTCATGGAGCAGTTAGGGCATATGTTATGGGTCAGAGAGGTATTGACAGGGAGGAAGCAACGCAAGAAGAAATTGATGAGATGAGCACCATTGTTAAAGAGGCTGTTAAAGCAGGAGCTTTTGGCTTTAGTACTTCTCGAACTGAAAAACATAAAGATTCAAGTGGTGAACTAACGCCCAGCATTACAGCCCATAAAAATGAATTAGTATCTATAGCAAATTCTTTAGGAGAATTAAAAAGCGGAGTTCTTCAGGGCATTTCAGATTTTTATGATTTTGAAACAGAGTTTGATATTTTTAAAGAAATGTCTAAATCTTCTGGAAGACCTATATCTATAACTGTAGAGCAAATGGACCAAAGACCAAACTGGTGGCATCAACTTTTAGATGGAATTGAAGAGGCCCAAGATGAAGGAATAAGTATGTACGGACAAGTTCCACCTAGAGCAACAGGAATTAATATGGGTTTAACTGCTACTCTTAACCCTTTTATTTTTTACCCATCCTTTTATGAAATTTCTAAAAAAAGTTTGGAAGAAAAGGTATCAATAATGAAAGAACCATCTTTCAGAAAAAAAATCTTATCTGAACAGCCTGTTTCAATTGGTAATCCTTTAGTAGAAGAAATTACACAATCTTTTAATAAGATGTTTAGGTTGGGTGAACCTGCGAATTATGAACCTGAACCTGAATCTTCTTTTGAAGCCATTGCAGGTAGAGAAGGAGTATCACCTCAAGAAGTTGCCTATGATTGTTTACTAGAGAAGGATGGTAAGGCTCTTATCTATCACCCTTTATTTAATTATTTACCTGGTAATCTTGATTATGTAGAGAAGATGCTTAATCACCCTTATTCTATTTCGGGATTAGGTGATGCTGGTGCTCATTGTGGAGCTATAAGTGATGCTAGTTTCCCAACTACTTTGATACAGCATTGGGGCAGGGATAGAAAAAGAGGAAAAAGAATTCCTTTAGAAAAACTTATCAGCATGCAAACACTAGAAACTTCTAAACTTTTGGGTATAAATGATAGGGGTGTACTAAAAGAAGGATTTAAAGCTGATATAAATGTAATTGATTTTAAAAACCTAACACTTCACGAACCAGAGGTGTTATATGATTTACCTGCCGGAGGCAGAAGATTGGTCCAAAAAGCTAGTGGATATGAGTACACAATTGTGTCAGGCCAAGTAGCTTTTAAAAATGGAGAGACTACTGGAGTCTTAAACGGCAGACTTATAAGAAATCAAATTAATTAAAAATGGAAAGATTGGACCTACATGGAATTAGACACCATGAGGTAGATTTGATTGTAGAAAATTTTATCTTTTTAAATCAAAAAGAGGTCCCTTTAACTATAATTTGTGGCAATAGCAGTAAGATGGTAGCGCTTGTAAGGCAAGTTTTAGACAGAACCGGTTGTGAATATATTGAAGGAAAAGGATTTGATTTTGGAAGAATTACTGTAATGAAACTTTAATCTGAAATGAAGATAAAAAGAATTAGTCCTTTGGGAGCTGAAATTAATAATATAGATTTATCAGAGAATTTATCATCTGAGAGTTACAAACTAATAAAAAAAGCTTTCTTGGAAAATCTAGTTTTAATTTTTAAAGATCAAAATTTATCTCCTGAGGATTTATTATCAGTAACCAAAATCTGGGGCCAACCAGAATTACACCCTGTGTTTAAAGGATTAGATGAATATCCAGAGATAATTAAAATTGAAAACTACGGAGAAGAGTTTCATGCCAATGCCCATTGGCATTCTGATGTAACTTTTGAAGAAAAACCACCGGACGCAACTATTCTTTATGCTTTAAAGATGCCCGACAAGGGAGGGAATACTCTTTTTGCTAACCAATATTTAGCCTATGAATCACTCGAAAAATCTATAAAAGAAAAACTTTCATCCTCACTAGCAATAAATTCAAATAAATCAGTAATTCTACTTGCAGGGGCAGATGTGTCTCTAGTAAAGTCAGTTAAACATCCTGTATTTAGAACTCACCCTGAAACTAACAAAAAGGCTTTATATGTAACACAAGCTTTTGTAGAAAAAATTGATGAATTGCCTGTTGACGAAAGCGAAGAATTATTGGGTCTTCTTTATAGCCATTGTAGTAAGAAGGAGTTTATATATGAACATAAGTGGCATAATGGCGATTTAGTTGTTTGGGATAATAGATGTGTTCAACATTATGCAGTTCATGATCATGGAAACAAAACAAGAACACTACACAGAATAACAGTTAATGGGAGTAAACCTTTCTAATGTCAGAACTAACAATTAAAAATGCTACTATCGTGAATGAAGGAAGTCTTACTCAGAAAGACTTATTTATAAAGGATGGTCGGATAGAAAAAATTGAGGATTCTCTTAATGAAAGGGGAGAGTTTATAGATGCAACTGGTCTTCATTTATTTCCAGGATTTATTGATGATCAGGTTCATTTTAGAGAACCTGGTCTGACAGCAAGAGGGAGTATAAAATCTGAATCCATTGCTGCTGTAGCAGGTGGAACCACTTCTTTTATGGATATGCCAAATGTTATTCCTCCGACTTTGACCGGTGATCTCTGGCAAGACAAAATTAATATTGCGCAGAAAGATTCCTTAGCTAATTATTCTTTTTACATGGGAACAAGTAATACAAATATCGAGGAAATAAAAAAAATAGATCCTCAACAAGTTTGTGGAGTAAAGGTTTTTATGGGCTCTTCAACTGGTAATTTACTTGTAGATGATGAAAAAGCTCTAGAGAATATCTTTAGTCTATCTCCGGTTATTATTACCACGCATTGTGAGGATACACCTCTCATAAGTATAAATGAGCAAAAGGCTATAGCTAAGTATGGAGAGTCAATACCAATAGAGCTTCATGAAGAAATTAGATCTAGACAGGCATGTTTAAATTCAACTATGAAAGCCATTCGCTTAGCAAAACAATTCAATTCAGATTTGCATGTTCTACATATCACCACTGAAGATGAGATTAGATTATTCAAAGAAGGAAACATAGAAGAAAAGAAGATTACTTCAGAAGTATGCATACCTCACTTAATGTTTTCATCTCAGGATTACAAGAGTCTTGGAACTTTAATTAAGTGCAATCCTTCTGTTAAATCAATTTCTGATAAAACAGCTTTAAGAAAGGCACTTAAGACCGGTGCTATTGATTATGTTGCTACTGATCATGCCCCTCATGTCCTTGAAGAAAAGAAGAATACTTATTTAAAATCTCCTTCAGGCATGCCTTGTATCCAGCACTCTTTTCTTGCAGTTTTAGAGATGGTCCATGATGGAGATCTGGAAATAACTGATGTTCCTGAGGTTACTTCACATAAAGTTGCTAAGAGATTTAAGATAAAAGATAGGGGTTTTGTTCAGGAAGGCTTATGGGCTGATTTAGTCTTAGTAAATATGAATGATGCATATAAAGTGAATGAAGAAAAATTATTTTATAAGTGCGGATGGTCACCCTTTGAAAGTTATACGTTTAAATCGAGAATAGTAGAAACTCTAGTAAATGGAGAAAGGGTTTATAGTAAAGGTAAAATATTATCTAATAAAGCAGGAAGAAAGTTAGATTTTACAAGGGGATAGGTATGAGTTTTAAAGAATATGATAATTTTGATGCGTTAGGTCTTGCGGAATTAGTTAAGAAAAAAGAAGTCTCTGCTGAAGAACTCTTAGAAGAAGCTATTCAGAGAACCGAAAAAGTAGATGGTCAAATTAATGCAGTTGTTTTAAAACATTATGATGAAGCAAAAGCCATGATTGAAAGAGGTCTTCCAGAGGGTACTTTTACTGGAGTTCCTTATCTTCTAAAAGATTTGCATGTTCTTCTGACAGGAACAAAAACTACTTATGGATCAAAATTTTTTAAGGATTATGTTGCAGATCACAACAGCACATTAGTTGATAGATATCTTGAAGCTGGTTTAGTTATCTTTGGTAAGACAAATAGCCCAGAATTTGGTTTAACTGTAACAACTGAGCCTGAGCTGTATGGTCCTACTCGAAATCCATGGAACCTAGATCATTCGGCAGGTGGATCAAGTGGAGGTGCAGCTTCAGCTGTAGCTTCAGGAATATTGCCTATGGCGAATGCAAGTGATGGTGGCGGTTCGATCAGAATTCCTGCATCTTGTTGTGGATTAGTTGGATTAAAGCCCACCAGAGCAAGAACTCCTATGGGTCCAGATAGAGGGGAGGGCTGGGCAGGACAATCTATAAGCCATTGTGTATCTAAAACTGTTAGAGATTCAGCAGCTCTTCTTGATGCCACTACAGGTTTTTCACCTGGCGATCCTTATGCACCAACTGAACCTTCAGATAGTTTTCTTGCTGCAACCAATAGAGATCCAGGGAAGTTAAAAATAGCATTACATCTACCCACCGATTCAATTCAAATTGATGATGATGTTGTCACATCTATTAAAAACACCGCAAAACTATGTGAAGACTTAGGGCATCATATTGAAGAGGCTTCTCCAGAAGCAGATAATGAAGCTCTTTCAGAGGCTATTGGCATAATTATTTCAGCCAATGTTTCCTTGGCACTTGAACAAAGAGCTGAAGCATTAGGGACAGAAGTTACACCTGATGTTGTTGAAAACATAACTTATAGAATGTATGAAAATGGAAAAACCTTTTCTGCAGATCAATATGCTAAAGCGACATTAATTAATCATCAGGCCGGCAGGGTCTTAGGTAACTTTATGGAAAATTACGATTTGATCTTGAGTCCTGTGCTAAATAAACCTCCTGTAAAAATTGGTGAGATTGATATGTCGTCTCCAGATATAGCAACTTACATTGAAAGGCTGTCATCTTATTCAGGTTTTACAGCAATTTATAATCAAACAGGTCAGCCCAGTATTTCAGTTCCTTTAGGGTTTAGTAAAAATGAATTACCTATAGGATCAATGTTTACTGCTAAATTTGGTAATGATGAACTACTCATTTCTGTAGCATCTCAGCTTGAAACAGCCAGTCCTTGGGCAGCAAAAAAACCTCCAATTTATTCCAGCTAAGTGAACCCAGAAATTCATCCAGATAATAATAATTTTACTTGGTCTGTTCCGGAAGGACCTTATCAATATCTATCTAATGAACAAGTTAATCATTTTGATGAACAGGGATATTTAGTTATAGAAGATGCCTTTGATCAGGAATATATGTCAAAGATATCTAATCTTATTGATCCGTTTGAAGAAAAAGTTACTGATGTATTAAGAGGTTTTAATGAAGGTAAGGTTTTTATCTCAAGAGCTGAAGAGATTACATTTTCTACTCATCTCGTTACGCTGCATGAAGACTTAAAGGAATTTAGTAAACACACTGTTTTTTCTAGTATCTGCTTAGATTTAATAGGTAATGATGTTCGTTTATATTGGGATCAAGCTGTTTATAAAAAACCTGGAACCAAAGATGAATTTCCATGGCACCAAGACAATGGGTATACCTTTATTGAGCCCCAAGCATATTTAACGTGTTGGTTAGCTTTAAATAATACTGATGAAGAAAATGGATGTCCCTGGGTAATTCCTGAATTACATAAGCTAGGTACTTTAAAACACGAAACTACTGAATTAGGGTTTGAAATACCATTAAATTCAGAAAAGGCAATACCTTTACCTCTAAAGTCAGGAAGTATAGCAGTTTTCTCTTCTCTAACTCCTCATCGAACAGGTCCAAACACTTCCGAAGGTATTAGAAAGAGTTACATACTTCAGTATGCACCAGATGGAGCCAAAAGAAAGATATCTGGGTCTCTAAGTGAACCAGTCAATAACGAGGAAAGACAATTTTATATTGTAAAAGATGGGAACATCCTGTCTTAGGCTTTTCTACTCCTGCATAAAAGTATCTAATCTTTCATAAGCTTCTAAAAAGTCCTGCTTGAATTCCATTACAACGTCACTTGCTGAAATACTTTGGTTCATTAAACCAACTCCCTGACCAACCCAGTGAGTTGCTAGATCTTTAGCTCCATCATGACCTCCTTCAGCTAATTTATTAACTTTAGCTAAGGCAGGCTCAGCTACCATCGGCTGTAATGGCATTGGAAGAGGTTCAGGAGCTTTATCTGATTCCCAAGCATCTGTCCAAGGAGAAACAAGTTGTCTAGAGTGTTTGCCGGTTCTGCTTCTCGATCTAACCGTATGACTTGAATTAGCTGCAATCATTTTTTCTTTGACAATAGGGTGAATCTCAGACTCAATAGTTGTTAGCCAAACTGATCCGCACCAAGCACCTGAGGCACCCATAGTCATAGCTGCAGCCATTTGTTTTCCAGTAACAATACCGCCAGCAGCTAGAATAGGAACATCGCCATAAGGTTGGATAGCTTCATAGACCTCTGGAATCAAAACCATTGTCGACACACTACCACAATGTCCTCCTGCTTCAGTTCCTGAAACAACCAATATATCAACACCAGCTTTTACCTGATTAATAGCATGTTGAGCGGTACCTAATAAAGCTGCAACCTTTACATCATTGTCCTTACCCATTTGAAGCATCCAGTCTGGAGGTACGCCTAGTGCGTTGGCAATCAGTTTAATGGGGTGTTGAAAAGCTACATCTAATAAAGCTTTAGCTCCACCCGATTGAGTATTGGCAGCAAATCCTGAACCTCCCGTATCAATAGTTCTTAACTCAGGTGACGGGATATCATGATTTTCTAAAACATCAGCTCTGAAATCAGCATATTCTTGAGGAATCATTCCTACTAGTTTTTCAGGATCAAACTTTTCGTCCTTACCTACCATTTTATTAGGTATTAATACATCTACTCCATAAGGCTTTCCATCAATATGTTCATCAATCCATTTAAGTTCTTGTTCTAATATTTCAGGAGACATTCCTACTGCTCCTAAAACTCCGCAACCCCCAGCTTTTGAAACGGCAACAACAACATCTCTGCAGTGCGTGAAAGCAACTAAAGGAAATTCAATATTTAGCATTTCACATATTTTTGAATTCATTTTTTACCTCGCTTTTTTGTATAGTACTATGTTTAGTAATAAGTAATTATATTAGGAACCTTAATGATAAAGAATAACAGAATTTGCCAGACTTTCGGAATTGAATATCCTATCTTTTTAGCAGGAATGGGTGGAGCTGCATGCCCTAAATTAGTAGCAGCTGTTTCTAATGCAGGTGGCCTTGGGGTACTTGGAGCAGCAGCCTGTACACCAAGTCAAATGAGAAGATGGATTAATGAAACCAGAGAATTAACGGACAAACCTTTCGGAATTGATACCTTGCTCCCAATGTCAGTTAGGGGAGGAGGAAATCTAAAACAAAATAATGGAAAAAATCCTGCAGACCTTTTATCTGAATATCAAAAAATGGCTAAAGAATTTATGAATGAGCATGGATTAAAAATGGTTCAGCATGACCGTCAAGCCTCAGAAGAAGATAACTTAGGATTTTTTACTAAAGAATTTTTTGAAGCTCAAATGGAGGTAGTTATAGAAGAAAAAGTTCCTGTCTATGCAGCAGGTTTAGGCAACCCAGCTCCTTGGATGGAAAGACTTAAAGTTAATGGCACAAAAGTCATGACTGTTGTTGGAGCAGTAAGGCATACAATTAAAGTAGCCTCAGCAGGTGTAGATGCAATAGTAGCTCAAGGTCATGATGCAGGTGGACATAACTCTCCTGTTGGTTCTATGGCATTAATTCCTCAAGTTGTTGATGCATCAGCTGGTATCCCTGTTTTAGGAGCTGGAGGTATCAGTGATGGAAGAGGAATAGCGGCTTCTTTTATGTTAGGAGCTGAGGGTGTTTGGATAGGATCTGCATTTTTAGCTTCCGAAGAAGCTGATATCTTCGACCATCAGAAGCAAGCAATAGTAGATGCAACAGAAGAAGGAACAGTTATTTCTAGATCTGTAACCGGTAAACCTGCCAGGATTATACGCAGCACTTGGACTGACTTTTGGGAGAAATCTGATCTAGAGCCTCTTCCTATGCCTTTTCAGTCTGGAATAGCCGGACCAGTTTTAGAATCAGCAAATAAAGATAAAAGGCAGGATATTAATCCAGGATTCGCTGGCCAAGGCATTGGAATGGTTAAAGCTGTCAGACCAGCAGAAGAAATTATGGCTGACTTGATTGAAGGAATGGAAAGGTCACTGAAAGATTCAGCAAAGATTTATAATTGATAGTTTAAGGATTAATTTACTGACTGTAGATAGATAGCCAGAATAATTTGTAAAACTACCACAACGCCTATAATCGCAAAGAAAATACCTAAGGTGGTTATTGTTTTTTTATCTTCTTCCATAGAATTACCTAATAAAAAAATGCATTATTAATATTAATGGAACGTACGTCAAAGAAATTAACTAAATCAGCATGGAGTTGGGCTTTTTATGATTGGGCTAATTCTGCTTTTGCAACGACTATAATGGCAGGTTTTTTCCCTATATTTTTTAAAAGTTATTGGGCTTCTGATCTTTCAGATGCTGAGAGTACTTTCGCTATTGGTTCTGTTAATTCTGTTGTGGGATTGATAATTGCTTTTAGTGCTCCGGTATTAGGGGCATTAGCTGATGCTGGTAATTCAAAAAGAAATTTTTTATTTAGTTTTGCTTTCTTAGGAATTTTAACTACAGGATATTTATTTTTTATCCCTGATAGCTCCTGGAAATTAGCCTTAATTTTTTATGGTCTCGGGGTTATAGGTTTTTCTGGAGGGAATATTTTTTATGATTCACTCCTTGTGTCTGTCTCTGCAAAGGAAGAAAGGAATAGAACTTCTGCATTAGGTTTTTCCCTAGGTTATCTTGGGGGCGGTCTGTTATTTTTAATTAATGTTCTTATGTTTTTGTATCCAGACTTCTTTGGACTAGAAAGCCAAATAGAAGCTATCCTTTGGTCTTTTATGTCTGTAGCAGTTTGGTGGTTTATTTTCTCTCTTCCTATTTATTTAAATGTTAAAGAACCTGGAGAAAGTAATAGTAAAAAATTAAACAAAGTAATCTCTGATGCCTTTAGTAACCTTTTGAGTACAGCTAGATCAATAAAGGAATACAAGAGTGCGGTTATCTTTCTTTTAGCTTATTTTTTGTATATGGATGGAGTTGATACGATCATAAGAATGGCCACTTCTTATGGTTCAGATATAGGGCTGTCGGCTACTTCTATGATTCAAGCTTTACTTCTTACTCAGTTTATAGGTTTTCCAGCCACTTTAGTTTTTGGTTATTATGCTGATAAATATGGTTATAAATATTCTCTATCTTTTGCCATTATTATTTACATTTTAGTAGTCTTATTTAGTTCTCAGATGGATACAGCTGTTGAATTTTATATTGTCGCTTCAGTAGTTGGTTTGGTTCAAGGTGGAGTCCAAGCTATTAGCAGATCTTTCTTTAGTACTTTAATTCCCCAACACAAAGCTGCAGAGTTCTTTGGCTTTTATAACTTCATAGGAAAGTCTTCTGTATTTATTGGACCTTTTATGGTTTCTGGAATAGCTTTGTTATCTGGAAGTCCTAGTTATGGAATCTTAAGCTTACTAGTGCTCTTTATACCAGGACTAATCTTGTTGTGGATGGTACCTGAAAACAATTAAATTAATTTTTTTTCCGTTAGAACCTTAAGCAATATAGTTGGCTTATCTGTCATGAGTCCATCTACACCCAAAGAGATTAATCTTTCCATCTCTGGTTCTTCATCTATAGTCCATACATGTACTAATTTATTATCTCTATGAATACTATCTAAAAATCTCTTTGTAACTATAGGAACTCCCCATTGAGAAGTTGGAACTTGAGCACAGTGACCTTCATTGAGAGGGGCAGGAAAGTTAATAGAATCTAACACTTGTAAGAAGATTTCCATTTGCCCCATAGAAGAACATGCTTTGGGTCCTGCTAAACTCCTGAGCCTTTTAAGTCTAGAACTAGAAAAAGAAGCAAGACAAACTCTTTCAGTTGCTTTAGTTTTTTTGATAATTTCAATCCCTTTTTCTACAGAGTTATCAGTTTTGAAGTCAATATTAAATCTTAATTCGGGAAAGGAAATTAAAAGGTCTTCTAGTAAAGGTATTTTTCCACCGCCCTTTAAATCTATTTGTTTAATTTCAGAAAAATTTAGCTCTTCAATCTTCTTATTTACTCCAGCCATCCTATTTAAATCATGATCGTGAAATACTACAATTTCATTATCCTTAGTTCCCTGTATGTCAGTCTCCATAAAGGTAAAGCCCATATCTGAAGAATGCTGAAAGGCTTCTAGGGTATTCTCTGTTGCCTCTTCAGCTCCACCTCTATGGACAAAACCAATAAAATTAAAGTCTTGAAAGAATGGATGAGTTTGTTCTGAATGCATATTAATTTGTTTGACCAATGTTTTTCTTAACAATAATATCAGTCTTCCTATAACTGAGTTCTAATTAAAAATTGATTAATGTAAAAGAAAGTTTTGGTTCAATTTTGCCTTATGAAGATAAAGAGGTAACCCAAGTTATTAAGTCGTTAATAAATGATAAAAATTTTCATAAAGAAATAGCTTCTAAAGTCTATCCATCATTTATAAAAATTATTCCTGGACTTGGATCTTTTTTATTTAAAAGGTCCTTTATTAAAAACTTTTCTACCTCAAAAAGTTTAGAAGAATTTCAAAATAAACTAGCACCCTTTGTAAGTAAAATGATAGAAAAAACTACAGATGGTTTTACATATTCTGGAAAAGAAAATTTAGATAATCAAGCAACGCTGTATATATCAAATCACCGAGATATAGCATTAGATCCTCTTTTTTTAAATTTTGCCAGATACGTTGAAGGTTATAGAACTACCCGTATAGCAATAGGAGATAATCTTCTGGATTCTAGTTTTTTTGAAAAATTAATGCGTTTAAATAAGAGCTTTATAGTTCATCGAAACATAAAGGGAGCAAAAGAAACCCTTCGAAAGTTAACTAACCTATCAAGATACATCAACCACTCTATATCTCTTGATAAAGAAAGTATTTGGATAGCTCAGCTTGAAGGTAGGGCAAATGACGGAAATGACTTTACAGATATAGCCGTGATTAAAATGTTATACCTGTCGGAAAGAAAAAAATGTTCTTTAAATGAATGGATCCAGAAAGTTAACCTTACTCCAGTTTCTATTTCTTATGAATATGATCCTTTGGATATCATCAAGGCCAAAGGTTGGGAAGGATGGGAATCGCTGACCCACGAAGAAAATAATAAAAGGGATTTGAACGAACTTGTAAGCGGATTAAGGGGAAATAAAGGAAGAGTTCATTTGCATATAGGAAAGAAGATTACAAACAAAGTTAAAAATTTTGAGCATTTAGTTGAAATATTAGATGAAAAGATCATTTCCAACTATAAGTTATGGCCAAGTAATTATATTTCAGCCTATGAAAACGGGCTTACTAAAGATAAGAAAGGTTTCGAAAATAAAAGAGGAATCTTTCTAAGTAGGCTTAATGGAGTAAAAGAGCAGGTTAAGAAGGAAGTACTAGAAATGTATTCTGCTCCATATAAAAACAAAAAAGGGCTAAATCATTGAAGTTTAGCCCTATTAAATGTAAAAAAATTACATAGAGAAAGTTATTACAAAAGCATCTTCATCAGCATCAACCTCTTCTGATTCAAAATCACTTAAGCCAATTCCAATAGACACTTTATCTGCAATTTGGTATTCGAGTTCGTAGCTTATTAACGTGTATTTTCCTACTCCATCATAATCACCATATGTAACTCCGATTCCTGAATCACCTAGCGCTACATTCCACTCAATATTATCTGGAGCCTTATCCATACCTTTTGATATAGTAAGTCCTACCCATTTATACCCTAACCCAACATAGATTTCTTCAAAATCTAAACCAGATTCTCCGGGATAGTTATAACTTATGTAACCTACATCAAAACTGACTCCTCTCTCAGATTCATCAGAGTATCCAAAGTAAACATCCACTTCCATATTGGCATCATCATCTGGACCAAAATCTACTTTTGAACCCCAAAGTCCTATATAAGCTCCATTATCACTCGAGACATCTACTCCTCCTGAGTAAGCAAAACCCTCATCCGTTTGGGTCATTCCTCTCCATATATAGTCATTTGTAATAGCAAAATTAGATTCTACTTCTGCTGCGTTAACTGAAACTATCCCTAGACTAAGAAGCGCTAGAAATAATAAGTTTTTAACTTTTTTCATATAATCTCCTTGCTGAAAAATTAATATCAACACTAATATACATGCAAGTATTATGCCAATTTATTAGGTATCTATACCTTAATTTTGCCTTAATTTGGTGCAGTTTAAAAAGTTTTATTAAATAAAAAGTGCAAAATAAGTTTCAATAGTTTTTAAAGAGACACTTATCGTGTAAGATTCGCGTCCCTTAAGATAATTTTCAGGAGTATTTATGGACATTTCAGGCAAAGTAGCACTTATAACTGGAGGAGCTTCTGGTCTGGGCTTGGCGACTGCAGAGAAGCTTTTAGAATCTGGTTCAAAGGTAATGTTGGTTGACTTAAATGAAGAAAACGTTAAAAAATCAGCTGAAAATTTAGGAGATAATACTTCGTATGCAGTGGCAAATGTAACTGATGAAGATTCAGTTAAAGGCTGTATTGCCAATACGATGGATACATTTGGAGGTATTCATATAGTTGTTAATTGTGCGGGAATAGGTAGTGCAAGCAAGACTGTTGGAAAAGATGGCGCTCATCCTTTGGACTATTTCAAAATGGTGGTAGATATCAATTTAACTGGAACCTTTAATGTACTTAGATTGGCTGCGGTTGAAATGGGTAACAATGAACCAGGCGATGATGGAGAGTGCGGTGTAATCGTTAATACTGCTTCTGTAGCAGCTTTTGATGGTCAAATTGGACAAGCAGGTTACAGTGCAAGCAAAGCAGGCGTAGTTGGAATGACTCTACCTATAGCGAGAGACTTGGCAAGAATGGGAATTAGAATAAATACTATAGCCCCTGGAATCTTTGATACTCCTATGATGGCTATGGCCCCAGATCAAGTTAGAAATCCCTTAATAGAGATGACACAGTTTCCTAAAAGATTAGGATTACCTAATGAGTATGCATCTTTAGTTAAGCACATTGTAGAAAATCCTTTTTTAAACGGTGAAACAATTCGTTTAGATGGTGGGATAAGAATGGCACCTAAATAAATTATGATTGAACTTTTAATTGAATATGGCTTTTTCCTGTTAAAAGTTGTTACTGTTCTTGCAGTAATTCTTATTCCTCTACTCATGATAGTTAGCTCTTCTAGGGATAAACAAGATGTCGATAAAGGAAGGATAATTGTAAAAAATCTATCAGAAAGACTAGAAGAAATAGGAGTTTCCTTAAAAAGTGCTGAAATGGATCCTAAATCTTATAAAGCTTTTTTAAAAGAAAGATCAAAAAAGAAGAAGGCTGAAATCAAGAGCAAAAATAAGTCTAAAGAAATTATATATATTCTTGATTTCAAGGGAGATATTCAAGCTAGCGCTGTAGATAAGCTTAAACAAGAGATTAATGCCATTATTGCTTCTAAAGTTAAGTGTAAAGAGGTAGTTCTAAAAGTCGAAAGCGGGGGCGGCTCAGCTTATGCTTATGGTCTATGTGCAGCCGAACTAAAAAGATTAGTAGACAATAAGATAAAGCTAACAGTTTGTATCGATAAAATTGCAGCTAGTGGAGGGTATCTAATGTCTTGTGTAGCCACGAAGATAGTCGCAGCTCCTTGGGCTATTGTAGGATCAATTGGAGTTATTGCTCAACTTCCTAATTTTCATAAATTATTAAAAAAATTTGATGTTGATATTGAAATGCATACGGCAGGAAAATTTAAAAGAACTCTTACTATGCTAGGAAAGAATACTCAACAAGGAAGGCAAAAATTTATATCTGAATTAGAAGATTTGCATGTAGTTTTTAAAGATTTCGTTAAAGAAAATAGACCTAAAATCCAGGTAACTAAGGTTTCCACTGGCGAAGTATGGCAGGGTGATAAGGCGGTTAAACTAGGTCTTATTGATGAAATAGCTACTTCAGATGACTATTTAATTAAGCTTTCAGATAAATTTAAACTACTAGAACTTCAATACTTTGAAAAGAAACCTTTTACCGCTAAGTTAGCTGCTGCTACAGAAGTTATAGTAGAAAAAGGAGTTTACAAAGTATTAGATATTTTTAATAAAGATAGGTTTATAACCTAAAAAAGTATGACTAAAACTTTTAAGGCCTTACAAGTAGAAGAAAAAGATGGTAAATATCAATCATCTATTATTGAGAAAGAAATAAAAGATTTACCAGAAGGTGACTTGTTGGTAAAAGTAAATTACTCGTCATTAAATTATAAAGATGCCATGTCATCTACTGGTCTTCCAGGAGTTACTAGGAATTACCCTCATACTCCAGGAATAGATGCAGTGGGAGAGGTTTCTGAAGCTTCTGTTGCAGACTTTAAAGAGGGCGATGAGGTCATAGTAACTGGATATGACCTAGGTATGAACACTTCAGGAGGTTTTGCTGAATATATAAGAGTTCCTTCTAATTGGGCGGTTAATTTACCTGAAGGTTTAAGCTCTAAGAAAGCTATGGCTTTAGGTACAGCAGGGTTAACAGCTGGGCTATCTATTCATGCTTTAGATAAACATAGAGATTATGAAGGTTTCAAAGAAACAAAGTCTGTCGTCACAGGGTCTACAGGAGGAGTAGGTTCTATAGCAGTAATGCTCTTGAATAAACTAGGTTCTGAGGTTACTGCGGTATCGGGAAAAGAAGACCAAGAAAATTTCTTCAACTCCCTAGGGGCGTCTAAGGTTGTTAGCAGGGAAGAGCTTTCGGAGTTGACCAGAAAACCTATAGGTAAGAGTCTCTGGGATGTTGGTGTGGACGTAGTTAGTGGAGATATTTTAACTCTCTTGTTAACTTCTTTAAATCCAGGTGGCGCTGTGGCCTGTAGTGGTTTAGTTGGAGGAGTCTCATTTGAAAGCTCTATTTTTCCTTTTATATTAAGAGGTAACTGTCTTATTGGAATAGATTCAGTTGAAATTCCTCTTAAGGAAAAACTTCATGTATGGGAACATTTTTCCACAGACTGGTCTTTGGATGGATTAGATGATATTACTAAGGAAGTTTCATTAGAGAATTTAGACAAAGAAATAGAGAGTATCTTGTCAGGAAACCAAATAGGCAGGGTAGTAGTTAAGATTTAAATAGGAGAATGGATGTCAGATTTAGATAATAATGAAAATGAAGACCAAGAGGATAGCAAAGCTGATGCGATAGCAGCTACTATTATCATAGCTGCCCTAACTTTAGCTATGTACTTTTGGGTTTCAAGTCAATAAGAAAAAGAGGGAAAATATGGATGTTGTAAGTTTCTTGAAAGATAAGACTAGGATTCCTGTTTTTGGTGCACCTCTCTTCACTGTTTCCTATCCTGAATTAGTTTTAGCACAGTGTAAGGCTGGAATTGTAGGTTCGTTCCCTGCATTAAATGCTAGACCTGAAGAGAAGCTTGATGAATGGATTTCTATGATGAAAAAAGAATTAGAACAATATCAAGCTGATAATCCAGATGAAGCAGTTGCACCTTTTGCTGTTAATCAAATTTGCCATCATTCAAATAATCGCTTAGAACATGACATGGAAGTTTGTACTAAACATGAAGTGCCAATTATTATTACAAGCCTAAGAGCACCAAAATTTGTTGTTGACTCTGTCCACAGTTACGGAGGTGCAGTAATGCATGACGTAATTAACATTAGGCATGCAAAAAAGGCTATTGATGAAGGTGCTGATGGACTTATTCTAGTGTGTGCAGGGGCAGGTGGTCACGCTGGAACTTTAAGCCCGTTTGCTCTGGTTAGAGAAGTTAGAGAATTCTTTGATGGACCCATAGCCTTGTCGGGAAGTATATCTCATGGAGCTTCAGTTCTTTCTGCTCAAGCGATGGGAGCTGATTTTGCTTATGTAGGTACTAGGTTCATAGCTACAGAAGAAGCCAATGCTAGTGATGGTTATAAGGAAATGATAGTAGATAGTTCAGCTAATGATATTATGTATTCTGCTACCTTTACTGGTGTTCATGGGAATTATTTAAAACCTAGTGTGGAGAAAGCCGGTTTAGACCCAGATAACTTACCTTTTGCTGATAAACATGATATGAACTTTGGCTCTGGTCCTGGAGATAACCAAAAGAAAGCTTGGAAGGATATTTGGGGTTCCGGTCAGGGGATAGGTAACTTACATGAAGTTCCTTCAGTAAGAGAAGCTGTGGATGCTTTGGTCAAAGAATATGAGGAAGCTAAAAGCTCTTTATCTAAAAAATCTGCCTAGTCACCTTTATAGTCTGGATCTCTTTTTTCGAAGAAAGATTTCACAGCCTCTTTTCTATCAGAAGTTTCATGAGTTAAAAGAGTTTGGTCATAATCCATATGCATGATTGCTTTATCTCCAGAATAAGTTATTTCATTTGCACTTCGTTTAATCATTTGAGCAGCAATTGGCGGTTTAGATGCATATAATTCAGCCATATTTAAAGCGGCATTCATTAACCCGTCTTTTGGATGTACTTCATCATAAAAGCCCCATTTTAGAAGTGTATCTGCATTCTCATTTTCACCACCTATAACGATTTTTTTTGCTTTAGCAGGCCCAATTAATCTAACTGCTAAAGGCAGGCCAAGCCAATTAAGGTTTATGCCTAAGTTAATTTCAGGATAACCTAGAATAGACTTTTCAGAAGCAACTCGAAAGTCACAAGCTGAAGCAATACAAGCTGCTCCCCCTAAACAATAGCCATTAATAGCAGCTATTGTTATCTGATCTACTTCTAAAAAAGACCATATAGCAGGTTTACCAAAATTATTTCTCCAAGCTTCAAGTCTTGTAGTCTTCTCCTGTTTTTCTTTTAAATCTGCACCTGATGAGAAGTTCTCTCCAGTACCAGTGTATATAACCACTCTAGTATCTAAGTCTTTTTTTAAAGAAGCATTAAATTCTGTGAGTTCTTGAAGAATTTCAGTATTAAGAGCATTAAGCGACTCAGGTCTATTAAGATATACCCAACATATATGATCTTTCTTTTCTATTTTTAAATGGTTCATTATTAATCAGATAAATATTTTTCTGCATCAAGAGCAGCCATACACCCTGATCCAGCTGAAGTTATTGCTTGTCGATAAATGTGGTCTGATACGTCGCCTGCGGCAAAAACACCTTCTATGTTTGTAGAGGTTGCATTACCTTCCAAACCTGAGTTAATTCTTATATAACCATCCTTCATGTCTAATTGGTCTTTAAATATATCTGTATTTGGATTGTGGCCTATAGCAATGAAAACTCCTTCCAAATCTATTTCTTTTAATTCTTTAGTTTGAAGATTCTTTAATTTAATTCCTAGGACCTTTTTGTCATCACCTAAAATATCCTCAACAACGTGATCCCATATAATCTTAATTTTTCCTTCTTCTACTTTTTTAAAGATTCTATCTTGAAGTATTTTCTCTGCTCTTAACTCATCTCTTCGATGAATTAAAGTTACTGATGAACATAGGTTAGATAAATAAAGTGCTTCTTCAGCTGCCGTATTACCCCCACCAACTACTGCAACTCTTTTATCCTTATAAAAGAAGCCGTCGCAAGTAGCACAAGCACTTACACCTTTTCCAAGGTAAGTTTCTTCAGATTGTAATCCTAAATATTTAGCAGAAGCACCTGTTGCAATTATTAAAGATTTACATTCGTAAATCATACTGCTTCCTTTTAATGTAAAAGGTTTCTCCAATAAATCTGTTTTCTCTATATGATCAAATATAACTTCGACATCTAATGATTTAACATGCTTTAACATTCTTTCCATTAATTCTGGACCTTGAAGTCCATCGCTATCACCTGGCCAGTTCTCAACGTCTGTAGTAGTAGTCAATTGTCCGCCCTGTTCCATTCCGGTAATTATGGTTGGTTTAAGACCAGCTCTAGCTGCATAAACTGCAGCGGTATATCCTGTAGGACCTGACCCAAGTATGATTAAATTTCTATTTAATTTATCTTCCATATACAAATTATAACTGCGATTTACGAATAAGTTATTGTTGAAAGTTAGAACTACCTCTCAATTATCGCTACAATACTAAAAACATATTCCAGCAAGTGGCAAAAAAAGCACAAGCAATCAAGAAATCAGCTGAACAAGCTGTATCTATTTCTCGCTTAAAACTTAATCAACTTTTCTTTGAATCGCTTCTTATAATTCAAGGATTTTTAGGTGTATTTGTATTAATTTCACTTATAACCTATTCTCCTCAGGATCCAGGTTGGAACTCTCAAACCTTTATTAGCCCGCAAGTAACTGAAGACTTTGGGATCTATAACGCTGTAGGTTCTTGGGGTGCTTATATAAGCGACTTATTGTTTTCTCTAGTAGGTTATATGGCTTATCTTCTAGCTTATTGGCTTCTATGGCCACTGATTAGACACTTCATTTTTTTTAGACGACCAGTCCAATTTTCTCAAATCCATTCAGGAATAATAGGGATAAGAATTATAGGTTGGGCTCTTTTTTTGATATCTTCTTCGACTTTATTAGCTATATTAATAGAACAGGGCTACTCATTTTTACCTGAAGATACAGGTGGCCTAGTAGGTACAGCAGTTTCTGCTTTTACCTTAGAGCCTTTAAGCTTCGTTGGTAGCAGTCTGCTTTTTGCTTGCTTAGGATTACTTGGACTAACACTATCTTTAGAAATCTCCTGGACTAGTTTAATAATTAAAATCCAAGAATATCTAATAAATTTTGGAGGAGATTTTGGAGAAAAAGCTTCTGATACTTTAAATAGAGTTAAAGAGAAACAAAAGTTAAAGCAAGAAAAGCTTGATCGGCAGAAAAAAGTTTTAGATCAAGCAAAGAAGAAAGAAAAAAGTAAACCAGCTGAAGTTTTACTACCAAAAGAAAAATTGGAATCAAGCAGGAGAGTCCAAGAAGAAAAACAAGAAGAGCTTTTTGAATATAAAGAGTCTGTTAAACCACCAAAACTTTCTTTGCTAGATGAAAAATCAGAGGAATTCTCAAATGAAACTTCTGAGCAGTCTTTAAGACAACTTGGTGAGTTAGTTATAAGTAAGCTCTCTGAATATGGAATTAATGATGTTACTGTTGAATCTATACAGCCAGGTCCTGTAGTTATTAGATTGGAATTAAAGCTTCCCAGCGGTTTAAAAGTTAATCAAATTTCAAATATAAATAAAGACCTAGCTCGATCCCTTTCTAAGACAAGTGTAAGAATTGTGGAGGTCATTGAGGGTAGGGATACTATTGGAGTGGAAGTACCTAGAGAGGACAGGCAGCCTGTGCTTTTAAGTGAAGTTTTATCTAGTACTGAATACGACGAGTCAAAAAGTCCACTTACTATAGCTTTAGGAAAAGATATTAGTGGTTCAGCTGTAGTTGCAGAATTATCTTCAATGCCTCACTTGCTTGTTGCAGGTACCACAGGGTCAGGAAAGTCTGTTGCTATTAACTCAATGTTGATTAGTATTCTTTTTAAGGCTAGTCCGGAACAGGTAAGGTTAATTTTAATCGATCCAAAAATGCTAGAACTCTCTGTCTATGAAGATATTCCTCATTTATTGTGTCCAGTTATAACAGACATGAAGGAAGCATCCAGTGGTTTACGTTGGTGTGTTAATGAAATGGAAAGAAGGTACAAACTAATGGCACAACTAGGCGTTAGAAATTTAAATGGTTATAACAAGAAAGTTTCAGATGCTAAAGATTCTGGAAAACCATTAAAAGACCCTTTGTGGAAAAAAAGTGATGAGGAAGCAGAAGAAAAAGAAGAAGTACCAGAGCTTGAAAACCTCCCAAATATTATTTTAGCTGTTGATGAGCTGGCAGATTTAATGATGATTGTAGGTAAGACAGCAGAACAACTCATTGCCAGGATAGCTCAAAAAGCAAGGGCTGCTGGGATTCATATGCTTTTAGCTACTCAAAGACCTTCAGTTGATGTTATAACTGGTTTAATTAAGGCTAATATCTCAGCAAGAGTAGCTTTTCAAGTAGCATCTAAAATGGATTCAAGAGTTATTTTAGATCAAGGTGGAGCTGAGCAGCTCTTAGGTAAAGGCGATATGCTTTACTTAGCGGCTGGAACTTCTATTCCTCAAAGAGTTCATGGAGCCTTTGTTGGCGATGATGAAGTTAAGAGGGTTGCCGATGATTGGAGACAAAGAGGAAAAGCAAAATATATCGATGAAGTTACACAAGAAGAGGGCGTTGTTGTTGGCATGCCAGGTATACCATCTGTTGGTGATTCTGAAGATGATGGAGAATCAGACGAACTCTATGATGAAGCTGTAGCTTTTGTTACTCAGTCTAGAAGAGCATCTATTTCTGCTGTACAGAGAAGACTAAGGGTGGGTTATAACAGAGCAGCAAGAATAATAGAAACTATGGAGGCAGCTGGCGTAGTCAGTCCTATGGCTTCAAATGGAAATAGAGAAGTCTTAGTACCTCCACCTGCCGAAGATTAGGTTAAGTGAATTCTTTTTAATGAAAAAACTTTTCTTACTATTTCATATTTTTTTTATTATATTTTGTGTTCCATTTTCTTACGCTAAAAGCTTAGATAACAAGTTAGGAAATTCTTTAGATGGTTCAAATTCTTTATTTCATGTCCTAGAAAGGTATCAATACTTTTCAGCTCTTTTTAAACAATCTACTTTCCAAGAAAATAACCAGAGAGAAATTTTAGGATCAATTAAGGCAGATAGGTCCGGAAAATTTAAAATATCTTATTTCGAGCCCCTTAATGAAATAATGATGTCTGATGGTAAAGACTTTTTTCGTTTTGATCCTGAGTTAGAGCAACTTGTCATTGAGCCCTTAGAAGGGTTACTTAAAGAAACGCCTGTTGGATTATTTACATTAAATAATGATGAACTAAAAAATCTTTTTTTAATTAGAGAATGTAAAGGAAGTATAAATATTTTTTCTTGTCTGCTTATTAGTAAAAATGAAGAGAGCTTTATTAAATCAATTAATATAAAAATTAAAAATAGTACAATTGATTCTTTAAAGTATATTGATACTTTTGGACAAATAATTTCTTTAAAATTTAATGATGTTTCTATGATGAAAATTCCAGATAACGAATTTCAATTAAATATTCCTGAAGGGATTGATATTGTTAAATACCAAGGTAATAAATAATTTATTAGATATATGTTAGATCCAAAAACTTTAAGAAATCATCCAGATTTAATAGAAAAATCTCTTAAAAATAGAGCTTTTAAAGGCGATTTAAAATCCATAATTAAATTGGAGGTAAATAGAAAGGAACTTCAGAGTGACACAGAGAAGTTGCAAGCACAGCTAAATAAGATTTCTAAACAAATTGGAAGTTTAAAGTCACAAAGTAAAGATTCAAAACAAGAAGAGAAGGAGGCCAAAGCACTAACAAAAGAGATAAAGAAAAAATCTTCAATTTTAGATTCTGTTCTACAAGATATTAATAGCCTTAGTCTTGAATTGCCTAATATACCTGACCCAGATGTTCCTGTGGGAACCTCTGATAAGGATAATTTAGAGATCAGATCTTGGGGAGACATACCGCAATTTGATTTTAAACCTAAAGATCATATTCAGATAGGAGAAGAACTGGACGGAATAGATATGGAGGCAGGATCAAGGATTACAGGATCAAGATTTTCAGTGCTTAAAGGTGAAGTAGCAACATTACACAGAGCTTTGACTCAGTTTATGCTTGATTTCCATATAAATCAGCACAATTATCAGGAGCTCTATGTTCCTTATATAGTCAACTCAGAATCCTTGATTGGTACAGGACAGTTACCAAAATTTTCAGAAGACTTATTTAAGCTTGAAGGTGAAGAGGAGTATTTTCTTATTCCAACCGGAGAAGTTCCAATCTCTAATATGATGAAAGATCAAATTATTGAGTCAAAGGAATTACCTATAAAGTGGGTTAGCCACACACCTTGCTTTAGAAGCGAAGCAGGAAGTTATGGAAAAGATACTAGAGGCATGATTAGGCTTCATCAGTTTGAGAAGGTTGAATTAGTGCAAGTGGTAGAAGCAAGTAATTCTGAGAGTGCTTTAGAAGAACTAACGAGTCATGCTGAAGCTATAATGCAAGCTTTAGAGATACCTTACCGTGTAATATCTTTATGCACAGGTGATTTAGGTTTTAGTGCCTCTAAAACCTATGACATTGAAGCCTGGATACCTTCACAAGGGAAGTATAGGGAAATTTCTTCTTGCAGTAACTTTAGAGACTTTCAGTCAAGAAGAATGCAATCTAGATGGAGAAATGCAGATAAGAATAAGAATGAGCTGGTTCATACATTAAATGGCTCTGGTCTAGCTGTAGGGAGAACTTTAATAGCTATTTTAGAAATCAATCAACAAAAAGACGGATCAGTTAACATCCCTAAAGGTTTAAGGGAATATTTTAAAAAAGATAAAATTAAAGCCATTTAACATTCAAGATAAAAATCAGATTTATCTATTATTTGACTAGCTTCTTCAGGACTTACAAATCTTAAATTATTAAGGTCAAGGGAAAGTAAAGAATTTTCTTTTGTAATTAAAAAGACATCTTGTTCAAAAGCTAAACAAGTAGCTACCAGATTGTAAAGCTCTTCTCCTTGATTGAATTTATTTTTATCTCCTGAAATGAAATTAAAGACAAATTTTTTCATAAAGTTCCTATTACCAAAGTTTTTTTATTTTTTAGAACACCTTCTATAAGTTTACCCAACCCTGAAACTTTAATTTTAGGGTGTATGTCTTCTGGAAGATTTCTACTTAAGAGAGAATTTCTGCAAACTGAAATAGGAATATTTTTAGAAATTGAAAAGTCAATTAACTTATTTAAAGAATCTTTATCTAATAATAAAGTTACTGAATTTGAATAAAAAAATAGCCCTGATACTTCTTTACCTATAAGTTTTTTTTCAACTAAACCAATTGAATCTAACGGTTCTTTTTTTTGAGCCGATAGGTTATTTATACATACAAAAATAGACATAAAAAAATATTAATTTGATCATTTCACTTTGTTAACTAAAGAGGGTATTATTCGTTTCAGATATTTTATTATTTTCACGCTGAGTGTGTGGAATAAATTTAGAGTTAACACATAATAGTCACAAATAAATCATGTTAAATTCACAAGAGTTTTATATATTTACAAATAGTGATATTAATGTTTTTTATAAATGATTGGGGGTCTTTATGACAAGTTTTAAAAAATTATTTCTTTTATCTTCAATATTCACTTTCCTTTTAGCGTCGGTACCAGTCTTTTCTGATGTGGATACGACTTCTTCGTTAAGAGGAAATGTAAATATTTCTGGAGCATCAGTGGTAGTGGAGCATACACCTACGGGCATAACAAAAGCTGCAACTGCTGGTTCTTCTGGAAACTTTTCTTTGAGTTTCTTACCTGTTGGTGGACCATATGAAATAACCGTTTCATCTCCAGGTTATCAAACTGCAAAACTTGAAGGTGTTTATTTAGTCTTAAATGAAACTGAGAGCATCTCAGTTACTCTTAATAGGGCAGACGCAGAAGAGTTAGTGGTAACAGCATCAGCTGGATCAGTAATAGTAAAGACTGGTTCAGGAACGCTCTTAACAAGAGCTGAGATGGATGCAGTTCCTACCATCAATAGATCAATTGGAGATTTTGCTAAGATGGATCCAAGGGTTTCTATCAACAGTGCTTCAAGCAGAAACACAGAAATTTCTGTTATGGGTGCTAACAACAGGTTTAATGACTTTACGATTGATGGAGTAAGTTTTAATGACCCATTTGGATTAAATGCAAATGGTTTTGGAACAATGCGTAACCCCATTAGTTTAGATTTTGTTGAGCAGATATCCATAGACATCACTCCTTATGATGTTGCTCGAGGAAACAGCACTGGTGGATCAATTGCTGTAGTAACAAAATCTGGTTCTAATGAATTTCATGGCTCTGTTTACTACTCTGATAGAAATGAAGATAATATTGGAGAAGACTCTGATGGAGTTGATTACCCTAAATTTAATGAAGAAATTAAGACAGTAACTTTTTCTGGTCCAATTATCCCAGATAGACTTTTCTTTTTTGCTGGTTACGAGGAATTTGAAAGATCAAATCCGGCTCTTTACGGAACTATTGATAGCAATGCCCAGAACAAAGCAGAGTTTGTAACTACTGCTATGGCTGATGAGATTAAAAACATTGCAATGAATACTTATGGGTATGATGCAGGCGTAATAAATGGAGCTTCTTTCCCTGAAACTCATGAAGAGTACACAGTTAAGTTAGATGCCGTCATTAATGACGCTAATAGAGCAGTTCTAAACTACTCAAAAGTAGAAAGTTATTTTCCCCGTAAATACAACGGCGGAGCAACAGTATTTAGTAATAACTACTATGTTAAGCCTCCTGTTATAGAACGTAAGTCAGTTGTACTTTATAGCGATATAAATGACAGGCTAAGAACTAAACTTAAGTTCTCTCAATATGAAATGGAAGAGGATGACAGGTCACTAGGTGATGGGCTTTTCCCAGAAGTTAGAATCAACTTAGGCGGTGACAGGGTTTACTTAGGAGGAGATAGGTATAGAGGTGCTAATCACATTATGGTAGATGAAGATGTTTTAATCTTCAAAGCCGATTACGATAATGATGAAAACGTTATAACTTTTGGAGTAGAAAGAGCTGAAACTAGCGTTTACAACTTATTTATTGCTCGTTATAACGGAGAAATTCAATTTAATAGCATAGAAGACTTTGCTGCAGGAGCTTGGTCATACTTGAGGTTCCACACTCCAATTGCTGGAAATGATCAGGTTGGTACGGCTGCTGCTGATTTTGAAGTTGAAAAAGACACTCTTTATCTTCAAAATAAATGGTATGCAAGTGATGACTTAACTATTACTTTTGGGTTTAGATACGACTCTGTTCTTACTCCAACAGAACCTCACTTAAATCCAAAATTTCTTGAAAGAAATGGAATTGGAAACAATCAAAAGTTCGATTTTGATCTAGTTCAACCAAGGATGTCCTTTAATTATGATGCTACTTCTCTATTTGGAGATAGAGTGGTAGACGCCACAATTAGAGGTGGTAGAGGTCTTTTCATGGGAAGAATACCTAGAGTTTGGTTTGGAAATGCTTATTCAAGGTCTGGAGGTAAGACTGATTACAATCGCTTTAGATCTTACAGTGATGTGATAGGCCCAATGCCTGCTGCTAATGTTGCTGATCCACGTTTTTTCTGGTTAGGACCAACAAGTAATTATCAAGTTAGAAGTGCTTGGTATGGTGATGCACAAGGTACAGACCCAAATTTTGCTGCTCCTAGTTCTTGGAGATCTAATGTTGCATTAGATATTTTGACCGCTAAAGGTTACGACTTCACTGTTGAATACAATAGAGATGAAGCTAATGAAGCAGTCTTCTATAACGACTTAGGTTTGACTAAGACAGGAACTTTAGCAGACGGTAGAGGTACTTATTCAGGTGCTGGTGATTTTTGGTTATCAAATACTAACAAAGGTGGTTCTGAAGCAATAACCTTTATATTAAAGAAAGACTGGAATGATCTTAAATTCATGACGGCCTATACTAATATGAATACCGATGATGTTTATCCACTTACTTCAGCTCAAGCAGAGTCTGCTTATGGTTACACTCAAAGATGGGATGGAGAGAATATGGATGCCTCAAGATCAAGTTTCATGGTTGAGCATAAATTCTTAGCTACTCTAGATTATACAAAACAGATAATAGGGAATAACGATACGCGCTTCTCTTTAGTCTTTGTTAGAAAGAGTGGTGAGCCCTATAGTGTTACCTTTGATGAACCAGGCTATAACAGTGTAACTGGAAACTCTCGTTTTTATGCTGATTATAGTCTTGCTTACATCCCAACAGGAGCTACAGATCCAAATGTAGTCTTTGCCAGTGCTGATGTTGCTAATGCAGTAATGGCGCATGTAAACAGTACGGGATTAAGTGCCTATAAAGGCAGTCATGCTCCAAGAAATGCTTTCAATAGCCCTTGGTACAGCAGATTAGATTTAAGGATAACTCAAGACATCAATGTCTTTGAAGGCCATAAATTCATTGTTTACTTAGATCTATTAAACTTATTGAATATGATAGATGATGAAAAGGGTATAGTAAGAGAATATTCTTACAACAACAGCCGACAAATAATGGTCAGCGGAGTTTCTGATTCCGGACAATTTATGATATCGGGAGTTGATCCAGATGATAGTCTTTATATTCAAAATAATGACGGTCAATCTGCTTGGAATATTAACTTAGGATTTAAATACCAATTCTAAGAAACAAATTTCCAGATAAAAAGCGCCACTAATAGTGGCGTTTTTTATTTTCTAGGCCCGCTTATTAAACAAATCTGAGTAGCATAATCAACAGCTTTCGTTAAAGCTAATTTCTGATCAGTTAACCCTAATTGAGAAAGAAAAATACCTAGTAAAGCATCACCAGCACCATTTGTATTAACTACAGGAATAGACTTAGCTTTAACCTTAATACTGTTGAACGTACAGCCTTCTGATCCATTGGAGCAGAGGATATCTGCTTGAGTTTCAAGAAGTTGTTTTAATAAACTTATTTCATTTTTATTTCCAAAAACTAAATCAATTGATTGATCTAAGACCCACTTAATTTCATTAAAATTAGTTTTAATTAAATTTACATCGGCTATACCAAATGCGATTTTAAGATTATTTTTTTTAGCTAGTTCAAGTGTATATTGAGCAGTATTAAAACCATTTTCAGTACATACTGAAAAAGCATCGAATAGTAACCAGTTACTTTCAGATAACTTATCTTGATCTATACAGCTTGTTATTAAGTTTTCATTTGCAGATAAGTGTGAAGCCATTGTTCTTTCACCGTCTGGAGTTACAAAGATAAAACATGTACCAGTTGGATCCTTTGATAATTTACTAATGGTCTCTACTGACGATCCATTAAATCCTTTTAAAAAAAGTTCCCTTTCTTCATCATCCCCCAAAGAACAACTAAAGAAACAAGTAGATCCTTGAGATGAAGCTGCATGAAGAGAGTTTGCAATAGAACCACCCGGTTCTTTACTTATTATTTTAGTTTTAAATTTATTTAACCAACTATCTTTTTGTTCAGAGTTTATATGGACCATACTGCTTTTATTTATGTTTAAAGCAGTTAGCTCTTGTTCTGTAATGGAAACCTCTATATCAATTAGAGCATTTCCAAATCCATAAATTTTTAACATATTGCAAGAATTTATTTGAGTTCTCATATAGAATTTTAACCCTTATTTAAAAAGGTTGTTACTTTGTCCTTACCATTCTCAATAATATCTCTAGAAAACTACAAAAAAGATCCTGCTAACTTTTCAACTGAGCTAGGACAAAATTTTGAAAAAACTGGATTTTGCGGTATTTCTGATCACTCATTAGATAAAAACCTTATATCAGACGTTCTAAATATCTTTAATACTTTTTTCTCTTTACCTACAGAAACAAAAATGAAATATTTTGAACCTAATTTAGGTGGAGCACGAGGATATACACCAATCAAAATTGAAACTCCTAAAGATGGATATGAAGCAGATATTAAGGAGTTTTGGCAAACAGGAAGGTCAATTTCTGTAGATCATCCTTTTTCAGTATGGATGCCACAGAATAAATGGGCCAGTGAAATACCTGAATTTAAAATTAAAATTCAAGAACTCTTTACTCAATTTGATGTATTAGGAAAAACACTTTTAGAATCTATAGCTCTATTTCTTAATCTAGAGAAGACTCACTTTAATCAGATAGCTAATGAAGGCAATAGTGTTATGAGATCAATACACTATCCTCCTGTTAGAGAGGATGATCAGGGTGAAAGATCTGGTGCACATGAAGACATAAATCTCATTACCTTGCTTATAGGTGGCCATCAACCAGGTTTAGAAATAAAAACTAAAGATGGTAAATGGGTTTCGGTTGATACTGACCCAGAAGTACTAGTTTGTAACATAGGAGATATGTTGCAAAGATTTACTAATCACAGGCTTGTTTCTACAACACACAGAGTAAACGCTCCTTTAACTTCTAGACTAATATCAAGGTATTCAATTCCGTTTTTTGTACATCCAAATCCTGATTGGTTAATTGATACTTTAGAGTCTTGTTGTAGTAAAGATAATCCTAAAAGGTACTTAGAACCAATTATTGCAGAAGATTACTTACAAGAGCGCCTTAAAGAAATAAAATTAATTTCATGATAGATCTTATTCAACCAATACTAGGATTTTTTGTACTTCTGCTACTAGGAGCAATTTTTAGTGAAAATATAAAAGCTATTAAGATTAAGTATTTAATTAGTGCAGTTGTAATCCAAGTTTTATTGGCTTATATACTAATTAATATACCTGTCATCTCCTCCTTTTTTGAATTTTTGTCTTATGGGGTAATGACATTAAAAGATGCTAATGACTATGGTACTGGATTCGTTTTTGGATATTTAGCTGATGGAGCACCTAATGCTCCATTTGAGATATCAAATCAAGCTAATACATTTATTTTTGCTTTTGGAGGATTAACTTTAATAATTGTAATGTCAGCTATCTCAGCTTTATTGTGGCATTGGAGAGTTATACCAATATTAGTTAACGCTTTAGCATTAATTTTTAAAAAACCTCTAGATGTTGGTGGTCCAGTTGGTTTAAGTGCTACTGCAAATGTATTTCTAGGTCAGGTTGAGGCTCCTTTATTAGTTCGTCCATATTTAGCTTCTATGTCAAAAAATGAACTTCTTATTTTAATGACAGTTGGCATGTCAACGATAGCGGGGTCAGTAATGGTTATCTATACAACCATGCTTTCATCTGTTTATGGTTTGGGCCTTATAGGGCATTTTTTAACTGCTTCATTAATTTCAGTTCCTGCAGGAATAATGTATGCGAATATAATTATTCCGAGTGATAAGAAAACAGATTTTCCTTCTGATAAGTCTTCAAAAATGTATTCAAGTACTATGGATGCTCTGACTAGGGGAACCCAAGCTGGTATTGATATATTCTTGAATGTTGCTGCCATGTTAATAGTGGTAATGGCTTTAGTTTTTTTAGTTAATGCTACTTTAGGAGTTCTTCCTGATTTTCAAGGCCAACCTTTAACGATGGAGAGAATAGTGGGATGGATTTTCGCACCTTTGGCTTGGTGTATGGGTATACCTTGGCAAGAATCTCAAGCAGCGGGTGAATTACTTGGAGTAAAAACAATTTTAAATGAATTTGTTGCATATATTTATCTTGCAGATACAAACGCGTATGTATTATCTGAGAAGAGTAGTCTAATAATGCTTTATGCACTATGTGGATTTGCTAATTTTAGTAGTGTTGGAATTCTTTTAAGTGGAATGAGTGCGATGGTTCCTGAAAGACGAAAAGATTTAATCGAAGTAAGCATAAAAGCTCTTTGGGCAGCTTTACTTGCTTCTTGTATGACAGGATTTATTGTAGGAATTCTTTAGTTACCCAGTTCTTTTTTATTAAAGTGAGCTCTACATAAAGGAACATATCTTTCATTCCCACCTATCTCCAACTGTTCTCCTTTATTAACTATTTTTCCTGACTTATCAAGTCTTACTACCATAGTAGCTTTTCTTCCACACCAGCAAACAGTTTTAATTTCTTTAAGGTTATCGGCCCAAGCCAATAGATATTTACTACCTTCAAAAAGTTCACCCTGGAAGTCAGTTCTAATTCCGAAAGCTAAAACTGCTATATTTAGTTCATCAACTATTTTTCCTATTTGAGCAACCTGTTCTTTTGTTAAAAATTGGGCTTCATCGACTAAAACACATTTTATATCCTTAAAATTTATGTCTTCAATAACATGTCTATATAAATCAGTATCTTCTGAAAATAGATTGGCATCTGCACTAATTCCTATCCTAGAAACAATTTTGTTTTCTTCGTACCTATTATCACCAGAGAAAGTAAATAAAATTGTTTTCATTCCTCGTTCTAAGTAATTATGATTTGCTTGTAATAAAGCCGTTGATTTTCCAGCATTCATTGAAGAATAGTTAAAGTAAAGTTTAGCCATGTAATTAGTTTAAATTTTGCTCCAATATAGGTCCAGTTATAAGTGTGATAGTATTCTTTGCACCAAATGTCACAGATTAGAGATATCGAAGAGAATATTCAGGATGAATCTACCGAGATATCACATCCAGAAACTTTAAGTGTATGGGGCTTAGCTTGGCCTCCTATTCTTGGTAATTTGTTGTGGTCTAGTGTTGGGATTATTTCAATAAAAGCTGTTGGTACTTTAGGAGCTGCAGCTGTAGCGGCAGTAGGAACAGGTCAAAGGATGGTGTGGGTATTCCAAGCTCTTCTGATGGCAGTAATGACTGGAACCACAGCATTAGTCGCCAGGGCAGTAGGTTCTAATAATATGCTTGAAGCATCTTCTGTTACTAGATTGGCGATAAAGGTAAGTTTAGCGTTATCTCTAATTACCACTGTCATAATTGTCTTATTTGCCGAAGCTCTTATAAGTATTTTTGGTTTAGATGCAGAAGCTCAAGAATTAGCAGTAACTTATCTAACTATTTCAATTATATTCATACCTTTTATGACTTTTGGCATGGTAATAGGCGCAGCTTTAAGGGCAGCTGGAGATGTTAAAACACCCATGTATATCGGGATTTTCACCAATATAATTGCCATTTATCTACTTCTAGGATTAGTTAATGGTCAATATGGAATGCCTAAACTTGGTATAGCAGGTGCCGCATTAGCTATGGGAATCTCTTTCACACTAGGAGCATTGATTCAATTGTACTTATGGATGGCTAATAAATTAGTAGTTCCATTAGGAAAAAGAGGATCTTACACAAAGGAAAGGTTGAGACAATTAATTTCAGTTAGTTACCCTGCTGGTATTGAAAGCATAGTGTTTCAATTTGGTATGTTATCTTTTTTTTGGATAGTTGCCATGTATGGAACTGAAGAAGTTGCAGCCTACAATATAGGTGTAAATATATTGATGTTATCTTTTATTTTAGGAAATGGTTTTTCTGTGGCTGCTGCTACTTTATCGGGTCAATTTTTAGGAGCTTCAGACCCTGATGCAGCCTATAGAAGCGGTTATCAGTCTGCAGGAATGACAATGTTAGCTATGAGTTTAAGTGGTCTTCTACTGGCATTTTTTGCTGAGCCTATAGCATGGTTCTTCATTCAAGATGAAGAAGTAGTAAGATTTGCTGTTATCTTTGTTTGGATATTTGCATTGTCACAACCATTTATGGCTTTAGAGTTCTCTTTAGGTAGCACTTTAAGAGGGGCAGGAGACACTAGATCACCCTTAGTTATTACTATTGTAGGGTTGTTGTTAATTAGAGTTCCTATTGCTTTCTTACTCTATTATTTAGAAATGCCTGTCCAGTGGATATTTGCTACATTAATATTTGACTATCTAGTAAAAGGGATTTTATTAGTTCTTCGATATAGATCAAAAAGATGGATGAAAGTCCTAAAAATAACTTCATAGATTTATAATATTTAAATGAAGAAAACTTTCTTTGCTTTAATAGTCTTTTTTCTTATAGGATGCGATGTCAGTAAAAATGAAGAAGTTGTCCTGCCTCCATCACCTGATGAATTAATTGAACATAGTAAAGAATTTAAGAAAGAAGTAATAAGCTTTTACGACTCTATTCATGTAGCTATAGGTTACTCTTTAGCTAATTCAATTATGGTTGAAGCAAATGGTGCAAAGATAATAATAGATACTACCGGAACTATTGAAACTGGAAGGGAGGTAAGGTCAATATTCGATCGACTTAATCCTTATCCCATAGAGGCAATTATTTATACCCACAACCATGGAGATCATGTTTTTGGTGCCAAAGCATTTATAGATAATGAAAAAACAGAAGTAATAGCTCACCAAACCACTGAAAAATATATAAATAGAATTTTGGGAATACTTAGACCTATTATAAATAAAAGGTCATCCCGCATGTTTGGCTCCTCTTTCCCTGAAGAAAGTATAGAAAATAATGGAATTGGACCTTTCTTAGAAATAGGAAAAGAAGGAAGGAAAACAAGTCTTGTGTATCCTACAAAAAAATTTAAAGATTCTTTGTTTCTACAAATCTCTGATTTAAATATAGAGCTTTATCACGCACCTGGTGAAACAAATGACCAGATATTTGTGTGGATTCCAAAATATAAAGCTTTATTTCCAGGAGATAATTTTTATAAAGCCTTTCCTAATCTTTACACCATTAGAGGAACGCCTTATAGAGACCTTCATCAATGGGTTAAGAGCATAGATAAAATGAGATATTTAAAACCTGAGTTATTAGTTCCTAGTCACAGTAAACCCATCCAAGGTCAAGAAGAAATTTTTAAGAATTTAACAGACTATAGGGATGCTATTCAGTATGTGCATGACCAAACAGTACGTTTAATGAATAAAGGAATGTCCCCTAATAAAATTAGTAATCAGATAAAGTTACCATCACACCTTGCTAATTCACCTTTTCTTAAAGAATTTTATGGAACTCCAGGTTGGTCTTCTAAGAATGTATTTACTGGATACCTAGGTTGGTTTGACGGAAACCCTTCAACCTTAAATCCAATTAGTAAGAATGAAGAAGCAAAAAAGATAATTGAATTGGCTGGAGGAAAATCTAATCTTATTAAAGAAGCAGAAGATTCATTAGAAGCAGGTGAATATCAATGGTCACTCCAAATAACAGATTATCTATTAATGGATGATGGGAATGATGATCTTGCTAAGAATATAAGAATTAAAGCATTGAATGCTCTGGGTGAGATGAACACAAACCCAAATGCAAGATACTATTATTTATCTAGTGCTGCAGAGCTATCACCATCTTATAAAGAACCTCCTCTGCTAAAACCAACAAAGGAGGTTCTAAAGAATCTGCCAATAGAGATAGTTTTTGAAATATTAAAAGTTAGTTTAATTCCAGAAAAATCTATAGATAAGAATATTCATTTAAATTTAAACTTTAGTGATTCCTCAAAAACATATTCCTTAATTCTAAGAAATGGTGTTTTAGAAGTTCAGCCTTTTGAGGTTAAGGGCTCTTCAGTTCAAGTTGAAACTGATGAGATATCTTGGAAAGAGATTGTTACTGGAGACAGGAGTCTTCCTGTTTCCATGGCAACTGGTTTATTAAGTGTAAAGGGAGACAGAGTTAGTCTTATAAACTTTTTTAATTCTTTTAGGGAGTAAAAATGAGCAATATATCCGATTTAAATATTTCTTTAGAAAACCATATAGCAACTATTGAAATAAATAGACCACCTAATAATCACTTTGATCATCAGCTAATATCTCAAATAGCTGATGCATTTGAACAATTTGATAATGATATTGACTGTAGGTGCATTATTCTTTGCTCAGAAGGTAAGCATTTTTGTGCGGGGGCAAATTTTGGAAAAGACAGAGACATGCAAGACAAGAAAGATCCCTATTCTGAGTTATATGCTCAAGCAGTGAGACTTTTTAGAACTAAAAAACCAGTAATAGCAGTTATTCAAGGTGGAGCAATAGGAGGGGGTTTAGGGCTGTCCTTAGTTGCCGACTTTCGAATAGGTTGCCTAGAATCAAGGTTTAGCGCTAATTTTGCTAGATTAGGATTTCATCAAGGATTTGGAACCACAGTTACACTTCCTAGAACAGTAGGTAATCACAATTCTGCGATGATGATGCTAACTGGTAGAAGATTAAAGGGAAAAGAAGCTCTGGATATAGGATTAATTGACTATCTGGTAGACAAAGATGAAGTTCGAGATAAAGCTATTGAGCTTGCAGAAGAGATTGCTGAAGCAGGACCCTTAGCGGTTCAATCTATAAGAGCAACCATTAGAGCTGGACTAGCAGATGAAGTAGAGAAAATAGTTTCCTTGGAATTGTCAGAGCAAATGCGCCTTCAATCTACAGATGATTTTAAGGAAGGTATAAAGGCTTCTTTAGAAAGAAGAAAACCTAAGTTTAAAGGCTCTTAAGCATGAAATTTCCTTCTTTTGATTTAGAAAGAATTCAATCAATATACGAGAATTCTGTTGAAATAAATCTCACTGAAAGTGGTATTGAACCACTTTCTCTTAAAGAATTAATGAACCCGAAAGAACTAGAGGACTTATTAAATATACCTTTAGGTTATGGATATACTCAAGGTACTCCGTTACTAAGACAGAGAATATCTAATCTTTATGATGGTTTTGATAAAAATAATGTACTTGTTACTTCTGGATCATCGGAAGCTATTTTTCTGTCTGCTGTTCTAACCGTGTCAAAAGGGGACAGGGTTGTAATGATGAAACCCAATTATCTTTCTTTTAGTGGAGTCGCAGAAGCCTTAGGAGCTAAAGTTGATTATGTTCCGCTACTAAAGAAAGAAAAATGGGAATGGGATTTAGATTGTTTAGATAAAATGGTAGTTAATAAAACAAAGGTAATATCAATCTGTAATCCTAACAACCCAACTGGATCAGTTTTAAACTTAGAACAGATGAAAAAAATTGTAGAGATTGCTAGCAGGGTAGGCGCTTATTTGCTTGTTGACGAAGTCTATATTGGTTCAGAGCTTCATTCGAAAAAAACTAAAAGCTTTCTGGGTATGTATAAAAAAACAATTATTACTTCAGGCCTCTCAAAATCCTATGCGCATCCTGGATTAAGAATTGGTTGGATAATCTCAGATAAAAGCTTTGTTGAAGAAGCTTGGGCAATCAAAGATTACATCAGCATAGCTAGTTCTAGTCTTTCACAGCACATAGCATCTAAAGTATTAGAACCAGAAACTATTTCAAAGTTAAGATTAAGGACAAAGGTATTATTAAATAAAAACTTAGAAACTTTCAATGAATGGATTATTCCTTACTCAAATCATCTTACTTTTTTAAAGCCAGAAGCAGGCGGCTTCGCGTTTGTTGAATATGATATGAATATAAACAGTACAGACTTGGTTCATGATTTAAGAAAAAATGAAGGAGTTTTTATTGTACCGGGAGATAGTTTTGGAATTGATGGATATTTTCGAGTAGGTCTTGGACATGAATCAATTGGTTTCAATAAAGGATTAAATCTTCTATCTAAAGGATTGGCGAGAATGTTCCCTAACAATTTTTCTTAGACGAAGAAGTCTTTCATTGAGACAAAATAAATACAAACCTTAATAAAATTTCCATGCTTTGAGATTCCATTACCTCCAACTCCCAGTAAAATAGTAGAATGCTTGCCTATTAAAGGAGGGTTGGCAGAGTCTGGTTGAATGCACTGGTCTTGAAAACCAGC
>CAYFFW010000008.1:0-51880 GCA_964342745.1 uncultured Gammaproteobacteria bacterium
ATGCCGTGGTTTTACTCAATATGGTGATTGGCGTTATCGTCGATGTCATGACCACAGAAGCCAGAGATAATTTCGTGCCGGACGACGAAGAATAACAAGCTCTGCATTCCTAATAGATAAATAACAGTTGTATAAAAAAAGGGGGCAGAAAGCCCCCTTTTTTTGACAGTCAATTTATAAGTAAAAGTTGATACTAGATAGAACTATTGCTAATACAAATCCTGAGATTATTACGTCCCTTACTGAGGTTATAGCTCCTAACATCTTTCCCCAAATAGCATTAGCTTCGATTGCTAGGATTATGATTAAACCTAAAGCAAAAGCATTAAAGCTAATATCTCCTGCAAACAGATACCCTCCGTGCGGGTAATGAGCTGAAGAAACCATAAAATAAAGCATTGGTACAGAGAACAGAGTATTAGTCCTTGAAGCTAAAGCTGCTTTTGGACCGGCAATTGCTGCATCACCTTCTTTTAACCCAATAACAATCTTCTGATTAGGCCATATTATCCCCCAAACATTTAACATCATAAATGTTCCCATAGTGACCCCAAGAATAATATCTAAATTAACCCTTAGAGTTATGAAATAAAGAAGCACCAAGCCAGTAATAAAAGTAAAAAAGGCTGCCCATCTAAACCACCACAAGGCTCTAGGAGCTAGCTTAGCAACTGCATCTTTTCTTGCGTCTTCTTCAGCCTCTTTAAAATACTCTGTTTGAACAAAGTTAAAATAATACAAAAGACCTATCCAAGTTATACCCACTAGGATATGAGCCCAACGAAACAGCATATTAAAGAATTCTTCCACATTGCCCCCCTTTTTGGATTATCTTACTAGATATATAGAAAGTATGAAAATTTTAAGCTTAAAAAAAGGCCCCTAAGGGGCCTTCTTTTTACATCATACCGCCCATTCCATCCATTCCTGGAGGCATTCCTGCTGGCATACCACCACCAGCATTCTCCTCAGGAAGATCGGATACCATGGCTTCAGTTGTTATCATTAATCCTGCAACAGAACCAGCAGCTTGTAGTGCTGTCCTTGTAACCTTTGCAGGGTCAAGTATTCCCATTTCTATCATATCGCCATAATCTCCGGTTCCAGCGTTATAACCAAAATTAGTCTTACCTGCTTTTACTTTATCTAAAACCACAGAAGCTTCATCTCCAGCATTACTTGTTATTTGCCTGAGAGGCGTTTCCATAGCTCTTAAGGCTATGCTAATTCCAACATTTTGATCTTCATTGTCTCCTTCGAGACCTTCTATCTTTTGTTGAGCTCTAACCAATGCAACTCCTCCACCGGCAACAACGCCTTCTTCAACAGCTGCACGGGTTGAATGAAGAGCATCTTCGACTCTAGCCTTTTTCTCTTTCATTTCAACTTCTGAGCCAGCGCCTACCTTTATAACTGCTACACCGCCTGCTAATTTAGCTACTCTCTCTTGAAGTTTCTCTCTATCATAGTCAGAAGAAGTGTCTTCTATTTGAGTCCTTATCTGATTTACTCTTCCTGAAATAGTATCTGAAGAACCAGCACCATCAATAATAGTTGTGTCCTCTTTATTCAGTTCGACTTTCTTTGCTTGACCTAAATCCTCTATAGTTGCCCCTTCTAGATTAAGCCCTACTTCCTCAGAAATAACAGTCCCACCAGTTAAGATAGCAATATCTTCTAACATGGCTTTTCTTCTATCCCCAAAGCCTGGAGCCTTACAAGCAGAAACTTTTACAACACCTCTCATGTTGTTTACAACTAAAGTAGCTAAAGCTTCGCCTTCAACATCTTCAGCTATAACTAAAAGAGGTCTACCAGCTTTAGCAACTGCTTCTAAAAGAGGAAGAAGTTCCCTTATGTTAGAAATCTTCTTGTCATGAAGAAGAATGAAAGGGTCTTCTAATTCAGCTGTCATTTTGTCTTGGTTGTTTATGAAATACGGAGAAAGGTAACCTCTATCAAATTGCATCCCTTCTACAACCTCTAGTTCATTTTCTATCCCACTACCTTCTTCAACCGTAATAACACCTTCTTTGCCTACTTTCTGCATCGCTTCTGCAATGATTTCTCCGACCTGTGTGTCACTGTTAGCTGAAATAGTACCTACCTGAGCTATAGCAGTGTCATCTTCGCAAGGTTGAGAAGCGCCTTTAAGCGTCTCAACTGCAGCAGATACAGCTTTATCAATACCCCTTTTAAGATCCATTGGGTTGAAACCTGCAGCAACAGATTTTAGTCCTTCATTTACAATTGATTGAGCTAATACTGTAGCAGTAGTAGTTCCATCTCCAGCTTCATCTGAAGTTTGAGAAGCCACTGTTTTAACCATCTGGGCTCCCATATTTTCAAATTTATCTTGAAGTTCTAGTTCTTTAGCCACTGAAACTCCATCTTTGGTCACCGTAGGTGCACCGAAAGATTTATCAAGGATAACGTTTCTACCCTTTGGACCTAGGGTAACCTTCACTGCATCCGCTAGGGTATTAACACCAGTTAACATTCCCTGACGAGCTGATTCTCCAAATTTGACTTCTTTTGCCATTTTTAACCTCTTAAATTAATTATTTCTCTAGAATACCTAGAATATCGTTTTCATTAAGAACAACAAGTTCTTCCCCATCTACTTTGACAGTATTACTGCCAGCATACTGACCGAATACAACCATATCACCAGCTTTAACAGCTATAGCTTGAACTTCACCATTATCATTGGTCTTGCCAGGACCGACTGCTAACACTTCACCCTGTGAAGGTTGTTCAGCTGCGGACCCAGGAAGAACTATACCGCCTTCACTAGTTTCTTCTTCATCTGTGCGTTTTACTAAAACGCGGTCACCTAAAGGTACAAATTTCATCTGTTTATCTCCATTTATAAATAAACACTATGTTAAAAAAAGGGCGCCATTTTAATCTAGAAAACGTATACGTCAACGTTACAAGTGCCTCTTTAGTAGAAAATTTTGGGTCAAATCATTTTTTTTCAAGGTTTTTAAAGGTTTTTTTTACTTTTCTTTTTTGAAGTCACCTTCAATCCAGTCTGTCTTTTCTCGTTTATTTTGATGTGAAAACCCACTAGAAAAGAAGAAATTTGAATATATTAAAGTTATAAACCAGCTCCTAGTAAAGGGAACTAAAAATAAGAAACCTATAAAATCCGTTACAAAACCAGGAGTTAATAGTAAAACTCCTCCTATGGCTAGAAATATGCCTGCAATTATCTCTTCTGCTGGTAATTCAGATTGCATGATTTTATTTCGTGCATTAAGTAAAGTCCTAAATCCTTGATGCCGAAGGAGAGCAATTCCAATTAAGGCCGTTAACAAAACTAAAGCTATTGTATTGAAAACTCCAAAAACTCCTCCTACTTTAATAAGAATATACATTTCCAGAATAGGTAGAACTACAAAACTCGGTAAAAAATATTTCATTAATCTCTCTAATTCTAATTTGGGGTTAAAAAATAAATTAACAAGTAACTTAAGATGCAGAAGGTAAGAATTTTTTCTTCAGCAATATAAATGAAATAAGTGCAGCTGGGATACCTAATGATGCAGCGTATAAAAAGAAATTAAAATATCCAAAAGAATCTACATAAAATCCTGAGAACCCTTTAATAATAGTTGCCGGAAAAGTGGCTAAAAGAAAAAGTGCAGCATACTGTGTTGCAGTAAAAGATCTACTTGTTAGACCAGATAAAAGTGCTATTAGTGCAGTTGAAGCCACACCTTGGCTAAAATTGTCTAAAGCTATGGTAACAGTAAGCGCCGAAATATTGTGACCCATGATATCTAACCAAGCAAAAGCTAGATTAGTAAGCATAACTAAGAGTGACCCTAAAAATACCACTAACATCAAGTTATAACGATAGATTAGAAGACCACCTACAAAGACACCTCCCATTGTCATAGCTATTCCAAAGGCATTGGTAACAATAGCAACTTCTTCTTTGGAGAATCCTGTATCAACATAAAATGGCATCGCCATCGGCCCTAAAACGATATCGCTAAACCTGTAAAAAATTATTAATAAAAAAATGAGCAAAATATTATTGTTCAAATATCTTTTGAATAAATCTTTTAAGGGGCTTAAATATAGATTTTCAAACGATTTAAAAGGACTATTCACTATTCCTGGTAAATCCGAATCTGGTCTTTCAGGTTCAGGGATAACAAATATTGAAAAAAGTACTAACAAGCCCATTAATATTCCTACAGAGAAGTAGGCAGTAGACCAATCGTAGTAACTGGCTATAAAAAAGGTAAAAACTTGAGAAACTAAAAAAGCTATTCTCCACCCTCCTTGGTACATGCTCGCTGCCTCTCCTTGTTCATGATCTACAACTAACTCAACTCTCATTGCATCTATACAAATATCTTGAGTAGCTGCGAAGAAGCTTACTGACAAAGCAAATAGAACCAAAACAATAAGTGAGCTAGTTGGATCAGAGAAGGACATTCCTAAAATACTAAGTACCACCAAAGATTGACTGAGAACTAACCAACTTTTTCTTTGGCCCAATAGACTAAGAAAAGGTAGCTTTATTCTGTCTATAAATGGTGACCAAAGTGCTTTAAATGTAAACATTAAGGTAATCCAAGATAATAAGCCTATTGTTGATCTAGAAATGTCAGCCTCTCTTAACCAATAACTCAAAGGATCTATAAGCATCCCAAAAGGCAAACCAGAGCAAAATCCTAAGGCTAGAATTATTAAAAGCCTAGGTTTAAAAAAACCAAGTAAGGATTCTTTCCAAGTTTTCATTACTTAGTCTCTAAAATTTTCAAACTGTAAAGGAAGATTAAAATTTTCGTCTTTAATTAATTTTATAACTTGCTGCAAGTCATCCCTATTTTTTCCTGAAATTCTCACGCTATTGCCTTGTATGGAAGCCTGCACTTTAAGCTTTGAAGATTTAACCATTTGGGTAATCTTCTTAGCTATCTCTTGATCAATCCCCTCTTTCAATATGATTTCTTGACTAGCTTTTCCAGTAGAAATTTCTATTGATTGAGGCTCGAGACACTTAAGGTCTATTCCTCTTTTAGAAAAGGATTCTTTAAGAATAGGAAGCATTTGGTGAAGTTGGTATTCTTCTTGCGATGAAATAGAGACTTTACCTTCATTTAAATCAAACCTAGCACTTGTTCCTTTGAAATCGAAACGGTTTTCTATAACCCTGTTAGATTGATCTACACCATTAGTTACTTCATGAGAATCAAGTTCTGATTTAATATCAAAAGATGGCATTTTAAACTCCTTAATTGATAATAAGCCCAATTACGTAAGAGATTATATTAAAAAGATAGCTTAGTGTTACTAAAGAATATTTCACAGCCTCAGGTTTTAATGGGTATTATCAGAACCAAGGTAGCGCTTTGTGGTTAAATGTTACTTACAGAGCTGAACAGAGAATATGGGCAAACGAATAACTAAAGTGGTGACCAAAAAAGGTGATGATGGATCAACTGGAATGGGAGATGGAACTAGGGTGAGTAAATCAAATCCATTGATAAAAGCTATTGGGGAGTTGGATGAACTTAATTCATGGATTGGTCTTTTAGCTTCTTTAAAGGAACTAAAAAAACATAAAGAATTCTTAGAAGACATTCAACATTGTCTCTTTAATATTGGAGGTATTCTAACGACGAAATCGGACCGCCCCTTAAATAAAAAATATTTAGATAGCCTTGAAGAAAAAACCAATCTTCTTAATAGCAAGCTACCTGATTTAGATAACTTTATACTTCCCGGAGGAAGCGAAGATTCTTCTCTTATTCATATAGCTAGAACAGTGTGCAGAAGAACAGAAAGGTCTTTAGTAGAAGCTTGTCAATTTGAAGAGATTCAGAATAGTTGTTTAATCTATGTTAATAGACTTTCAGACCTTTTATTTGTTTTAGCTAGAAGAATTAATCTAGACTCTGGAATTGAAGAATTACTTTGGAAACAAGAATAGTTAGATTAAAGAATCTCTATATCTTGACCAATTAAACGACTCTCCTGGATCAGTTTTTCTATTAGGAGCAATATCACTATGACCAACTACCCTCTCTTTGGTGATTCCTGGATAACTTTCCATCAAACACTTAGTTAGATCTATTAGGCAATCATATTGGGCCTCTGTGTATGACTCTGTATCAGTGCCCTCAAGCTCTATTCCGATAGAGAAATCATTACATTCTTTCTGACCTTTAAATTCAGAAAGTCCTGCATGCCAGGCCTTCTTATCTAAATTTACAAACTGAATTAATTTGCCATCTCTATCTAAATAGAAGTGACTTGAAACTTTCAAATCAGATATCTCTTCAAAAAAAGGGTGTTCAGAGGAATCTAATCTATTCAGAAAGAAATCAATTACGTGCTTACTACCAAATTCACCAGGAGGAAGGCTTATATTATGGATAACCAATAAAGAAATTTTTACTCCTTTTGGTCTGTCAGAGCAGTTAGGAGAGGCAATAAATTCAGCCTGTTCTATATGGTTGTTTTGAATTGTGAACAAAAAAACTCCTAATTTATTTTAGGCCGTCCATGCATTGTGGGAGGTTTCCCCTTCCACATATTGTCTTTGTATTTTTTCTTATTATTCTTTTTCTTTTTAAAGGAACCTTTCAGTTCTTTTTTATCTATCACTTGATCAGAGTTTTTATCCATATCATTAAACTTTTTTTCTACTTCAGACATAAACTCTTCTTTTGATAGCTCTTTATTGTTATTTAAATCCAACTTTTTAAATTTGATATCTTTAGCTACCTTGGGCCCTACCTCATTACGCCTTGAAAGTTCTTGTGCATTTAAACTGCCGTCCTTGTCAGTGTCTAAGGCTTTAAAAATTGCTTCACTAACTTCTTTTTTTCCTTCTGGGAGTCCTTTTCTCTTTTCTTTTTTCCTTGGTTTAGATCTTTCTTTAGAACCTATAATAAATTCATTTTTATCTATCTTTTTATCATCATTCCTGTCTAGCTTGTCAGCTAACTTTAAAAGTCTTTTTTCCTTCCTTAACCTTTCTTCCATGTTGAATTCATTTCTTGTTACGCTGCCATCAGAGTTCTGATCTAAAAAAGAGAACATTTTGTTACTTCGAGAACTGAACTCTAAATAGCTTAAAACACCATTTTTATCTTTATCCATATTCTTCAACTTCTCACTTTGCTTACCTGGCTTAGCTTGAAAGACCATAGAAAAAGAAAGTAAGACACCAAAAATTAAAATTAAATTAGATCTTTTCATATTAGCTCCAAAAGTAAGAAATTAACCCCATTCTTGTTAAAGACAGTCTAAAGATTTTTAAGTTCATAGCTACTATCTTAGTTCTTTAGGTAATTTAAAGAAAATTCCTTCGTCCTGTCTATCATAACCTCCTTTTAAATCTATCTGGAACTTAGCTGACAATGAATCTAGTAGCTCTTTAACTAAATGTTCTGGAGCAGAAGCACCAGAAGTTATTCCAACAACCTCTTTTTCCTTAAACCAATCCAATTTTAAGTCCTCATGAGTATCTATCAAGTAAGACTCAACTCCTGATCTTTCTGCTATTTCTCTAAGTCTATTCGAATTTGAACTGTTTTTAGAACCTATCACCAAAATTAGATCGCACTCTAGAGCTAATTGCTTTACTGCGTCTTGTCTATTTTGAGTAGCATAACAAATATCATCCTTTCTAGGTCCGAGAATAGATGGAAATCTTTGTTTTAAAATCATAATGATCTCTTGAGTATCATCAACTGAGAGGGTTGTTTGTGTGACAAAAGAAACATTTTCTGGATCTCTTATTTTGATTGTCTCTGCTTCTTCTTTAGACTGAACTAAGTAAATATTACCTCCATTGGAAGAGTCAAATTGACCCATTGTTCCCTCTACTTCAGGGTGACCCCTATGTCCTATTAAAATGCAGTCTCTTCCAGCCCTGGAATGAAGGTCAACTTCAGAATGAACTTTACTCACCAGAGGACAGGTTGCATCAAAAATTTTTAGATTGTGTTTTGAAGACTCCTTTTGTACGCCTTTTGAAACTCCATGAGCACTATAGATCACTGTAGATCCATCAGGAATCTCATTAATTTCTTCTACGAATATAGCGCCTGACTTTCTTAGCTGGTCTACCACTGTTTGATTATGAACAACTTCATGTTTTACATATACGGGCGCTCCATTTTGTTCTAGGACCTTATTAACTATTTCAATAGCACGACCTACTCCTGCACAAAATCCTCTAGGGTTAGCTAATATTATCTTCATGTTTTTCTAGTTCTTTCTATAAACAAGAGGTAACCCAGATAGATAGCAATTCCAACAGAGATATAGCTATCAGCTAAATTAAAAACGTAAAAAGAATATTCATTATAAAAAACATGTATGAAATCAACTACATAGCCCAAGAACAGTCTATCAATTAAATTTCCTAATCCACCAGAAATAATTAATAAGAGAGAAAAGAATTCAAGTTTATGATCTGGGATATTTTTAAATAAGAATGAAATTAAAAATATTAAAATTAACAGGACAATAAAAACTAACAACCATCTGGAAATAGCACCTCCTTGATCAAAAAAACTAAATGCAATGCCTGGATTATGAATCAAGGTAAAGTTTAGAAAAGATAATAAATTTACTGACTCTCCTAAGCTCAAGAAAGAAGAAATCCAGATCTTAGATATTTGGTCAAAACCTACAAAAATAAAGATAAAAAGGGCTGCGAAGCTCTTATTCATATCTAAGCAAAGAGCCTCACCTCTCCATTACCTTCGATGTTTACTAAGCATCTTTCACACAATGTAGGATGTTTTTTTATGGAACCAACTTCCTCTCTACTATGCCAACACCTCTCACATTTGCTCTGATCTGTTTTATTAACCTTTACTCTTAAGCCCTCCATCTCAGTTTTCTGACCTTCTTCAGTTTCTGCCATGACTTTGGCTTCTGAGGTAATAAATATAAACCTCAATTCATCTGAAAATTTTTCTAAAAGGACCTTTAGGTCTTCTGAGCAATATAGTTCTATTTCTGCTTCCAAAGCTGAGCCAATAAGACCATCATTTCTTGAGTTCTCTATAATTTTATTAACTTCAGATCTGATTCTAAGAATCTTATCCCAATCATCTTTAGTAATAGAACCTTCGGAAGAACAAACCCAATCTTCATACCACTCAGATAAGTGAACTGATTCATATTCCTTGTTATATAAGCGCCAAGCCTCTTCAGCAGTAAAACTCAGTATCGGGGAAATCCATCTAACTAAGGACTCTAAAATTTGAAATAATGTTGTTTGACAGGACTTTCTAGATAAAGAATCTGTTCCACAGGTATAAAGCCTGTCTTTGAGAACATCTAAGTAAAACCCTCCTAAATCGTTGGCACAAAAATTGTGGATCTTGCTAAAAGCTGAGTGGAATTGATATTTTTGATAATCATCAACTAATTCTTGCTGCAATTCCTTTGTCTTAATTTCCATATAACGGTCAATTTCAGTTAATTCATCTTCTTTAAGCCTTAAATTAGAATCAAAATCATGAAGATTACCAAGCAAAAATCTAAGTGTATTACGAATTCTTCTGTACATATCAGATACACCCTGAAGTCGATTCTCAGAAATAACCATTTCATTTCTATAGTCTGTCGAAGCAATCCAAGCTCTTAGTACATCCGCTCCTCTTGAATTCCAGATTTCCTGAGGTGAAATAGTATTTCCTAAGGACTTAGACATCTTTTCTCCATCCGCATCGATAACAAAACCATGCGTTAAAACCTCTTTATAGGGTGGAGAGTTATTTATTGCCATACTTGTTAATAGAGACGATTGGAACCACCCTCTGTGTTGATCAGAACCTTCTAAGTATAAGTCTGCAGGAAACTGCAATTTAGAATCATTCAATACACAAGCATGAGTAACTCCTGAGTCAAACCAAACATCTAGAATATCGGTTATTTTTTGATAATTTTTTGAATCTTTAACCAGATCTTCAATCTTTACTTCGTACCAGTACTCTAGTCCTTGTTTCTCAATATTATTTGCGATCTTAACAATTAATTGTTCTGTTTCAGGATGAAGTTCCCTTGTTTCTTTATGAACTAGAAGGGGAATTGGAACACCCCATGATCTTTGTCTAGATATACACCAGTCAGGTCTATCCAACATACTAGCCATCCTGGTTTCACCCCAAGACGGCTCCCAATTAACTTTCGAAATAGCTTCCTTAGATTTATCAAGTAGAGAGCCTTCATTCATGCCAATAAACCATTGCGGTGTTGCTCTAAACATTAAGGGAGTCTTGTGCCTCCAGCAATGAGGGTAACTATGTTCGTAATCTGAATAACCAAAAAGAGTTCCTTCTTGATTTAATACTTCTTTTATTTTGTCATTTGCTTTAAATGCAAACAATCCCCCAACATGTTCTTCAGTGGAGTTAAAAGTGCCATTGTCCTGAACAGGACTTAGGACTTCAAGGCCGTATTCGTTAGCAACAATGTAATCCTCTAATCCATGACCTGGAGAGGTATGAACAATACCTGTACCAACTTCGGTTGTAACATGATCACCTAATACAAATTTAGAGGGCCTATTTAGATAAGGATGCTTAGCTTCTATTCCTTCTAATTCTGATCCTTTACATTTTCCTAATATTTCGAAATGTTTTACTTCAATACGTTCCATAGTCATTTCTACAAGGTCCTTGCCAATTAAAAGACCGAAATCTTTAGAGTCTTTCTTTACTGAAACTAAACAGTAATCAAATTCACCATTAACAGTAAGAGCAACATTTCCAGGAACTGTCCAGGGGGTAGTTGTCCAGCTAGCAGCATAAACTGGGAACTCTATAGGTTCTTTAAAAAGGGCTTTTATTACCTTATTATCTATTGGAAAACCGAAATCTATAGAAGGAGAAACTTTATCTTTGTACTCAACTTCTGCTTCTGCAAGAGCTGAACTGCAGTCAACACACCAGTGAACAGGTTTATCCCCTCTTTTTACATACCCTTGAGAAATTATTTTACCTAAGGATCTTACAATTCCTGCTTCAAATTCATTATCCATAGTTAGATAGGGATTGTCCCAATCCCCTATCACACCCAATCTCTTGAATTCCTCTTTTTGTATTTCTATTTGCCGTTTTGCATATTCCCTGCAGGCTGTCCTAAATTCTTGAGCACTTATCTTGTCACCAGCTTTACCTTTCTTTTTTTCAACATTAAGTTCAATGGGGAGGCCATGGCAATCCCACCCAGGAGTGTAAGGAGAAAATTTGCCACTTAAAGATTGAGACTTAACTACTATATCTTTTAAGGTCTTATTAACGGCATGGCCAATATGAATAGCTCCGTTAGCATAAGGGGGTCCATCATGAAGAATAAACTTCTCTTTACCTTTTCCCTTTTCTTCTAATTTTTTGTATAAATCTATTTCTTCCCAATACTTCAATAACCCTGGTTCTTTATTAGGAAGGTTTGCCTTCATAGCAAAGCTTGTTTCGGGTAGATTGAGAGTTTCTTTATAGTCTTTCATAATAAATTTTGGGCACTTTATACGAAATAGCTCTTTGCTGTAGAAATATCTTTGAATATTTGTTCTTTTAAAGCATCTAAATTCTTAAATTTCTTTTCATCTCTAACTTTCTCCAAAAATCTTACAGTTAGCCTTTTACCATAGATATTATCTGAGAAATCTAGCAAATGAACTTCTAGAACAGGTGACTCTCCTCCAACTGTTGGCCTAATCCCCATATTTGCTATCCCTTTTAATTGTTTGTCACCAAGTAATACCTCAACAATATAAACGCCAGAAATAGGTAATTTATTTTTAGGAAGCCACAGATTTGCGGTAGGAACACCCAATTGAGAACCCAATTGATTCCCATAAACCACTTTTCCTGAATAAGTGAAAGGCCTTCCCAACAACTTCTCTGCTGTGTGAAAGTCATTTTTTGTTAACGCTTCCCTGATTCTTGTACTACTGACCCTTGCACCTTCTATTTGGAAAGTTTTTGTACTAGATACTTGGATGGAGTTTTTAACTCCCCAGCTTTGAAGTAATTTGAAATCCCCCTCTCTGTTAGCTCCAAATCTAAAGTCGTCCCCAATTATGAGTTTTTTAATATTCAATCTTAATAATATTTTTTCTAAAAAATCTTCTGGAGTCATAGATCTCAATTGACTATTAAATTTAAGAAAAAAGGAGAAATCTACTTTTAACTCCTTCATTTTCCTTACTTTTTCTTGCCAAGGAAAAATACGGGGAGGTTTAGCAGCTTCTACACCAGAGGCCTCAGCAAAAAATTCTTGAGCATGAGGCTCTGTAAATATAACCAGTTTCTTTAGATCATTTAATTCAGCCTCTTTTTGCATAGCCTTCAAAATTTGTTGATGGCCAAGATGAAGGCCATCAAAATTTCCAATAGTAGCAATTGTTGAAATTACTGAAAATTTATCCCTGAAAAGCTCAATATTGTTAATTCCTCTTATCAAATACATATTTACCCTTTCAAGTGAATTAATCTAAGACCTAATATCCATAAAATAGAAACATAGGAAAATAGCCCACTTAATGTAATAAACAATAACCTAATAAAACGATCAATTTCTCCTATTTCCCTCCAAATTAGCATTTCTAAGTTCATAAAATTAACTACTATCACCATAAAAATACAAGCAAGTATTATTCTTCCTAAAAATAAAACCCATCCTTTCTGTAATTTATAAATCTTATTTCTTAATAAGATAAACAATAGTAACGAAATACTAAAATATGCAGCAATTGAACTTGCCATTGCTAAACCTATGTGATTGAGACCAAGATAGAAAGCAAGTAACCATGCTAAGAAAGCATTTAGGACCATCGAAGCTAAAGCAACCTTTAGAGGGGTTTTTGGATTTTGCCTAGCAAAAAAAGCCGGTGTCAGTACTTTAATTAACATAAAACCAATAAGGCCCATTGCTAAAACAATTAAACTGTACGAAGCTTGCTTAGTGTCAGAAGCTAGAAATTCTCCTCTTTCGAATAAAGTAAGGATAATAGGTTCAGATAAGATAACTAAACCTATGATAGAAGGAATTCCAATTAATAAAACCAATCTTATTGACCAGTCCAAAGTCTTTGAAAATCCACTTTTATCTTCTGTTTGATGCAAAGAAGATAGCCTGGGTAATATTACAGTAGCTATTGCGATGGCAAAAATACCTAAAGGCAATTGCATTAATCTATCGGATACATATAACCAAGTGGGGCTTCCTGTTGGTAGAAAGGAAGCTAGTATAGTATCAACAAGCATATTCAGTTGACTTACCCCTCCTGCAATAATTCCCGGGATCATTAAATAAAGTACTTTCTTAACTCCTGGATGATTTAGATTAAAAGAGAATGAAGGAAATAATCTTAATTTTAGAAGTGGGTAAAATTGAATAATGAGTTGGATGCAACCTGCAACAAACATTCCCCAAGCTATGGCATAAATCGGTATTTCGTATTGAGGAGCTATCCAGATTCCTGTGCAAACTAGTGTTAAATTATAAAAAACAGGTGTAAGGGCTGGAATGGAAAACTTCCCAAAAGTATTCATAATGGAACCAGAGAAAGCTACTAAAGAAACAAAAAGTAAGTAAGGAAAAGTAATTCTTAATATATCTGTAGCTAATTCATTCTTAATAGGTTCTGAATAAAATCCAGGAGCAAAAATAAAAACAAAGATTGGTGTGAATAAGAGAACAACAAGTGTAAGAAGCATTAATGCAGAGGAAAGAACTCCAAAAATATTATTTATTAAAACTTTTACCTCATTTTCATTAGAATTTTCTCTGTATTCTGAAAGAACTGGAACAAAAGCCTGATTGAATGCTCCCTCTGCAAATATTCTTCTAAAAACATTAGGTATCTTAGTGATTACAACATAGGCATCCAGAGCCACTCCTGCACCCAATAGAGATGTAAAAACCATATCTCTAACTAAGCCTAGAATTCTGGAGACAAATGTCCAGAAGCTGACTATGCTAGAACTAGCTAGTAATTTGATAGGGTTTTGTTTCTTTTGCTTATCTTGCTTATCTGAATTCAGCTTCAATCCTCTTTTACATTTTTAGGTTCTAAATCTAGAGAGACAGAGTTAATGCAATATCTAAGGCCTGTAGGTTGAGGGCCATCAGGAAATACATGTCCTAAATGAGCTTTACATTCTTGACAATGGACTTCGATTCTTCTCATTCCCACAGAAAGATCTTCCTGCTCCTCAACACTTTTTTCTGAGGCTGGTTCCCAGAAACTTGGCCACCCAGTTCCTGAATCGAATTTAGAAGAAGAACTAAACAATTCAGCTCCACAACAAATACAATTATAGGATCCTTCTATTTTTGTATCATTATACTTGCCACTAAATGCAGGTTCAGTTCCTTGCTCTTGAGTTACATAATGCTGTTCTGGAGTTAGATCTTTTTTTTCTTTTTCATCATTCATAAGAATTATCCTGAGGTAGCTTTTTTAAGAACAGAAAAGTAAGAGTTCTCAATACATAAACTTTCCTTGAAAGAAGCCTTATTTAACAATTCATGGGCTTTCGGCAGATTATACCAAGGGCAGTTAGTGAACAGATGATGCTCTAGATGGAAATTTACTCTATGAGGAACCATTAAATACCTGATAAGCAAAGAAGCCTTTGTTGTTCTAGTATTGTTAAGGTTAGTTTCTCCAGGTGTAACAGAATGCTCAGCTATATTTCTTATCCTAACTATTAGACTGTAGTAAGTAAAAGCTGGAATCCACCAAAGTAGAAAGTAGAGAGACCAATGAGAAAGGTAAGAGATGATAATAAGAAGAATTATATTTGTTATTAGAAATCCACTTATCTTATCCAGAATTTTTTTTATCTTACCGATTAAACTTTTATCCTGACTAGAAAAGATCGATTTAAGAGCTATAGAATATCTTTTAAGGCCTGTTCGCCCTGTTAAGTCCCTAAAAACTTTCCTACGAAAGCTTGCTTTTGTAATGGGAAAAGGGGCACTTAAACTAATATCAGGGTCATTATCGGTTTCTGTAAACCTATGATGCGCAAGGTGATAAGGTCTATAAGGTCTGTTATCAGAGAAAATTGGAAAAGCACAAAACCACTGAGCAGCAAAGTCATTTAATTTATCATTAGAGAACAATAAATTGTGAGCTGCATCATGAGCAAGAACAGATAAAGCAAATTGACGACTTCCTATTACAATTACAGCTAACAGGAAAGTCAAAAGATTTGGAAAATAATAAAATAGTAGAACAGCAAAAAGAATCTGCGCCCAATTAAAAGGTATAGAAATGAAGTTAATCCAATCTCTTTTTTTCCTTATTTCTTTAAGCTCTTCTTTTGAAAGAAGGTCAGACGGCCTGTAATCTTTACCCATTAACCTTTACTCCTAAGCAGAATTATATCTAAGGATACAAAAAAGGCCTATTTACAAAAAAAATTACTGCTTCTTTGATGGAAAAACTAAACTTTTTAACCAGCTAAAGAAATAATTGCTTTTTAGATCCACCTTGTCTAGGTAGTCGTAAAGTTCCTCTAAAGCTAAAGGGTCTTTAAAGAGATCTTCTCTAGTTATAAATTTCTCGTTTGGATCAAGGTCTTTAATTATGCGTGCAGGATTGCCTCCTACTACAACATTGTCAGGAACATCTTTAACTACTATAGCTCCAGCTCCAACAATTGAATTTTCTCCAATTGTTACCCCCTTACCAACCACAGCCCTATCACCAATCCAAACATTATCTTTAAGTTCTACTTTTTTAGTAGCCCCTACTGGTTCCGCCCTTTTATAAATACCATGCCAGTCCGCGTCAGAGACATAGGAGCCATTCGCAAACATACAACCTTTGCCAATTTTAATTTCTGTAGCGGCAGCAATTCTTACTCCGGGAGTGAAAAGACAATAATCATCAGCATAAATCTTTCCATCGAATTCCCCTAGATTCCAAGTGGTTAATCTAATATTGCTATCAGAGGTAGCCACAAAAGTAGCACTTCTACCAACGTTAATTCCCGTTCCAAAAATATCTACGTACTTGGCTCCCATAAAGGTAGGTCTTTCTCCCAGGGTCTCAAACTGAGGAGCCAAGTGGTGATTAACATAAAGATTTACAAATCTTGAAACTAACTTTTTTAGCCAATAAGGTCGGTTATCTTTTCTAATGATTTTTCCTCAATGTACTATTCAAGCTACATGATAAGATAGCGCCCCTTTATGACACAACACCTTAAAAAATTTCTTAGGTTTTTTCTTTCGGAGAAATCTGCTTCAGAATTAATCCAGTTCATTACTTTAGGGTTTCCTATGTTCCTTTCTCAAGCAGCCCTTTCTCTTATTGGTATAAATGCTGTTATCCAATCTGGAAATTATTCAAAGGATGTCTTAGCAGGCATATTGACGGCAAATGCCATTTGGTTCCCCATTTTTTTAAGCCTTGGTGGTTTAATTTTCTTTGTTACCCCAATGGTTGCTCAGCTTTATGGAGCAAAAAAACTAGATGAAATTGGGCCCCTCGTAAGACAAGCTTATTGGTTAATATTGCCAATAATCTTAGTAGGCATGTCAATCTTGTTTGTCGTACCTAACTTTCTTCATCTTATGGACATTGAAGATGAAATAATTTTTCATGCAAAAGAGTATCTTTCTACTTTTACCTTAGCTATCCCAGCTATATTACTAATGCAACCCCTAAGATCTCTAAGTGAAGGAATAAAAAGACCCGTTCCTATTACTTTAATTAATATTTTAACTTTGATTTTAGCTATCCTTGGAAATTATGCTTTCATTTATGGAAATTGGGGATTCCCAGAATTGGGGGCAAGAGGATCTGGATTATCTGCCATTATAGGAACTTGGACTTCATTAACTATACTTGTCCTTTATGTTAAATTTAAAAAAGAGATTTACTCTCCAACAAAATTTTTTGATAAATTTGATTTACCTTCACTTAAAGTAATTAGAGAGATTCTTAAAGGAGGCCTTCCAATGGGAGCTTCTAACTTCATTGAATTGAGTATGTTTAGTGGAGCTACCTTAATTCTTGGAAGGCTAGGTGCTGATGTAGTTGCAGCTCATGGTATTGCTATAAATATAGGGGGTTTTCTATTCATGGTGCCCTTAAGTGTTGGAATGGCAGCTTCGGTTATAGTTGGTAATAAAATAGGTGAAAACAAACTTAAAGGAGCTAGATACAGTTCTTTCTACTCCCTAAAGTTTGGTTGTACCCTAGGAATTGTAAATACTATTATTCTACTTACTTGCTCAGATCTGCTTGTTTCATTCTTTACTCAAGATCCTAATGTTAAGCAGCTGGGTGTACTTCTCCTTATTTTTGCAGCTTTCTTTCAAATTGCTGATGCGCTTGTTATAGGAGCTCAAGGTAGTTTAAGGGGTTATAAAGTTACACTTGTTCCCATGCTGATAATGCTCATTTCTTTTTGGTTATTTGCTCTTCCTTTTGGTTACAGCCTAGCCGTAACTGAATTTTGGAATGTACAATTAGGAGCTCCTGGTATGTGGACAGGAATGTTACTTGGATTGGTTTTGTGTTCGGCTTTAATGGTTTGGAGATTGAACTATGTTACTTCAAAGACGCTGGAATTCCACAAAAAGGAGTTATCTTTTAATGAGATGAGACTGGATGGCTTTAAAATAAGATTGTAATTATGAAGATTGATGCAGCTGGGCTTCTTTGCCCCGAACCTATTATGATGCTTCATAAAGGAATAAAAGAAATATCCGATGGAGATAGAATCGAGCTTTATGCAACTGACCCTTCTACCGAAAGAGATATTGATAGATTTTGTGAATTCTTAGGTCACAATTTATTGGATAAAAAAATCTCGCCAGAGAGTTTGTATTTTTTAATAGAAAAAAGAGGAAAAAATGACTGAATTAATTAATAAAAGATGGGTACTCAACAAGAGACCTGAAGGAATGCCAGAAAATGACTGTTGGAAATTAGAAGAGATTCCTGTTACAGAAATTGCTGAAGGCAACATACTAATTAAAACCCTTTTCTTATCGATTGACCCCTATATGAGAGGGAGAATGAATGATGCTGAGTCTTATGCTGATCCAATTAAGATCGGAGAGGTTATGACAGGAGAAACATTAGGTGTCGTGGTACAAAGTAAATCAAAGAACTTTAATGTTGGAGACCATGTTTGTGTTCACCGCGGCTGGCAAAGTTATATTGAAGTCTCTGGTGATGAAAGAGCATTATTTAAAGCTGATCCAAGTATAGTTCCTTTATCAACCTATTTAGGAACAGTTGGAATGCCTGGCAGAACTGCTTATTTTGGCTTATTGCGAGTGGGTAAACCCAAGCCTGGAGAAACCATTGTCGTTTCAGCCGCATCAGGTGCTGTGGGTACAGTGGTTGGTCAAATGGCAAAGATTTTAGGATGCAGAGCTGTGGGTGTTGCTGGAGGAGAAACTAAGTGCTCTTATGTAACAAAAGAATTAGGCTTTGATGCTTGTATTGATTACAAAGCAGGGAACCTAGAAGAAGACCTTAAGGCAGCTTGTCCTGATGGAATAGATATTTATTTTGAAAACGTTGGTGGGGAAGTTTCAAAAGCTGTGGCTTCAAATCTAAACCCTGGTGCCAGAATACCTATTTGTGGATTTATAGCCCATTACAACTCAACTGATATGGAGAAAGAAGAAACTCCCTTCCATGTTTTTGGATCTTTAGATCCTGTTCCAGAGCATAGATTTTTTGTTGTTACTGAGTGGTTTAATGAATGGCCTCAAGCCACAAAAGAACTTTCTGATTGGATTAAAGATGGAAAGATTAAATATCGTGAAACTATTAGTGAAGGATTAGAAAATGCCCCTCAAGCTTTAAGAGATGTTCTTTCTGGAAAGAATTTTGGGAAACAAGTAGTTAAGGTAGCCGACAAATAGAAATTTTACCTGGTTAACTATTTTAATTTAAGAAAACTTCTATTTTTTAGATGTTTTTAGTCTACCATCCAGTTATTTCTGCTATCCCTATTCCTATTTCTGCTGGACTCCTTACTGTTCGAACTCCTGCCGCTTCTAATGCTTTAAATTTTTCTTCTGCCGTTCCCTTTCCTCCTGCAATTATTGCTCCTGCATGCCCCATTCTCTTACCTGCAGGAGCAGTAACTCCAGCAATATAAGAAACTACAGGTTTCGAAACATCGCTCTGAATATATTCAGCTGCAGCTTCTTCTGCAGTACCTCCTATCTCTCCAACCATTACAATTGCTTCAGTAGCAGGGTCAGATTCAAATAATGAAAGCATGTCAATAAAACTAGATCCAGGTATAGGATCTCCGCCAATACCAACACAACTACTTTGACCAAATCCCAAGTCTGTAGTTTGTTTTACTGCCTCATAGGTTAATGTTCCAGATCTAGATATCACTCCAACTCTTCCTGGTAAATGAATGTTATTGGGCATAATTCCCATTTTACTCTCACCAGGGGTGATAATTCCTGGGCAGTTTGGGCCTATTAGTCTTGAACCCAATTCATCACATCTGATTTTTACTTCTATCATATCCAGTGTAGGTATGCCTTCAGTTATGCAAACTATTAGATCTATCCCTGCTTCTGCAGATTCAAGAATAGACTCCTTACAAAATCTGGGAGGAACAAAAATTAAACTGGCAGTTGCTTCTGTAGCATTCACAGCTTCTTTAACTGTATTAAAAACTGGCAAACTTAGATGATTTTGTCCTCCCTTTCCTGGCGTTACTCCTCCTAAAAGGTTAGTACCATAATCTATACACTGTTCGCAGTGTTGTGTTGCTTGAGAGCCTGTAAAGCCCTGGCAAATTACCTTAGTCTCTTTATCAATTAAGATGCTCATTCAGATACTCCCTGAGAAGCCTTCACTACTAATTCAGCTGCATCTTCTAAGTTAGAAGCACTAATTATATTAAGTCCACTATCAGACAGTTTTTTTGAGCCTAGATCTGCATTATTTCCTTCAAGCCTCACCACAACAGGGACACTTACTCCTATCTGTTCCACTGCCTCTATTATTCCGTCAGCTATAACGTCGCATCTAACGATTCCTCCAAATATATTAATGAGAACTGCTTGGACCGCACTATCTGAAAGAATTATCTTAAAAGCTTCAGAGACTCTTTTTGAATCAGCTGCTCCCCCTACATCAAGAAAATTGGCTGGCTCACCTCCATGAAGTTTAATAATATCCATTGTTCCCATAGCCAATCCTGCTCCATTTACCATACAACCAATATTACCCTCTAAGGAAACATAACTTAGATTCCACCTCGCTGCATTAGATTCTCTTTCATCTTCTTGAGAAGCGTCATTAATCTCAACAAGTGACTCCTGTCTATACAAGGCATTTGAATCAACATTAACTTTGGCATCTAAACAAATAAGGTGCCCTTCCTTTGTAATAACCAATGGATTTATCTCTAATAAAGACAGATCTTTGTCTACAAACAATTGAGCTAGAGAAAGGTAAATATCTTCAAACTGATTACTTTGAAACTGATTCAATCCAAGTTTAGAGGACAATTCTTTAGCCTCATTAGGCAAGGGCCCTTTGAACGGATCAATTTCTACTTGAAATATTTTTTCTGGTGAATTGGAAGCAACTTCCTCAATATTTACACCCCCTTCTTGAGAAGCCATAAAGACAAGTCTTTGCGAAGTTCGGTCTATAACTGCTCCTAGATATAATTCTTCAGCTATTTCTGTACATTCTTCAACCAAAATTGTATTTACTGGTTGCCCTTTTTCATCAGTTTGATAAGTAACTAAATTCTGACCTAACCATTTTTCACTGAATTCTTTGGCTTCTTCCACTGTATTTACTAACTGAACACCACCAGCTTTTCCTCTTCCTCCAGCATGAACCTGAGCTTTTACTACCCATTTATCCCCTCCAAGTGAAGAGATTGCATCTTCAATCTCAGTAGACTTAGATATGGGTATACCTTTTGAAACTGAAATACCATATTCTCTAAAAAGATCTTTAGCTTGATATTCATGAAGATTCATTTTCTTTTCCTGTTATTTAAATGGACTGCTTTTCCTTTTGCAGATAAGACGGCTTCATGCAAAGCTTCCGATACTGTTGGATGGCTAAATATTATAGAACCTAGTTGGTCTGCTGTAGTATTAGATTCCATAGCAATCAAACCTTGCTGCACAACATCCGCTGCAGAAGGTCCTAAAGCATGAACTCCTATTATTAAATCATTATCTTTGTTCACTATAACTTTAACAAACCCCTCTTCTTCATTAGAAGCTAAAGCTCTAGCATTAGCTTTGAAAGGAAACATACCTGTCTCAATTGAAAAACCTTCTTCTATAGCCAGTTCTTCTGAATAACCCGACCAAGCTATCTCAGGGTGAGTATAAATAACAGAAGGGATATTTCTATAATTCATTTCGAAGTTATTTCCTGCAATTTTTTCAGCAACCATCAAGCCCTCTTCTGAAGCTTTGTGAGCCAACATCGGACCTCTAACTAAATCACCTATTGCATAAATATTAGGTACATTTGACTGGCAAAACTCATTAACTTCTACAAAATTTTTATTATCTAATTTAACTCCTAGATTTGAATCAAAAAGATCTTCTGATGCAGGACATCTTCCTATAGCAAAAATAACTTTATCCACTTTAAGGCCATTAACTTCTTCGTTATTTGTTCTAACCTCTACCTTATTTCCTTTGATTTCTAGACTTTCTATTTCGATCCCCAACTTTATGTTTAAACCCTGTTTTTTTAATATTTTCAAAGCCTCGTTTGACACACTAAGATCTGCATTAGGTAAAAACTCTGTTAGAACTTCGCAAACTGTTACTTTTGATCCTAACCTAGACCATATACTAGCTAATTCTAATCCAACTGCACCGGCTCCAATCACTGCGATATTAGTTGGAACTTCATTTAGCTCTAAAGCTGAAGAAGAACTCAAAAAATATTCATGATCTAGTTGGTAGTTAAGTAGCTCGGTTGGCCTAGATCCCGTAGCTAAAATTATATTTTCTACCTTTAGATCTATTTCTTTATTAACGCTCTTAATTTTTACGGTACTTCTGTCCTGGACATAAGCTCTTCCTTCAATCGTATCAACTTTATTAAGTTTTAATAGACCTGAAACACCTTTAGTCATTGAAGAAATTACCCTTTCTTTTCTTCTTTGCATTTGTTCAAGGTCTAAAGAAAGCCCTGATGCCTTAATACCATGATCTTCTAAATCATTTTTTGCTATAGAGAAGGCAAGAGAGCTTTCCAGTAATGCCTTTGAAGGTACACACCCTACATTTAAGCAAGTACCTCCCAAAGAAATCTCATTCTCCTCTGAAACTTCCTCTATGCATACAGTTTTAAAGCCAAGTTGAGCACAGCGTATAGCCGAAACATAACCTCCAGGACCTGAGCCTATGACTGCTACATCATAGTGATTAGTCATAAACTTTCCCCTTTCCCTTACTTATTTCTGTTAATGAGTTTTTTTCTAATATTTGAAATTGCCTCAGTCGGATTTAGGCCTTTTGGGCAAACAGAAACACAATTCATTATTCCATGACATCGATACAGACTAAATGCATCATCTAACTCAGATAATCTTTCTTCAGTAGCTTGATCCCTAGAATCTGAGATAAACCTCCAAGATTGAAGGAGAGCTGCTGGTCCTAAGAATTTATCAGGATTCCACCAGAAAGATGGACAGGCAGTAGAACAACACCCGCATAAAATACATTCATACAATCCATCTAAGTCTTCTCTTTCTTCAGGAGATTGTCTTCTTTCCTTTTCAGGAGCTTCATCTTTAGTTATAAGATAAGGTTTTACTTTCTCTAGTTGATCAAAAAACTGTTTCATATCTACAATCAAATCTCTTACAACTGGCAGGCCAGGCATTGGTTTTAAAACTAACCGGTCTCTCCTAACGGCTTCAGAAAGTGGAGTGATACAAGCTAATCCATTTTTTCCATTTATATTCATGCCATCAGATCCACAAACACCTTCACCACAAGACCTTCTAAAAGCAAGAGAAGTTTCCTCCTTTTTCGCCAATAATAAAGCATCTAGAACCATTAGATCTTTGTTGGCAGGAACTTCAATCTCTATATCTTGCATATAAGGCTTATCATCTTGGCTAGGGTCAAAACGAAAAACACTTAAAGTTAAACTCTTAACTTCTTCTAAAGGTATAGCTGTGCTCATTAGTATGTCCTCTCTGCCGGTTGGAAAGCCTGAACAGTATTTGGTCTAAAGTTAACATCTCTTTTGGAAACTGATTTATCAGAAGAAAGGTAAATTGAATGCTTTAACCAATTGTCATCATCTCTTTCAGTAAAATCTTCTCTAGCATGAGCGCCTCTACTCTCCTTTCTTTCGTTTGCTGTTATTGCAGTTGCTTCTGCAACTTCAAATAAATTTTGCATTTCAAGGGCCTCTATCCTGGCCGTATTAAAAGATGTTGATTTATCTGATAAATAAATATTCTCTACATCTTCTCTAGAATTATCTAAATCTTTTATTCCTTTTTCCATTAAGTCTTCTCTTCTGAAAACCCCAAAATTAGATTGCATATTGTCTTGCATCTCTTTTTTTAATTCATCTGTTTCTTTTCCTCTTTCCGAGGCATTTAGTTTGTTTAGTCTACTTAATGCTCGATGAATATCTTCATTTGATGAGGGTTTTAAGCTCGAACCTTCTTTTAATGATTCCTCTATAAAGATTCCTGCAGCCCTTCCAAATACAACTAGATCCAATAAAGAATTTCCACCCAACCTATTTCCACCATGAACGGAGACACTGGCTACTTCTCCAGAAGCAAAAAGCCCTTTTACTATATAGTCCTTACCATCCTTGACCGTAATCACTTGCCCATGAATGTTTGTAGGAATACCGCCCATCATATAATGACACGTGGGTACTACTGGAATTGGCTCAACGGCTGGATCAACATGAGCAAAAGTTTTAGACAACTCTGTTATTCCTGGCAATCTTTTGTGTACTACTTCCGGTCCTAAATGATCAAGCCTTAACTTGATATGGTCTTGATTTGGACCACAACCCCTTCCTTCTATTATTTCCAAAGCCATTGATCTAGAAACAACGTCTCTACTTGCTAAGTCTTTCGCGTTAGGTGCATATCTTTCCATAAACCTTTCGCCGTCTTTATTAACAAGGTACCCGCCCTCTCCACGGCAACCTTCTGTTACCAAAGTACCGTGTCCATAAATACCTGTGGGATGAAACTGCCACATCTCTATATCTTGAACAGGGAATCCTGCTCTTAGAGCCATTCCAACACCATCACCTGAATTAATAAGGGCATTAGTTGTTGAAGCATAAATCCTACCTGCTCCTCCTGTAGCTAAAACAGTAGCCTTAGATCTTATATAGAATATTTCTCCAGATTCTATTTCAAAAGCTATAACGCCCGTGACTTCATTTTCTGAATTAAGAACAAGATCTATTGCAAACCATTCATTTAAGAAATTAGTTCCTGCTTTAAGGTTAGCTTGATAAAGAGTATGTAAAAGGCTATGTCCAGTCCTGTCAGCAGCAGCGCAAGTTCTAGAAGCTTGCCCGCCTTTCCCATAATTTTTTGACTGACCTCCAAAAGGTCTTTGATAAATCCTTCCTTCATCTGTCCTTGAGAATGGCATTCCCATGTGCTCTAGTTCAAAAACAGCTTTTGGGCCTTCTTTACACATGTATTCAATAGCATCTTGATCTCCAATATAATCAGACCCTTTTACAGTATCAAACATATGCCAACGCCAATCATCTTCAGGATCATCACTTTGAATAGCACAAGTTATACCTCCTTGAGCTGAAACTGTATGCGACCTTGTAGGAAAAACTTTAGAGATTACTGCAGTATTAAGACCTGATTCAGCCAATTGTAAGGAAGCTCTCATGCCAGATCCACCTCCTCCGATTATAATTCCATCAAAATCTTTTATTGGTAGATCTTGGGCTTTTATAATTTCACTTACTTTCATAATCCTTTACCAAATAATTAATAGGGACCATAAGATTACTGATCCTATTATGAAGCTACAAAGCACTCTATAAAACTTATTTATGAGAGGTGCTATGACCCCTAATCTTGCTTCAGTTAAATAATCGCTACCTATGGCCCAAGTTCCTATCCAAGTGTGAATTCCAAAAGAAATAAGGAATAGACTGGTGAAAGCTTTCATAAATATACTACTAAAGAGCCCTTTCCATAGATCAAATGTCAATGGAGCATTGCTCCAAATAAAAAAGGTTAAATACACGAAATAGAGTAATAGAACTAAAGAGCTAAATCTTAATAATAAAAAATCATTAGTTCCTGAACCAAATATACCCTTCATGTTAAAAGAGAACCTTAAATAGAAAAAAGAATGCAATAACAAGAAATGTAACATTGTAAACCCATGATATATAGGTACCAGATTTTAGCTCTTCACCTATTCCAAAAAAATCAGATAAGAGCTTCTTTATTCCAATTAAAGAATGATAAGTAAGTCCTACGAGAAATAATAAAAATATAAACTTTAATATAAATAAGTTATTTAAATCATAAACAAGAGCTATGAATTCCTTTTCCGAAGAAAGAGATCTATCTAGAAACCATACAGAACCAATAAAAATACAAAAAAGTGCAAAACCAGAAACTCTGTGAAGTATTGAAGAAACACCAATTATTGGAAGGTTAATTGCCAATATGTTTAGGTAAATTGGACGATTATCTTCTTTTCTCATTCTGGTTTTAAAACTTAAAGGCTTGGTTACATAATTATAATTTGGCAACAAAGCGAATGCTATAAAGTTTTATTTGATAAGTTGTTTTTATCAATATACCAGGCCAATAAGAAGACCAAGAAAAATAAAGGGAGGATAGTTAAAAAAGGAAGAGAATAAGATATATCATAAAGAATTCCTCCTAAAAAAGGGCCAACACAGAAGCCTAATCCAGGTGCAATCATTGCTAAGCCCACTGCAGCACCTTGATTTTCTGAGTCTGCACTAAGAGAAGCTGTGGCAGTATAACCGGGAGTTCCTAAACCCATACCTAGACCAATAATAGACATACCTGCAACATAAATACCAAATGTACCTGCAGATACTGCCACTAAAGTACCAAGTATAAAAAAAGGTACTGACCACTGAACTAACTTGATTGGAAGAACTTTTATCTTTTGCACTATTGTCAGTTGAGCAACTATCGAAGTAAAAGCCATAAATCCAAGAGCAATACCAAGGCTTTGTTGGGTTATTAAGATGGACATAGAAAACCTATCTTGAAGATAGAAAGCTGTGATGGATTGGATTATTGCAAATGAAGAAAATATAAGCACTCCAGTTGAAATTAACATCAAATTTGATTTATCAAAATTGAAACCCTGTCCTTCAGAGTTAGAATCCTTTCTTACAAAGGATTCTGGTAAAAGGAAATATACAAAGAATAAGGCGACGACCATTAAGAAGGACATAAGTAAAAGAGGAATTAAACGACCATAGGCTTGTAGGGAGTTAGGGAAAATACTGGTATTAGCTAAAAGGAATGCTACAAAGGCTACCAAAACAGGGCCAAGAATTGTTCCAATATTATTTGCAGCTCCAAACTGACCCATTCCTGCTGACCTGTTTTCTTCAGTTGTTACATCAGCAACAGTTGCTCCAGTTGCAGGTCTCATTCCTGCACCTAAAGCTGAATTAATTGTTCTTGCTAGGAGGATAAATAAAACTAAATAAGTGAAAGAGAAAAAACCTATCAATCCTAAATAGGCTATCCAACAAAACACGAGGGTAGAAGATATATAGCCCACTAACCCTACTAGCAGAACAAATTTTCTTCCTTTCTTATCACTAAGTTTTCCCCAGTAAGGGGTAAAAATTAGGAACATTAGAGCTGAAAAGGATACTAAAGAAGTTATCAATTTAACACTAAACCCTAATTCACGCCCTATTAAAGGCATAGTTTGCCAATAAACGGATTGACCCATACTTACAAAGATTACTGTAGGTATAAGAAGCGCTATTATCTTTTTATTTTTTTCTTCTAGATTAATAATTCTTACCTTTGATCCTTGTCAGTTCTTAATAAGAAAGCATATTCCATAGCTACTTCTTCTAAGCTTGCAAATCTGCCGCTTAATCCACTGTGGCCTGCAGATAGATTTACTTTCATCAATATAGGGTTTTCTGATTGATTATATTCTCTAAGTTTTGCTACGTATTTAGCTGGTTCATAATATTGAACCTGTGAGTCCCATAAACCTGCAGTAACTAAAATACTTGGGTATTTTAGATAGTCAATATTGTCATAAGGGGAATACCTCATTATGTAATCAAATTCTTCTTTATTCTCAGGGTTACCCCATTCATCATATTCCCCTGTAGTTAAAGGTATAGATGGATCAGACATTGTGGTGACTATGTCTACAAAAGGAACGTTTGAGATTATGCCTTTATAAAGTTCTGGCTCCATATTTATTATTGCGCCCATTAAAAGTCCTCCAGCACTTCCTCCTGCTGCATAGACTCTGTCTGAGTGAGCATAGCCTTTATCTATAAGAGCTTTGGTAACATCAATAAAATCATAGAATGTGTTTAGTTTTTTAAACATCTTTCCATCTTCATACCATTGCCTTCCAAGCTCCTGCCCTCCTCTGACGTGTGCCATTGCAAAAACAAAACCTCTGTTTAAAAGGCTAAGTCTTGAGGAGCTAAAACCTGGATCTATAGAATTACCATATGAACCGTAGCCATAAACCAGTAAAGGATTTTTGCGTTTATTAAAGGTATCTCTTTTATAAACTAAAGAAACAGGCACTTCAGTCCCATCTCTTGCCTTTATATTTATCCTTTCAACTTTATAAGTGCTAGGTGAGAAATCTCCTAAAACCTCAGCTTGTTTTAAAAGCTTTTGTTTTCCTGTATTTAGTTCTAAAGAATAAACGCTATCTGGGGTACTCATACTTGTATACCCAAAATAAAGCTTTTTACTTTTATATTCAGGATTGGCAGCAAAATAACTTAAATAAGCTGGATCATTAAACTCTACTTTGTTTAATAATTTTGCGTTTTTGTCCAAAATTTTAATTTGTCTCAACCCTTTTTCTCTTTCTAGGATTGCAATATTTTCAGGAAAAGTTAAAAAAGATTGCAATAAAACTTCATCGCTATGTGGGATTAATTCACTCCATTTATCCTTTAGAGAAGAGTCTTTCAATGTGGTCTCCATCAATCTAAAGTTTTTAGCTTTCCAATTTGTAAGAATAATTAACCTTTCTCCATCATCTTCAACAGAATAGATGTGATCTTCTTCTCTCTTTAGAACTTTAATAGGATTACTCAATGGTTCTTTTGTATGAATTAATAAGGTCTCACTACTAGTAGTGCTAGAAATATTTATTTCTATGTATTCGGAAGACCGTGAATTTCCAACTGTTAAATAAAAAGTGTTGTCCTTTTCTTCATAAACCAGATGATCTTTAGATTGATCAAGTCCTATTTCATGTCTGTAGACTCTATATGGTAGAAGTGTTTCTGGGTGCCTTAATACATAAAACAAATACTTACCATCATTAGACCAGGCCATAGCCCCTGAAGTATTCTTGATAATGTCTTTGGAAAATCTTTGTGTTTTAAGATCCTTTATTCTCAAGGAGTATTGCCGTCTTCCTGTAGTGTCTTCTGCTATTGCCATGAAATTCTCATCAAGAGAAATGCTCCAGTTAGCTAAAGTATAGAAATCAGAGTTTTCCGCTAATTTATTAACATCTAGAATGATTTCTTCTTCTTTTGTTTGAATTCTTTTTCTTATGTAAATTGCATGCTCATTATCAGGCTCATAGCGCCTAAAGTACTCATATGACCCAAGTGCAATAGGAACTGAGTCTTCCTTTTTAGGAACTCTAGAGAGTATTTCCTCAAATAATTTATCTCTTTCGTCAGTTCCAGATTCAAACCATTGATCAAGAAATTGATTCTCAGCTTTGAGGTGATTTATTACTTCTGGGCTCTCCCTTTTGTCATCCCTCATCCAATAGTAATGATCTACTCTTATGACCCCATGAGAGTCAAACTTCACAGCTTCTTTTTTTGGTAGTGGTGGTTTTAAAATTTTCAAATCTTTCTTTTGTACTTCTTCTGAACAAGAGATTAGAGCGCAGACTATCAGAAAAACGACAAATTTCTTCTTATTGTTTCTCATTATTTTTTTACTTTCTTTATTAATCTTTTCCTTTTTTTCTTTTGTCTGTCTGTTAATAGATTGGGCTTATCTTTATAAGGATTCTCTCCTTCACGAAATTCTACGAATACGGGTGTCGATAAAAGACCAAGGGCTTCTCTAAAATAATTCTCTATAAATTTCTTATAAGAATGAGGAAGTTTAGATAAATTTGAACCATGGAAAATAAGTAAAGGGGGGTTCTTGCCTCCTTGATGTACATATCTTAATTTAGGTCTAAATCTTCCTGACAAAGGAGGTTCTTGTTTCCTTATAGCCTTGGTTAAAAGTCTGTTCAGTAAAGAAGTATCTAAGTCTTTGCTACTAGATAGATAAGCCTCTTTAGATAATCCTAATAACTTTTTTAACCCTTGATTTTTCTTTGCAGAAATTAAACTTACTCCTATATATTTTGCAAAATTTAATTTTCTTTCTATTAGGTCTGCTAAATCATTCAATTCTTTTTCTGACAATAAATCTATTTTATTAGCAACAACTAAAACAGGTTTTCCTATAGTTAAAGCCAAACCCAATAAATGCATGTCTTGATCAACAAATGGTTCTTCAGAATCTATCATTAACATCACAACATCTGATTTCTTTATAGAGCTTATGCTTTGGTAAACAGAAGATTGCTCCACTTCATCTTTGGAAACTCTTTTTTTCCTTACTCCCGCAGTATCTACAAGTATTATTTTCTTATCTTGCACAGGAATCTCTATAGAGTCTCTTGTAGTTCCTGACTCTGGAGAGACCACAACCCTTTCTAGACCTATCATTTTATTGATCAAGGTCGATTTACCTACATTAGGCCTCCCTACTATAGAGATTTTTAAATAACTTCCATTGTCATCGTTTTGATTAATTCTTTTTGTAGGTGATAAATCATCTAGTGATGACCTTAGGCTTACAAAACCTTGATTGTGAGCGCAGGAAATCAATTTTTTATCTTTGAAACCAAGAGAATCAAATTCAGTAGCTCTTGAAGAATCTTTTGAATTGTCAATTTTATTAACTATCAACATAACCTGTTTATTGGTCTTTCTTAATTTCATAGCTATCTCTTCATCTAAAGACAATAAACCATCCTTTCCATCAACTACAAAAAATAAAATATCTGCCTCTTTGATAGCAACTTCTGTCTGTTTTATGACATCTCTGCTCAAATCAGAAGACTCCTTTCCCATACCTCCAGTATCAATAAGTATGATTTCTGAATTTGAAATACTCCCATATTGCCTGTCTCTGGTTAGCCCAGAGAAATCAGCTACAAGTGCCGTTCTTGACCCAGTTAAAATATTGAAAAGGCTTGATTTACCAACATTCGGCCTTCCAACTATAGCGACTATAGAAGACATAAGTTAAAACTCTTCATTAAGAAAAAGGAAATATTATAAAGACTTATTTAGAAGATAAGAAAAATAGCTTTCCCTTATCATCTGTTACAACTATTTTATCTCCTTCTGTTACTAATTCTAACAATGGGTTCTTTGATATTTTAGTTCTTGCTATAAAAGAGCCATCGGTTGCATTAATAAGGTGTAGGTAACCCTCGAAATCACCTACCAAAATATTACCCCTTAGATTTACAGGCGAAGTCAGTCCTCTTAACTTTAATCCTTGTTGTTGCCATAAAATAACCCCTGAAGAGAGACCAAAAGCTTTAATAATATCCTTTTCACCTATCGCGATTATTCTAGATCTGGCCTCTACTAAGTCTTTCGTAGTTGAAAGTTTTTCCTGCCAAGCAGGCCTTCCTTGTTGTAAATCAATTGCAGTTATGTTTCCTTGATAGGAAGCTGAAATAAAAATATTGTTAGAAACAACAACTTGACCGTCTATATCAACTATCCTCTCTAATTCTGAAGTTCCTTCATTCATAGTTGTAGGTGCTTCTAACCTAACTGCACCTGAATCAGGGTAAATCATTGCTACAGTGCCATTTGCAAATCCAGTAAAAATGAAACCTTGTTCTATGATGGGCTTTGAAGTTCCTCTTAGACTCAAATTAGGGACGCTTACCTGATGTACCCAATTCCTTTCCCCAGTAGATATATCAAATCCACTAAGGCTTCCATCAGCACCTTGTACGACCACAACACTGCCATCTGTTGTTGGAGAAGAAAGAATTTCTCCAGTAATTTGTGATCTCCAAATCTCTTGCCCTCTATCTTGACTTAGTGCAACCACTTCTCCATCTTGAGTACCATAAATAATCTTTTTAAATGAGGAAATTACTCCTCCAGAAGTCTTATCTTCAGTACTTCTAGTCCATAATTCATTACCTGTCTTCCTGTCAAAAGCGAACAACTCGCCTTCAGAGTTAATATAAAAAATTGTTTCTGCATTCATTGAAGGCTGAATTCTTCCTATTTTTTCTGTCTTTCCTACTTTTGCGCTCCATAAAAGGTTTATTTCAGCTTTTTGATTTATCTCTTCTAGCTCTACTGGTAATTCAATCTCTTCTTCGTCATCACCCCAAAATTTCAGCCCACTTAGTGCAGAACATCCAAAAAATGAAATACAAATCACTAGAATAGAAATAATTTTAAAAAGTCTTTTCATTTAACCTTCCAACGAAGATAGTTTCATTTGTAACAAAGCCCTTATAGACTGATTTTGAGTAGATTCAAGAGCTTTAAGGTAGCTCAATCTAGCTTCATCAAATTGACCTAACAATTCTTCTGCATCTCCTTTTACTTCATAAAGGGCACTATTTTTTTCTTTGGCTTGGTTGATTATTTCCAACGCCTCTTCAGGACTTTCTTTTGCCAATAAAACTCTTGCTAACCTAATTCTTGCGGTTATCTCTATGGGGTCGAAATCTGAACTCCATTTTTTTTCATGCCTCTTTAACACCCACTTAAGGTGTTTTTCAGCAGCATTTAAGTCATCTGTCTCTGCAGAAATTTTTGCTAAATGTAATGAAACTAGATCTGCATAAAGAGTATTTGGATGTTTGTTAATTATTTGATCAGCTATTAATTTCTCATCCGAATCTTGGTTGTTGAGAGAATCTATAAATTCCTCATATAAATCAGAAGATTCTTGGAAGTTTTGAGTTTGATTTTTAGTCCATGCGTCCCAACCCACTACACCTCCTCCAATCAAAACTACAGAAAGAAGTAATAAATACTTATATCTTTGCCACAATGAGCTAAGAAACTCTGTGTATTCTTCTTCCGTTGAAGAAAGCTTAACCATATTATTTTAAGAGTAAATCTCTGATAGTTTATTAATTAGCTGATCTAAATCAAGTGTCTCTTGAGCTTTGTCTCCTCGAAGATCTTTAATCGATATTGTATTATCCTTCAACTCACCCTCACCTACAATCAAAGCTAAGTTTGCTCCAGATTTATCAGCCCTTTTAAATTGTGAACTAGCACTACTAGCTTCCAAGTTTACTTTCAAATTAAGAGAAGGGATTTTTTCTCTTATCTTCTCTGCTTTTTTAAGAGCATAAGGTATTGATTCAGCAGTTAAACATATAAAACTACAATCGATACTCGAAGTAAATGATGAGTCTAGTTTAGATGAATCACTCAAGAGAAGGATTAATCTTTCCATACCTATAGAAAAACCAATTGCTGGGCAATCCTTACCACCTAACTGACTCACAAGGCCATCATATCTTCCACCTCCACAAACTGTATCCTTCGATCCTATTTCTTTTGACTTCCATTCAAATACAGTTTTATTGTAATAATCAAGACCTCTAACTAGTTGATTGTTTATAACAAACTTAATACCTGAATCTGATAGATGCTGTAATAATTTATTAAAGTGATCTTCAGACTCTTTATCCAGACAATCAACTATCGATGGAGCATCGATCAACATATCTTTAACTGAATCTAATTTCGAATCTAAAATTCTTAAAGGGTTCTGCTTTAATTGTCTTAAAGAATCTTCTTCTAAATCTTTTAAAAAAGGTTTGAAGAAGTCATTTAAATGCGTTTTATATCTTTCTCTTGTTTCTGAATTACCTAAACTATTAATCTCTAAGTTTAATTTATCTTCGACTTCAAGTTTTTTCCAAAGATTTCTAGAGAGCATTATTAACTCTGCATCAGCTGTATGGGAATCAATACCAAAAACTTCTGCGCTTGCTTGATGGAATTGCCTAGACCTTCCTTTCTGAGGTCTTTCGTACCTAAACATTGGACCTATGTACCACAGTTTAGGTGTGTCTACTCTTAGTAGATCATTTTCAAGGCAAGCCCTAACGCAACCAGCTGTCCCCTCTGGCCTTAAAGATAATAAATCTCCTCCTTTATCTTCAAATGTATACATTTCCTTGTTTACAATGTCAGAAGATTCCCCAACTGATCTAGAAAATAAATCAGTTTGTTCCACTAGAGGAAACCTTATTTCATCATATCCGTAAGAAGCGAATACTTCTCTTAAGTTTGATTCTACATATTGCCAGAGACCAACTTCTTCAGGTTTAATATCATTCATACCTCTTACTGATTTAACTTTAGTCATAATTCAAACTGATTTTACGATAACCTCATCGTTCTTATTTTTTTCTTTATTAATTTTTTCTCGAATAAGAGACTCTAGGTGATCAACTAAATTATCACTTTCTATCTTGTGATCTGGTTTTCCATCTACATAAATTAGGTTCTTTGGGGAGGCACCTGTTACTCCTAAAGAAACATGCTTGGATTCGCCTGGTCCGTTTACATAACACCCTATGACAGCAACATCTAAATTTTCTGAGACATCCTCTAATCTATTTTCTAATTCATTCATTGTTCCTATTACATCAAAATTCATTCTGGAACAGCTAGGACAAGCAATAAAATTTATACCCCTAGATCTAAGTTTGAGACTTTTAAGAATATCAAATCCTACTTTTATTTCATTTTCTGGTTCAGAGGCTAGAGAAACTCTAATTGTATCCCCTATACCATCCAGTAATAGAGCACCCAATCCAATTGAAGATTTCACAGTTCCAGATCTAAAAGCACCAGCTTCGGTAATACCTAAATGAAGAGGTTGCTGAATTAATTTCGAAATCTTTCTGTAACTTTCTATTGTAAGGAATACATCAGAAGCCTTTATGCTTAGTTTGAAATGCTTGAAGTTTAAAGACTCTAAGATCTCAACATGATTCATGGCAGATTCAACTAAAGCATCAGAGTTTGGTTCTCCATATTTCTTTTGAAGTTTTTTCTCCAAAGAACCGGCATTTACACCAATTCTTATAGGGGTTCCATGATCTTTTGCTGCAGAAACTACCTCTTTAACTCTTTCTTTTTTTCCAATATTTCCTGGATTAATTCTTAGACAGTCAGCGCCGTTTTTAATCGCCCCTAAAGCCAATTTATGGTCAAAATGAATATCAGCTATAAGAGGTATTTTGGATTTCCTCTTTATTTCTTTAAATGCAATAAGAGAATCTTCATCAGGGACAGAAACTCTTACCAAATCAGCTCCGGTATTTTGAAGACTACTTATTTGATTTAAGGTGGCTTCAACATCCCTCGTATCAGTATTTGTCATGCTTTGTACAGAGATTGGTGCATCCCCTCCAATAAGAACATTACCAACCTTAATTTGTTTAGTTTTCTTTCTATTTATTTGGCAAGGTAAATTCATTTCTGCTTCCGGTTATGCAAATTACATCAATTTAGAAACTTGGGATATAGTCATAATAAAAAACAGCTATTAGTATTATCAACACAATTATAAAAACAAGAACCCCATAATCTTCAGGTTTAAATGCCAATCTTCCTAAGCGATCTTTCTTTTTCTCTTTCTTAAGTTCCTTCTTTTCTTGCCTTCTCTTATCTTTAACGAATCTATCAAAGGCTTTGATAACGATTTCTGGATCCAAATCTAATTTCTTAGAATAAGCTCTCAAGTACCCCTTAACATATGTAGGTCCAGCCATAATCGAAAAGTTATTTTCTTCTAAAGCTTCTAAATATTTTTCTTGAATCCCCAATTCAACAGAAAGTTTTTTAAACCTTCTTCTTTTCTTCCTTCTTGCCTCTTTTAAAAGCTCTCCGGGATAAATTCTCTTTTCCTTTTTGGCCATTAGAAACTCAGCTTAATTTTCTGGAAAAAAATATGCAACCTCCCTTGCAGCTGATTCGACTGAATCTGAACCATGAACAGCATTTGCATCAATTGACTCTGCAAAATCATGCCTTAATGTGCCAGGTTTTGCTTCTTTTGGATTGGTATTCCCCATTAAATCTCTGTACTTACTAATTGCTTCTTTTCCTTGAATTACTTGGACTTGAACAGGGCCTGAAGTCATGAAATCAATTAGAGCAGTAAAGAAGTCCTTTCCTTTATGTTCAGCATAGAAACCCTCAGCATCATCTTTTGAAAGCTGCAACTGTTTCTTAGAAATTATCTTTAAACCTTGACCTTCAATTCTTGAACAAATCTCTTCTGTATGTCCTTTCTTTATTGCATCTGGTTTTATAATTGACAAAGTAGTTTGCATTATATTTTCCTTAGTAAGTCAAATTTTTGGCGGCATTATACTTATTAAGCCTCAAATTAGTTAATCTAATTCCTCAATCCAAGCCATTTGTATTGCTTCTAAGATTTTTTCATTTGATCTATTTGGCTCATCATGGAAATCTTCTAATTCTGTAACCCACTTATGAAGATCGGTAAAAAGAACAAATCTAGGATCTAAATCTGGATATTTTTCTGATAGTTCTATTGCTATATCATTAATGTCTGTCCATTTCATAAAATTTTTTTGCTATTTAATTGTTTTCTGAGACCATATTTATTGTGTACTTAGGTAGTTCTACTTCTAAATCTTCCTTACCTACAACTATTTGGCAACTCAATCTAGATTCAGGTTCAAGACCCCACGCCTTGTCTAGCATATCTTCTTCTGAATCTGATGCTTCATCAAGAGAGTTAAAACCTTTTCTTACAACAACATGACAAGTGGTACAAGCGCATGAAAGTTCGCAAGCATGTTCAATTGGAATGCCATGATTTAATAAAGTTTCACAAAGATACTCACCAGGTTCTACTTCCAATTCAACACCTTCAGGGCAAATTTCCTCGTGAGGATAAAGCTTAACTTTAGTCATTGTTAAAATTTAGAAAAGAAAAACTAATCTATTTCAAAGCTTTCTCCGCAACCACATACAGCTTTTACATTTGGATTTAGAAATTTTACTTCCTCGTTAACTCCTTCCTTAACAAAATCTACTGTAGTACCTTTCAAGTAGTTAAAGGAGTTCGGGTCTATATAGACCCGTAAATCTTGGCAGTCAAACATAATATCTTCATCTGCAATTTCTCTTACAAAATCCATTGCATATGTATATCCAGAACAGCCAGAGGCCTCCTCTACAGAAAACCTAATTCCCTTAGATGCTCCTTCCTTTGGGAAGATATTCTTAAAATGATTAACAGCGGCATTAGATAATCTAAATGCCTTTGGATCAAAAGATTCCGGTTTGCTCATATCTTAAAATTTAAAGTTTTCCTTCGTAGTCTTCTATTGCTTGTTTAATGCTGTCTTCTGCCAAAACAGAGCAGTGAATTTTTATAGGAGGTAAGTCTAAGGCTTCTGCTATTTCTGCATTTTTTATATCCTTAGCTTCTTCTAATGTTTTACCCTTAAGCATGTCAACTAATTCACTTGAAGAAGCTATGGCGGATCCACACCCATAAGTTTTAAATTTCACATCTTTAATAACGTGAGCATTCTTTGTCTTCTCGCATTTAATTTGTAATCTCATTACGTCTCCACAAGCTGGAGCTCCGACCATGCCTGTACCTATATCACCCTTGGAAGGATCCCACCTTCCAACACTATTCTTTTCTGGGTTTTTAAGAGTTTCTTCAAACTTATCTATTACTTTTTTGCTATATGCCATTACTTACCTTCCTTATTTATTTTAATTAATGTTGCACCCACTCAACTTTATCCAAATCAACTCCATCTTTATACATATCCCAAAGCGGAGACAATTCTCTTAACTTAGTTACAGATTCTTTAACTATATCTACCGTATAATCTATCTCTTCTTCAGTTGTAAACCTTCCTAAAGCAAACCTTATAGAGCTATGAGCCAGTTCGTCTTTAAGTCCCAATGCTCTTAATACATAAGACGGCTCTAAACTAGCTGATGTGCAAGCAGAACCTGAGGATACAGCTATATCCTTAAGGGCCATAATCAAAGACTCGCCTTCAATAAAGTTAAAACTTACATTTAAGAAACCAACCGCCCTTTGTTTAGGATGTCCATTAAGATAAACCTCTTCGATGTCTTTTAAACCATCCCAGAATTTTTCTCTTAAAGATTTTATTCTAGCGTTATCTAAGTCCATCTCATTCTTGGCCAGCCTAAACGCTTCGCCCATTCCAACTATCTGGTGGGTTGGTAGAGTCCCTGATCTCATTCCTCTTTCATGCCCGCCTCCATGAATCATAGCCTCCAACCTAACTCTTGGTTTTCTCCTTACAAACAAGGCTCCAACCCCCTTAGGTCCATAGGTTTTATGAGCCGAGAAAGACATTAAATCAACTTTTAGTTCTGATAAATCAATAAGCACCTTTCCAGTGCTTTGGGCAGCATCTACATGAAAAACTACTCCTTTTTCTCTTGTGATCTCACCAAGGCTCTTGATATCGTTTATAACTCCTATTTCATTATTAATATGCATCAAAGTAACTAATATTGTTTCTTCTTTAATATTCTTAGAAAGCTGCTCAGCACTAATTAACCCAGAAGAGTCAGGATCTAAATAAGTAACTTCAAACCCTTCTCTCTCAAGCTGTCTACAACTGTCTAAAACTGCTTTATGCTCTATCTTTGAAGTAATAATATGGTTTCCTTTATTTCTGTAGAAATGAGCAGCTCCCTTAATGGCTAAATTATCTGATTCAGTTGCTCCAGAAGTCCAGACTATCTCTCTATGATCGCAATTTACCAAATTAGCAACATTTGTTCTTGCTTCTTCAACCATTTCTTCTGCTTTCCATCCAAATTCATGAGATCTTGATGCTGGATTACCATAATTTCCTTCTAAAGTAAGACAACCCTTCATCTTGTCTACCACTCTAGGATCTACCGGAGTAGTGGAAGCGTAATCTAAATAAATAGGTAATTTCATGTTTATCAACCTGCGACTATTAAGTTCTTCTTTTTTTCATCTATTAGCTCTCTTTGACTTTTAATAACATCTTCTAGGGATTTACTTGCCAAGAAGTTATCTACTTGGTAATTCAACTCTGACCATAAGTCGTGAGCTAAACATCGAGATCCTGAGTGGCAATCAGCAGTTCCTCCACATTGAGTAGCATCCATGGTGTTTTCTACAGCTGTAACAATTTCAGATACATTTATATCTGAAGTAGACCTAGATAATCTATAACCTCCTCTCGGACCTCTAGTAGCCTCAACGATGTCTGCTTTTCTCAAACTCATAAACAATTGTTCCAAATATGAAATTGGAATACCTTGCCTATTTGCTACCTGAGAAAGAGAAATAAATTTTTCCCCTTTTTGGTATAAGGAAAGGTCTAATAGTGCAGTCACTGCATATTTGCCTTTAGTAGTAAGCTTCATAATTATTGCCATTTTATATTTCCGACTATTTAAGTCAAGAATTAACAACATGTACCTTTTATTATATCTGGTTAATTTTGTAAAGAGATTATAGGATAATAAATTTAATCTTTTTTTTAATAAAAAGCTTTTAATATAAGTAATTTTATGTACCATACGAAAAAAGTAAGGTACAGTTTAAAAAAGGGAGATTAAAAATTAACCAGTATGGATACTAGATACCTATTCAAAAGGCACAATACTTGGTGGGTAAAAGTTGCCGTTCCTAGAACTTTACGCAATCAACTAGGGTATGATCTAAGACAATCATTAAAAACTCATGATATAGAAGAAGCTCAAGATCTTAGATGGCCTGTTATTGAGTCTTTAAAAGAAAAAATTGAGTTAACCAAACAAGTTCCTCTTCAAAAACAAAACAAAGAAAAAACTGACTCTAATGTTAAAACCTTTATGCCAGTTACGGATACAAGTAACCCTCAGTACTACCATAAAGTGGTTGATTGCCAATATGCTTGCCCAGCTCATACCCCTGTTCCTGAGTACATTAGGCAAATATCCCAAGGAAATTACACAGAAGCATATATGATTAACTGGGAATCAAATGTATTCCCTGGAATTTTAGGAAGGACATGCGATAGACCATGCGAACCTGCATGTAGAAGAACAAGAACACATGAAAAGCCTGTAGCTATCTGCAGGCTTAAGAGAGTAACTTATGATTATAAACAAGATGTAACTAATCTCTTACCTAAAGCTCCCCAAAATAAAACAGGAAAGAAACTTGCTCTTATCGGTGGAGGACCTGCTTCATTAACAGTAGCTAGGGACCTTTTAGTTCTTGGTCATGAATGTGTGCTTTTCGAAAAAGACCCTCAAGCTGGAGGCCTTATGCGTACAAATATTCCAGCTTTTAGATTACCCGTAGAAGTCTTAGATGAAGAAGTTGAACAAATTATAAATATGGGGATTGAAACTAGATTCAATTCTGAAATAACTAGTATGGAAAAGTTATTAAAGGAAGATTTTGATGCAATATTTGTTGGCACAGGAGCTCCTAAAGGAAAAGACTTGAATATTGAAGGAAGAGAAGAAGCTTCAAATAATATACACATAGGAATTGATTGGTTAACGAGCATTGCTTTTGAACACACTGACTCTATTGGTAAAAAGGTTCTAGTACTTGGTGGAGGAAACACTGCAATGGATTGCTGTAGATCTTCTTTGAGATTAGGCGCTGATGAAGTAAAGGTTTTAGTTAGGAGTCCCTTTAATCAAATGAAGGCTTCGGAATGGGAAATAGAAGAAGCTATGGAAGAAAATATCCCTATTTATGAGAACCATGTCCCCAAAAAGTTTCTTTTAAATGAAGGAAAATTAGTAGGAATGGAATTTGAAAAGGTAGAAGCAGTGTTTGATGAAAATGGTAAAAGGTCATTAGTTCCAACTGGTGAAGAACCCGTAGTTTTTGAATGCGATGATGTTCTTGTTGCCATAGGCCAAGATAATGCTTTTGATTGGATTGAAAGAGATATCGGTATTGAATTTGGAGAATGGGACATGCCAGTTGTTGATAAAATTACTTTCCAATCTTCTCACCCTAAAGTGTTCTTTGGTGGAGATGCTGCCTGGGGTCCAGAAAATATTATTTGGGCTGCTGCCCATGGTCACCAAGCTGCCATCTCTATTGATAAGTTCTTTAATGGCCTTGATCTGTATGAAAGACCCGATCCAAATACAAATATAGTTAGCCAAAAGATGGGAGTTCATGAATGGTCATATGACAATGACATTTCTCAAGCTCGAAGATACTTAGTGCCACACGCTGATCAATCAGTTTCGCTTAAAGACCTAAAAGTTGAAGTTGAATTGGGTTTCGACGACAAATTAGCGTTTGAAGAAGCACAAAGATGTCTAAACTGTGATGTTCAAACAGTATTCAGTGAGAGTCTATGTATTGAGTGTGATGCTTGTGAAGATATTTGCCCTACGGATTGTATTAATTTTATTGAGAATAGTAATGAAGAGGACTTGAGGAATAATCTAAGAATACCTGCTGTAAATCTTGATCAAGACTTGCTTGTCTCAGATAAACTGCAACAAACTCAAAGAGTGATGGTAAAAGATGAGGATGTTTGTCTTCATTGTGGATTATGTGCTGAAAGGTGCCCTACTGGGGCTTGGGATATGCAAACTTACCTGTATCAGGAAGCGAAGGTATACTCATGAAAATTCAGCATGTAAATGAATTTGTTATTAAATTTGCCAACGTAAATGGTTCTGGGTCTGCAAGTGCTAATCAAATGTTTGCTAAAGGTGTTTTTAGGTCTGGAGTACCGGTAAGCCCAAAAAATATCTTTCCATCTAACATTCAAGGGTTGCCTACTTGGTTTGAAGTCAGAGTTAGTGAAAAAGGCTATCTTGGTAGGAGAGAGGGTGTTGATATTGCCGTAGCAATGAATCCTCAATCTTATAGAGAGGATGTTTTGGAATTAAATCAAGGAGGGTACTTGCTCTACGATTCTTCTTGGAAAAGAAATTTTGACCGAACAGATATAAATATAATTGAAATTCCTCTTACTAAGCTCTGTGTTGAAGAATTTTCTAATCCCAAACAAAGACTTTTATTCAAAAACATAGTTTATGTAGGAGCTCTTTCTAATCTATTAAAAATTGATAAGAAAGTCTACGAAACACTGATTGAAGAACAATTTAAAGGCAAGGAAAAACTAATAGAGCCTAATATAAAAGCCCTCAATATTGGTTTTGAGTTTGCTAGGAAAAACTTAGAAGGAAAATGCGAAATCCAAGTCAAAAAATCTGATAAAACTAATGGCTTAGTTCTAACAAGTGGTAATCAAGCTTCTGGACTGGGTTGCGTTTACGGTGGTGCATCAGTTTGTGCTTGGTATCCAATAACCCCGTCTACTTCATTGGCTGAGTCTTTCACAGACTATAGTGAAAAACTTAGAATAGAAGATAAATCAAAGAAAAATAAATTTGCAATTGTTCAAGCAGAGGATGAACTTGCTGCAGTTGGAATGGCAATAGGCGCTAATTGGAATGGAGCTAGGGCTTTTACTGCAACAAGTGGCCCAGGCATTTCTTTAATGAGTGAATTCATAGGTCTTGCATATTTTGCAGAAGTGCCTTTGGTAATTTTTGATATTCAAAGAGGTGGTCCCTCTACTGGAATGCCGACTAGAACTCAGCAGTCAGATGTACTTTCTTGTGCTTACGCATCTCATGGAGATACTAAACATGTATTATTAATTCCATCTGACCCTAAAGAGTGTTTTGATTTTGCAGCTGAGGCATTTGATCTTGCAGATAGAATTCAAACTCCTGTTATCGTTCTATCTGATTTAGATTTAGGGATGAATGATTGGTCTTGTCCAGAATTTGAATGGGATGACTCAAGAATATTTGATAAAGGAAAAGTTCTTCATGCAAAAGATCTTGAAGAAATAGAAAATTTTGGAAGATACTTAGATGTAGATGGAGATGGAATCCCCTTCAGAACCTACCCTGGTGCTCATCCTGAAAAAGGAGCTTATTTTACAAGAGGTACTTCACATGATGAATATGCCCGATATACAGAAGACGGTGTAGTAAATGCTGAAAATTTATCTAGATTACTAAAAAAATATCAAACTGCCGCTGAACTGGTTCCTGGCCCTATTTTTAAACAAGAAACTAATAATAGCTCTTTAGGAATTATTTATTACGGAAGTACAGAAGCTTCAATGCAAGAGGCCTTAGATCAATTACATGAAGATGGTGTGGTTTTGGATGCAATGAGATTAAGAGCTTTCCCGTTTAATCTAGAAGTTTGGGAATTCATTGAAGACCATGATCTACTTTTTATTGTTGAACAAAATAGAGATGGTCAAATGAGAACATTAATAATGGCTGAAGGAGGTATTATTCCTGATAAATTAGTTTCTATTTTATGTTTTGATGGACAACCTATAACCGCAGATTTTATTTCGAATAAGATTAGATCTCACATAACTGGTAGTCCTTCAAAGACTGTTTCAGGAGGTAAATAAATTGACCTATATAGTTAAACCAAAAAACCATCATCCAAGTCTTGAACGAAATGAACTTGGATTAACTAGAAGAGATTATGAAGGAGCGGTATCAAGTCTTTGTGCTGGTTGTGGTCATGATTCAATAAGTGCAGCTATTTTAGAAGCTTGCTTTGAGCTAAATATTTCTGCTCACAATGTAGCAAAGCTTTCAGGTATAGGTTGTTCTTCAAAAGCTCCGGCATATTTCTTAAACAAGTCACATGGTTTTAATTCTGTACACGGAAGAATGCCTTCTGTGGCAACTGGTGCAAATCTTGCTAATCATGAATTACTATACTTAGGTATTTCAGGTGATGGAGATACGGCTTCAATTGGAATAGGTCAGTTTGTTCATGCTGCAAGAAGACAGCTTAATATTGTTTATATTGTTGAAAATAATGGTACTTACGGACTAACTAAAGGACAGTTTTCTGCTACAAACGACCTTGAATCCAAGAGCAAGTATGGTGAAGATAACCTTTTTCCTTCAATAGACTTAGCTTCTATGGCTATTCAATTAGGTGCGAGCTTTGTAGCTAGGAGCTTTTCAGGAGATAAAGATCAACTTGTTCCTCTTCTTAAAGCTGCAATGAAACATAAAGGGTTTTCTTTTCTAGACATCATTTCTCCTTGTGTAACATTTAACAACCATAGTACTTCAACCAAAAGCTACGACTACATTAGAGAGCATAATGAATCAGTCTCTAGACCAGACTTCGTCCCTTTAGGTAAAGAGATAACTGCTAGTTATGATGAAGGACAAAATGTACAAGTACCACTGCATGACGGCTCTTTAATAAATTTAGAGAAACTTCCCAAAGATTTTGATCCTACGAATAAATCTTCTTCTCTTTCCAAAATCAATAAAGCTGAGGATGAAGGAAAAGTTTTAACAGGGTTGCTCTATATTAATAATGAGTCTAAAGACTTGAAAGAAACTTTGAACGTAGTTGATAAGCCTCTAAATCAACTTAATGAAGAAGACCTGTGTCCTGGTTCAGAGAAATTAAACCAAATAAATGAAGGTCTTCGTTGATTTTATTATTCAATACCTAATTTTTTAGCAATGATTTGGTAAGACTCAACAACATCACCTAAGTCTTGTCTAAACCTATCCTTATCTAGCTTTTCTCTAGTTTCTGAATCCCACACCCTACAACCGTCAGGAGTAAACTCATCACCTAAAAATAACTTACCTTTATGCGAACCAAACTCTAATTTATAGTCAACTAGTATCATTCCACCGTCAGAAAATAATTTTTTGAGTATCTCATTTACTTGGAAGGTTTTTTCCTGCATTTGTTTAACTTGTTCTTTAGAAGCCCAACCAAATGATTCTATATGGTATTCATTTATCATTGGATCATGAAGGTCATCATCTTTGTAAAAAAATTCGAAAGTAGGTGGATTTAAGTCCAGTCCTTCTTCAACACCTAGTCTTTTACAAATACTTCCTGCAGCTATATTTCTTACTACACACTCAACAGGAGCCATATCTAGTTTTTTAACTAAACTCTCAGTTTCTGAAACTAGTTCTTCAAAATGGGTAGCTACACCCTCTTTTTCGAGAACCTTCATAATAAAGGCATTGAATTTATTATTTGTTGCGCCCTTACCCTCTAAGCTCTCCTTCTTAACTCCATCAAAAGCTGAAGTATCATCTCTATAATGCATCAAATATATATCTGGATCTGAAGTCTCATATAAAGATTTTGCTTTTCCTGTGCTTATTAATTTACCTTTTTTTATATCTTTCATAACTTAAAACTACGACAGTGATTGGTTAATTTCTGAGAGTAAATCTCTTTCCAGGACTTCTCCCCCTTCAGTAGTGCTATCTACTGTAACAGTGCATTTATTTTTATCTATTTTTTTAACAAAGATTTTAAAATCTGCATTTTTAGAATTCCCTCTTCTTTTAAAAATTCTCTTTCCAAAACCTTGATCCGTTTCTTGCACAAAGGTAACAAAAAAAACACCGCTAGTTCTATCTAAATCATTAACAGGGATAAAGGCTTCTTTTAAAGCCCTATCAACAGCAGCCCATGCTCGAGGAAATTCTAGATTCATTTCTATAAAATTTCTTCCCTCTTCTGATTGCTTTAAAACAGCCTTCTGACCTTGATTTAGGTTCAATGCAACTAAAGATGTACCTCCTGTTGAAGGGGCCTCAGATAAGAAATTTAATGCAGACCTCAAAACACTATCTTCTAGGTTTTTTTCAGGAGATACCCTTGTCCATTCACCTTCTAGATTTTTTGAAACATGAGAAAGGAATATTTCAGAGCTCGCTTGTCTTATTCCATGCTCAACCTTCATTTGTAACTTTGAGCCCACTAATTCATCAGTTAAATCTTTGCTCTCAAATACACCTAAAGTTGGATCGTCAAAAGAAAGTCCAAATTCACTTGAAGACCAAAAATCTTTCATTAAAGGCCAGACACTGCTAGGAAGAGCTTCTACATAGAGCCATCTAATCTCACCGAGTTTATGCATCCTTATCTCATTAGTTGAGCCTGAAGAAAAAACTTGTGCAGGCAATGGAATCTCATAATTTTCAACTAGGTTGCTATCTTTCTCTTCAGGTATGGGATAGAAATCAATTATAGGTCTAGTAGATTCACTAGGAGTGGTGGCTATTGGTTTTGACTGCTTTTCTTTTAAATAATCATACTTACTGTCTTTAAATATCCATCCACAAGAAGAAAGAGACCAAAATAAAATAAAAGAGATAATATATTTATGTACTTTAAAAACTTTCATATTGTTTATTTTAGTTATTTATTAAATTTAAGTCGTCTAAAATTTGTTCAATTTCATCAGTAAAACTTCCATCTAATGTAGTCAGAGGGAGTCTAATTCCTGTAGGTATTCTACCAAGCCTATTAAGAACCCATTTTACAGGAATTGGGCTTGTTTCAATAAACAATGCCTCATGTAAAGATTTAAGTTTTAAATCTAGTTTTTTTCCTTCTTCAGACTTGCCATTGAGAATAAAGTTGCAAATCTCTGCTATTTCTTTCGGTACAATATTTGCAGTTACAGAAATAGTTCCATGCCCACCTTCATTAAGAAAATTGTAAGCTGATAGATCATCTCCTGAATAAAGTAAAAAATCTTTATCTCTTATATTTTGTTTAAGTTGACTTATTCTTTCAGGATCAGGAGAAGCTTCTTTAATACCCACTATATTATCTATCTTAGATAGAACCGCTACTGTTTCAGGTAAAAGATCACAGGCTGTTCTAGTTGGTACATTATATAAAATTTGAGGTATCTCTACTTCAGAAGCAATTTCAGAGTAGTGTTCAATAAGTCCATTTTGAGTTGGTTTATTGTAATACGGTGTAACAAGAAGGGCAGCCGATGCTCCTGCTTCTTTAGCAGCTGAAGTTAAGTAAGTAGCTTCCTTTGTAGAGTTTGCACCAGTTCCTGCTATTATAGGAATTCTACCTGATGCATGATTGACAGACTGTTCAACCACTTGTACGTGCTCAGAAACATCTAAAGTAGCTGATTCTCCTGTAGTTCCTACAGAAACAATTGCAGAAGTACCAGACTCTACATGCCAATCGATAAGATCAAATAAAGACTGCCAACTGATATTTCCATCCCTCTCCATTGGAGTAACCAAGGCTACTATTGATCCTTTTAATTCAAACACTAAAATCTATTCGGGTAACTTATAATGATAATTAAATAATTTTATAGGTTTATTATATCAATAATAAGGAGGATGTATGGCAACGCCTAAAGAAGGAAATAAAGCACCTATTTTTAAAGGAGAGTGTACTGGAGATAGTAGTGCTGACCTATCACAACTTAGAGGTAAAAAAGTTATCTTGTATTTTTATCCTAAAGATAACACCCCTGGATGCACTACTGAAGGGCAAAATTTTAGAGATCTCCATAAAGAGTTTAAAAAAGAAAACACAGTTATTTTTGGTCTTTCTAGAGAGTCTTTAAAATCTCATGAAAGTTTTAAGTCTAAACAGTCATTCCCCTTTGAACTAATCTCAGATCCTGATGAAAAGATATGCAAACAATACGATGTAATCAAAGAGAAAAGCATGTATGGAAGAAAGTACATGGGGATAGAAAGGAGTACCTTTCTAATTGATGAAAAAGGAAGATTGGTGAAAGAATGGAGAAAAGTTAAAGTAACTGGACATGTAAAAGAAGTTTTAGAGGCTGTAAAAGCTCTTAAATAGAAATCTATTTTGAAGTCTGGACTGGCCAGGAATTAATTATAGCTTTTACAAAAGTAGCCAATGGGATGGCAAAGAATAGCCCCCAAAAACCCCACAGTCCTCCAAAGAATAATACAGATATCACTATAATAACTGGGTGAAGCTTATTTCTTGCTGAAAATAGTAATGGTACTAAAACATTTCCATCTAGGCCTTGAATAATTAAATAGATTCCAAATAACCACCAAAAATCGCTAGACAGCCCCCATTCATATAACCCAACTAATAAAACTGGGATTGTAACTAGGATGGCACCAAAAAAAGGGATCATTACTGAGAGACCTACCAATAAAGCTAATAAAAAGGTATATGGAAGATCAAGAAAACTAAAAGCTATGAAACTAACAGAAGTAACAATGAATATCTCAATTATTTTACCTGTTACGTAGTTATAAAGTTGGTCATTCATTTCATTAAAAATAGAATCCATCAGCCCTCTCTGGCTAGGTCTAAAAAAGCTAATTAGAGGTAAAAGAGTCTCTTTATCTTTAAGAAAGAAAAAAACCATAAGTGGAATTAAAATAGCGTAAATCAGCGCATTGAAAGCAAAGCTTATTGTTCCAGCAATTTGACTTAAAGCTTGAGCAAGCAAGTTATTTATCTGACTGCTCAAATTGCCTAAAATCTTAGGGATTTCTTCTTCAGAAAAGAATTCAGGGTAAGACTTTGCTAAATTAGACAGAACTAATTGAAGTGAATCAACAATATTAGGAAGACTCTGTATGAAAGAGTTAATTTGAGAGCCTATTGTAGGAAGAATAAAAAAAAGGCTAGTGTAGACAGTGAAGAAAATAATTAAAGATGAGCTCAGAGATAGCCATCGAGGAAAATTTAGATTTTCTAGTGCTTGAGCTAATCCATTAAGTAAAAAAGCTATTACTAGGCTGATTAAAATTGGTAGAAGTATTCCTCCAAAAAAGAAAATAAGCAAAAAAGATACTAGTAAAAACAAGGCAAAATAGACCGTCTCTTCGTTAAAAAAGAATCTATTAATAAGCTTTTGAAATAGTTGTAGCATATTTATTTCCTTTTAATTCTATAAATAAAAAAGTTGCCTTCTTTTTCTGCATAAATAAGTTTGTTTCCACTTATTTTCGCATAAATAGGGAAATCTTCCCAAGAGGTTGGGTCTGTTGCACTTACCTCAAGAATTTCACCACTATTTAAACTAGATAGAGATAATTTAGTTTTTAGCAGAGGTAGTGGGCATTCCAAATCATTAGTATTTAAATATTTATCTACCATATTTCAAGATACTTTTTGAACTGATTGTTATTATATAAGTCAATATTAATATTAAGACTTATTATAAAGGTATGACAGAGAACAAACCTTCTAGTTTAAAGATAAAAACATTCTTAATTTATTTTTATCTTATTTGTATCCCCTTTTACTCCTTTTGTGAAGAGTTGCTTCCTGAACTAGGAGATACTTCCTCTTCAGCAATTTCTTTGGATTCTGAATACAAGTTAGGAAGACTTTATATGGCTCAATTAAGAAGAGGATTACCGGACTTAAAAGATCCTCTAGTCCAAGACTATACTGAGCACCTCATCTATCGTGTAAGTGAATACAGTCAACTTCAAGACAGAAGATTAGAGATCCTTTTGGTTGGAGACAAAAACATAAATGCTTTCGCTGCACCAGGAGGAATCATAGGAATTCATTCTGGTCTTATTTACCATTCAGAAACCGAAGGTCAATTTGTTTCAGTAATAGCACACGAACTAGCTCATTTAAGTCAAAGACATTTCGCCAGAAACCTTCAGAGACAAAAAGATAGAAGTTTTTCTAATGCCCTAATTTTATTGGCTAGTATTGCTGTTGCAGCCTCAACTAGACCTGAAGCAATAATGGCTGGACAACAGGTCTTGGCTCAACAAGCATTATCTTATAGCCGTAGTAATGAACAAGAAGCCGATAGAATAGGTTTTTTAACTATGATTACAGCAGGTTTTGATCCAGAAAGTATGCCTCAAATGTTCGAAAAATTACAATCACTTAGTAGGTTAAGTGGAGCAAATGAGCTTGAATTCTTAAGATCGCACCCATTAACAAAAAAAAGGATTAGTGATTCGAGGATAAGGGCTAGAGAGATAAAAGGTTCAAATTATAAGAACAGTTTAGAATTCGAATTGATTAAACAAAGAATAACTGTAAATACTTTTAAAACTTCTAGGCAGGCAGTAACTCAAATGAAGCAGGATAAACGGAGGTCTAAAGACGATAGAGAAAGCATTATTGCTGGTTATGGATTAGCTTTAGCTCTTTCAAGAGATAATAAATATAGCGAAGCACTCAAAGAGGTGAGACAGGCTCTTGAATTAGATGAAGAGAACCTAATTTTACAGACAGCTTTATTAGAAATACATCTGAATGCAGGTAATGGGATTGAGGCTGTTGGAGTGGGAAAAAATTTACTTGAAATGAACCCATCAAATTACCCTATCTCTATGCTTTATGCTAGGGCACTGATGGATCAAAGACAATTCGATGAAGCTGAAGACGTTCTAAAAAAATTACTGCTTAAAAGAAAATCAGATCCACAAGTTTGGTATTGGTTAGCTGAAGTACAAGGATTAGCGAGGAAGATAATTGGACTCCATCAATCTAGAGCTGAATACTTTTACCTAACAGGGAATTATGACAGAGCGATTGAGCACTTAAGATATGCTTTAGAATTAGCCGGAAATAATTTTCAACTCAATGAAGTTTTACAAACAAAGATAGAAAATATATTTGCGACTAAAGAAGATTTGAAAGACTATAGTTAGCCTGGTGGCCAGGTGAATTCTCTACCAGCAATTAAGTGGATGTGCAGATGAAAAACAGTTTGTTGAGCTCCTGCTCCATTATTGACAACTAATCTAAAAGCATCTTCTACACCTAAAGATCTTGCTATATCTCCTGCCACAAGAAATAAGTGCCCTAAAATTTCTTTATCTTCTGGACTAGAATCAGATATTTTCTCTATCTTTTTTTTTGGAATTATTAGTATATGGGTAGGAGCTACAGGGTTAATATCTTTAAAGGCTAGACATGATTCATCTTCGTAAACAATATCCGCTGGTAATTCTTTATCTATTATTTTCTGAAAAATATTTTCACTCATAAAAACTTACAGTTTCTTTGAATCATCATAGTCCAAAATCTCTTGCTCTTTATCTTCTGCACTCTTATTTAAGGAAACTTTGTAACCATCTACATAAGAAAGCTCCTTGATTCCATCAATATGCATTTTCCTATCTTTAAATTCCTTTTGTTTTAAGATATTTTCTTTTGCTTCTTTAGAATCTTTTGCAGCTGTGAAAAAATTCATATGTATTTCATAAAGCCCCTCTCCTACTGAAGGGTCATAATAACCAACATGTACCATATATAAATTCATAATCTTCTACAGATCATAATCGAATACCAAAACGAGAAAGTAAAGTTATATATAGCCAATAAATTACTACAGTAGAAATAATTGCGATTATAAATGAATTCAAGAAATCTATTCTTTTAAGTAATACAGGCAATACTAAAAAGAATGTTAATGACGGGGGTATGAGTAAAAGTATAGAGTTACTAAGGTTTATCACGCTCCCTGTATCTTTGGTGTCAAAATACAACCAGGTAATTGCTAGGGCTGAAGTAAGCGGTATAGAGGCTAAGATTCCAGCAACCAGAGATGATCTTCTTGCTATTTCTGAAATAGCTACAACAATCAATACAGTAATTAGCGTTTTGATAATTAAATACATCTCTTCTTATTTGCTCCTGAGCTCTCTACGGTATTATTATAGAAAAGAATGATAAATAAAAAAGAAGATAAAAATAAAAATATAGAAATATCTCACAGAGAACTACAGGAATACCTAGAAACCCTAGATCCCAAAAGAAATATCCAAGATATTGCAGCTTCAGCAGCTGAAATCTTGGCTCATGCACAACTATCTACAAAATGGGATGACGTACTGCCGATGTTAGAAGATGAAAATATTAAAGAAGAGTTCAGATTAGCTGCCCACATTATATTTAGAGCAAAGTTAATTTTGGAAGGAATGGAAAAAGACCCTTCTTCTATTAATCTCGTCTACAACACCATCTTAATGATGGATTCACTAGAGATTGCTAACTTAAAAGGGTATTTACCCAGTCTATCGTCCGTTAATTTCAATAAAATGGAGTCTTCAACATCTAGTATCAATATAGCAGTAAAAAAAGAAATGATCATAGATACAATAAGACGCTTATCTAAAGAAAATCCTAATAAGGGTATTACTTGGCTTAGAAAGAGAGCTTCTCAATTGCTGAGTTCAGGGAAGAAAAAAGGCTACAGTTACAGACAAATATTAAGAGATACGAAAGGTATGAAGCTTAAGAAATAACAATAACTTGTTTCTAGCTTTTAGTTAAGTTCATACCTAACCAAGTTGCTAACAAACACCCTACAACAGTTAAACAAATGTAAGTAATGACTCCTATGTAATTACCTTGCTCTATGAGTTGGAAAGCTTCTCTTGAGAAAGCTGAAAAAGTAGTAAATGCACCCAGGAATCCCATAAACAAGAAAGGTTCATAAATATCTGAATGCTTTGGTCCAATTAGATTTATTAAAAGGCCTAATAGAAAACAACCAATTACATTTACAAAAAAAATTCCTAGAGGAAATATAGCTGCTTGATACTTTTCAAGTAAATCAGAAATTAAAACTCTAGAAAGTGCTCCTAGAGCACCTCCTGCAAGAATCAATAAATACTTCATTTTAACTGGTGGGCCGTCTGCGACTCGAACGCAGGACCAATTCC
>CAYFFW010000009.1:0-49368 GCA_964342745.1 uncultured Gammaproteobacteria bacterium
CAATTGACTACTTCCGTTCACTGCTACATTTAGAGTGAATGAACGAACTAACATATTAACAAAAATAAAGATTGAGTGAAAATAGGGTGACTAAATATAATTACCCAATGGTCCTTATAGACAAAAGATTGCTTGTTGACGAATGTCTAGAAATCATTCACCAAATACACAAAGCAGCACCACCAGAAAGAATAAAAGAACAAGATATTGAATACATTCAGAAGCTAAATACGTATGTTCAACTTATGAAAAAGGATTTAAGTGAGTTAGATAAAATATATAAGCAACTTGGTACTGAACTAGAAAACATAAAAAAGTCTGGATCAATTTGATTTAAGCATTATCTTATTTACTGGGGAAAAGGTAAGTCTATGTTCGTGACAGGGTCCAAATTTTTTAAGAGATAATATGTGTTTCTTTGTTCCATAACCCTTATGATCTTTAAATCCATACTGAGGATACTTCTTATCTAGATTTATCATATAACGATCTCTCTCTTCTTTAGCTAAGATTGAAGCTGCCATAATATTTTCTTCTTTTGAATCTCCACCGACAATTGTTTCAAGAGGTGTTTTTACTTCTATTCGATTTGAACCATCTATTAGTATTTTAGAAGGCCTAACTTCCAGACCTTCAACAGCTAGCTTCATCGCTTTTAATGTTGCTCGCAGAATATTTAAAACATCTATCTCCTCTTTACTTACAAAAGATACTTTCCACGAAAGGGCTTTATCTTTTATTTCCTTCTCTAATTCACACCTTTTTTTAGGACTCAGAGCCTTTGAATCCTTTAATCCTAGTATCTTGTTTGTGGGGTCTAATATAACAGCAGCAGCCACAACTGGTCCTGCTAAAGGACCTCTTCCTGCCTCATCAACACCAGCTATTAAATCAATAGAGTTTTGTTTTTTTCTCATGAGTTGAAATCGGATTATAATGAAGAAAATTAAGATGAAGATAATAAAAATAGCTTTAATCAGTTTAGCAGTCATTTACATAGGCCTAGTAGTTTTATTCGAATCTTGGTTAGGTTATTCTCAACCTAAGAATCAAGATAGTCTCGTCATTACTACGTTTAAGAATGAAGTAGCTAAAGATAGGGTTCTTTCTCCAGTTGTAAATAATGGAAAGCTTTACGTATCAGCTAATCATTGGCCAAGGGCTTGGTATAGACAGGCTTTGTCTAACCCGAACGTTGAAGTGATTTACGATGGGAAAAGGGAATCTTATTTAGCCATTCCGATTGAGGGTGATGAACACGATAGGCTTATGGACGAGCATGCACATCCATTGTTTTTTAGGATTCTAACTGGTTTCCCACCAAGATATTTTATTCGTCTTGATTTAAAAGTTTCCGATTAGTACCTTATCCCTTTAATTAGTTTCAGTTTTATGACAGTATTTAGTTATGAAAAGATTTGTTCAATTTTTAGCTAAAATTGTAGGTGGCTCTTTAGTCTTAATAATTTTAGTAGTAATTTCAATTTTTACAGTAGCAAGATTTAGTGACGGCCCTATAGGTTCTTGGCCTATAGAGATGGTTACTGCAGGACCTTTTAAGTCGGGTGACCTTTATGACATTGAAGAGGAACCTGATTGGAATTTCTTAAAAGAATATCCTATTGTGCAATTTCAACTCATAAATCCTCCTCGCTCTAGAACAACTTTCATTATGGAAACTGGAGGAAGAATCTTTATACCTTCAGGCTACATGAATAGCACTATCGGCAAAATCTGGAAGCACTGGCCAATGGAAGCAGAAGAAGATGGTAGAGCTCTTTTGAGAGTGGATGAAAAAATTTATGAAAGGACCATGGTAAGGATAGAAGAAGGAGATATTTTAAAAGATGTCCTGTCTGAGCTTAGTCGAAAATATGCAGGAGGGTTTCCTGTTTCACAAGAAAATATTGATTCAGGAGATTTGTGGATTTTTGAGCTTGAACCCAGGGATAAATAAAGCTTTTAAATAAATATATTCTTTAAAGTAACTTCAAGACTGGTCAGTTTTATGCCTAATTCATGACTGCTGGCAGTAGGGTCGATATTATCATCGTGATCTAATACTTCTAGCATATCTTTGGTCACAGGTGGGTTAGAAGAAACAAACTCAAGTAACTTTGCTATGGCATAACCTAGAGTAATAGGAAGAGAAATGACTCTTACTCTAACACCTATTATTTTAGCAACTTCATGAATGAGCTTTTCTCTGGTTAATGCAGTAGGACCTGCAAGAGCTCTAATACCATCTGTAGATTCAGGCCTTAAAAGAGATCTTTTTATATCTTTTTTAATGACTTCAATAATGTCGTTTGCATAAATAGGCTGTTCTAAACTCGCTTTTCTAAAGGTAAGGGCTATTTTAGAAAGGGCATTTTTTTTTAAAGCAAGACTGGCATAATCATCTTTACCAAGGACCATGGGGACTTGCAGTATCAAGCAAGGAATTTCAGAATCTAAAAAGGCTTTCTCTGCTAATCCTCTAGAAGCAAAACACCTATTATTAGAGGTTTCATTTGAACCCAGTATGCTAATGTAACAACTCTTCTCTATGCCTGTATCTTTAATTGCTTCAAGCACAGCTTCAGTTGTTTTCCCATGAACAAAATCAAATTTATTTTGTTGATTCTCTTTAATTGTCCCCACTAGATGTACAAAGTATCTGCATGGTTTAGCTAGTTTTTTTAAAGAAGGCAAATCAAGATAATTACAGTTAACTACTTCAGTATTTTGTATATTATTTTGGTTAACAAAGCTCATAAGGTCATCTTTAGCCTTCTCCGATCTGACTACGGCACAAACTTGATAATCAGTATTCGAGAGTAAGAAATTCTTACCTAAATTACCATTAGCACCAGTAACTAAAATTTTGTATTTCATGCCGCTAATCACCTAATAAAGTCCATAATCTTTCAGACATAGAAATTAAAGTTGAAATAACTAAAATCCACGAGCAAATAATTAAAAATTGACCCAATTGAACAAAGCTGATGGAACTAGAAAACACACAAAGGCTTGTTAAGACATAATAAGCAATTCCATTTGATCGCCCCAAAAAACTTGTTCTTAAATTATGACCAGCTAGTGCTTTCGAGTCTAAAACGTATTGAAGAAAAGAGGCTAAGACTAATATTGGAAGTATTAAAGGTATGTCATGCGTTATGTTTAAAATAAATAATAAAACTGCCACTAAAATAGCATCGCAAGAATGATCTAAAAGTCCACCTAGTGAAGATTCTTGGCTATTCCTTCTAGCGATGGGTCCGTCAATCAAATCGCTTATTATTGCTAAAATTAGTAAGCAACCAGCAAACAACCAGAGGTTAGAAAGCATAGTCCATGCAATAACTGGAGTAATTAGTAATCTAAATAAACTTAAAGAGTTTGCTAGGGTAAGAACTGATTTCACTTATTTTGATTGTTCACCAAATAGTTCTTTATTAGCTCTGGGTAAAAACATCAAACCTATAACTGCATTGAATAAAATAAAGAAGTTATGTTGCAGGAAGCCAAAAGCAGCCATTTGACCTTCATTCTCAGGAAAGAGGATCACCCAGGAAGTTATTGCAGCTGCCCGCATCGGGGTAGGAACCGTTGCGGCAAAAAATATTACTGGTAGAAGAGGTAATAAAGTCATTGAAGAGACTTCAACCCCAAAGAAACCAAGTGCAGCAGAATAAACAAATACAGCTGCTATCAGTAAAGGAGATCTGAGTAGGAAGAAAGCTCCATAATGTTTGAGTTTAGCCAATCTAAAAGCATGGAAAATTTCTAAGTTTCTAATTCTGTTTTCTTGGAACAATGGTCCTCGAAAAAAGAATACCCATAAAGCAAAGAAGATAGCTCCACCTATAGCAATGTACTGAATAAGTCCAAAAACCTCAGGTAAATCCTGTCCTCCCAAAGTAAAACCTATAGTAGCCCAAACTAATAAATAGAATATTTCACAAAACATTATAAATAGCATTAGTGAAGCAACTTCCCAGCCTGGCACTTGATCGCGTTTATTTAAGTAATAAGCCATAGCACCTTTCCCAATTTGCTCATTAAACATCGAGATGATGTAGGCACTTGCACGAATGGGTAGGATGTTTGTGTACTTGATATCTTTGATAAACCAATTCAGTGCTCTGGTTATAATTAAAGTATCTATAGAGAAATATAGTAAACAGTATCCGGTCATCATTAAGAGCCAAGGAATCCAGTTAACAGCTGCGAAAACAACTAACATGTATTCAAATAATGACAAGCCTTCTCTCAAAGCAGCGCCATTCAATCTTGTATATATGTAGTAAAAACATGCAATCGTAATACCTAGCAGTATTATCTTTCCAAGGTTATTGGATTTTTTAGGATTGTTTTCAGGTGTGCTCAATTTTTGCTCTAATAAAGAGGGTTTAAACCTTCCCAGATTTAATAGTTTAAGTTACATTAGAAGATCATGCTAAATTGGTCAACAGTTCTTCCTCAGCCTAATAATAACTATTCAGGCTCTAAGATTTCTCTTTATTACCTGATGTTATTAGCTTGTATCTTTACTTTTCGTGGCTGTGTTCATTATTTTGCTCCGGATGGAGGTAATGGAATTATTGCAGGTATACCTTTAGAAACTTATCCAGAAGGAGCTGAGCAAACTATTAATACGTTCGCTGGTATTTTTGGAAAGTATCATTTGATAGAGGCAGTATTAGCTTGGCTGATTATTTTTAGATGGAGGGCTTTGATCCCAATTTTTTTTCTATATCTTGGAATAACTGAGATTCTGGGACTTATTTTAATAAACTGGAAACCATTACCCGTTACACCGCCAGGGGAAATAGGAGCTTATCTGTTATTTCCTCTTACTTTGATTGCTTTTCTTTTATCTATCAAACAACCCAAATGATTCTTAACCAAGAACAATTTTCTTTTTTTAAAGTAAATGGTTACTTAATAATCCCAAAGATTCTTGATCCAGCTCTTTGCAAAAAAGCTCGTGATTTACTTTGGTCTTCTTTACCAAAAGATACAAATATTAAAAGAGACGACCTTTCAACTCATGTAGGTCCCTTTACAGAAAAAGATATAGAAGAAGATGTGACCAATCTTCGTCAAGGATATAAGTGGCAGCTCAGATCAATAGGTACTGATCAGTTGATGATTGACCTAGTTTATTCAGAAGTTTTACAACAAATTGCTGAAGAGCTTCTAGGTAAAGATACTTTAGTTAAACCAAAAATAGGGGGGAAAACTATGGGTCAGCATGGAGCAGCTTGGCCAGGTGGTCCAGTTGATCCAGCATTAGACAATGAAGGAGCTAGGGGCATTTACGCAACGCTACCTTATGGAAATAAGGAGAAAGAACCCGATTTTTGTCACAGTGATGGGCATCCCTTTAATTTAAGTTTAGTTGGGTTAATTGACGAGGTACTTCCTAAAGGAGGTGCCTTCAAAGTTTGGCCAGGTTCTCATAAAAGACTCTATCCAACTTTTCAAATGCAATATGACCAACCAAGAATAGCTTATTACGAGCACTTACCATCTTATAAGGGCATTATTCAATCTGAGGCTTATGAGGAAGAAATAAAAAAAGTGATGCAAGACACTAAACCAGTTGATTGCTATGGCTCGGAAGGTGACGTTGTTTTCTGGCACCATAGATTGGCTCACATGGCTGGTCACAATTATTCCAATAAAATGAGGCTGGCGGTTTTAGGGGACTTTATAAAAAAAGACTTAGATGAGAATAGGGCTAAACCGCCTCAAGAAAATATGTGGCAAGATTGGTCTCTACATTTAAATGAAGCTACAGAAACTTATTCGGATGAAATGGCTAGATTGCAAAGGCTAATTTAATAATGAAAGCACCAATTGAATTTACCAAGGAATTTATTGATGAGAATTCTCCTCATGATGAACAGATTTATAGTAATTTCTTAAAATCAGGAGAACCCTTTCGATCTATTTTTGAGAATAATCCTTGGTTAATTCCACCCGATATTAAAAAGCCACTTGAGTGGGGGACAGGTATGTATTGGGACACTACTGTGGCAAGGAAACATGAATATTGGAAAGAATTTGATTTACCTAAACCCACCAAAGACATTAAACAAATGAGAAGAGACATCAAAGAGTGGGGCTTTTGTTTAATTGAAGATGCAATGTCTAAACAGCAGTGTGATCGTTTTCTTAATCGCTTACTTGATCAAGCGGCTGGTGAGAAATTAGCTGGTGTTGATCAGCCAACTCCATCTGGTCAGTACATAAATACTCTAATTAACAAAGGAGAAGTCTTCGCTCAATGCATAGAGCAAGATCCCGAAGCTGTTCAAGCTGGCCCTGTTATTGAGCAGATAATGGATGAGACATTAGGTAAAGGTTGGATATGTCATAGCTTTCTTTCAAATGGCTCTGATCCTGGAGGGTATCCTCAGGGTTTGCATATTGATCAAGGCCCTTTGCTTCCTTGGGTTACTGAAGAAGCACCAGCTCTTTTTAATACTATGTACATCCCTCAAGATATTAATGAAGAAAATGGAGGTACACTTGTTATTCCAGGCAGTCATAAGATTCTTATTAAAGCAGGTAGCGGAGGCAAGGTTGGCAAGTTACCGCCAACTATAAATCTAGAAGCTAAGGCCGGAACAATTATGCTTTTTGATGGAAGGATGTTACACGGAACAGGAGTAAATAGAACAGATAAACAAAGATTTGTAGCCACGATGAGCAATGTAAAAGCTTGGACTAGAACCCAAGAAAACTGGGTTATCTCAGTAGCACCTGATGTGTTAGAAAAGGCAAGCCCTAAGTTACTACATAGAATTGGTTTACAGGCTTTAACTTATGGATCAACCATTGAAGGATTTGGTTTAGGAGCTCCAGGAAGAATTGGAGATCAGTGGGGCAGTATCAAACAATTTAGAACAGCTTATGACAGAGGTGAATACGAAAGAGTAAGGGAGTTATCAGGTAATTCACCGAAAAAGGAATTAAACAAAAAATATACTGTTAGAGAAGCAATTAAAAGGGCTCGAGAGTCAATTAAAACTAAATAAAATTATTTTAAAGAAGGCATTCTTGGTTTTGTTCCGATGATGCCTTTCTCTCTAAGTCTATCTATGTCTGTTTGAGTCAGTTGCAAAATTCCTGAAAGAATTTCTTCATTATGTTGTCCTAGGGTAGGAGAAGGAGTTTTGACTGGAAACCTCTCACCGTTAACTATAAAAGGAGCTGAAGGATTCGGTTGATTACCAACCACAGCCCTGTCCAGCCACTGCCAAAAGCCCCTGGAACTAAGGTGAGGATCATTAAGCAGAGAAGGCATGTTATGGGTGGCTGCAGCGGGAATCTTTGCTTCTTGTAGAAGATACATCAGTTTTTGTGCTTCCAGGGTTGTTGTCCATTCAGCAACAGCTTTATCCAGTTCATTTAATCGAGAAAGTCTATCTTGTAAATCACCGAATTGGTTAAAAGTTTTTCCACCTAATTTTTTAAGATTTAACCACTGCTCTTCATTAAAGATTTGGATAACTATCCATTTATCATCCCCCTTACAAGGGTACACTCCATAAGGGGAAAAAAATTCAGATTTATTTCCATTTCTTGCTGGTTCTTTAGCTTTGGCTGTAAATTCTGTAATTCCATGTGAAGCTAAAGGAAAGAGTGATTCCACTTGAGATAAATCTACAAATTGTCCTTTACCTGTCTTTGCTTGATACCTTAAAGCGATCAAAAGGGCAGACACTCCATTCAAGCCAGCAACAGCATCTCCATAAGCTATGTGGTGCATCATGGGCGGATCTGTAGAATCACCGCTTACGTGAGGTAACCCAGATGATTGTTCCACAGTAGAACCATAGGCTCTAAACATCTTCCAAGGACCTGTTGAGCCAAATGCATGCATTGATAATAAGATGATGTCTTTTTTTTCTTTTTTGAATACTTCATATCCAAGATTTAGTTTTGGTAAAACACTCCCAGAAAAATTCTCCATCACAGCATTAGCTGTTTTTACTAACTTAAGAAGCAGTTCTCTTCCTTCTGGGTTAGATAAATCTAAAGTGATATTTCGATTATTTCGATTTACAGAATTAAAGGCAGGAGATTTTTCAGCTCCGTCTTCATCGATCCATTCTTGCGTTGCTTCCCAACTCCTCCACCAGTCAAAATTCTCGCAACTTTCTACTTTTATAACATCGGCACCTAAATCAGCTAAATTTCTTGCTGCCAAAGGGCCGGCCCAACCCATACTCAAGTCAATGATGCGTATACCTTCCAAGGGGAGGTTATGCTTCATCCGAAAACTCCTTAGTGTGTTCACCTAATTTTGCAACTTTGCCACCTATCAACGGAGGTGTATCCATTAATCTAAAAGGAATGCTAGGTACCTTTAAATCCAAACCGCCAGGAAGCTTAGCCGACCCAAAGGCTTCTCTTTCTAAGAATTGATCTACATTTAAAAGTTCTTCCATGGTAGGGACTCTGGCTAAAGGTATGCCCTTTTTTTGAGCTCTGTAAAAAAGATCATTGGAAGAAAAAGTTAATAGTTTTTCCTGGATGACTGGTTCAATAATATCTATATTCTCTAATCTTCCTGATGAGGTTTGATATTCAGGAACGGAAGCAAATTCTTCCATATTTAGTAGGTTGCAAAATGAGTGCCATTGGTTGGGGGTTAATACCGTTAAACCAATCCAGCCTTCTTTGCATGGAAAAACACCTAAGGGGTATGTGGGTGCAAATCTATTTACTCCTAATCGCCTTCCTTCTAAACCAGTATTGAAAAAAGAAACAGCGCCAACTTCTGTAAGACATAAGCAGGCTTCGAATATACTGGTTTCTATATGATTAATATTTTTACTATTGCCTAACTCACTTCCCAAGACCTGACCCAAACTTCCAACAAATGCAGCCATTCCACCAATAATCTGAGCTTGATATCCTGTTGGAATAATTGGTGGTCCTTCCACAGAGCCTAGTATTCTAAGCATTCCATTCAAGGCAAAGCATTGTGCATCTGTTCCTATAAAATCTTCGTATTCACCGCCTTTTCCGAACCAGCTAATCTCAGATACAACGCCTTCTGCTTTAAGAGTAAGATCTGAATTTTCTCCATTGGTAAGAATTAAGTCTGCCTTGGATATTAATTTATCCATAGAATTTTTTGTTAACTCATTCCTAATTAAGCTAAGCTTATTGGTGTTCAGATAAGCGTGCATGGCACTTTCATTATTCTCTTTTATGAAAGGAGGAGTATTACGTGTTTCAAAACCTGATTTGGGTTCAAGATTTATAACTTCAGCTCCATAATCACAGAAAATCTTAGAACAATATTCGGTACTTATTGAACCGCTAATATCTACTACCTTCATCCCTTCTAAAGCCTTGTTCATGAGTCTATCTAATCAAATTTTTAGTCTTTTTTCTTCAATTACTGATAATTTGATTCTGGCTCTAGATTGTACTTGTCAGAAAATGGTATTAACATTATTAACAAATCAGTTTTTTAAAGGGGGATTTTATGTTTACTAGGATGGATGAAGGTACAAGAGAAGACTGGGAACATATTGGTGCTGAACACCTTCCACACATAGTGGATATGCCAAATAGAATCATAGGAATGTTAGAGCAACTTGAAGGCTTTACTGGAGGTTTTGCAGTTAACCAACTTCATCATTGTTTGCAGACTGCCACCATGGCTAGGAACGCTGAAGCAAGTGATGAAATGGTTTTAATTAGCCTAATTCATGATATTGGTAAGGTTATTAATGTTATAGGTCACGGAGAAATTTGTGCTGAAATTATTAAACCCTATGTCAGTGAAGATGCTTATCACATCATCAGAACCCATCAAGATTTTCAAGGTGAACACTATTATCATTACCAGGGAAAACCAACTGATCTAAGGAAACAATACGTTAATGAATCCTGGTATGAGAAAGCAAGAGAGTTTACAGACGATTGGGACCAACAGGCTTTTGACCCAGAGTTTGAAGTTGATAGCTTAGATAGCTTTAAACCTTTAATTCAGCAATTTTTTGGTGCTCCTCAACAAGCTTAGCTTGTGCATCAACTTTCTCACAAAGAAAGCTTAACTCACACTTCTGAGATAGCTGAACAGAGCTATTTAATTAAAGAGGTATAAGATGGAATTATGGACTTCGCCAACACCTAACGGTTGGAAGATTAATATTATGGTTGAAGAACTAATTGAACAGGGCGTGGATTTACCAGACATCAAAATCAGAAGTATAGATTTACAAAAGGGAGAACAATTTTTAGAAGAGTTTGTAAAACATAACCCTAATCAGAAGATTCCTGTATTAATTGACGGTGAAAAAAGCATTATGGAAAGTGGTGCAATACTACAATATTTGGCTGAAAAATACCCTACAAGCCTTTTACCATCTGATGATACAAAATGGGATGTTCTGCCTTGGCTGTATTGGCAAGTAGCTAATTTAGGGCCTGTCTTTGGGAATAAACTAAGTTACACCAGATACATGGAAGATGTTGAGGAATTATTAAAGTCTCACCCTTTAGAGAGATTTGGAAATGAAGCCAATCGTTTACTGAAAGTTATGGACAGTCAATTGTCTAAACATAAGTTCATATGTAGTGATAATTTTACGATAGCTGATATAGCCATATACCCTTGGGTCAGAGGATGGAAATGGAGCAAAATTAATATAACCAAATACCAACGCATTGTAGATTGGGTAGAAAGAGTAAGAGCTAGACCTGCTGTTGGAAGAGGGCTTGCTTACGGTGTACCCAAAGAAGAAATAGATCAGTGGAGTGAAGAGAGGAAAGCCCGATATGCTTCATCGGGCTCAAACATCGCTTCAAATAAAAATTTAGATAGAAGTTAACGTCTACAAAAATTAGCTAAACTTAAAGCTGTTTCATCGCTTACTTCCATACATCCCAAGAAAATTTCAGTTCCATGAATTGTACCCATTACTTGTCTGCATTGAGCTTCTACATCTGCTTCTCTAAGCAACCGATAGAAATTGACACCTTCATCTCTTAAAGGGTCGCATTCATTGACAATAATATAAGTTCTTGGAAGGCCTTTCACGTCCTCAACAGTACAAAATCCTGGCCAAGCTAGAGGGTTTTTATTATTAAATTCTTCGATTCCATACACTATTGCTCCATGAGAAATTCCACTAGAACTATGAAGCGAAAGCAGTAAACCTTCATTTTCTTCAGAAGAAGGATTTTCAGGAAGGGGCCAGGCTCCTGCAATATATGGGCAGATGGGGTACATGCCTGTTATTAAATCCAGGTGGCCTTCTTGTTTGAGCCTTAAGGTGGTAGCTATAGTAAGATTCCCTCCTCCGCTTTCACCTGCAATTACGATCTTATTTTTATCAATATTTAATTCAGAACTATTTGCATGTACCCATTTTATTCCTGATACACAGTCATTTAAACCTGCAGGATAAGGAGCAACTTCTTCAGCTGAAGATGCCCAACGAGCATTCCTAAAATCAACCATTGCTACAGCTACATTTTGTCTTGCGATGCATCGTCCCCAAGCTTGATAGAGTTCATCAAAGCAAGAAGACATTTCCATTCCACCTCCATGAATGTAGTAAACGCAAGGTAAAGTTTCATCAGTATCAGGTCTTATGTACTGTATCTTAATAGTGTTTCCATCAGGATCAGAGACAAACTCTTTTGTTGTGGTACTTAGACCATCACTCGGGACTACATCTTTAAGATGAGGCGCATTATTTATCTGATTCATTATTTCTTTACCTGCCTGAGCTTCTTCTGTTTCTTCAAACGCCATCATTTCTTCTCTAGTGGTATGCTCGGTTAAAACTGAGTCTATTTCTATGAGGCCAAAGACATCTTTAATTCTTTTATCTATCCTTGGATCTTTCGATATTTTATTAGCCATAATTATTTCCCTTTAAAAACTGGTTCTTTCTTTTCTACAAAAGCTTTGGTTGCATTCCTGTGATCTTCTGTTTGGCCACAATGGATATGATGCGTTGCTTCTAAATCCAGGCAATCATCTACTTCTCCTGACATCGCTCTGTTCAGATTTTCTTTCATATACCTGTAGGCAACAGAAGGACCGTTAGCTAATCTTAAAGCTACTTCCATCGTTTTTTCTTCTAACTCCTCTGGTTTGCAAACCCAGTTTGTTAAACCCAAAGTTAAAGCTTCATTAGCACTTACTCTTTCTGAAAGATAATAGAGTTCTCTGGCTTTAGCCGAACCGATCAATTGAGTCATGAAGTAACTACCGCCGTAGTCTCCAGAAAACCCAACTCTTGCAAAGGCAGTTGTTAAGAAGGCATTGCTAGCCATAATTCTTAAATCACAAGCTAAAGCATAAGACAGTCCAGCTCCAGCAGCAGCTCCAGGTAATGAAGCCAAGGTAGGTTTCGGCATTTTAAAAAGCTTTCCTGAAGTAGCTCTTTGGTGAACTCTTTGTCGATGAATTGCTGAATCTATTGTATTTGTTCCAACTGTGCCATCGCCTGAGGATGCCATTCCTTTCACATCTCCTCCTGCACAAAAACCCTTACCAGCTCCCGTTAAAACAACGCAACGTATTTCTGTATCAGTTTCAAATTGGGCTAGCATCTCCTGCATAGCAGCATTCATCTCGCCTGACATGGCATTTCTGGCTTCCGGTCTATTCATGGTTAATAACCCTACACCATGTTCTTTCGAGGCAAGTAATTCTTGGGTTCCAGTATCTACTGTGCTCATTATATTTCTCCCTATTTATTATCTTTGTTATTCTACTAATGAAAGTAAAGATAGATAAAGCTTTTAAATGATATTAACCAGAATTTTCTTAACTCTCATTTTGCTGTTGCATATTCCATTAGTATTTTCTTCTATAAATCCAATAGTCAAAGAGCCTAAAAATGAAAACCCTAAGGCTATCTTAATGATTGGAAATAGTTTTATGTATTACAACAATGGTGTACACAACCCTTTAGTTAGACTAATTAGATCCAGTGAAGAACTTGGGAAGGGCCATAAGATAAGGTCAATTACCATAAATGGCTCCTCATTAAGTTGGCATGACGTTAGCTCTTATATTAAAAATCCAAACTTGGGATCTTTTTCCATCAATTCGAAGAACGTTCTTAAAAAATATAATTTTGAAGGCTTTGATATGGCCATCATGCAAGACTGTAGTCAGTGTCCAATTCATCCTGAAAGAAAGGAGTTATTTCATGACTACGTAGCTAAGCATAGCAATCTTCTAAAAAATAAAGACATAGAACCTGTGCTCATGATGACTTGGGCCTATAAAGATAAGCCTGAGATGGCAGATCAGTTATCTGAAGAATATACCCGCGCAGGAAATAAAAACGGAATTTTAGTTCTACCTGTTGGTTTAGCTTATAAAAATTCAATGGAGAAGTATCCTGAAATTGATCTATATCATCCAGATAAAAGGCATCCTAGTAAAGCAGGGACTTATCTTTCTGCCTGTGTAATGTTTACCTCTGTTTTTAAAACCTCGCCAGTAGGAAATCCTTACACCTTTGACCTAGAAAGCGATATAGCTCTTAAACTGCAAAGAATAGCTTGGCTTACCCATCAACAATATTATGAAAATTAAATCCTTAACGACTATTTTAGTTTTATTCTTGTTCTCTTTTTTTCCATTATCTGCAAAAGAAATATCCTTAATGACCTACAACGTAGAAAATCTTTTTGATAATAAAGATGATATAGGAAAAGACGATAAGGCATTTCTTCCACTGTCCTTTAAGAAAAATTCTTATCACAAGGGCCATTGTAAAAGTATTGAAGTTAAGAAATGGAGGAATGAATGCCTTTATTTAGATTGGAGTGAAGAAGCAAAGGAAAAAAAAATTTTCAACATAACCAAAGTAATTTCTTCTTTTGAAGGCAGTGGGCCAGACATCATAGCCTTCCAAGAAATTGAAAATATTGATGTTTTGAAACATTTATTTAATTCATTAAAACCTTTGGGTTATTTAGATTTTGTTTTATTAGAAGGTAAGGACTATCGGGGTATAGACAGTGCCATTGTCTCTAAATTTCCTATAAAAAGGTCTAAGCTTCATTACATAAAGTTTTCTGCTGGTTTCCCAACAAGAGACACTAGACCTATTTTGGAAGCTCAGATTGATTTATCAGGAAAGGTCTTTAGAGTTTACAGCGTGCACTTTCCAGCACCTTTTCTTGATGTTGAAATGCGAAAAAACGCTTTTACCGATTTGGAAAAGTTACTTAATTCCCATGAAGATCCAGCAGTAGCTATGGGTGATTTTAATGTCACTTCGGAAGAAGAAGCTAATCTTGAAATTTTTAAAGACCAATCAATAATTTGGACAATTTCTCACTTTGAGGGGTGCGCAGAATGTAAGGGAACTTACTACTATGAGCCTAAAGATGACTGGTCTTTCTTAGATGCTATCTTGATTTCCAAAGGAAGGGGAATAAGTTTTGATATCAATTCTATTGATGTATTGATTAATCAAAGTAATACTTTTGAAAACTCTTTTAAACCAATGGGTTTTAATGCAGTCTCTATGGAAGGGGTTTCAGACCATTTTCCGGTTGTAGCAAGAGTAAATATAGCTAACTAAGATTGATATAGTTTGCTCACTGATGAAGTTAAGAATAAGTCAGCATAGATGAATAAAGAAAAAACTTCCTTGTTTACTATTTTAGGAGGTATCACGTTGCTGATCATTGGAAATGCACCAGCCACAATATTACCTTTCATAGTTGGGACTCTAGAAGAAGGATTTAATTTAACTAAACAATCTATAGGTTTAGTTGTTTCCACTGAACTTGTAGCAATTGCTATAAGTGCTATCTTTTTTGGGTCTCAAATTTCTAGACTTAACATCAGGCTTTCAGCATTACTAGGTTGCTCTACTGTAGTAGTAGGTTATTTCTTATGTACTTTAGTTGAGACTATTGAATATCTACAGGTAATTAGAGGGTTATCAGGTATAGGGAGTGGTTTGCTTATATCTTGTGGGCATAAAGTTCTATCTTCTTCTCAAAACCCAGAGAAAACTTATTCTGCTTACCTTCTTATTACAAGCTTATGTGGTGCAACCTTTATATGGATTGCAGGTATAGCGGCTGAAAATGGTGGTTACTATCAAGTATTCAGTACTTTCGGATTTATATTCCTGCTTTTAGCTCCTTTGCTCTTTTTTATTAAATTACAAGGTTCAACAATAGAAGCAGAAGAGGAAGTTAGTGGTTTTTCTATTTACTCACCAATTTTTGTTTTTATGATTTTAGGCATTTTCTTTTTCTCAATAACTTCTGGGGGAATGTGGGCATTTAATGAAAGGCTAGGAGTAGAAATAGGTTTATCACAATCAGTAATAGGTAAGATTTTATCATTGGCTTTGCTAATGGGTCTTTTAGCACCAATTTTAGTTTGGTTTGTTGGGGATAAATTTGGAAGAAAGAAACCGATACTATTCTGTTTTGTAGTGGTGTTATTGAGTTACGTTTACATGTTAAGTTACATGAATATAACTAGCTACATAACAGGAAATCTAGTTTGGAACTTTATTTTTATTGTTGCTTATATTTATGCCCTAGCAGCGGCGGCTAGTTTAAGTCCAGAGGGTAAATTGGCTTCATGGATGAATGCAACCGGTTTAATTTCGCAGGCTTCTTCTCCAGTAATTTTTGGCTGGATACTTGGTAATCAATCTTTCACCCATTTACTTCCCTATTTAGTAGCTTCAATTCTAATCTCTTATCTGCTTATATCGTTGACTAAGAATCAATTAGACTTGTAAAGTAGAATCAAGGAGAAAAAAAATGAAGTCACATCCACTAGAAAGCTTAACAGCTGATGAGATAAATAGGGCTGTTCATCTTTACAGGTCTCATGGCAAGGCAGATGAAAATACTTTATTTACTAATATAACTTTAGTTGAGCCAAGCAAAGAAACTGTCAGGGATTATAAGGAAGGACAGGAATTTGATAGGTCAGTAAAAATTGTTGGGGTTGATTCTAATCCTGATGGAGGCTTTGTTGCTTCTATAGATTTAAAAAAAGAAAAGGTCATTGGAATAGAAAGATTATCTAATGAAGCTCAGGCTGCCTATAGTTTAGCAGAGGTTGGTTTAGCCACGATTCTAACCAAGAAAAATGAAGAGTATCAAGATGCTCTCAAGAAAAGGGGTGTCACGAATTTAGACCTTGTCCAAATAGATCCTTGGCCAGCTGGAGGAGTAGTTCATGAGTCCATTAAACCAGGGCATAGAGCAATGAGAACTATTTCTTTTCTTAAAGAAAATGAAACAGACAACGCGTATGCAAAACCAATACAGGGGGTTATATCGCATGTTGATTTAACTCTTAAAGAAGTTACCTGTATAGAGGATTTTGGTGTGGTTCCAGTTCCTAAAGCACATGCAAGATATGATTCTGATTCTCAGTCAGAACTTAGAGAACAGCCTAAGCCAATTGAAATAACTCAACCTGAAGGTGCAGGATTTGAAGTGAAAGGTAATCATATTTCTTGGGAAGGTTGGCAACTTAGAGTTTCCATTCATCCAGTTGAAGGTCCTGTTCTACATCAAGTTTCTCTAAATGAAAGGCCTATCCTTTTTCGCGCATCTCTAGCAGATATGGTAGTTCCTTATGGTTCAGCTGACCCAATGCATAGCTGGAAGGCCGTTCATGATGGAACTGAGTATGGACTTGGAAACTTAACAAATTCTTTAACTTTGGGATGTGACTGTCTAGGAGAAATTCATTATTTAGATGCAAATATTCTTATGTTTGATGGCTCTGTAAATCTTATTGAAAATGCTATTTGTATTCATGAAGAAGATTTTGGTATCCAATGGAAACACATGGATTTTAATGGATTTATCCCTACCGAAGTAAGGAGATCAAGAAGATTGGTCGTGAGTTCTATTTCTACTATAGGAAACTATGATTATGGAGTCTTTTGGTATCTGTATTTAGATGGCACGATTCAAGTTGAAATGAAACTTACTGGTATAGTTGGTATAAGCGCTTTCGATGAAAATCTTCATAATCCAGAACAAGACTTAAAGATTACTGAAGAACTGGTGTCACCATTACATCAGCATTTGTTTTGTATAAGGTTGGATTGGGATTTAGATGGAGGTAACAATGAATTGCATGAAAGTGAAGTAGTTGCTCTACCGGTAAGTAAAGACAACCCCAATGGCATGCAATTAAGGAATGTAACTACACATTTAAGAAATGAGAGTGAAGCGAAGAGAGATATTTCACCTTCTTCAAGTAGAGTATGGAAGATTATAAATCCTGAAAAAATTAATTCAGTAGGACTTCCTGTGGGATATAAGTTGTTGCCTGGGAATACGCCGAGTCTTTTAGCCCATCCAGATTCACCACCAGGTATAAGAGCATCTTTCGCTAAGCATAATTTATGGGCAACTCCGTTTAATGAAGAAGAACAATATGCAGGAGGTGCTCATCCGGTAATGCATTCTGGACAAGGCGGTTTAGAAGATATTACTTCTAATGATAGGGATATAAGTAATTGTGACCTGGTAATGTGGCACACTTTTGGTTTAACGCATGTACCAAGACCAGAAGATTGGCCTGTCATGCCAGTGGAATATTGTGGTTTTCATCTAATACCAGTTGGCTTTTTTGATAAAAATCCTACAATCAATTTACCACCCTCTTGCAAAGGCAATAGTAAATCAAATAAAGGGAAATAGAGATGCTCATAGAACAGATTTGGACTGGAAATGCCTATAGAAATTTTAATTATCTTTTAGCTTGCGAAGAAACTGGAGAGGCTTTAGCTATAGATCCTCTAGATTATGATAAATGCTTATCAAAAGCTAAAGACAAAGGCTGGGAAATCACGCAAATACTTAACACCCATGAACATGGTGACCATACAGGTGGAAACCAGCCTGTGATAGAAGCTACTGGAGCAAAGCTAATAGCTCATAAAAATGCTAGTGGGAAAATAGAGGGGATGGACATAGGTCTAGGTGCAGGCGATGTGGTTAAAGTAGGTAATTCAGTTGAATTACTTGCATTAGATACACCCGGTCATACTATGAGTCATATTTGTTTACTTTCAAAAACAGATACGCCTGCCTTGTTTTCTGGAGATACTTTATTTAATGCAGGGGCAGGCAATTGCCATGGAGGAGGGCACCCTGAAGAGTTATACGAAACTTTTGTTTCTCAACTGGAGAAGTTACCCGAAAATACTTTGATATACCCGGGACACGATTATTTAACTAATAATATAGGGTTCACTTTAGATCGAGAGCCAGATAACCAAATAGCCTCTGAATTAATGAAGGAACTTGAAGGTTCTCACGATCCAGAAAACCCTTTAGTTACAGACCTTAAAAAAGAAAAAGAGATTAATACGTTTTTTCGTCTGCAAAACCCCACAATCATTTCAAGACTTAAAGATACCTTTTCTGATTTGCCTGAAAACCCTTCCTCTAAGGAAGTCTTTATCAAACTTAGAGAATTAAGGAATAACTGGTAAAAATCTTTAACTATAGATTTTTATGACTTCCGTCACAAAAGGCACCTTTAGAGCTATTTTTGCAGCCACAAAAATAAACTTCTTGATCTTCATCAAAAGTTACTTTTTCTGGTAAGAAGTTAGTTCCTTCATGCGAACCATCACAGAAAGGTTGTTTAGAACTTAGGCCACATCGACACCAATAGTAACTTTTATCTGATACGACGGTTTCTTTGAATGGAAACTTTTGAACGATCTTTGCTTCAGACATAATCTTCCTCCTCAAAGAACCAAGTTAGCATATTTTTTAGATGTAGAATCCCAATGAGAATGAGATTACTTCTCATTACATTTTGATGAAGCTTTTAATTGTAGTTAGCTTTCTACGTGATAAAGCTTATTGTAGATAACCCAGTCTTCTCCAATTTTAAGAAAGGATAGCGTATCTTTAAAAACCATCCCTATATAGCCATCTCTTACAATAGCTACTGCTGTTGAACCAGCAATCTCTATGGAAAGAATTTCTAATAGTTTATCTTCATTCTTTTCTGCAGGAGATGGCAACTGAGAGGCTACGAATTCTGCAAAGCTATCAACAGACTGCTCAGAAAGATTACCGTTTAAATAACCAGTTATCTTGGCATCCTTATGAAAAACTTGACGAACTTTTTCTTCGCTAGATTCATACATACTGTCAAAATAAAGTTGAACTGCTTCAGAAATTTTATTTTTATCTTCACTCATATTTTTCCTATTATTTAAATTTTATAATTAGGCGGAATTCTGAATCCACCCCTAACGTCCCTAATCATTTTGGAGACTTCAATGCAGGTTTTGTCTTCTAAATATGGGCCTGTAATTTGAAGGCCTACCGGTAAACCCGATTCCGTTAAACCGATGGGAGTGCTAGTGCTAGGTAGGTTCGCCATTACTGCTGGTCCTGCCCATAAAGTTGTGTCCCAGTACTCTCTTTCCTTACCATTAATTGTAAGACTTCTTTCAGCAAAGGGCCTGTGATCATGTTTAAGAGCTGGCTGAACGCAAACTGGGCATAAAATTACATCATAGTTCTCAAAAAAAGCTCTCCATTGTTGTCTCATAAATTGTCTCCTAGCGTTTACTAGAACCCAATCTCTGTAAAGCAAAGAAGCCCCTCTAGCAGTTTTTGCCATTGAGGACATGTCATCATCTTTTACAGTTTTAGCAATCTCATCAATGAGATCAAGAGTTTCTTGAGGAGCTCCAGCAAGCATAAGAGGATTAAGTAGTTTGCTGTAAACATCATCTGAATCTTTAAAAGAAAATGGAGGTGCGGCATTTTCAATATTTGCTCCAGCAGATTTCAGGTCTTCCACTGTAGCTGATATTAATTTAGAGGTTTCCGAATCCACTTCAGCATAATCCTCTTCAGGCCAGACAGCTATTTTTAGATCTTCAATTTTTTTTGATCTAGCTTCAGGAAGTTTGAAACTCCAAGCAATATTATCTTGTCCCTGCGGGGTAGCCAGAATATTCATCGCAATCTCTATGTCTTCAGGTGATCTTGCTAGAGGACCTGCAACCGATAAACCATTGCCAGTAGAGATATGACCTGGAGGAGGAGGAAGGTGTCCTACTTCTGAAACAATGTTGTAACTGGGTTTATGGCCATAGAGTCCACAAAAGTGAGCAGGTGTTCGAATCGAACCACCGATGTCAGAACCTAGTTCCAGAGGTGACATTCCCGAAGCTAGTGAAGCAGCAGACCCACCTGAAGAACCTCCTGGAGTTCTTTCAAGATCCCAGGGGTTATTGGTTACTCCATAAATTTCGTTATAACTTTGTATATCGGAAGAATTAAGAGGTACATTGGTTTTTCCAAAAATAATTGCGCCTGCATTAACCAAGTGCTGCACCGCTTCAGCATTTTTTTCAGGAACATTGTCTTTCCATAGCGGGTTTCCTCCTGTGGACACTAGTCCTTCTACGGAATAAGCATCCTTGATAGTCATGGGCAAGCCATGCAATGGTCCGATGTCTTCACCCTTGGATAAAGCTTCATCTGCTTTTTTTGCTTTATCCATAGCATTGTCCACGTCTAAAGCAACAATGGCATTTAGGTCTGGATTCACTTGTTCAACTCTTTTCAATAAAGTTTCTAAGAGTTCAACAGAAGATAATTCTTTCTTCTTTATAAGGTCTACTAGTTCGTGTGTATTCTTGTATATCATTTACTATCTCTCCTTTACTTAATCTATCACCAACAGACTTTTAATCAAGCTAAAGGTTATTTGTATAATGACCCTAAAAAGAGAATAAATTGGCTATACATAAGATCATAAAAATGGGCAATCCCTTACTTAGGGAAGAAGCAATTCCGTTTAGTCTAGAAGAGATAGCTTCAAATGAAACTAAGGAGCTGGTTCAAAGCATGTGGGATACCATGGAAGAGTATGGCGGAATCGGTCTAGCTGCACCACAAATAGGGATTTCTAAACAACTCGCAATAATTAGAATAGATGAGGACAATGAAAGATATCCTGATTCGGATGAATCTGAGGAATTTGTTATTTTTAATCCAAAGATTACTCCCTTAGATGAAACGCTCCAAGGTTTTTGGGAGGGCTGTTTGAGTGTGCCTGGTTTAAGAGGTGTAGTTTTTAGACCCAGAAAAGTGCAAATTGATTATTTAGATGAATCTGCAAAAAATAAATCTTTCATTGCTGAAGATTTTTTAGCTACAGTCTTCCAACACGAATTAGATCATCTTTTTGGGAAATTGTTTATTGATAGAATGGAAGATATAAGTTCTTTAGCTTTTGAAGATGAGTTGATTTTATCGGAAGAAGAAAAGGATTTATAAAAAGGGAGAAAAAAGTGGAAATAAAGAAAAGAATCAATGCTGCCTGGCAAGGAAGGATATCTGGTTGTCTATTAGGGAAGCCAGTTGAAATGATGTCAATGAGGGAAGGTCAACAGTATTTAAATAAATTTCTAAATGAAGCTCAATCTTTTCCTTTAAGAGATTACATAAATTATGTTGAGCATGACTATATAAGAGGGGTTAATAAAAGCTGCATGAAGGATAGGATTGAGAAGGCAGAAATTGATGATGACATAACTTATACCGTCTTGAGCCTAATGATGCTAGAACGACATGGTCTTGAATTGAAAAGTGAAGATGTTGCTAGAACTTGGTTAAATTTATTACCTGCAGGAGCAACATTTACCGCTGAAAGAGAGGCCTACTTAAATATTATGAAACATGCAGATATGTCTTTCCAATTCGGTGGACCAGGGAAATTTAAAATATCTGATATCAACGACAATGAATACAATGACTGGATAGGGGCGCAAATAAGAATAGATTTATATGGTTGGGTTTTACCAGGAAAGCCTGGTTTAGCTTCAAGTTTAGCTAGACAAGATGCCATGCTTTCGCACAGAAGAAATGGCGTAGAGTGTTCAGCTTTCATAGCAGCATTAGCTGCTTTAATTCCTACAAATAATGATAAGTTATCTGCTGTAGAGGCTGCTCTTGAGTATATTGATAAAGATACAGAAACTTTTGAAGCAGTTCAGCTAGGAATTGAAAGTATGAATAAAGACTTTACTCCTATAGAAAAAAAGTATGAAGGTATGTCTCCAGTTCATAGTTTAAATAACATTGCTTTAGTTGTTTGGGCCTTCTTGTCCTTTGAAGATTATGATTCTGCAGTTGGAGAAGCAGTTACAGCTGGATGGGATACAGATTGTAATGGTGCAACTGTGGGGGGGTTGATGGGAATGCATCTCTCTAAAATCCCTTCAAAATGGTACGAACCTTGGAATGGTAGGGTTTGTACTTCAATCTCTGGTTTAGGAGAGCTTATATTGGAGGACCTAGTTGATAGGACGATGTTATTGGTCTCCAAATTTTCAGACTTAGAAGATAAGAAGTTCTAGCTCATGACTGAAGCTTTAGTTTTTGGTGGGGTAAACCTAGATCAGGTTGTCTATCTTCCTAGGCCGCCAAAAGAAGGAGAAACCCTAGAAGGTGAAAGTATAGAGACTTTTTTAGGTGGAAAGGGTGCTAATCAAGCTGTCGCCCTGTCTAGGCTAGGCGCTTCAGTTTCTTTTGTTGGAAATGTTGGAAGGGATTCTTTTGGAGAGGAACTGTCTGCAGTTCTTTCCAAAGAAAATATCAATCTTTCAATGTTAGGTTCAGTTAAAGAGAAAACTGGAACGGCCTTAATTAAGGTTTTTGAAAACGCAGATAATCAAATTGTCTATATTCCAGGTGCTAATAAATCTACAAACCATAAACAAGTAACTGCAGATTTCTTAAAAAAGGTGAAAGTAGTAGTTAGCCAAATGGAGGTTGATGGTGAAGAAGTTGAAAAGCTATTTATAAAATCTAAGTCTAGTAACTGCATAAACATTTTGAATGTCGCTCCATATAGAAAACCTAGTCAAAATCTTATTGAAAATACAGATTTTCTAATCTTTAACGAATTAGAGTTCTCTCTTTTTAGTGGTTTGAAAGATTCTATACCACTTGATATCAATATAATAAAAGAGGAATTAAAAAATCTAAATTTCAAAACAGAAGCTGCGGTAATAATAACTTTAGGAGAAAGAGGGTTAGTTTATTCTCATAATAATCTCTTTGAGAGCATTGGTGCACATAAGGTGGAAGCCATAGACACTGTTGGATCTGGAGATTGTTTTGTAGGTGCCCTGTCTTTTTCTTTATTAAAAGGTTTGACTCTTAAGGAGTCATGCGAATTTGCTAATAAGGCGGCTTCAATTTCTGTAACCAGAAAAGGGGCAGCAGCTTCGATGCCTTGGATTGAAGAGGTTTAATATTTATAAGTTTTTCAGATACTCAATAACCCTTTCATTAAATAACTGATTAAACTTTTTAACATCAAGTTCCAATGCTACATCTGTATTGGGTTTTAAATTTAAAATCTTCCCAAAAATAGATTCATTAAACTCACAGACAGTCTCACCGGAGGTATAGCGGCCTTGAGTTTCAACGCTAACATGAGCTTCTTCAAAGGTTAGTATGTCTTCATTAAATACGCTGGCCATCGCTAAAGAATCATATAAATGAAGGCCTTCATCGCTTACCAGATCGCTTCTAACTTTAATCCAAGGCTCTACAGATTGTTTAACAAAATCACAGAAAGGATGCTTATTCTCTCCTATAGAAATCATTTCCTCTCTACTCATCCTCGTTTTATGGCATACATCTAGAGGGATCATAGAAATAGGTATGCCTGATCTAAAGACCATATCAGCTGCTTCTGGATCGGCCCAGACATTGAATTCTGCTGCAGGAGTAATATTTCCTGGAACTTTGGCAGACCCAGCCATCATAGTAATTTTATTAATATGATTAGTTACATCAGGGTGTTCTTTTAAGACAATCGCTATATTTGTTAATGGACCAATTGTTACCAACTCTATTTCCCCTGAGTTCTCTTTGCAGATCTTATAAATGAATGTTGCGGCGTCTTCTTCTTTGTTTGGGGGCTTTACTAGAGGAGTTATTTGTTCCATCTCTTCTCTTAGACTTAACCACATTCTCTCCTCGTTTCTTTTTTTATCGAATGTATTTGGCGGACCCGATCTGAGAGGAATATCTCGTTGGAATTGTTCAAGTAAATAAGTTGCATTACTGTATCCTCTTTCTACTGGAACGTTTCCCTGAACTGTTGTGATACCAAGAATTTCTAGCTCAGGAGAATTTAAAGCCATCATTATGGCAAAACAGTCTTCTGGGTCTCCGCCTTTTGTTCCCATGGCAGGGTCAGTATCAATAATAATCTTCTTTTTCATGCTCATGAAAATATCATAGAAAAAATTTGCAGATAATCAGTTTTTATTTCCGAGACTCTTCTCTAATGCGTTTAAATTCATTACCTTCATACCATTCAGGCCAAGTATCTGAATCCGCTAAATACTTAACCATATTCGCCGTTATATTTAATTGATCTACAAACCCACTTAAATCCCAGTTGGGGTCATATTCATCAGATGGTTGATGGTAATGTTTGGCTGTGTATTCATCCGCAAAAACTCTGCCTGCCTCAATACCGCCTTCAACTTTATCAAAACCACCATCAGCGTAGAGAACAGGAACTCCTCTTTTAGCAAAACTTATATGATCTGAGCGATAGAAAAAACCTTTTTCAGGTTGAGGATCAGGAACGATGTACTTGCCAATTTTATCTAGCTCTGTTTTAAGGATATCTTCTAATTCTGATGCCCCATGTCCTACGACTATTACATCCTTAGTTTTGCCTACAGGTAAAACTCCATCAAAATTATAGCCAGCTACTATGTCAGCCAAATTTACTGGCGGGTATTCAGCAAAGTATTCTGATCCCAATAAACCAGATTCTTCAGCGGTAACTGCTAAGAATAAAAGGGATCTTTCTAATTCAATCTTACTAAAATAATTAGCTAATTCTAATATCCCTGCTGTACCAGAAGCATTATCGACTGCTCCATTGTAAATATTGTCTCCAGATTGGCCTTCCTTGATACCCAAGTGGTCCCAATGAGCCATCATTAAAATATATTCATTGGGTTTCTTATAACCATTTTTAACGGCAGCAACATTATGAGAAATTGAAAACTCTATATTATTATTAAGAGCAGCATCCAAAGTTAACCCGTTCATTTCTAATGATTCGAAGCCAGGTTTAAGTGCTTGTTGTTTAAGTGAGTCCAAATCTAAACCAGCCTGATCAAAAAGTTGTTCGGCGACTTGGTTTGTAATCCAAGCCTCCACTTTGACTCTACTTCTTCCCATGTCTTCTCTTTTAAGATCAATTTGTTCACCAGACCAGCTCGTTTCAACTACTTGCCAGGGGTAGGCAGCTGGGGCCGTGTCATGAATAATTAAAACTGCTTCAGCACCTTGTCTAGCAGCTTCTTCAAATTTGTAAGTCCACCTACCGTAATAAGTCATAGATTTTCCGTTGAAAATTTTGGGGTCTTCAGTCCAAAAACCTGGATCGTTAATTAAAAGAACAACTGTTTTGCCTTTAACATCTAGGTTTTTGTAATCATTCCAACCGTATTCGGGCGCGACTATTCCATAACCAGCAAAAACTAATTCACTTGATCTCACTGAAACTCCTTCCGTTACCCTTTTTGTCCAATAAACAGTTTCAGTTCCTGCTTCAAGGATTCTGGGTTTATCGTCTTTAGAAACGGACAGAAAAGAACTATCTAAATTGACAGTCATTTTTGACAAAGGAACTTCTAAATAATAGTCACCTTTTATTGAAGGGAGTCCCATTTCCATAAACTCTCTTTTTAGATACTGTTTTGTTTTTTCACCTCCTTTTGTACCTGGTCCTCTTCCTTCAAATTCATCAGAAGCAAGAACCTTTATATGTTTATGTATATTGGTTTCTTTAATCTCATTTGTTGGCTGACTACAACCTAAAATAATAAAAAAAGTAAGAATTGACAGTATAAATTTCATTGAGATCTCCTTATTTAAGCTCTTTTTATGGATAATCCGCCATCCACAGGTAAAACAGCTCCATTTACAAATGAAGCTGCAGGTAAACAAAGACTTAAGGTCATGTGGGCAACTTCTTCAGGTTCACCATATCTTTTTAAAGGAACTCTGCGTTTGGCGTATATTTGTTTATCTTCATTGGGTATCGAAGCGGTCATAGCCGTATTAATGGGACCAGGGCATATACAGTTTACTGTTATTCCTTCAGATCCAAGTTCTGCTGCTAGCGATCTTGTTAAGCCTATAACTCCATGCTTTGCAGATGTATAAGCACTAATTCTAGGTGTTGCACCAAAACCTTCCGTAGAAGAAATATTCACTATTCTTCCACAATCAGATTTCCTTAAAAACGGAAGGGCAGCCCTAATCAGGTTAACCTGACCTTTAAGTAGAACATCGAATGTTGTGTCCCAGTTCTCTTCAAAATTTTTGTCATCTATAGGAGAAGGAATGGATATGCCTGCATTGTTAATAAGAATATCCAGTCGCCCAAACTCTTTTATTATATTTGATACTGCTTCGTTAATATTTTCCTGACTGGTTACATCCATGATTTGTTTAAAACAGATTCCTTTAACAGAATTTATTTCAGTAGCCACTTCATCTATTTGTTCTTTATTTATATCCGAAAGAACTACTTTTGCACCAGCTTCGGCGAACACATACGAAGTTGCTTTTCCCATGCCGCTTCCTGAACCAGTAATCAAAGCTACCTTTCCTTCAATCGATCTAGATAATTGAGTAAGTCTTGTCATAATTAAGAAAATTAGTCTAAATTATTTTTTCATATTAAGCTAAGTGCTAGGATAGCAAAATTAAACTTACAGGAAGAAATCAGATGACAGAATTAGCAACATTGAACACGGAACAGGAAGTTTCAGTTATTACATTAGATGATGGCAAGGTTAATGTTTTTTCTCCTGCCATGATTGAGCAACTAAATGCTCTCTTAGATAAAGTTCCAGTAGATAAAGGATCTTTATTAATTAAAGGTAAAGAGGGTATGTTTTCTGCTGGTTTTGATTTAAAAGTCATGCAGGGAGGAGATACAGAAGCAATGGCTAAAATGGCGGCGGGAGGCTTTAGCCTTTTAGCTCGAGTATACAGCTTTCCTAGACCTGTCGTAGCTGCCTGTAGTGGCCATGCCATAGCTTTAGGGGCCTTTCTTCTGTGTTGTGCTGATTACAGAATTGGTTCAAAGGGCGAGTTTATAGTCCAAGCAAATGAGACCAGAAATAATATGTCAATTCCTACGCCCATATTAGAAATTTCTAAGTCTAGAATATCGAAAGCCCATTGGTACAGAGCTATATTGAATGCTGAGGCCTATAAAATTGAGGACTCAGTTGAAGCAGGTTACCTAGATGAGGTTGTTGATAAAGAGGCATTGGAGCGAAGGGCTATGGAAGTAGCAGCTGATCTTGCTACTTTAGGACATCCTCATTATCAAATAACTAAAGATTTAGACCAAAAAGATACTTTAGAGAAAATCCTATCAACTATTTCTTAAGGCATTAAAAAAGAACTTGGGAATATACTTAGTAAACTGATTACATATTTAGTCGGTTTTTGTTAATCTACGCATCCTTTTTGGGGCCATAGCTCAGCTGGGAGAGCGTCTGGTTTGCATCCAGGAGGTCGTCGGTTCGATCCCGACTGGCTCCACCAAATTTTTGAACTAGTTTTTACGTCAAAAACTTGTATCAAAACCCTATTAGTAGTAAGTTCTTGTCTATATATTGGCAAAAAAGGGACTTTTTGTTTTTTTGTTTTTTATATGTTGGGGGGAAACATGAAAAAATTACTATATTTATTTATAGCAGTTGGATTGTCTTTGCCTGTTTTTACAGCTGATGATGAAGAGTCTTTTGGAATTGAAGAAGTAATTGTCACGGCTGAGAAACGTGAAGCGTCTATACAGGATACTGCTATTTCAATTACTGCTTTTGATGAGTCACTTATCGAAGGTTTAAATTTAAGAAATCAGGAAGATTTGCAGAACTTTATTCCTGCTACAACTATCCAGCCTTATGATATTTCCATTAGGGGTATTGGAAGGGTGTTTAGAGCATTGGGGGGAGACCCTGGTGTAGGTACATATTTTGATGGAGCTTATTCTGAAGACTTTGGTATTGCTTCTACAGAAAATGGACTTTATGACATAGCTAGAATAGAGGTTTTGCGTGGTCCACAGGGCACTTTGTATGGAAGGAACAGCATCGGTGGTGCAGTTAACTTCATTTCTAAAAGACCTTCTCAAGATTTCGCAGCTGAAATTAAGACTTTAACTGGTTCAGATGGAATGGCTGAAGTTTATGGTTTCTTAAATGGACCAATAACTGATAATTTAAGTGCCAGACTAGTTTTTGTTAATCGTATGAGAGACGGAACAGTGGAAGACCTTGCAGGCCATGAAGACCTAGATAGTTACGGTGATGAAAACTATGTATTAGCCCTTAGATGGGAAAATGATACTTTCACCGCTGATCTTAAAGCTAATTCTAGAAGTTACGGCAGGGTATTAGCTTCTGCACAGGGAGCTGGTTTGATAAACACCAGTATGTATGGAGAAGGAAGGATCGCTAACGATCTTATGGTTCACGGATATAGACCTGTTGATCCAAGTGTAGCTTGTGCAAGCAGAGTAGATAGAACAGTTGCAAACTGTGCTGTAGCAGGTATGGATGTCCATGCCTTTAACTACAACGGGATAGAAAAATTTGGTCAATATCTAGTTCCTGGAGTTGATCCAGTCGAAAGTGGATTTGCTAGACCTAACTATGCCTACGGATATGATCAAGGTATTTTAGATCAAATCATAATTGGTGATGGAATGGGAGTTCCTACTATGCATGGTAGAGACTTAAAAACTGCTACCAATGGTTTCAATGATGAATACTTCAATCATTCTGCAGCAACGATAAACTTATCATGGGATATCAATGACTCATTGACTTTGAAATACATTGGAGGCTACACAGATTATCTCTATACACGTGTAACAGATGATGACAGGGTAGGTAACCCTTATTTAGATGAGCAATTCTATGCTGAGCAGGAGAATGAGAATTGGCAAAATGAAATTCAGTTATTCTGGGATATTACTGATGACTGGAATATCACAATTGGAGCATTTGAATATCATAATGAAATTGATCAAGACCTTGATTTCTGGACTGATACAGGCTTACTAACTGAAAAAAGACAATCTGGAGCTGCTAATTATGGAATTCTTGGTGCAACCGGATTACCAACAATTGGTAGCCCCTTTCTTGATTGGTATGTTTCAGCAACAGATGCTAGTCCTCTTGGACTTCCTGCAGGAGCTGGTTTGTATGGCCCGGCCACTGGCACTACGCCTGTCGTAGGTGCTTCACAAACTCAGGTTGGGATATATTCTGCAAGAGATGTGGGTTGTGGAATAGTTAATTTGGTTGGACTTGTTCCAGCACCAGAATTTAATGATCCTTATCTTACTTCAGTTTGTTTCTTAGAAGGTCCTTGGACTGGTGATGTGGGAGGATCTGCAAGTAATGGTCCCGTTACTCCAGGTACTACATTCATATGGATGACTGAGAATAAAACAGATGCTTATGCAGCTTATTTTCAAACTGAGTACCAAGTAAATGACTCTTGGGCAGTTACTGTAGGTGCTTCTTGGCATGAAGACCAAAAAGTAGCTGAAGAAAATCTTTTTCTTTATCAAGAAACAGCTTTAACACCAGCAGGATTGTACGCATATAACGTAGCTACCGGTGCTTTAAATACAGATGGTACACCTACTGGAAATGAGATTATACGTTTCAGAGGTATACCAATGAGTCGTTCTATACATAGGGCTATGGAGAGAGACTTCGAGGATGTTACTTGGCGTGTAAACCTAGATTACACACCAGTAGATAATATTCTTTTGTATCTTTCTAATACCACAGGTTATAGAGCTGGTGGATTTAACTTAGGTTACTTCTCACCTTTCCCAACTTATGATCAAGAAGAAGTTCTTTCTACAGAGCTGGGATATAAAGGTACTCATTTAGATAATAGACTTCAATTGAATGCTTCAATTTACAAATATACCTATGAGAATATTCATGGTCAGTTTGTAACAGCAAGTTTCTTGGGTGGTACGGGAACATCTGTACAAGGTTTCCCTGAAGCTGATACAAATGGTATTGAAATGGACTTTATCTACACACCAACTGCTGATTTGTTAATTGGAGGAAATGCAAGTTATACGGATGCTCAGTATTCAGAAGAATACGTTCAGCCTACAGGTAACGTTGGAGTTATTGATGAAAATAACCCTTTTGCACCTCCTTCCATTTACTCAATACAGGAAAGAAACGTATCAATTAAAGGATTACAGATGCTTAGAATTCCTAAGAGTAAAATGGCCTTTTACGCTAATCTAACCAAGGATTTGTATGGAGGAACTGTTGATTATCTCTTAGCTTACTCTTGGACAGGACCAATAACTTGGGATGACAGTGCAACTGCATTAGAAAAATCTCAAGCATTTGACCGTTTAGATTTAAAGGTAACATGGAGAAATGCGGATGAAGATTTGGAAATTATGGCTTTTGTAAATAACGTCCAAAATGAAATTGGTGTAAGGAACATGGATAGTGATGGTGAGAACCAAGGATTTAGAAGATCCGTAACTCCAACATTACCGCGTTCTGCTGGAATAAGTTTCACTTATAAGTTTGGAGCTTATTAAAAGGAGATATTGCCTTAAAAAACCTGCCTTCGGGCAGGTTTTTTTGTGGTAAATAGTTTTATTTTAAAGATTTTAGAGAATTCTTTAGGGCTTTAATTATTAGATCAATTTCTTCATCTTCAATAATAAAAGCAGGACCAAGGCAAATAATATCTCTGAATTCACCTGTGCCACCAGGGTAAAAGAAAACACCATTTTCTAAGCCTTTCGTAACAATTGTGTTAGTAATCCTTTGATCCTCATCAAAGCACTCTAAAGTTTCTCTATCTTTTACTAACTCGATTCCTATTAACAATCCTCTTCCTCTTACTTCGGCCACATTAGGGTGTTGTCCTATCTCTTCATTTAATCTCTCTATTATTTGATTTCCAAGAGGATTTACTCTTTCACACAACTTCTCTTCTCTTAGAATCTTTAGTACAGCTGCAGATGCAGCACAAGACTGAGGTAAGGCTGCAAAGGTATGAAACATTACTTCAAAACCAGCCTTGAGAATTGAATCAGCAATTTCATCTGTACTATAGGTTCCTCCTATTGCAGCATAACCACCTGCCATCCCTTTTCCTGCAACTAATATATCTGGTTTAAGTCCGTACAAATTGCTAGCGAAATCAACTCCTACTCTTCCGAACCCAGTCATTACTTCATCTGCAATCAGAAGTATGTTGTGCTCTCTTACAATTTCTTGAGCTTCTTCCCAATACCCTTCGGGAGGATAGATGGCTCCTCCACTAGAACCATTAATTGGTTCCATCAGAAGCCCAGCAATATTCTCGGGTCCTAAATTGTTGATGACCTCCTTAAGGTTGTTTATATAGTAATCTTTTGCTTCAGGATGAAAACTTCCTAAAGGACATCTTAGGGGGTAGGGGGTTTCTATCATGTATGGATTCGGTACGTAGTTTTCTAGTCCCTTTTTTCTAGCTGAATGACCAGAAATTCCTGACATATTTAGAGTGGTTCCATGATAAGAGAGATTCCTTGTTAGTATAATATTTTTTTCGGGCCTTCCTTTACTAGCCTGGTATTGAATAGCCAACTTAACTGCTGATTCATTGGCTTCAGATCCTCCTGAAGAAAGGTGTATTCTAGTTAAGTGAGAAGGTAACCAATATTCCCTAAGTTCATCTAATAAAGCTTCTCTTTCAGGAGTCATAAAAGGAGGAAGAATATATGAGTTGTTCTTAACAGCTTGTTTTATTGCTTCTGCTACTTCTTCCCTTCCATAGCCAACATTACTAACTATTGCACCACCAGCAGCATCTAGTATCTTCTCACCTTCTTTGGTGTAGAGGTAAGATCCACTCGACTTGGAAAATTCCATTCCCCAGCTTTGCTTTAAAAATGGCCACTTTATTAAATCCATAAGCAAAATTTATTTTAAAAACCTAAAGTCATATCATAAATGATAAGAAGAGCCATAGTAATTTGAAGAAGAAGACTCATCCATAGAATAGTTATAGTACTTTGTTTGGGTTTCAGTTCATTTTTCATCTTACTAATTAGGTATAAGGCACCTATATTTACAATGGGGAGTCCAATAGCAGCCCAAATGCCAGCTATCAGCAATAGGCTTATAGGGTTCGGCATTAAGAAATAAAAAATACAAGAGAGTAGGGGTATAAAAAAAGCTATTAGTTTAATTAACTTACCCCTTCCATCTTTAGGCTCTAAAATTAACCCTGTAGAGATTAAATAATCAGTAATTGTTCTGGTAAAAGCCGCTGTTCCTGATAGGAAAGTTGAGAATAAGACAAAGAAAGCTAAGACAATAAATAACCATTTTGCCCAACCTCCAAGAACTAGAGAAAACATGTTCTGTAAGGACCCAATGATATCTACATCCCAAAAAGAATTATTAGCTAAGGATTCTTGTAACTCTGGAACATTGTAAAGAACGCCTGCACCTAGGAAGAAGAAAGGAAGGGTGCCAATAGTAATAAACACAACTGTTACCCAGACATCAGTCTGCATAGTTTTTATCCAAGCCCTGGTCTCTTTAATATCTTCGGTTTTACCTTGGGCATAACCTTTCTCTAAACACCAGTATGTGTAAGCCATAATTTCCCCGTAACTAATTCCAGTAAAGCCAAATACCGCTAAAGCCAAAGGTAAGAATTCAGTGGGAAAAGAAAAAGATAATCCTTGCCCGATCTGATTTATATTGACTTCATACTCTGTTGTTTGCATTGAAAGTGCTATAAAAAGTGTAGTGAAAGAGAAAAAAAGAACCATAGCCAATAGAACTTTTTCTAAGGTTTGATAAGAACCCCAATAAAGAATTATCCAAGTTACTATGCAACAACTAATAACCAAAAATTCTATACTAAGAAATGGCAACATTGCATGACCTGCCTCAGCAACTGCACCAGCCAAACCTCCCATTCCAGCTATAGAAGGTATAACTCCAAAAAACATAAACCACACTAGCCAGGAAGTTGTTTTACCTCTAATAGTTGTTTTAAACCCAGGCATATCAGCAAATGCTTCCAGAAAAGTCTTCTTGGTAACGACTATGTATCTACTTATTTCAGCTTGAATTATTGGTTTACTCCACATGCTAAGCAAAAGCCACCAAAGAAGTGTGAAACCTGCTGCAGCCCCTAGAAGTGGTGTCATAACGATGGAACCGCTTCCTACTACGCTGCCTGTAACTATGACACTGGGACCAATATACTTGAGTCGTTGAAGTAGTGATTTAGGTGCTTCTTTCATGGTTTATTTACGGAAGAGAATACTAAGTAATGGATTTTGTATTATTTTATGGAACAATTCATGTTTTTTTAAAAGGATCATTATATTTATGCACTTTAATGGACAAGGAAATCTAAAGATAGCTGCAGATGTTTGGGGTGAAGAGAATAGTCAACTGGTTGTATTGCTTCACGGAGGAGGTCAGACAAGGCATGCTTGGGGGAATACAGGTAAAAAATTAGCTGAAGCCGGTTTTCATTGCTTAGCATTGGACTTAAGAGGACATGGTGATAGTGATTGGCACTCTGAGGGTGATTATTCAATTGGGGCTTATAAGGAAGATCTAGTATCTATTATTAAGTCCATAGGTAAGCCTGCTATGTTAGTAGGAGCTTCATTAGGTGGTATGGCCTCTCTTGCCTTAGCCGGAGACAACATTAATTCTAATTTATGTAAGGCCCTCATAATGGTCGATATAGGAATATACCCTGACCCAGAAGGATCTGACCGGATAGTAAGCTTTATGCTTTCAGGTGAAAGTGGCTTTAGTTCTTTAGAGGAAGCTGCTAAATCTATTTCTAATTACTTACCGCATAGAAAAAAACCGAAAGAATTAAAGGGATTAGAAAAAAATTTGAGATTAAAAGAGGATGGGAAATATTATTGGCATTGGGATCCCAGGTTTATTCGTAGAAGACCAGGTTCTAAAGAAACTGGATATTTTGATCTACAACTCAAAGCTGCTAAGAGTGTAACTGTACCCACTTTATTAATTAGAGGCGCTTTAAGTGATGTTGTGACTATGGAAGACGTTAACTATTTTCTATCTGTAATAACACACGCTAAGTTTATTGAAATAGAGAAAGCTGCTCACATGATTGCTGGGGATAGAAATGATGTTTTTGCTGATGAAGCTATAAAATTTCTAACATCTCTTTAACTAGTAAAAGAAAATATTTTTTCTATCTGATACTATCTCAATATGTTGATAATTGGACTAACAGGAGGCATAGGAAGTGGCAAGTCTGTAGCTTCTGATAAATTTGCTTCTCTTGGAATAACTGTAGTTGATGCTGATGAAGCTTCTAGGACTGTTGTTGAACCTGGAAAGCCAGCACTAAAAGAAATTGAAGATCATTTTGGCACTGAAGTTATTGAAAAGAACAGGACATTAAATAGAGCTAAATTAAGAGAAATTATTGCTTCTGACGTGAATGAAAGAAAGTGGCTAGAATCAGTTCTTCATCCAAGAATTGGAGAACAAATTGCTAAGGAAATTTCAGAATCTAAGAGTCCATACACCCTGTTCGTTGCTCCTTTATTGTTAGAAACAAATTCTCAAGAAATGTGCTCAAGAGTTATTGTTGTAGATGTGCCTAAAGAAGTTCAAGTTAAAAGGACGGCCCAAAGAGATCAGGTTAGTTCTGGTCAAGTGGAGAAACTAGTATCTGCTCAAATGAAAAGAGAGGCCAGACTAGAAAGGGCAGACGATGTGCTGTCTAATACGGGCACAATTGAAGAGTTGGAACAAAAGGTCGAAGAGTTGCATAAAAAATATTTAAAAATGGTGGAATGAAAGAAAAAGTAAAGTGTCCACAATGCAAAATTTTGGTTGAATGGAAGAAAGAAAATCTTTTTAAGCCTTTTTGTTCAAAACGATGTCAGCTCTTGGATTTAGGGTCTTGGGCTAGTGAAAGAAACAAAATAGCTGGTAGTACCTTGTTTGATTCGGAAGAAGACTTAGAAGAAATCACTAAGCATTAATCTGACCAGAATCTGCTTATCCCCGCTATTCCATATGCACCCTTCTTTTGTGCTTCAGGTAAATCTTTTTCTTGCATTCCTCCCAATGCGTAGACTGGTAAAGTAGTTTCATTACACAGACTAGAAAATTTTTTCCATCCTAAAGGTAAATAATTAATTTTGGATTCAGTTCTTTTTACTGGGGATAGAAATATGTAATCTACTTCTAAAATTTCTGCCTTCTTTATATCTTCTAGGCAATGGCAGGAAGCACCTAAGAGTTTTGTTTTATCTATTTCTCTTCTTTTTAATTTTTTTAAGTCTTGTTGAGTTAAGTGCATACCTGTAAAGAATATGGAAGTATCTTTTTCATGATGAGAATTAATAAACAGAGAGATGTTTAATTTTGAACAAATTGATTCTAGTATAAATAGCTCTTTATCAACGATTTTAGAATTAAGATTTTTTCTTCTATATAGAAAAGAGGAAATGTTCTTTTGTAAAAGCAAAGGTAAGCTTATTAAAATTTTTTCTAAAGAATCTATTTCTGATGTAATAGGAAAGATTCTAGGTAGCTCCATTCTTAGCTTCTATAATCACTATTAATTAGAACGTAATCCTCAGTTAAATCAGAAGTTAAAACAGAGAAGTTCTCTTTGCCTTCACTTAGGTCTACTTCAATTTTTATTTTTTTTGCCATTACTGCTTTAGATGCTTTTGATTCATTATGTCTCGAATCTCTACTTCCTTTTTTCACTAAAGGAGAATTATTTATTTTTATTGAGACCCTAGATATATCTGAAATCCCGTTTGTTCTTCCTACTGCTGCAAGTATTCGCCCCCAATTGGCATCATTTCCGTACATGGCAGTTTTTACTAAAGGCGAGTGTGCAATTGAAAAAGCTACTCTTTTTCCAATTGTTTTGGTCTTGGCTTTATTCACTATAATTTCAATCTCTTTTTTTGCTCCCTCAGCATCTTTAATAATATCTTTAGCCAATGACTGAAAAATAATAGTTAACTCCTTTTTAAACTTTACTAACTCTTTTGATTTGTTTCTAATTTGAATTTTTGATTTGCCAGTGGCAACTAAAACTGAAGAATCATTGGGAGATGTATCGCCATCAACTGTTATCCTTTCAAAGCTTTTTTCTAGAGCCTCTTTATGTAATTTATCTAAAAGTAACTGGTTTATGTCTGCATCGGTAAAAATAAAACTTAATAAAGTTGCAAAATCTGGTCTTATCATTCCAGAGCCTTTTGCAAATCCAGTAATATTTATAGTTTCTTTTCCTATAACAACTTTTTTTGAAATGAGTTTTATCTTAGTGTCTGTTGTTAGAATAGCTTTTGCTACTTTTCTCCAATTAGAAGGTTTTAGAGAAGTATAGGCTTTTTTGAATGCTTTGATGTAGTTTGAAGTGGGTAGAGGTTCACCTATTATGCCCGTGGAGAAAGGAAGAATGTCTTCTTGCACTAAACCAGAATATTCAGAAATTTCTTTGCAACAGAGCATTGCATTTTTTTCACCTAACTTACCATTACCGGCATTAGCATTTCCTGCATTTACCAGTAAGATTTTTTCCTTATTAGACCTATTTTTGAGATGTTCTTTAGCTATTTTTACAGGAGCAGCCTGAAATGCATTACTAGTAAATTTACAGCTTATTTTTGCCTCCTTTTCTAATTTTATAACTACACTATCATCTCGGTCCCCATACCTTGAATTACTAGAGGAACTTGAAAGTTGCACGCCATCTATATTATTTATAGCAGCCATATCGTAAAGTTTTATTTTTTATTAGCCTTTTTTCTTGCCATCTTAGCTTCATATCTTCTGAGTCTTCGGTTACCCTGATCTTGTTGATTAGGTTTCTCAATTTGAGGCTTATCTTCATCTTCATTTAAAGAAAAAGCAGATTCTGAGTTCTGGTGCTCTACTGTCTTCTTTCTTCCTTGTTTTTGAATTCTTTCTAATTCTTCAGGAGTATCCACTTCAATTTCAACTCTTGCTAGGAATCTAGTAGCTTCCAATCTAATATTTTCTAAAAGACCTTCAAAGAGTCCAAAAGATTCCTTTCTAAATTCAAGTTTAGGATTTCTGCTACCGTAACCTCTCAAGCCAATACCTTGTCTTAAGTAATCTACTGAACCTAAATGTTCTTTCCAAGCATTATCAATTATTTGTAGAAGAATTTGTTTTTCAAAGTCTCTCATTACGGGCCCTATAGTCTCGCCTTTCGCTTTGTAGCTAGCAGTCGTTGCTGCATATATTTTTTCAGAAATCTGTTCTTCATTGATGCTCGAATCATTCTTTATCCACTCATTTATAGGGGTAACTAGACCAAAATTGTTATGTATTGAGGCCTCAAGTCCATTTATATCCCATTGCAATGCCGGAGCTTGTTCTGGAATATAAGAACGTACTTCATTTTCAATTACCGTCTCTCTCATTGAATTAAGTAAATCTGTAATATTGTCTGATTCAAGTACAGAGTTTCTTTGCGAATAGATTATTTGCCTTTGTTCATTTGCCATATCATCATATTCAAGTAGCATCTTTCTTATATCAAAATTTCTACCTTCCACTCTTTTCTGAGCTCTTTGAATAGCGCCGCTTAACATTCTGTGTTCGATGGCTTCACCGTCTTCCAGTCCCAACCCTTGCATCATATTTTTTACTTGATCAGAAGCAAAAATCCTCATCAAAGAATCCTCTAGGGACAGATAGAATCTTGATGAGCCAGGGTCTCCCTGCCTTCCAGACCTTCCTCTTAATTGATTGTCCATTCTTCTGGATTCATTCCTTTCAGTGCCTATGACGTGCAAGCCACCGGCTTCCAAGACCTTTTTATTTCTTTCCTTCCATTTAGAAAAAATTTCATCTTTAGAGGCACTAGTTTTTTCCAATTCAGCTTCCCAATTACCACCAAGAACAATATCCGTTCCTCTGCCAGCCATATTGGTTGCAATTGTTACTACTCCTAATTGTCCAGCTTGAGCTATTATTTCAGCTTCTTTAGCATGATTTTTAGCATTTAAAACTTGATGATTTATGTTTTTTTCCTTTAAGAGGTTAGAAATAATTTCAGAACTTTCAAGAGAAGAAGTTCCTACAAGAACTGGATTTCCTTTGTTCTTATATTCTTCTATTTCATCTATAACAGCATTAAATTTTTCTTGCTGAGTCAAATACACTACATCGTTTTTATCTTCTCTAATCATATTTTGGTTAGTAGGTATTTCAGTGACTGAAAGGCTGTATATTTCTAGGAACTCTTGTGATTCAGTGCTGGCTGTACCTGTCATGCCAGCTAATTTTTCATATTGCCTAAAATAATTTTGGAATGTACAAGATGCCAATGTTTGACTTTCTAATTGGATAGGCACATTCTCTTTTTGTTCGATAGCTTGATGAAGACCATCACCCAGTCTTCTTCCCGGCATTGCTCTGCCAGTGTTTTCATCAATTAGTACTATTTCGTTTCCTTGAACTAAGTAGTCAACGTCCTTTTTAAATAAGAAATGTGCTCTTAAAGAAGACTGTATGTAGTGAAGTAATCTTAAGTTTGAAGATGAGTAGAGACTTTTTTCACTATCTAACATACCACTAGATTGAAGTAAGTTTTCAACATGGTCATGACCAAGTTCAGTTAATTCAACCTGACGAGATTTTTCATCTATTAAGAAGTGACCTTGTTCTGTTATTTCAACATTACCTTCTTTATCTTCAGAAGATTTCTGAGGTATTAATTCAGGGATGAATTTAGCGATTTGATTATAGATTTTAGAAGTATCCTCGGCGGCACCTGAGATTACTAAAGGTGTTCTAGCTTCATCGATTAAGATTGAATCAACTTCATCAACAATTGCAAAGTAAAAATCATTTAATACTCTTTCTTCCCTAGTTATCGCCATATTATTTCTTAAAAAATCAAAACCCAGTTCATTGTTAGTTGCATAAATTACATCTGCATTGTAAGCGGATTTTCTCTCTTCCATATTTTGTCCAGATACAATGAAACCTACTTCCATTCCTAGGCCTTCATAGATTGGTCTCATCCATTCAGCATCCCTTTTTGCTAAGTAATCATTCACAGTAACCAATATGACTTTTCTTTGAGAGAAAGAATTTAAGTAGACAGGTAAAGTTGCAACTAGGGTTTTTCCTTCTCCAGTAGCCATTTCTGCAATTTGTCCATTATGAAGAGCTATACCGCCTAAAAGCTGACAATCGAAATGCCTAAGATCAAGTTTTCTTTTTGAAACTTCTCTAGTTACGGCAAATGCTTCGACTAACAACTTATCTAAGCTTTCACCAGATTGATGTCTTTTTATGAATTTTTCTCTTAACCCTTCAAGCTCAGAATCAGAATGTTCCAAATAGGTCTCTTCGAGACTGTTTATTGACTTAATAAAATGCTCAAGTTTTTTAAGCTTCTTAGAGTTTTTAGAACCAAAAATTTTCCCAAAAATATTCATTTTTTTATGTAATGAAACGAATTCTACCAAGTTGTGAGAATAATTTTCTTTTTAACAGCTACAAAGTTAGCCTGAGCTCGGGTCTATTATTGGGTCTAAATAAGTTATTGGTGAACTTTTAGGGTCTTCGTAAGATAAAACTTCCCAAGTTTCAGGTCTAGAAATAAGTTCTCTTAAAAGAGCATTATTAACAGTATGGCCTGATTTATATCCCTCAAAGGAACCAACTAAGTTGTGGCCCAATAAATAAAGGTCTCCAATTGAATCTAATATCTTATGCTTCACCATTTCATCTTCAAACCTCACCCCTTCTTCATTAAGGATTGCATCATCACCGATTGCAATAGCATTCTTTATGCTCGCACCTAAAGCTAGATTTTCTTTGTTCAGCATCTCAAGATCTTTCATTAAACCAAAGGTTCTAGCCCTAGAAACCTCTTTCACAAAAGAAGTGCTGTTGAAGTTAACGGAGGCAACATTTGTATATTTTTTATGAACAGGATGATCATAAATCATCGTAAAAGTTACTTTAAAACCTTCGAAAGGTGAAACTTCAGCCCAAGCATCACCAAATTCAACTCTTACCTTTTCTTTTATTCGAATGAATTTCTTAGCTTTCTCTTGTTCATCAATTCCTGCTGATTGAATTAAGAAAACAAAAGGTCCAGCACTTCCATCCATAATCGGTATTTCTGCAGCATCAACATCAACATAAGCATTATCTATTCCTAATCCAGCCATAGCAGATAGAAGGTGCTCAACAGTGGATATTTGGACTTCTTTATTGCAAAGAGTAGTCGAGAGAGTTGTGTCTCCTACATTCTCAGCTCTAGCTTTTATTTCAACTGAGGGATCTAAATCTGTTCTTCTAAAAATTATGCCTGTATCAGGAGGTGCAGGTTTTAATTCTAATGAAATGGGATCACCGCTATGAAGACCAACACCAAATGCTTTTATTGAGTTTGTCAGAGTCCTTTGAGCCAGCATCGATGTATTCTAAATAAAATTCTAATTTTTTCTAATCATTTCAAATAATAAAATTCCGGAAGCAACTGAGGCGTTCAGACTTTCCATAGTTCCAGGCATTTCAATTTTGACTAAAAAGTCGCAGTTTTTAGCTGTTAATTTTTTTAACCCTTTATCTTCTGATCCAATTACTAAAGCATTCTTTTTGTCTGCCTTAATGTTTTGGTAATTAATATCCCCTTCCTTATCTGAACCAATAACATTCACGTCGTTCATCTGTAATTTTTTTATTGTTCTAACTAGGTTAGTGACAACTATAAATGGAACAAGTTCCGAGCCACCTGAAGAAACTTTTCTAACAGTAGGAGTTAAATGGCAAGATCTATTTTTAGGTACTATTACAGCATCAGCATTCACAGCTGCAGCATTCCTTAAACAAGCTCCAACATTATGAGGATCGGTCAAATGGTCAAGAATAAGTATTAGCAAAGATTCTTTTTTTAATAATTCATCCAGTAAATCCTCGCTTTCTTCTAATCTATTCCAACATAATAAAGCTAGTCCTTGGTGATTCTCTTGTTCAAAATAGGTATGGAAGAACTCTTTTCCTTTTGTTAAAACCTCTATCTTATTTTTATTTGCTAAAGAAGAGATTTTCTCTATTCTTGAATTTGATTTTGTTTCTAGGATAAATAAGGTTTTTGCACTATTAGGCCTTAATCTCAATATTGCTTCTACAAGATTAACTCCACATACAAATTCTTCATTCTTATCTTTTCTCATTTTGTTATACCTAAATCTATCCTTTGCATTGGAATATCTACTTCATTGATTCTAGCCGAAACTATATCGCCAAGGGAGTATCTCTTTCCCGAAGAACTTCCAATTAAACTCTTTGAATCTTGATCAAATATAAAATATTCGTTCTTAGGAAGCTTCTTTATGTGACAGAGACCTTCTATTCCTAGCTCCTCAAGAAAGATAAAAATACCAAAGTTAGTAATGCTAGAAATCTTACCTTTAAAAGTTTTTTGTATATGTTTTGCTGCCAATTCACATTTAAGTGTATTTATTGCATTTCTAGAAGCTTTTTCAGCTTCTCTTTCTTTATGAGAAGACTGATTAGCAATTTCAGAAACATCCTGTTGTTTAAATGGGTAATTCTTAAAGTTAACTTTCATTTTTCTTACCTTGCTCATTTTTAGTTCCTCAGATGAATTCTGGGATAATAGTTCCTTTATGGCTCTATGAACCATTAAATCGGGATATCTACGAATAGGTGAAGTGAAATGGGTATAGGTTTTATAAGCTAAAGCAAAATGCTCCAAAGATTCTTTGGAGTAGTATGCAAGATTTAAAGATTGAAGTACTTGCATATGAATGTCTTCCAGATCTTTTCTATCTTGAGAAAGCTCAATTAGATTATAGAAGTCCTCTATATTGCCTTCACGTCTGATCTTTGTATTAATTTTTCTAGATCTAACAAAAGACTCTAGTTGTTCAATATTAATTGCATCAGGTTTTGGGTGTACTCTAAATATAGAAGGTATTTCTGATTTTAAGATTAATTGCGCAGCACAAATATTGGCCAACAACATACACTCTTCAATAATTCGATGAGAGATTCTCCTTTTACCCCTTACAAATCTTTTAATTTCGCCATTTTTTATTTTAGGAGAGAAATTTGGAATTTCTAACTCAAGAGCTTTCCTAGAAATCTTTTTTTCTTTCAGTAAATCATATATTTTTTTAAGTGGTTTTAAACTGGCCGAAAGGTGATCAGGGTAACTATTTTCTTCAAAATATTTACTACTTTCTTCATATGTTAATCTACCTTGGGACTTGATATCTGCTCTAAAAAAAGAGGCATCTTTTACCTCTCCCAATACATCAAGTTCGATTTTACAAACTAAACAAATTTTTTTCTCTTTCGGCCTTAGCGAACATAATTCATTGCTCAACTTTTCTGGCAACATGGGTATAACTTTATTAGTAAAGTAAACTGAGGTACCCCTTTTTTTGGCTTCCTCATCAATGAAACCTCCAGCATGGACATAGTGACTTACATCAGCAATGGCAACGTATAAATTGAAACCTGATTTGGAATCTTCGGCGTAAACCGCATCATCAAAGTCCTGAGCATTTTTTCCGTCAATAGTTACAAAAGACAAAGAGGTCAGGTCTTTTCCATTAGATTCATTGTCTTCATATCTCTTTAATTTCTTTAATTCATTTATTACATTCTTATCCCAATTGTTTCTTAAATTAAACCTAGAGATTGCCATTTCATTAGCTGTAGTCTCAGGGGCAGAAGAATCTATAGCTTTTTCAATAAAGCCCTTGGCAGGAGAACTCTCTGAAGGTTGTTGAGTTACTTTTATTTTTACAAAACTAGAAAGATTAATATTTTTAGGAATTTTTCCTTTAAGGAGAACATGATTGTATTTTCCTGAATCTAAAGGTAAGGCTTTGTAGCCTCGGGAAGATTTTTCCAATTTACCAATAAAATTTGATGTATTTGATTCTATAACTTTTTGAATCTTTGCCCATCCTTTTGGAGAAATTGAGCATTGAACCTTATCGCCTATAAATGCTTTTCGTATTTCTCTTACTGAAATCTTATAAGATTCTTCAGTATATGAATCTTTGACATGAAATTTATTATTTTTTTTCTTTAGCAGAATACCAAGTATTTGATTTCTTGATCTTTTGCTTTGCCTAAGTCTTTTCTTTTTTCTTGTAGTCTTATAGCCCATATTTTGCTTGAGGATTTATATTTTGAGTTTTTATTTTTCTAAGTTAATGATATGTTTCTCATAATTGAATTATAAGGAGAGTAACTCTTGTTGTGGGTAATAATATATTTATTCTTTCTAACAGTTCTATTTCTTTTATGGCAATGGTCTAAAGGAGAGAAATTAGGAAGTAGGTTAGGTCTTTTAGCTGGACTTTGGGGAGTAGTAGTAGTTTTCTATATTTTATTGGTTTTATTTTTATAAGGAGAAAGATGTGGCTGTTAATCATTATGATTGGTCTTCATACCATGCTAATGTTCGTCCAAATAAAATAGCTATAAGGGATCTAAGTTCCAATAAAGAGCTGACTTATTCTGAGCTTGATAGCAGATCAAATAAATTAGCAGAGTGGTTACAGAAAAATGGTGTTAATAAAGGGGATAGGGTTGCCATATTATCTCATAATTGCCCTGAATTTTTTGAGCTTGAATTTGCATGTGCAAAAATAGGTGCTATTGAATTACCTCTTAACTGGAGACTAACCAAACCTGAGCTTGAATATATTTTAAATGACAGCACGCCAAGTGCCCTGATTTATGACTCTGCCTTTTTAGATATATCTTTAGAACTACTGAATGATTGTAATATAAAGCAGTCTTTACAAATTGATAATCAAGACAGTTCTAGTCAATATGAAAATGCTATTGCAGAATCTAATGGTATTTATGAGACTATTACGACAAATCATGATGATTTAATCATGATTATGTATACCTCAGGTACAACAGGCCATCCAAAGGGGGCAATGATTAACCATAGGATGCAGCTTTATAACTGCATCAATTTAGCTGCACCTGCTTTTGTGAATCCTGAAACAGTTCAACTTGTGGTTTTGCCCTTATTTCATACAGGTGGAATGAATTGCTATGCTAATCCAGTTCTTCACGCAGGAGGAGAGCTAATTTTGATCAGAGAATTTGATCCTGGTTTAGCCCTTTCTATATTAGGAAGTTCTGAATATCAGGTTTCTCATTTCTTTGCTGTTCCAGCTCCTTACCAGTTTATGATGAATCACCCAGATTTTGATAAAACTGATTTATCTAATTTAAAAATTGCAGGAATAGGAGGAGCACCTTGTGCTGAAGCAATACTAAGAACATGGTCGGGAAGAGGGGTTTCCATGATCCAAGGATGGGGAATGACCGAAACTAGCCCAGGTGGAATTGGACTTGATGCTTCTGATGCTGAGAGAAAGTTAGGCTCAGCAGGTAAACCTTTAATGCATACTGAAGTAAAAGTGGTTGATGATGATGGTAATGAACTTCCCTGGGGAGAGGTAGGTGAGCTCTATATTAAGGGTCCTAATGTAACTCCAGGTTATTGGAATAAACCTGAAGCTACAGAAGATTCTTTTATTGACGGCTGGTTAAAAACAGGCGACGCAGCAAGATTCGACGATGAGGGGTTTGTATATATAGTTGACCGATGGAAGGACATGTATATTTCTGGTGGTGAGAATGTTTATCCAGCGGAAGTTGAAAATGTAATTTATCAATTACCCCAAATTGCAGAAGCAGCTGTCATAGGAGTTCCTGATGAAAGATGGGGCGAGACTGGAAAAGTTTTTATCTCCCTAAAAGAAGGTCAAAAAATTGATGAGAAGGACATAATTGAACATTGCCTGAAAAACCTTGCAAAGTTTAAAGTTCCACAAAGTGTTGAGTTTGTGGACTTACTTCCTAGAAATGCTACAGGTAAAGTTTTGAAAAGAGACTTAAGAGAAGAAGTCGTTGGTTCAGATTCTCCTGCAATCACTTAAGAATCTTTGTTCAAAAACTCTCGAGGAATAGCTACAGTACTTAGACCTGCCCATCCACAAAAATCTGGTTGAGATGGTTTTCCTGGTTCCGCTTTAATAGGAGAAAGATTTTCCCAAAAAGTTTTTGTTTTTTTGTAAAGGTCCAGGTTAGCCTTTACACAATTTAATGAGATTTCGTAAGCTATGTCTGAATAGCCATTGTCTTTCAAGCCTTTAATGACCATGTAAGTAGTAGGATGCCAACTACTACCTCTCCAGTAACTTCCGTCATCTGAAAAATCTGGGTCATCAACTGACAAACAAGGAACAGGAACTGCAGTTTTAAATTTCCTTGGGTCTGATAAATGAGAAACAAAGCCTTCAATTCTAGATTTTGGAACTATTCCAGCTATCAAAGCCCAATAGCTCCCTATGTGGTATCGAACGATGTGTTGCCCATAACCCAGATCAAAATAGAATTGATGGTCTTCATTCCAACAAAGGTCATTGATAATAGTTGCTAAATCTCTGTATTCTTTATTAAAGGCTTTAGTCTCTTTACTAAGACCTAATATTTTAGCCATTTCAGAAAGACATTTTGAATCAAATGCCATTTGAGAAGATAAGTCTATCCAACGGCCCTGTGAATTCCACCAAAATTGATGACTTGGACCTAGTTTATGTAAATAGGGGCGGTACATTGAGTTTACCCATTCTGGTTTTAGTTCAATTCCATCTTTCTCAAAATTCCATGAACTTGGATACCTTTTAAGATTATCCATACCGCTTCCGAGTGCATCTCCGATAAAAAGTCCGTCTTGTGTTTGATATTTCTTTAAGCAGAATTCATGATGAGATTTTAAATAAGGAAAGACTCTTTTAAGCCTGGAAATGTTAGAGCTTATCTCAAACATTGAAAGTTCAGCCCAAGTTAAGATAGGGGGAGCAAAAGCAATTGGATGATTGTGGTGCCAGATAGGATTACCCCTTGAAGTATATTCTCTTGAAATAAATCCTTCTTCTGTTCTAGCTAAATAAAGATTATCCATTGAATTCTCAATTGGTAAAGAATCCATAAAGTAACGCCCCCAAATAGCAGTAAATGCTGTATCCCAAAGGAAAAAGTTATCAAATCTTCCACCTGTTCCCATTCTCATTAGGGAGTTACCATATGAATCAGATTTAATACTAGGAACTATTTTTGTTTGAGCAATTTTTAAGGTTGATTTTTCTAAAATTACTAAGTCTTCTGCCCTAATATTCATGGTGATATAGTTAGTATAAGCTTAAATACTTAGGGGACAATTATGGAATTAGGGATTTGTGTCGCATCTCATATTAGTGATGTGGACTATGTAGTTCGTGCAGAGGAACTTGGATACAGTCATGCTTGGTTAGCTGACTCTCAAATGTTGTGGTCAGATTGTTATGCTACTCTTGCTTTAGCAGCAACTAGAACTAATAAAATCAAACTTGGAACAGGCGTTGCCATAACTGGCACTCGTCCAGCTCCTGTTAATGCAGCAGGTATTGCGACTATAAATACCTTAGCGCCTGGAAGAACTTTTTTTGGTGTTGGAGCAGGAAACACGGCCATGAGAGTAATGGGATTACCTCCTCATCGTTTAAAACAATTTGAACAATATTTAGAAACTTTGGTTCCCTTATTAAAGGGAGAAGAGAGCGATCTGCTTGTTGAAGATAAAAAAATCCCAATTAAACACATTATGCCAGACAAAGGTTTTGTTAATTTTAAAGACCCGATTCCTTTATACATTTCAGGTTTTGGACCAAAGTCTTTAGCTTTGGCAGGAAAGTATGGTGATGGAGCAGTTTTAGGGGTTAACACACCAGAAACTGTTACTGGAATGTGGCATTTAATACAAGAAGGGGCAAAGGAAATAAATAGATCTATAGAGCCGAATAAAAACTATTATGCAACTGCTCTTACTTCAATGGTTGTTCTTGATGAAGGGGAGGCAGTGGATTCCGATAGAGTAAAGAAAGAATGTGGAGCCATGGCAATGGCTGCAGTTCACTATAATTATGATCAGTATAGAAATTTCGGTCATCAGCCGCCTAATGCTTTATCTGGTATATGGGATGATTACACAGGTCTTTTAGAAACTTTCCCGGAAGAAAAGCGACATCAAAGAATCCATGAAGGCCATAACTGTTGGGTAATTAAAGAAGAAGAAAAATTTTTGACCCCTGAAGTTCTTCAAGCATCGAATATGATTGGAACGCAAGAGCAGCTTTTAGAAAGACTAAATCAATTATCCGATGCCGGTTTAGATCAAGTAATGATTTTACCAAACTTTGATACCAGATATGATGTTATTGAAAGAGTAGCAAAAGATATAATCCCTTATATGTAGAGGAGATAATTAATCATGAGTTTAAGCAATTTTTCCTTAAAGGGTAAAAAGGCTCTTATAGTTGGTGCTAGAAGGAATATGGGCAAGGCATTCGCCCTAGGCTTAGCTGAAGCGGGAGCTGATGTTGCCATTAGTGATATAAATATTGATTCAGGACAATTACACAAAGTAAGCGATGAAATTAAATCTATGGGTCGAAAATCCATAGCTTTAAAAGCAGACATTTCTTCAGAAGAAGAAGTAAAAAATTTAGTAAATACTGTAGTAAAAGAGTTTGGGGCCATAGATGTATTAATGAATGTTGCTGTTATGTATCACCCTAAATCTGTTGTTGATTTAGATGAAGACTCTTGGGACAGATTAACAAATGTGAACCTCAAAGGTTACTGGCTAACAATTAAGGAAGTATCTCCAATAATGATAAAACAAAAAAGCGGCAGCATAATCAATTTAACTTCGCGCGGAGGATTAAAAGCTCATGCAGATAAAACTATGGGTAATTACGCGATTGTAAAATCAGGCATTGCTATGATGACTCGTCAATATTGCAGATATCTTGGACCTCATAACATTAGAGTAAATGCCATAGCTCCTTCATTAATTGAGTGGGAGCAATTTCCAGGAGAAGAGAAAAGAAAGAAAATAAAAAAAAATATGAAGAAAGAAAGAAAGGAGGTCACTGAGTTAGAAAAGTTTGAAACTTGGTTAACTGGACCTGAAAACATCCCCCTGGGAAGAGTTGCAACGTTCGATGAGATGGCAAATGCCGCTGTCTTTTTAGCTTCTGATGCTTCAAGTTATATTACAGGAACTATTCTTAATGTTGATGGGGGCTACATGGCATGAGTAAGAACTGGATATTGAATCATTTGGGCATGATGGTAACCAATAGGAATGCCACCCTTAACCACTTTCAATCTATTGGAATGGGGGTGAGCGTAGGACCTCAACCTTCTCTTCCGTATGAACAGGGTGAAGGAGAGCTAATGTACTTTCAAAAAATAGATGGGGATCCAATTACCCATAAATACACAACTGGAGGAGCTCATAATTTTAGAGACGGAAATTCGCAAATAGGTGACTGTCAATTAGAGGTTTACCCCATGAATCCTGGACCTGGCATGTTCATTAGTGAGTATTTAGAAAAAAAAGGACCTGGAATAAATCACATAGCTTTTAATACATCTAATATTCAAAGAGATACTCAACTGCTTATAGAGAAAGGTTGTGACCTTGTTTTCAATGCTTCCGTAAATGGTAATACCATAGAAAACTATTTAGACACACGTAAATATGGTGATGTAATGATCTCTTTACGGCCAAAAGCTAGTAAGTGGGAAGACCTTTGGAAAGAAAATAATTTTAACCACCCAATGGTGACCAATTGGAAGTTATTAGGTTTAGGAATTGTAGTTGAGAATGCAACAAAAGCTTCTGATTATTATCTTGAATTAGGGTTTCAATCTAAAACTGCAACCGAGAAATATGAGTTACCAAAAATTAAATCTAATCAGATATTAGTAGGGCCAATTGTTTTCGATTTTTTGGAGCCTACCAATCATAGTTCAATTTATCAAAACTGTTACGACAAAAGAGGAGAGGGCATTGCAGAGATTATTTTTCTTGTAAGCGATTTGAAGCAAGAAAAAGCTAAACTTATAAATAGAGGAATATCTCTAATTGATTCAACTAGTAGCTATGCCATCTTAGATACGAGAAAGGAAGGCAATACACTTACTAGGCTCATCCAGGGCTAATTTTATCTTTCCATTAAAATTACCAAGAGTCTGCCACGCACAGACCTCTTTCTAAGTAACACAACAAAACTCCAAGAATGGAGCTGGCGATAGGATTTGAACCTACGACCTGCTGATTACAAAT